>NZ_AUFE01000053.1 GCF_000426345.1 Cupriavidus phytohabitans | reverse complement strand
TGGCCGCGAGGCAGGACTTCGGCGCCAAAATCCTCAGCGACAACTTGCACGCCCTATGCTGCCTCAGCGCCGCGCAGGAACATGAGATTGACTCGGACCGTCGTATCAACCGAACCTTCGCCATCACGGCTCTCAAACCTGTCCTGTCAGCGGCGCTGCTCGGCTTGCGCTGGGCCAAGGCTGCCCTGAATGAGACCTTGGCTTTGATCGCAACACGTGCCCATCGCGTGCGACCGGATCGCAACAAACCTCGTCCGCCTCGCCCAAAGCCTCATCGACATGCCGCTTATAAGGCTTGTTGATGCTTACAGTAACTTGGGTGGATTGTCAGTTAATCCCCCCGCAGTACAGCCATAACAAAGATCTATTAGGAGACAACACCATGAATTACTCAACACGATCGCTGGCCGTTTTTGCTTCCGGAGTCGTCCTGCTGGCCGCAGGCACCAACGCGCTTGCCCAGAAGCGCACTCCGCTACAGACCATCGACTATCCGCCCGGTTACGAGACGGTCAGCGTGATTGCCGAACTCGAACCCGGGCAGTGCACGACCCGGCATGCACACCCGGGGATCGAAAGCGCCTACGTGCTCGAAGGCGAGGCGGTCGCCAAGTTCGACAGCAAGCCGGACCAGAGGCTTGTGGCAGGGCGACCGCTGCAGTTCGGCCAGGAAGAAATGCATAACGTCTGCAACACCGGCACGGCGCGGTTCAAGGCAATTGCTCACTATATTGCCGAGAAGAACAAGCCGCTGGTGCTGCGTGCGCCCTGATATCCCATTTGATTATTTTCACCAGGAGAATAGGTAATGCTGAGGCAAACAAAAGTGGCGCTGACATCTGCGCTGGTGTCTCTGCTGTTCATGCTGGAAGGCGCGCCGGTTGCGCATGCGGCGTCCGCGCTGCCAGACGCCACCCGGGCCGGTTTGGCCGACAGGCTGTACCGCGTGGATTGCGGCCGCTCTCTGGCCAATGACGAATCGGTGTGGACACCGGGCGAGAATGTCGGCAAGAGCGTCGAGTTCTCGTCGACCTGCTGGCTGGTCAAGCACGGAAAGGATTGGCTGCTCTGGGATACCGGCGTGCCCGAATCGTCGTACAAGGATCCCAAGGGGTGGTCCACGCTGCCGAAACTGATCGTCTATCACCTCGACAAGACGCTGACGGGCCAACTGGCGGAACTCGGACTCAAGCCGGATGACGTAGGCCGCGTGGCAATTTCGCACACCCACGGCGACCATATCGGCAATGTGGGCCTGTTCCCGAACTCGACGATTCTCATGCAGAAGGCCGAGTATGACTGGATTCATTCGCCCAATGGGTCGAACGAGAACGTCAACCAGCTGATGGCGCTAGCGCGCAAGCTGATGGGAAAACCGAAGGACCTCAAGCTGGTTGAAGGGGATACCGACGTTTTCGGCGATGGCAGCGTGACGCTAGTGGCCACGCCAGGCCACACGCCGGGCAGCCAGTCGCTAATGGTCCACCTGAAGAATTCGGGATTTGTGATCCTGTCTGGCGACGTGGTGCATCTGGAAGGTAACTTCGAGCGAAGCATCGTGCCGTCGCTGAATACCAATAATTCGGATTCGCTCGCGTCGATGGAAAAAGTCAGGAAACTGATGGCAACCTACAAGGCGAAGCTGTTCATCAATCATGACAAGCATCAGGCCGAACAGCTCAAGCTGCTTCCCGCCTATTACGACTGAGACGACTGAGACGACTGAGACGACTGAGACGACCAAGGCCCGATGATTCGCGGCGCCGACGCTCAACACGTGTCGGCGCCGTTCTGCTTCAAACGTCCTGAAACTCGCCTTGCGTCTGCAAGACCTTCACCAGACGCTCGCCATGCATCTGCGCATAGTCATGGGCCAGTTTCTCGGCTTCCGCCGTATCGCCCTGCAGGATCGCCGACGCCATATGCTCGTGCTCGGCATAAATGGCTTCTGAATACTCCATCAGCTTCGTCGTCATGAGGATGTAGAGCATCACCGGGTCGCTGATCAAACCATACTGGACGATCAGGCGGCGATGCCCTGACAGCGCGACAACCGTCTTGTGAAAAGCCAGGTCCGCCTCGGCGATGCGGCGGCGATCCATATCGGCGATGGCGGATTTCAGCGCGGCCAGTGCCTCGCGCAGTTTCTTGCGGCCGGCGTCGTCGATATTCGCGGCAGCCAGTTTCGAGGCCATGCCTTCCAGGTTGCTGCGAAGCGTATAAAGCTCCCAGGCGTCTTCCGCCGACAGCGACACGACTTCCCATCCGGTATAGGCGTGCTGGATCAGAAGTCCTTCACTGGCCAGGCGCTGCATGCCGGCACGGACCGTCGAACGCGACAGGCCGATCTGTTTCGCCAGCGCTATTTCGGTAAGCCGGGAGCCGGGCGCGAGGTTGCCAGAAAAAATGGCGTCGCGAATCCAGTCGGCGGCCTGCCGATCAAGGCTGCGTTTGTCGATTTCAATGCGAGTACTCATAAATGCTTGACCGGAAACGGAAAACGCACCCGAACCAACCATGGAGCGGGTGCAAGGCGCTAGCCTGGGCTGCCAGGGCGGATGACTCGCATCATACCGCCCGGCGAAGGCGATTGTTAATTGTGGGCAGTTAATTCCAGGCGGCCGAGGTTTACAAATGTGCCTTCCTGAGCACGATTAGGGTAGATCAGAGCCTGCCGGCTGCCCGCCTTACTTCATAGGCCTGCAAGTTCAGCCAGCAAATCCGATGGATGGTCTCGTCCAGGCCATGCGCCCGGATACGCGAGAGCATGTACCCGACAATGTGCTCGCCCTCGATGGCCGACTTCCGTTCCAGGTCGCGCAAAATCGACGGAACGTACGCCGATTCCTTATTGGCGAACAACGCCCGATATTCGGCCAGGAATGCGCCGGTCATCGGATATCCCTCGCGCGCGGCGACCTGCTCGTGAACTGCCAGCACCTGATAGAAGAATTCTGTACCGCCTGGCACAGTGGCGATTTCACCGACGCTGGCGCGCAGCAGCGTAGTAACCGTGGCCACGGTGGAAAGGTGGACGAACTTCTCCCACAGGTTATGCATGATGTCGGGCACGGCACTGGCCTTGACGCTGTCTTGTGGAAACGCCCGCTGCAGGGCCAGCACCCGGTCGCTCATGACGCCCGACTGTTCGCCGAACTTGATATAACACCAATCGTTCAGATGCTGGATCGTGCCGTCCTTGTCGAGCGTGACGATGATTTTCGCCAGCCCGCCGAGCACGCGATCCGCACCAAAGGTTGCGTTGAGCTTGTCGATATGCGCCATGCCATTCAGCAACGGCAGAACAGCGGTATTCGGGCCCACGGCGGGGCGAATGGCTTCGATGGCGGAATCTTGGTCATAGGCCTTGCTGGTCAGCAGCACGATGTCAAAGTGCCCGTCCAGCTCCTCCTGGGTGACCGTTTTCACCGCAGCGTGGAAATCACCATACTGGCTGCGAATATTCAGCCCATCGCGTTCGAGAATCGCGCGCCGCGCCGGGCGCACAAGAAAGGTTACGTCCGCGCCGTGCTGGACCAACCGGCCGCCATAGTAGCCGCCGATCGCGCCGGCGCCCAAAACCAGAATTCGCATGATGTCTCCTTTTAATCAAACGCGAGCGTCGCCCTTGAGCAATCGCTGGGGCATGGCCGTGAGCAGCAGAATGGCGCCCAGTACCAGCGTTATCGCAAACGTGTATAGCCCGTAATTCAGCGACCCGGTCGTAATCTTGACCCAGCCGAGCACGGAAGGGCTGGCAAAACCGCCGATCAGGCCAATACTGTTGATGACCGCAATGCCACCCGCCGCACCGGATGCGGACAGGTACGAGGTGGGAATCGTCCAGAACAGTGGCATGGCGGTCAGGATGCCGAGCGTGGTAATCGAGAATACGACCAGCGCGACAACCAGGCTGCTATGGACAAGCGTTACCGCCACCAGGCCAATCGCAGCGACGATCATGCCCAGCGCCACGTGCCAGCGGCGCTCGCCGGTCTTGTCGGAATGCTTGCCGACAATCACCATGCCGACGCACGTCACCACATAAGGAATCGCCGTCAGGATGCCGATCTGCAGTGGATTGGTGACGTGATAGCTGCGAACCATCTCCGGGAGCCAGAAACTGATGATGTAAAGGCCGGCGGCGATCGTGAAGTAAATCATCGACAGCGCATACAGCCGCGGGTCTCGCAGGGTCTTCACGAAGGAATGATCGTGGCCGTGCGTGCCAGTTTCGCCCACTTCATGGATCAGGATGTCTTTTTCCCGCGCCGTGAGCCACCGGGCGTCAGCCGGCTTGTCGGACAGCACAAACATCACCAGCACGCCGAGGATGATCGACGGCACCGCCTCGATAATGAACAGCCACTGCCAGCCGCCAAGCCCCGACGCGCCGGTCATATTGACCATGATCCAGCCCGACAGTGGGCCACCAATCACACCCGACACCGCAATCGCCGACATGAAGAGCGTAATGATCTTTCCGCGCATGGCGGGCGGATACCAGTACGTCAGATAGAGCACGATACCGGGGAAGAATCCGGCTTCAAACGCGCCCAGCAGGAAGCGCGCGACATAGAACTGCGTGGGCGTGGTGATGAACGCAAAGCTCGCCGATATGCACCCCCAAACGACCATGATCCGCATCAGCGTCTTGCGCGCGCCAATCTTTTCGAGTAGCAGGTTGCTGGGCACCTCGAACAGGAAATAACCGAGGAAGAAAATGCCGGCACCAAGCCCGTAGACGGCGTCCGAGAACGCGAGATCCTGTTTCATCTGCAGCGCGGCAAAGCCAATATTGACGCGATCCAGATAGGCAAACACGTAGCAGACGAAAAGAAACGGAATAATGCGCAGCGTGACCTTGGCAAAGGTACGCCGCACCTCGTCGCTCGTGTGCAATGGCGCCGCTTGCTGCCGCGCGGCGGGGGTGGAAACTGTCATCATGATCCTGCTCCAGCCATCGAATGGTGGTGATATGGGCGGCTCCCGAGGGGAGGTCGCGCCAGCGCGCGACGGTCTCCCCCTCCTCCCCGGAAGTGATAGGAATCTCTAGTTGAGGGACTACGCTTCAGGCCCGGCGCTTACAGGCCAAGATGGCTGCGACGGACTTGCGGCGGATGGGCGCGCAAAGCTTCCTCAATGGGGTCGCAACCCCAGCCCGGCGCATCGGGAACGAGAATGCTGCCGCGCTCAATTTGAGGTGTGCTGGTAAAAAGCTCGTCGTCCCAGGACAGCCGATCCACATCCACTTCCATTACGCGCAGATTCGGCACCGCCGCCGCGAAATGCACGTTCATCGTCGTGGAGAGATGGCTGTAGAAGTTATGCGGCGCGATATTGACGTCGAACGCGTCGGCAACGTTGGCGATTTTCATCGCCTGCCAGACGCCATTCCACACCGCATCCACAATGGCCACATCCATCGACTGCGCCTGGAAATAGGGCAGGAACTGGCGCATGCCAAACAGCGTCTCGCACGCCGCAATCGGCGCGTGACTGCGCTGACGGATATACGCCATGGCGTCCGGATTGTAGATATCGAGCTCCACCCAGAACAGATCGAAATCCTTGATCGCATTGATCAGCGAAAGATAACCCTCGGTACGCGCGTTGAAATTCAGGTCCACCAGAATATCGACGTCCGGACCAGCACCATCGCGCAGCGCTTCCAGATGCGCTCGCAGATTCCGGATCAACGCCTTGTCGACGGTCAGCGACGGCGCATAAGGCGAACCAAAACCAGCCATCCACTGACGCGGCTTGCCATTCTCATCGACAAACAGATTCGTCTTCAGCGCCGAAATACCGGACTTGCGCGCGTCTTCACCCGCCTTCTTCACCCCGTCCAGATCGACAATGGCCGGCTGATACAGCTTGGGATGGCTGATCCGCCAGGTCGCGCAGTGCGACCAGTAAATTGGCACGCTGTCCCGATGCTTGCCGCCCAGCAACTGATAAACCGGCAAGCCCAACGACTTGGCCTTCGCATCGAGCAAGGCATTCTCGATAGCACCAATCGCCTCGGCACTAAGCCCATAAGGAGCCGGCCGCAACGACGCCGCCAGCCGGCCATACGCTTCCTCGTGGTCGTACACCGACTTGCCAATCAATCGCGCCCCCAACTGCTCGATCACAGCCGTCAACCCCGGCGGCCCAAATGACTCGTCGTACTCACTCCAGCCGACCGTGCCGTCGGACGTCACAACCTTCAAGAAGTAGTAATTACGCCACCCGGCGTCGCAGGAGATCGTCTCAAAGTGCTCAATACGCATGTTTTCCTCGCTCTGTACGTTGCCAACAATTGATTGTTAACAATTAACGAGGAATTTAGGTCGTCGCGTAGAACTGGGCAACTAACGTAAACCCGAGGAAAAGGAGGGTTCGCCAGGCGGGGGTTCTGTTTTGGGGAGTGAGATGGCATCCGCCAGGCTCTCGCTCAGCCTACGGACAGGAGGGTTGGCCGCAATTCGAAATATCTTAAGCTTCACATATTCACGAATCCTGGCCGGCCCTCGGCTTCGCCAGCGACATGATGTATCAAGTTCCCTGTACGCCCCCGTCAAATGATCTGCCTGTATTCCTCAGAGATCACTATCGAAAGGCTCGGTGAGCCTTTCTCAAGCGAATGTTTCCATTGCAAGTCATCCCATCTCTGCGGGCAATTCCTGAAATTTGGCGACCAGGAAGTCAATAAAAGCGCGCGCGCTGTCTGGTTGCGACGCTGCGAATAATAGGGGGCGTGCCTCACATATACCCAGAAGTAATAAAGAGCCCGGTCTTTATGTCTTCGGCCCAGCCCTGTAGGCGTCGGCTGGGTCGGGTTTCTGCCAGCGATTGCCGACAGCACCGTGCGGTACCCATGTGGACCATGCCGAGAGGCTGTTGACTAACACGCCGCCGCGGCGGGCCCAGGCGCGATGGCTTCGCGACCAGAGCTCCCCCGCCCGACCAAGGGCGCCGATCGTACGCAAAGTTCCGCGGCATCCGGTCCAGAAATAAATAGGTAGCGCGCTAAAGCCGCTGCACCTCGCCCAGTTGGATCGGTTCGTGTACTGGCTCGATGCGACGAGCGAGACGTCGTGCTCGGAGAGAAGGCATCAGCTGCTATTTCCCCCAGACAAAGCGCGACAGCCACTACCCGACTCCAACCCAGCGTGATGACCAGGCAGCGCCGCAGGCTTGGCGTTCTGGCATCGACTGCATATTCTGGCCAGTTCGAGCGAGCTCCACGCAACCTCGCAAAGCGCCGTACCGAATAAGTCCGCCGATCCCGGATAGGGAGTCCCTTACCATGGCCAGCATCGAACGAACTGCCTATCCTCGGTTTCCGCGTATCCTGACGCTAAAGGATCTGCAGGCCTCGTTCACCCCGCCCAGAGGAAATCGAGTGGGCGCAAGGCTTCGCGCGCACTGCTGAGAGGCGCCTCGCGCTGCTGGTCAACCTGAAGTGTTTCCAATTCCTGCGGCACTTTCCGGCAGTGGAGGCAGTGCCCGCCGAAGTCGTCGAATACGTGTCGGCCTGCCTGGGCATGGCACCGGTTCAGCGCATCACCTATCCCGCTGCGCGTACCGCGCGCTATCGCCATCACAAGGTGATCCGTACCTTGCTGGGCATCAAGCCGTACTCCGATGCCCAGACCCGCCTCGTCGCGATCCGACTTGCCGAGGAAGCCGCCGGCGTGGTGGACACACGCGTGGACATCCTCAACATCACGATCGAGGAACTGGTTCGGCTGGGCTACGAGCTGCCCGCCTTCCGGACGCTCGATGAGATCGCGGAACAGGCCCGTGCCGTGGCTGACGCCGCGCTCCATCGCCACATCGAGCAGCGCCTGTCCGCCGACCAGCGCCAATGGCTCGATCAACTGCTGGAAACCGAGTTGCCGGCGCGGCGCTCGCTCTATCAGCAGATCAAGCGATCCGCAAAAAAGGCGACGCGCAAACACCTCGACCTGGTGCTGGACCAGTTGAAGTGGCTCGAATCGCTGCCTGACAACGACACGCTGCTCGACAGCGTCCCGGCCACCAAACTGAAACACTTGGCAAATGGCGTCGGCCCTCGACGCGGGTGACATGAAGGACTTCCGGCCCGCCAGGCGACACGCACTGATCCTGGCCCTGATCCACCAAATGCGCATCGGCGCGCGCGACGACATCGCGGAAATGTTCATCCGCCGCATGGGGCGATTCACAAGAGTGCCAAGGAAGAACTCACTCTCATCCAGGCGCGCCAGCGCGAATTGAGCGAAGAGCTGGTTGCCGCGCTCGAACTAGTCATCGGCATTGTGGCCGAAGGCCTGGACGACGCCCATACCGGGAAACGCGTGCGCGAGCTGCTGGCGCCGCACGGCGATCTGGACAAGCTGCAGGCCGATTGCGAAGCGATCCGGGTCTGGAGCGACGGGAATCATTTGCCATTGCTGTAGAAGCCTTTCAAGTCATGGCGTGCGGCGATGTTCCAGATGGCGAGGAATTGCGCGCTGTCGCGGCGACCGAGGCCGACTACTCAAGGCGTTGGACGTCGTGCTGCAGAACGAACACCGCAAGACCGAATGGCTCGCCGACGAGGTGGACCTGTCGTTCGCCTCCGAGCGCTGGCGAAAGCTGGTGCGCCGTTCGGCCCACCTTGGGCAACCCGACGAATCGGCGCTACCTGGAGGTATGTGTGTTTTCCCATCTCGCCGGCGACCTTGGGGGGAATGTCAGGCGTTGCTCCAGGACTATTGCGATCGGATCGGTCTCGCGCCCGATGCGCAGGGCTTCGTCGACAATCTCAAGAAGCTGCTGACGGGGACGGCCGAACAGGTCGACAGTGAATTTCCCCAGCATGCCGGCGACGTGACGATCAGCCCGAGCGGCGAGCCCACGCTCACACGCATCGTGGCACGCGAAATACCTTCCACGGCCATCGCCGCACGGTGTACCTGCTGCGCTGGATCTCGCAGAAGGATATGCGGCAGGAAGTCACCGCGACGACCAACAAGATCGAGTCGTATCACGCCTTTACCAAGTGGCTGGACTTCGGCGGGGACGTCATCACCGAAAACGCCAGCTGATGCCGCGCATCCGCAATTGGAAGGATCTGCGCTTCTACAAGGCGGAGAAGGGCAGTCGCTACAAGACAGTGGTTGCGGATCAGCTGCCAGTCGATGACATCGCTGAATAGACGGTCGATTGGATGCCGTTCAGGTAGGTAAATGCAAAGACGGCTTCGGATTGGCCGTGCGTATCCGAATAGACGGTGTCGGCCTGGACACTCAGGCCGGCCCTCGATGACATAGGATCTGATGCAGATGGCAATTTGGGGATCCAGGCCGGCCGCGTCATGTCGCCAATGCTGCTTCGCAAGCTGAGCCACGAGGGCCGGCACAACCGGCTGTTTGCGGCGGCGCGTGAGCTCGGGGCGCGAGCTGCGCACGGTGTGCCTGCTGCGCTGGATCTCGCAGAAGGGTTGGCGCGTCGCATATTCCATATCGCCATGCGGGTACAGAATCTCGAACAGATGATCAAGGGCCGGCCCGCACACTGTGACGGTCCTAGCAACGTAGCATTGATCAAGGCGCTGCATGGCGCCAAGTGGCACCTGTGGCACGGCTGCCCCCATCCGGCGTTGCGCCGACTGGAAAGCCTGGGGTGGGATCTGGACGCCGAGGCCAGCCCCGCAGCTCCGGTCGTACGTTGAACGATGGTATCCGTCCATCTCCCGGGACGAAGACCACCGCCTTGCCGCTTAGTCAGCCCCCGGTTTGGCGCGGTCTCCGAGACGGGCGAGCCATCCAATCAGATTGAGCAGCGCAATTTTGCCGCTGCCAGGGGGGCCAACAAAGGAAACAATACGGAGCCGACGACGAAAGTAACCCGCGCGGAGATCACCGCGCACGATATGACTTTGTCAGGCTTTTTGATTGAACGATTGCAATCGCGTCTCCCATAGACGTTCAGCGACGGGGATCACCACTTGGACTCTTGGCCATGGAGGACCGTCAGGGACTTCTGCAGATGCCTCCTGCTTCGAGGACTTCGGGCGGGGAGGACTTTTCGCGGGTGTCCGGTAAGACACGAGGGAGGCGACGCCGACCGCTGATACCGCTCGGGCCCGCCATCGTCGACGGTGCCTCATGACCTGGATTGAGCTATCGCGCTAGCCGAGCGGTGCGACACCGCCATCGATGACTACTACTTGGAACGCGCGCCGTCCGTGTACGGATCTCGGCTGCCCGTCCGAGCCCCGTCAGTAAAGGTGTCGCGCTTGCCCTGGTTGGCTCCTTCCGTGTAAGGGTCCCGCTTGGTCTTGGTCGTGCCTGCGGCGGACGGGCCCCCGTCGCTCCGGCCGGCCAGTTTGTTGGCCCCGTCGGTGTACGGATCGAACGTGCCGGACTTTGCGCCATCTGTGTATGGGTCCACCTTTCCCGACTTTGCTCCATCGGAATAGGGGTCCGGTGTTTTCTGGCCATACGCCGAAGCAGAAATCGCCGCAGCACCGACAAATATGGTCATCATGAGTTCCCTATACATCTCTTGCTCCTGTGTGGATGACGCGATCATTGTCGCCCCAATAGCGGTGACTTCGTCGTACAGTGCTTGCATAACGCAGCCGCCTGACAGTTTGAAGATAGCCGGGCACTGGATTCCCTGATTGACGTGCATCAAGCCAGCGCATGGTTAGCAGCAGTGAAGGGCTTTTCGAGCCGGTGGCGCAAAAGCAAGCCCAATTGGCCGCGACGCTGGGAAAAATTGCGGACCCGACCATACCTGAGGAGTATTCTCGAGAGCTCGCGATCGAAATGTTGAAGGAAGGTATTCACCGCCCCATAGATTCCGTCTTATTGCCGTGCGCCGGGATGTGCCAGGCTACGTGCAGCCGTCATGGACATGAACACCGCCTACAATCTGGAAGTGCGCATGCATTGCCCGCAAGCCGAGGTGGTCTATGACCTGTTCTATGTGGTAGCCAAGTACGGGCGGGAGGTCATTGACAGAGTTCGAGTTGACGAGGCGAACCGTCTGCGCGGTGACCGGGTGGCTCGCAAGGCGCTGATGACGGTCCACATGCTCAAGGACGATCTCAAGGCCTTGTGGGACTACCGGCACTGCGGGTACGCCAGGCGGTTCTGGCAGGACTGGTACGAGCGCGCCATGGGCAGCGGGATCGAGCCGCTGCGCCAGTTCGCCCGTCGGCTTAGCCCTACCTGCCGGGTATCTTGGCCCACAACCGCTGGCCCTTGGGCCCCAATCTGGTCGAAGGCATCAACAACCGGATCAAGGCGATCAAGCGCATGGCCTATGGCCTCCGCGATGACCATCTCAAGATCCGTGCCGCCTTCGCCGGAATTCGGCGACTAAATTTTCTGGCCGATTTAGGTAGTGGGCGCTTCGACGGCGTATGGCTGGTACAGAACTTTCAGATGCTCAAGCCGGAATCGGCCCTCTGGGAAGAGTTTTACACCGTCTTCGCCAACCCGGACCAAGAGGCGGAGTGATTCCTGGAGTTTGAGCGCTGGTGGAACGGCTTCTATTTCCTGAGTCGAGAGGAACTCGTTGCGACGGTCCAGGACCTCTTTGTCGGCAACAAGCTCGAAACGGGAGAAGCTCAAGTGGATTGCGACTGCACGGCCGATTTGCGCCGTATCCGCAAGCCGCTGGTCATCTTCGCATCCTACGGCGACAACATTACACCGCCACATCAGGCGCTCGGCTGGATTCCCGTGGTCTACCCAAGCACCGACGACCTAGTTGCTACCGAGCAACGGATTGTCCTATCTGACTAATCCGCACGTCGGCCATCTCGGCATTTTCGTATCGGCAAGCGTGGCACGCCATGAACACCGAGCCATCTTACAGTGCATAGCGGCGATAGAGGCGCTGCCCCCCGGCTTGTACGAAATGAAGCCGTGCCCATGGCGGTGCCACCATTCCGGTTCATCGCCACCCGCCGAGACGGCACCGGATAGCGACATGGCGACCGCAAAGCCGGCCAATGTGTACATACTCGCGAGTCTCATCAGGCTACCCCGTCGCGTGGTACCCGGCCAATGGGGGCGCTAAAGCCGCCCGGAGCGCAAAATGGCAATTGCCCACGCAAGTCCCATTACGGTGGCAACGACAAAGCCCACGAGCCCCAGTAGGGGGATCCCCAGATAGTGGGGACCACTGTGGAATGCCATGACGATCGAGGAGCCGATGACAACGCTCGCGATAATCAGGCTCAGACTTAGCCGATTGCTCCCACGGTCGATATGCGCTTCCAATCCTTCCAGCTGATCATGTTCGATATGAAGGGTTGCCTTACCGCTGCTCAGCACATCCACCGCGCGATTCAGCATATCGGGAAGATTTGTTGCGGCCCGATGTAGCGAACGCAGGGTGCGAAAACTTCGACTGAATTCGACAAACGGACGATTGAACCCTCGCTGGATGCGACGGGCAAGCAAATGCGGAACGTAATCGTGGAGGGAGGCCAGGACGTTGAAGTTAGGATCCAGCGTGAGCGCCTGGGACTCGACCGCCATGAATGCCTTTGACACTAGCAGGAATTGGCGGGGCACGCGAATCTGATGACGCTGGCTGAGTTGCGTGAACTGGCGGACGATCTCACTGAACGAATACCCTCTGCCTGCTGCCTCGTAGTACTTCTTGAGCGCTTTCGCGACGTCATAGGTAAAGGTCTGGCGGTCAACTTCCTCGGCGGCCACGCCCATCTCGAAATAGGCGTCCACCATCCAAGAAACTTCCTCCGAGCTAACGGCCAGAATGAGCTGGGCAAGTGCGTCCTGGTCGTGTGCCGATAACTCGCCCATGATTCCAAAGTCGTGGAAGCAAAGACGTCCATCGGAGAGTATGAAAACATTGCCGGGATGGGGGTCGCCGTGGAAGAAGCCATGTTCGAAAACTTGTTTCAGGTAGCAGTGCATCAGCTTTTCCGCAATACGTTGCCGATCTATCAAATCGGTTGGCATCTGCTGAACAAGCTTGTGCCCTTGGCTTCGCTCCATCGTCAGGACACGCTGGCTCGTCATGTCCCAGTAGATGAGTGGCACAAATACATCGGCATCATCGGCGAGGTTCTCACGCAAACGATCACCACTGCGCGCCTCGATGTGGTAGTCGAGTTCATCAGTAATGCAGCGGGCAAACTCTTCGACCAGATCCGTCGGTCCGAACCTCCGGCTTTCCGGCACATGCAGTTCCAGCCGCCGGGCGAGAAAGCGCATGATACTGACATCAGTGTGAATGATGGGCTCGATACCAGGGCGCTGCACCTTGACCACGACGCTGGTCCCGTCCTTGAGCCGGGCCGTGTGAACCTGGCCGATCGATGCGGCGGCAAGCGGCGATTCGTCGAATTCAGCGAACAGCTCCGCTACAGGGCTCGCCAGTTCCCGCTCGATGATGGCGCGCGCCTGAGCCCCGGGAAATATTGAGACGTTATCCTGAAGACGTTGCAACTCGTCGATAAAACTCTCGGGCAACAGGTCACGCCGCAAACTGAGGAGCTGACCGAACTTGATAAATGCCGGTCCAAGGCCTTCCAGCATCTCACGAAACCGCTTCGCGTCGTGAATATCGGTTTTCGCCGATTCAGCCGCCATGCCGAACATGGTCCGTCCGACCCGCAACCGCTCTACGTAATGTGCCCAGCCCGTCGATGCCAGTACCCGGAGGATCTGTAGGAGCCGCGGCAATTCGGCGGGAGCCGGCCTGTCATCCGCTTCGTCGCCTTTACGGGGTTGCATGGCGGAATTCTCTGTTGAGGTTAGTTCGGCACATTCAGCACGAATGTGAGCGTTAGCGATCCAGGACGCGGTCGCACCTGCCAAGTACAGTATTTGCCATCTCTAGAAGGGTATGGAAGCCCTCGACCTCCGGATTATATGGTCGCAATTTTCGAATCGCCCTTCGTCGCGTGGGCCCAGTGTCGCACGTATCGGACATTCGACGGCTACCTAAACAACTGCCTTCGCAGACGCAGCACGCTCCATGCGCCGAGGACAATCCCAGTGCCGGAGAGCGCAGCAAGCTGAGGCCAAAGAATCTCAAGGCCAACGCCCTTCAACAAAACACCCAATGCGATCTCCATGTAATACCTTACCGGACTCAGTAACGACAGCAACTGGATGGCAACCGGCGAACTTTCGATCGGTGTGATGGTGCCGGAAAGAAACAACAGAGGAAAAAGAACGAAAAAGGCTAACAGGAGTGCTTGTTGTAGATTTTCTGCCAAGGTCCCGATGAAGAATCCGATGGCTAGGAAGGCGAGGAGCGCGATGACAGAGGCCGCAATAAATAATGCCAAATTGCCTACCAAGGGCACGCCAAACGCTCGTGCAATAAATAGGCTCGGAGCGAGAGCTAGCATGCCGATCACGAACGGTGGTGCTGCTTTCGCAAGGATGACTTCGTGACTGCGCAGCGGCGTCACGACAAGCTGTTCGATGGTTCCCGACTCCTTCTCGCGCACCAACCCCGCCGCCGCAGTAATCACGCCGACCATCAATGCCGCAGATACGATCATCGACACCGCCATAAAATGGGAAAACTCGAGTTGTGGGTTGTACCAGATTCTCATTTCCGCGCGGACAGAGGGAAGCTCGACCATAATTCCGTGCCGTCCCGCATGCTGCACTAGTACGTCGCGCGCGAAGCCGCCAACGATTGCCGTGGCATAACCGCGGGCGGCATTCGCTGTATTGGAATTCGTTCCATCGAGAAGAATCTGCACTTCGGTCGCGCGCCCGGCATCAGTGTCTTGCGAAAAGCCCGGTGGAATGATTAATGCCAGATCTGCCTGGCTCGCCTCAAGCAGATGATCAACGTCCGTGAGGCGGGAGACGCGAATGAGCCTAGTGAAGTAATCGCTGGCGACGAACCGCTCGACCAGTTTTGTGCTCAGTTGGCTGCGGTCGCCATCATAAAGGGCGAGCTTCAGGTTGCGCACGTCAAACGACAGGGCGCTGGTGCAGATGACCAGATCCGCAGTGTAGGTGAAGACAACCAGCGCAACCAGAAGCCAGTCGCGTAAGAACTGACGGAACTCCTTGCGAATGGCAGCGAGCAAGCGACGCATTACGCCACCTTCTTTCGCAGTGTCAGGCTGGCGGTGATAACGAGGAGGACGGCGTAGAGTGCGAGGAGCGCAATGTTGCCCCACAAATACTCGATGCCGACGCCCTTCAAGAAAAGATCGCGGCTGATATCGTTGAAGTATCGGGTCGGAAACACATAGGTGTAGATTTGCAGCATGTACGGCATCGTGGCGATCGGGAAGAGGAACCCCGAGAAGAGGAACGATGGCATCAAGGTACCAACGGCAGACAGAAGCACCGCTGCGACCTGCGTCTTGGCCATCGCAGAGATCGCAACACCGAGCCCCACAGTCACGAACACATAGAGCATCGACACGCCAAGGAACAAGCCAAGGCTACCGCGCATGGGAATCTCAAACCAGGCGGTGCCGACTACCAATATCAGCAACATCTCACAGAACGCAATGACGGCGTACGGAATGATCTTGCCAACGATAAACATTGCCGAGCTCACCGGGGAGACGTAGATTTGCTCAATCGTCCCACGTTCGCGTTCACGGACCACCGCGAGAGCAGTCAGCATCGGTGGAAACGCCATCAGCAGGACGGCAAACAATCCAGGAACGATGTAGTTCACCGTCTTCATCGGTGCGTTGAACCAAACGCGCGACTCGAGCCGAACAGGGGGCGGCGGCTTCAGTCCGAATTGGGCGAGGCGCTGCTCGGCTAGCCGTGTTGAGAACTGATTGACGATCGCGCTCGTGTAATTCGAAACGATGAGTGCCGTGGGCGAGAAGGAGCCGTCAATGAGAATTTGCACCGGCGCAGCCACACCGGCGGAAAGTCGACGCCCAAAATCTGGTGGGATGATTATGACTACGGTCGCGTTGCCCTTGTCGAGAGCGGCACTCGCCTCCCGCAGCGACCAGACGTTGCCGCGGCGCTCGAAATAGCCGCCCTGTGTAAACGCGTCAACAAATCGGGCACTTTCCTGCGAGCGATCCTGATCGTAGACAACGGTCCGGATGTGCTCCACGTCCATTGACAAACCGTAGCCAAACAGAAGCAGCATGATGACTGGCAATACCAGGGCCACCGCGAGCGTGATCGGATCGCGGAGGATTTCAAGTGCCTCCTTTCTCAGAAGCGCCATCAGCATGTTGCACCTCTTGTTCCAAATCTAACTAGTTTCTCTGATTAGGGCCATGAATACGTCCTCGAGTTTCACACCCCCGTAACGCTTCCGCAGCGCTGCGGGGGCGTCAGTTGCCAAGAGGCGTCCACGGTCGATAAAGGCTACACGGTCGCAGTGCTCGGCCTCGCGGATGTAGTGCGTGGTCACCAGCACCGCGGTGCCGACACCGGCGATCTCCGCGATCAACCTCCAGAATGCGGCCCGCGAGACGGGGTCAACCCCTGATGTTGGCTCGTCGAGGAACAGTACGTCTGGCCGATGAAGTACCGCGCAACCAAGCGCCAGCCGCTGCTTAATCGCACCGGAAAGTGTCTTCACTAGCTTGCGCTCTTGCCCTGCCAAGCCGGCAAGTTCCAAAACCCAGTTCCGCCGCTCGGCAAGCACTGGAGCGGCCAAGCCGTAGACGGTGCCGAAGAATTCAATGTTCTCGTCCACCGTCAGGTCGGTATAGAGCGAGAAGCGCTGCGACATGTATCCAATCCGCCCCTTTACCGCGCCCGGTCGCGTAGCCACGTCTATGCCCGCCACCTCCATGCTTCCCGTTGAAGCTGGCAAGATCCCAGTGAGCATCTTGATTGTCGTGCTTTTTCCCGAACCGTTGGGCCCGAGCAGGCCAAAGACCTCGCCCGTGGCAACGGTGAAGCTGATATGATCGACCGCGGTAAAAGCGCCGAACCGTCGCGTCAGTTCGGCGACGCGGATTGCCTCACCAATGACTTCGCGCGGTGAGAAGACAGGTGTCTGCGGAATCGAGACGCTTGGCGAAAGAAGGTGCTTTACGCTCTCTTCAAAGTCTATTCCGAAGTGCTCTGGCTTCTGACATGCAAGGAGCCGGCCGCCAGACAGTACCGCAACACGATCGCAGCGCGCCGCCTCGTCCATATATGAAGTCGCGCAGATAATAGTCTTGCCGTTGGCGTGGGCGTCGAAGAGCATCGTCCATAGATCTCGCCGTGAGATGGGATCGACGCCGAGTGTCGGTTCATCCAGTACGAGGATATCTGGCTCGTGTAGAAGGGCGCAGCAGACGGCGAGCTTTTTTTGCATGCCTCCGGAGAGTGATTTGGTGCGACGATCGAGAAATTGGGCAAGGCCAGAGAAGTGAAGTAAGAGCTCGCGCCGATGCGCAAATTCCAGGCCGGGAACGCCACGGATTTCGGCGAAAAATGCCAAATTTTCGGCAACGGTCAGTTCGCCATACAAGGAGTAGGACTGCGGGACATAGCCCAGTGTCGCATGGATGTTCGCCGCATGGCGGACGGTATCGAATCCGGCAACTGTAACGCGACCCTCGTTTGGGTCCAGAATCGCGCAGATCATCTGCAGCAGGGTAGTCTTGCCAGCGCCGTCAGCGCCGACTATGCCTAACAGTTCCCCTTTGGGGATGTCGAGCGTCAAATCGTCGATGGCAATCCGCTTTCCAAAGCGCCGTGACACCGAGTGAATGGTGACAGCCGGAGTCACTATTGTCAGGCCGGTTCTCGCTTCGGTATGGGTCTCACCAAGCCGCATCCTGGTCTACCTTGATCTTAACGTCCGCGAACATGCCTGGTTTAAGCAGCCCGTCCGGATTCTCGATTGCGACCTTGACGCCGAAGACCAGTTTTTCCCGTTCATCCTTCATATGTACATCCTTTGGGGTGAACTCGGCCTGCTGCGCGACCTCAATGACTTTGCCGGGGAATGCCCGGTTCCGAAACGCATCGGCAAAGATACGTGCCGGGTTACCAAGGCGGATCCTTCCCACCTCGCGCTCGGGAATGTAAACCCGCACATACAGATCTGAAAGATTGACCAGCGTGGCGAGAGGGCGGCCCGCGGCAACTAGTTCCCCAGGTTCGACAAGCTTGGCCATCACTGTGGCCTCCACAGGCGCCAGGATCCGTGTATCGGCCAGTTGGGCGTCCAGCTCGGCCACACGCGCCCGTGCCGCATCGACCTGAAGCGCCGCCGTCAAGCGCGCTGCACTAACGCGCTCTTGCTCGGCCGCAATGCGCCGCACGTCCAATCGCTTAATGGCCACTTCTCCGGAGACGGCGCGCCCTTTTTCGAGCGCCGCCTGTGCTTCGTCACGAGCCTGTCGCGCAGCGACCAGTCTGGCCTCCGAGGCGCGATAGCGAGCCGCCAGCTCGTCGAAGTAATTCTTGCTGATGAATCCTTGAGCAAGGAGTTTCTCAAACCGCTCGTACGTCCTACGATCCTGATTGAACTGAACTTCGGCCGCCACTATTTCTGCTCTCGTCCTGGCAAGAGCCTCCGATAGCCGATGGATTTCATGTGTGGATGTACCCGCAGTGACAATCTCACTGGCCTTCGCTTGCTCCGACATGACATCGAATGCCTTGAGCTGCGCGTCAAGTTCCGCGATGAGGGCCTGGGCCCCCGCCGCCTGCGCCCGAGCTTGATCCAGGCGCGCCTCAAGGTCGCGTGCCGAAATGGAGATAATAAGATCGCCGGTTTTTAAGATCTGGCCCTCTCGAATGGCGACGACATCAGCGACACCACCGATCTTCGCGCTAACTGTTACCTCCGTGCCGCGAACCTGACCATTGCCGTCTAGCAGGCCTTTCGGCTGCTTGGTGCGCTGCCCAAGATACAGCGCCGTCCCTATCGCCAGCGCTATCATCCCTATCACGGCAATGCCGTACCTCAGAATTTTCCGCTTCACTGGGGGCTCCGTTCTGGATTAATCAGAGAAACTTTGGTGGTCGGTATGAACGGATTGAAAATTGAAGCATGATCCGCCCCCAGTTTATTGCGGCGAGGCCGATATTGCGAATTCAATGTCCAAATCGCGTCTCGGAAGCTTTACGTAAATGCGGAAGTGAGCCGTTCCCCTCAGCACCGTCGTGAAGATCTGTCCGTAGGACGCTTCTCCATTAATGGTCATCGGCGTCAGATATTTCGGCGGAGAGTCGACGATGCCTGTTTCGCTGAGTTGTGCGCGCACGATGGCGTCGCCAATGCGAGAGCCATCGGCGCGAAATAGGGCCACTACCAGATGCTGAAGTCGCCCCCCCGAAGGGACGGTCCCGTGCATCTCTTCAAGCGCATGCCTTTGCGCGACGATGGCTGCGGGCAGAAGGCCCCAGTAAAGCACCACGCCATCCCGCTCCAAACGAGACTGTGCGAGCAGGTGCGATGGCATCATAAAAAGCGCCACCATGATGAGGCATCCCGCGTACCTCCAGCTATTGGATTCCATGACCGTCTTTCTCCTGTTTCCGTTAGCCCCGCCAATTGTGGCGTATAGAGCGCTACCGGACGGCGCGATCGTCGCGCCTCTAACGAGGCGGGGTGCCAACCGGGAATCAGGACTGACGTCCCACGATCGAAGATTCTTGTAATCTGGACGACCTGAGGACGAACGGCCCTGGCGGGTCGCGTGGGTCTTCCACGCGAATCCTTGATGTCAGAAAATGTTAGATCCGTCGCATTTCCCTGGTTGACAAACTCGTCGTACGTAGGCGTCCATCCGCGCGTCAGCCCCTCTGTAGTTTAGAAATGGGCTTTTTTCCCAGGTTGACTTGCGTCAAGCTCGATGGATCCCGTTGACGACCAGGGTTGTTGCAGCAGGTATGCGGTACGACGGATTCGAGTTTTAATTGCCGGCCAATATCTCAAGGTTCCCAACCAGTTCCGGTTCCCTGGCAGTGCTCGCAGGCCTTGTCTTCACACTCTATTCAGATCGTTTGGAGCCGTGCCTTGGCCATTCGATGAAGGCGAGCAGCCAAAGCCCAATCAGGTTCAAGATCGGTGCAAAGGCCAGAATCGCCCAGAACGGCGAGAAGCCGATTCGCATCGGAATCCGGCCAATGGGATAAAGCAGCACCAGCACCATAACCGCAAAGGCGATCCAATGCCAAAATCCGTGTGCAACCATCATCATTAGTCAGGCCTGCAGAATGCTGAAGGGTAAGGCGCAGCAAGGCTTCGGAAGAATTGTGCTGCGTGCCGAACTCCCAGATCGAATAGGAATCTGATTCAAATCCTGGGAGATTTGAGGGCCTTGCTGATGAGCACACCGGACTTCTTTCGCAGCCGCTTGGACGGGATGATTGATCTGCGGCATCCGCTCGCAGTGCTGGCGACCCGGATGCCATGGAACAACATTGAGGCTGCCCTGGCGCCGGTTCTTGCGCGCAAGGGGAAGGATGGACGCACTGTGGTCGGCGAGGACTTGTTTGGTCCGACGCTGGCAGTGGCCGGTGCCGGCGTCAGTGCCGCTGGCCGGCCTCGCCTGCCGATCCGGCTGATGGTCGGGCTGCTGTACCTTAAACACGCCTACAACGAAAGCGATGAGTCGGTGTGTGAGCGCTGGGCGGAGAACGTGTACTGGGTGCGCCGGGAAGACCGGCAAGGAGTAGGTGGTGCAAGTCCACTGCAATGAAGGATTAGCGATCCGCATTGGCCGCGAGCCGTGCCCGGGCATCCGTGAGGAGGTCAGCGAAGCGTCGGTAGGGGTACGTGCAGGCCAGCCATTGAGCCACGATATCGTTCTTGTCTCGGATGCCGACACGTTCCAGTACGTGGAAGGCAACATCCTGCTGCGCGTCATCGCAAGCGACGCGGGAGTCCGGCGTGGTCGTAGAACCTGGCATGTACGCACGCTCCTTGCGCGGGAACCAGGAGATCTCCAACCTGACCGCCGGGACCACATCGGTCCGCCGGCCCGTGTCGGGAAGGCGAGGAGCCGAAGCCGATGATGCACGGGTTGGAGAAGTCAGACCTCGCAATAGTAGCGACGAAGCCTGCGAACAAGGCCGGCATGCCGGCTACGGAGTGGGTGGAGCCAAGGGCGAGGACCAAGGGGAACACGGGCCAACCACGCACGCGACGGACACAGAGCCGCGGTAGCGTGTCACAGGGGCCGGAACGTGTACGGCACGCTGCAAGGCAGGGGAAGAAGGAGAAGTTCACATCGCTGCTGCACCATGTCACGGTGGACCTGCTGAGGGAAGCGTTTCTGGCGCTCAAGCGCCGTGCCGCACCCGGCATCGATGGGTGACGTGGCATGACTACGATGCAGAGTTGGAGGTCAAACTTCAAGACCTACATCGACGAATTCATCGCGGCAGCTACAGAGCGATGCCGGTAAGGCGGCAGTTCATTCCAAAGGCAGACGGAAGGCAGCGTCCGTTAGGCGTCACGGCGCTGGAAGACAAGATTGTCCAGCGCGCGGTGGTCGCCCTGCACGCTCCTGAGGTAGAGTGTGTCGCCAAGGGCAAGGCCCGTCAGCAGTTCGGTGTGAAGGTAAGCCTGGCGATCACCGCCGATCAGGGTGCTTCCCTGGCAATCCCTATGACGGCCACACGCTGCTCGCCCAACTGGAGCAGACCACCATCCTGCTGCAGGACCTACCCGGATCGCCCAGACCCCACACTGTCATCGTTGACCTCGGTTACCGCGGGGTCGATGCCGAAGTGGCGCCAGTGAAGATGATTCATCGCGGCAGGATCAAAACCATGAATCGCCGCCAGTCAACCTGAACGGTGGGATGAATGTCCGACGACCGTGGCATTGCGTTCACTCAACCCGGATCTTCACGATGGCAGGTACGATCAGGCAGATCGTGCAAGCTGGACGCACCGCTTTGCGAGCACGTCCGTCGGGTCGACCAGAGAGACGGTCTGCGCGCTTCCAACCTCAAATTGATCCGTTTGAGCAAAGATCAACGGGAGTTCGGTACAGCCGAGAATCTGCACGCTGGCGCCTTTGCCTTGCAGGTGAGCGATGGCAGCGCGCAGCAGTTCAGCGCAATGGCCTTGTGTATACCCAGCCTTGACGCCTTCAGCGCCGTAGATGGCTTCCATGAGCATCTGCTGGAACTCTGGCGCTGGCGTGATGAGTTCCAGGTGGCCAGCGGCGGCTTCATGATAGACGCGACTTTCCACGGTGCCTGATGTTGCAAGCAGGCCAACCTTCGCGCCTTTGCCATACTTGTCGACGATATGCCGGACCGTCTCCGTCAGCATATTGACGATCGGTATGGAGAGGTGGGGCTGAATACGCTCGACATATGCGTGCGCCGTATTGCATGGAATCGCAATCGCGTTCGCGCCTTCGGACTCCAGCCGCTTGCACGTTGCGAAGAGGGCAACCGTCGGGTCGGCCTCCTGGTACAGGAGGTTTGCCGTACGGTCCGGTATTTGAGGGTTTTGCTCAACGACCATCTTGATATGGTCCTGATCCTTCGCCGCGGTGGTGTTCTTTACGACTTTCCCCATGAAGTCGACCGTGGCAGCAGGCCCGACGCCACCGACGATGCCCAGCTTGAACGCGAGATTGACCTGCCCATCCGCCAGGGCTGTGGCATAGTCTGCATAGGCCTGGTTCACGTCGACGAACGCGATGCCGCGCCGCTGCACGGCGGCAGCCACGAGGGAGAGTTCGGTCATGCCAGGGACAATCAGCTCCGCGCCAAGTTCGAGCAGTTCCTGGCAGGCCTGGCAAATCCGCTCCAGGGCGAGACCTTCCGTATTGCCGGACCTGATACCCCCAGGACCATATATAGCGTCCATCAAGCTGGCCTGCGTTGCGTCGGAGGGATACACAATCTCAAATTCACGGCCGAAGGCATCATCGAATAGCCGCGACTGACGGACGAAATCCGAAGCAAGAACGCCAATTTTTCCACCACGAGGTACGGCGTCATTCAGCGTCGGCGCCAACGCATCGAGCATATTGACGAGGCGCACCGACAGCTCCGCCTGAAGCTCTTCACGGAAGGTGTGGGACGCAAAGCAAGGCATGAGCACCGCATCGACCTTTCTGCTTTCGAAGGACTGGCAAGTCTTGAAAACGTAGAGCTTGCGGCTTGTCATGCTCGCATCGCGCGTCAGTGGCGTCGCTACATCGCGAAACGGATGCTGCTCGAACAGGAAGTGGTACCGGCCCTGATCGGCCATGACTGCGCGGCTCTTGACCAGCTTGAGAAAGAGGTCAGCGCCGGCCAGTGCGCCGAGCCCGCCGATGATTCCGAACGTGAGCTGTTGCATGCTTGTGAGATAGCGATGGTTGCCGGAGGCAGAAGGCGATCCTGCCCCCTTTGTGTCCCTGTGAAAGTTTAGCCGGCTGACGTACCAGGGGTGCGTTGCGCGGTGTAAGTACCGTGCGCTTCACCTGGCACCAGTGCCTCATCGAGTATTGGCGAAATCTCGTTTTCCAGCTTGGCCACTACGGCGGTAGCAACGCTGTTACCGACGACGTTGGTAGCCGTGCGGCCCATGTCGAAGAATTGGTCGATGCCGATAATCAGCAGCAGGCCGGCCTCGGGCAGATTGAACATGGGAAGCGTAGCGGCCACGACCACCAGTGACGCGCGTGCGACCCCGGCCATCCCCTTGCTGGTCACCATCAGGACCAGCAGAATCGTCAACTGCTGCATCAGCGTCAGCTCGATGTTGTATGCCTGCGCAATGAACATCACCGCAAAGGCCTGGTACATCATCGAACCGTCCAGGTTGAACGAATAGCCCAGCGGCAGGACGAAGCTCGAGACGCGCTTGGATACGCCAAACCGCTCGAGCGCCGTGATGGTCTTCGGATAGGCGGACTCGCTGCTGGCCGTCGAGAATGCCAGCAGGATCGGCTCACGGATCAGGCTCGCGAGCTTGCCGGTGCTGCGGCCCAGGAACAGGAACCCAATGCCAAATAGGATGGCCCACAGGATGGCGAGGCCGAGATAGAACTCGCCCACCAGCTTGCCGTAGCTGGCCAGTACGCCGATGCCCTCTACCGTAATGGATGCTGCCATGGCGGCAAAAACGCCTACGGGGGCGAAACGCATCACGTAGTCGGTAATGCGGAACATTACCTTTGTCAGTTCTTCGATGCCGCTGGCGATGGTGGACTTGCCGCCGCCTTTCACAAACGCAAGTGCCGCGCCAAAGAAGAGGGAGAACACGAGAATCTGCAGAATCTCGTTGTTGGCCATGGCCTCGAAGATGCTCTTCGGGAACACATGGGTGAAGAATCCCTTGAGGCTGAAATCCCCCGTCTTCAGGTTGGTGGCCGCACCCACGTCAGGCAATGCCAGGTTCAGGTTGGCACCGGGCTGGAACAGATTGACCAACAGCATGCCGAGCGCCAGCGAGATGGCCGAGGCCGAGACAAACCAGATCATGGCCTTCAGGCCGATCCGGCCTACTGCGCCGCCATCTGCCATGCTGGCCAAGCCGCCAACGAGGGTGGCGAAAACCAGGGGGGCAATGATCATCTTGATCATGCGCAGGAAGATGTCGGTCACGATACCGAAGTAACCAGCAATCTCCTTGGCCGCCTGGGCGTCTTTCGCCAGGTGATGGCATAGCCAGCCGACGGCGATGCCCGCCACCATTGCTACCACGATTTGCGTGGTCAATTTTTTTGTATTCACTGTTTCCTCCACCTGCTGATGGTGTTGCCAGGAATTCTGACGATTCCTGATGCCTTATTGGTTGAGTGCAACCGGTGCACGTGGCGCAGTCAGGACCTCGGGTCGCAGGATCTCCGCCAGCGCTGCTGCCGAGAGAAGTCCGCGTTCGAGAACGATGTCCGCCACCTTGCGTCCGGTTTCCAGGGCTTCCCGTGCAACTTCCGTTGAATTGGCGTAGCCGATGTAGGGATTCAACGCGGTCACCAGGACGATCGAGCGGTCCAGCATCTCGCGCATATGCTCGGGATTTGCCGTAATGCCACGCACGCACTTTTCATCCAGCGTGGCGCATGCCTGAGTCAGGTGGCTGATGCTGCGGAACAGCGAATAGGCAATAACCGGCTCGAAGGCGTTGAGCTGCAGCTGGCCGGCCTCGGCGGCCATCGTGATGGTCATGTCGTTGCCAATGACTTCGAAGGCCACCTGGTTCACGACTTCCGGAATCACGGGATTGACCTTGCCCGGCATGATGCTCGATCCGGCCTGGACGGGAGGCAGGTTGATTTCGCCGAATCCCGAGCGGGGGCCGCTCGACAGCAGGCGCAAGTCGTTGCACACCTTGGAAAGCTTGACGGCGATGCGCTTGAGAACACCCGACAATTGCACGAACGCGCCGCAGTCCTGCGTCGCCTCGATCAGGTAGGGGGCCGTATGCAACGGCAGACCGCTGATGGAGCAGAGGTGCTGACAAACGCGGACTGCATACTCCGGGTGGGCATTGATGCCGGTACCAATCGCGGTCGCGCCGAGGTTGATCTCGCTGATCAGTGGGAGCGCCTCGGCCAGTCGTTGGCGATCTTCGTTGAGCATGACCGCGTACGTGGCGAATTCCTGGCCAAGCGTCATCGGCACGGCATCTTGCAACTGCGTACGGCCGACTTTCAGCATGGTGCGGAATTCTGTCGCCTTGCGTTCGAACGAGGCTTCCAGGAGCGACATCTGGTCCAGCAGGCGGAGCGCACTGCGATAAGTCGCAACCTTCAAGGCGGTCGGGTAGACGTCATTGGTCGATTGACTCATGTTGACGTGTTCGTTGGGGTGCAGAACCTCGTACTCCCCACGCTGGTGACCGAGCAGTTCCAGCGCCTTGTTGCAGACGACCTCGTTGGCGTTCATGTTCGTCGAGGTCCCGGCGCCACCCTGGATGAGATCCACCGCAAACTGTTCAGCGTGCTGGCCTGTGCGGATCGTCTTGCAGGCCTCCACGATGGCCTGGCAGCGCGCGTCATCCAGCAGGCCGAGGTCCCGGTTCGTGAGTGCGGCTGCCTCCTTGATGTCGACCAGGGCGACAATCAGTTCGGGATACTTCGAAATCGGGTCGCCAGAAATCGGGAAATTTTCTAGCGCCCGCAGGGTATGGATGCCGTAGTACGCGTTTGCCGGCACCTCGCGGTAGCCCAGCAAATCGTGCTCGCGTCGCGTCCCCTTGAAAATCTCTTGCTTGCTCATCGCGTTCCTCATCAGTGCGCCTGATTGGCGCAACCGGATTCTAGGAGCGCAAGGAAACCGAGGTGATGAGGATGTACACTCAAACTATTCCATATCGGAATATTTTTATAAAGCGTCGCATGAAATACTATTAAGCCACTATAAAGCGGGGTGAAAGTCCCTTTTTTGCGCGTAATGCAGGCAATGGTCGGGTTTACCGTAGCGGCAACACCGGATGTGCTGCGCGGCACGAGGAGCGTCACAATTGCAACTGAAGTGGATAGAAGACCTCTTGGCGATCGAGCAGACCAAAAGCTTTTCCCGCGCGGCCGAATTGCGATTCGTCACCCAGTCGGCGCTGTCTCGCCGGGTCAAATCGCTCGAAGACTGGGTCGGGGTCGAACTGGTCGACCGTGGAACCTATCCGGTCGAACTGACCGCCGCGGGCCGGCGGTTTTGCGAGCAGAGCAAGGAGTCGGTTGGCGCACTGACCGAGGTTCGCTCAGCGCTGCGGCAGGAGGCCAGGATGCCTGGACGCTCGATCCAGATCACCGCCGGGCACACGCTCTCACTGACCTTCCTGCCGAAATGGCTGAAGCAGTTTCACCAGCGTTCCGGGGATTTCAACGCCCGCGTCGTCGCAGCCAATGTTCATGACGCCGTCATCGCCCTTGCCGAGGGCAGTTGCGATCTGATGATTGGGTACCACCATCCGCTAGTCCCCATGCAACTGGACGAGGACAAATTTGTGAGCCTGACCTTGGGACATGAAGCGTTTATCCCCGTTTCTGCGCCGAACGGTCGTGGCGCACCAACGTTTGCACTGCCTGGCTCCGCAACTGCCCCTCTGCCATACCTCGCTTACACGGCGACTACCTTTATGGGACGGGTGGTCGACGTGATCCTGAATAGCGTTGATACCTCCTACCATTTCCGCGCCTGCTACGAAACAGACATGGCGATGTTGCTGATGAAAATGGTTGTCGAGGGATACGGGGTTGCCTGGCTTCCGTTCAGCGCCGTCAGCGAGGAGATCGACGCAGGCCGACTTGTCCGCGCCGGCGGCGACGAGTGGAGTGCCCAACTGGAGATTCGGTCCTATCGTGCAATATCCAACACGAACCCCACTATGCAAGACTTGTGGAAGTCGTTGGAAGATTCCGTTTACCGAGGCGCATAAGATGTGCCGCGTGGGTGAGTCGAGGGTAGCAGCTAAGCTCTTATTGCCGATCAGGTGGCCCGCTGGCGTTTCCGGGCCACGGCAAAAGGGCACGATAACGAGCCCTTACCGATCCTGCCTCTCGCAGCAATTGCTCCCGCGGTTTGCTTGAATGGGCGGGCAGCAAACCGTTCCGTAGGAGCAGTAGACGCAGCAATCGCCAGGTTTAGGTCGCAGGAGTCGATGGCACCCATTGCACTCGTAGAACCATTGGCACACGTCGAGCGGCATCGTCTCGGTTTCCACGTGCCCGCAGTGGGGGCATGTCAATGCGGAGTCGAGGACAAGCTCGGTCATGGAGAAACCCGGGTCGAGCGGCGTGACGATGCAGGATCTCACTCGCCGCCCATGTGCACTTCAAAACCCGCCGCTTTCCACTCAGGATAGCCGTCTTCGAGTCGCCGCACCCGGTAGCCCTTTTTGCGTAGCGCCGCGACCGCCTCGAATGACAGTACGCAGTACGGTCCGCGACAGTAGGCAACGATCTCCTGATCCTTTGGAAGCGCCAATAAACGCCGCTCCAGATCCGCCAGCGGCATGTTCAGGGCGCCGGGAAGATGGCCCAGGTTGAATTCGTGCTCTGGCCGGACATCAAGCAGCGTCACCATGCCAGCTTCCAGCATCGTCGCAAGGGCTTCCCGCGACACGGGCGCGAGTTCATCGCGTGCTAAAAAATAGTCCGACATGACCTGCCGCACCTCGGCCATGTTGCGCTCGGCAGTGCAACCCAGCGCCTTGAGCAGGCTAACCACTTCGCTTTCGCCGGAGAGGCTGTAGAGCACGTTCTTGCCTTGCCGCTCCGTGTTCACGAGTCGGGCCCGACGCAGAATCTGCAGATGGCGCGACGTATTGGCGAACGTGAGACCGGCCACCTGCGCAAGCTCCTCGACGTTGCGAGGCCCTTGGGCGATGTGTTCGATCAGTTCCAGCCTGTGCGGATGACCAAGGGCCTGCGCCACTTCGGCCAGGTTCGCGTAGACGGCCTGTTTCGGCCCGACCTGCGCCATGGATATCACCTCCTGATGATGCATTGGGGGGCACGGAGTATGCCACCGTCCCGGCGAGTCCTCGCGGAGTCCACTCATACGCAGCGGCCACCCTCACTAGACGAGTGAATTGACACGCGACGCGTTTCGCACAATCATTCATCAATTCGATTGAATGATTGCATGGAGCGAGCGGAGGCGCAAGTCATGATTCTCAGACAGTTTCTCCATGACACGCCGGTCGGGGCGTCATACCTGATTGGCTGCGGTGGCCGGGGCGTAGCCGCCATCGTCGATCCGATCGGCGAGCCAGAGGTGTATCTCCAGGCTACGCAAGCGGGAGGAATGCGTATCGCGTTCGTCATCGACACTCATGTGCACGCAGATCATCTTTCCTCGGCAAAAGCGCTAGCTGACAGGGCGGGCGCAGAGTATGTCCTGTTCGCCGACGCCGACATTCCGCAGCCTCCGCCCGATGCCGGGACCATCCGGGCCATCAATGCCGGGCATCAGCAGGTGGCGCCGGCAGGTGCAGGCCAATCGGCGAGAAAGCCAGCATGAACGATATGCGGGCCGGCCCTGCAGCTGTCGACACAGCCATCCGTCTGGGCCTGCGCGAGAACTGGCGCCAGTTTTCGCTTCTTATCCTTATCAATGCCTTTGTTGGCGGTATGGTCGGGATCGAGCGGACAGTGGTGCCGTTGATTGGCTCAGAAACGTTTCATATCCAGTCCACCACGCTGATCACCTCGTTCATCGTGAGCTTCGGCCTGGTCAAGGCCTGCGCCAACCTGGTATCGGGCCAACTCGCCGATTCCTGGGGACGCAAGCGCGTGCTGGTCATTGGCTGGCTGCTTGGCCTGCCGGTGCCGTTCATGATCATTGCGGCGCCGAGCTGGGAATGGGTCATCGCAGCCAACGTCTTGTTGGGGCTGAGCCAGGGCTTCGCCTGGTCGATGACCGTCATCATGAAGATCGATCTGGTCGGGCCCAAGGGGCGCGGCCTGGCGGTGGGGTTGAACGAATTCGCGGGCTACCTGGCCGTCGGTCTGACAGCATTCCTCACGGGTTATCTGGCCAGCCGGTATGGGTTGCGCCCGGTGCCGATTTACATCGGAGCGTTCTACGCCATGGCCGGTACCCTGCTGTCGGTCCTGGTGGTGCGCGACACGCGCCATCACGTGCGCGTCGAAGTGAGCGGTCAAGCAAGCACGGCGCACCGACTGTCATTCCGCGAAGTCTTCATGCTGACGTCGTTCCGGGATCGCAACCTGTTCGCGGCATCGCAAGCCGGGCTTGTCAACAATCTCAACGACGGCATGTGCTGGGGTATCTTCCCGCTGTTCTTTGCTGGGCTGGGCCTCGGCATCGAACGCATCGGCATCCTGAAGGCGGTCTATCCCGTGGTCTGGGGCGTGGGCCAGATTGTCACGGGTCCGCTCAGTGACCGGTGGGGACGCAAGGGGCTGATCGTGTGGGGCATGTGGGTACAGGGGCTGGGCCTGTTCCTGACGGCGGCCACCGGGCAATTCGCATGGTGGCTGTTGGCAGCCGTGCTGCTCGGCCTGGGCACGGCGATGGTGTATCCGAGCCTGATTGCCGCCGTGTCCGACGCCTCGCATCCGAACTGGCGCGCGCGATCGCTCAGCGTCTACCGCTTCTGGCGCGACCTCGGCTACGCGATTGGTGCCTTGAGCGCGGGGTTAATCGCGGACCGCTTCGGGTTTTCCGCGGCCATCTATGCCATTGCCGCGCTCACGATGCTTTCTGGCGTCGTGGTGGCGCTCTCCATGCGCGAGCATCGACCTGCATTCTCAGCTTCAGACCAACCATTGCCATGAGCGATCTGCACGATCCAACCACATTCGCAGAGCCGGGACACCTTCGAGACCTGGCGTGCCAGGGGAGGGCGCTTGCCATCATAGACGTTCGTTCACCGGAGGATCTTGCGGGGGGACATGACGAAGGCGCCGTCGACATCCCGGCCGATCAACTCGCCCCCGCGCGTCGGAAATCGCCGCCGTCGTGGTGACCGTCTGCAACTTCGGCGGCGCGCGGTCCTGCGGTGCGGCGCAACTGCGCGGCATGGGCTTCGAACAAGCCTTGCCCTGCGTCATGAGGAGAAGGGGTGGCTGGACAGCGCCCCCGAAGCCGACGAGTCCAGCCCGTGTGGCGTCGGCGAGCGGTTATCGTCGCGGTCTACCGCTTACTGGGCCGCCTCAATGTCCGTCCGATCTGTCACGGCTTTCGGGGAGCAGTCGTGTGCCCAATTCGAAAGTCACCCGGCGCATCCGTAGGGCCTTTCAGTGGGTAAAGCGATCGCGACCCACAGGCAGTAGCCGACCCTTCTCCGTCGTTCCACTTAGGCCGCAGTAGCGGCCGCTATCGTGTGTAAAGCGGCCTCTGCCTGCCCGCGCGGACGGCTTTTGCGCTCATGCAATGGCCTCGCCCATCAGTCGTCCACGCATCATCCATAGGTTGCTCAGTGCGAACAGCGTATGCAACTGCTGCGTGTTCTTCATCGGCCGCGATGGCATCTTTAGATGCCACCGTGCGCGGCGATGAACATGGCGACGGCCGACCGGCAATAGGATTCGATTTCGTTGTCGTCCTCTGCTCTCGCCTCGTCGAAGCGGGCAATAAGCAGGAGATCGGATCCTTTGAAAAGCGCGGCAAACAAGCGGGCGGACTGGAGAGCATCGGGTACGTTCAGAATCGCTTTCGCGTGCAACTGACGCAACACGGCCTCGATTTGGGCGATGACATGGGCGGGCCCGGCTTCGTAATGGAGCTTGCTTAACGACTTTTGATTCGTCTTGTCGGCCAAAACCATGGCTTCGACACTGCGGACGTCCGGGCTCAACAGCGTGCGAAGCAGGGATGATCCCACCGCCATGAGTTGGTCTTCGGCCGAACCGTCGACGCCTTCGAAAAGGGCCTGCGGTGCAAACTGCTCGCAGCGGGCCACCATGGCCGCGCTGAACAGCGCCTCCTTGTTCTCGAAGTGCCGATAGATGCTTAGCTTGGATATCTTCGCCCGCTGGGCGACCTTGTCCATGGTCGTCGCTTGAAAACCCAGTTCCACGAAGAGTTCGCAGGCGGTGTCGACTATCGTTTGGCGAAGCGCCTCGTTGGCGGGTCGGCCGCGCCGGCCCTGGCTGTTTTCGGTCACGACAATTCCAGTACTTGACAGTATTTAAATTCTTGCACTACGATACCACGGAGTATCGCAAATACGCAAGCCAAGGGTAGGTTTCAACCGGTTGTCCAAATCAGGTTTCCCCGGGCCGCCCGGCGATAACGAATGCGGCATTGTCCGGCCGGTCAATAGCCATGGGCAACTTTCTCGCCAATGCCGAAGCCCTGCTCGCTGACCGTCTCAAGCGCTTATCTCCGGACGTTATTGCGCACCAGGCCCAGCCACCCCTCTATCCACAACACGGAGCCCCTCACCATGAATGACGTCATCATCATCGGCGGCAGCTTTGCCGGCCTCGCCGCCGCCCTGCAGCTCGGCCGTGCCCGCCGCAAGGTCACCGTTCTCGATACCGGCCGGCCGCGCAACCGCTTTGCCGGCCACTCGCATGGCCTGCTCGGCCACGATCACAAGCCGCCGCTGGACATCCTGGTCCAAGCGCGGCAGCAGCTTGCGCGCTATCCAACGATCAGGCTGGTCAATGCTCGGGCCGAGAGCGTGTCTGGCGCCATCGACGATTTCTGCGTCGTCACTGACGATCACGAAAGCCTAAGGGCGCGCCGCCTCATCCTGAGCTATGGCGTCGCCGACCAGATGCCTGATGTTCCGGGCTTTGCCGAAAGCTGGGGCACGTCCATCGTGCCCTGCCCCTATTGCGACGGCTTTGAAGTCGCCGGCCAGCATTGGGGCCTCGTCTGGTCCGGCCCACAGTCGCACCAGTCTGCCAAGCTGTTCCGCGATTGGACTGACAAGTTGACTGTCTTCGCCGATGGTCATGACATTGCGGCCGATATCCAGGCCGATCTGGCGCGCCGCAACATACCTGTCGTCGATGGCCGGATCGTCGAGATCGCCCATCACAAGGGCCATATCACCACCGTCAATCTCGATACCCGCCGCAATGTCGCGGTCGACGTCCTGTTCGCCCATCCGCGCAACAAGCCGTCCGCAAGCCTGCATGAATCACTGGGCCTCGCCACGGTCGATACGCCCACTGGCATCGTCCTCAAAGTCGACGAGCGCCGCCAAACCAGCATCCCCGGCATCTACGCCGCTGGCGACCTCGCCACGCCCTTCTTGCCCTCGGTCACCCAGGCATCATCGCAGGGCGCGATGGCGGGTATCTTCGCCCAGCAGTCGATGGTTGTTTGAGAGCACAGATTCCTTTCTCCCGTTGCGTCGTCGCCTTCGAAAAGGTTGGCGTAGATCAGCGCGGTGAAGGACGGATCGTCGAGTCAAGGAGATGACATGGCAGAGCAAAGTGCCGATCAGGTCGGTGACTGGAATGGTCAAAGCGGGGAGCGCTGGGTCGCCAACCAGGCCCGGCTCGACGCTATGGTGGCGGTGTTCGGCCAGGCCGCGATAGAAGCCGCCGCGCCCGCGACGGGTGAGCGCGTGCTGGACATCGGCTGCGGCGCGGGCGCGTCGAGTCTGGCTCTCGCAGCCCGCGTCGGCGCAGGGGGCCAAGTGCTGGGCGTGGACATATCCGAACCGCTGATCGGCCGAGCGCGCGCGCTTGCGCAACAGGATACGCCGGCCCTGTTTCAGGTGGCCGACGCCAGCAGCGCAGAGCTGCCCGAGGGCGCGTTCGACATCCTGTTCTCGCGTTTCGGGGTGATGTTCTTCGACGATCCGATAGCGGCGTTCGTCCACATGCGACGCGCGCTCCGGCCCGGCGGGCGGGTCGCTTTCGTCTGCTGGCGCGGCGCGGCCGAGAACGATTGGGTGCGCCTGCCGATGGGCGCGCTCAAGGGCATCGTCCCGCCGAGCGCGCTGCCCGATCCCGAAGCGCCCGGCCCGTTTTCGTTCGGCGACCGGGGGCGCGTGGCACGCATCCTGACGGCGGCCGGCTTCACCGATATTGCTATCGCCCCCTTCGACGCTTCCGTCCCGTTCGGCGAGGGCGGGACGCGGGACGCTGCGATCGACGACGCGGTGAAGATGACACTCGAGGTCGGCCCGTTGTCGCGTGCGCTCGCTGATCAGCCCGACGACATCCGCGCCCGCGCCTCGGCCGCAGTTCGTGCCGCCTTCGCGGGCCTCCCCGGCGAGCGGTCGGTGATGATCAACGGCGCGGCGTGGATCGTCATGGCACGCAATCCGGTAAGCTGACAGGGATTAAACAGGGAGACGCCCCCGCTCGGTGGAGTGGGGCGTCTTTGGCCGGCCAAATTGATGTCCCTCCGAGCTTGGAAGCCGGCATTGGTGAGCTAGAGGCCTTGATGGCGAGGTACAGGCCGCTTCTGGCCGGTCTCGATCCGCTGGCCATTTGGGGCCGGACTCTGCAGCGCCAGAAGCGACTTCCGACCCTTCTGGGTCGTTCCGCTACCGGTCAGTCGCTTCGTCTAAATGGTAGACGGGATCGGCTAGGTAAGCGGAGTTGTCAGTAAAGTGGCGAAAAATTTGAGTCTATCGCTTACCCAAAAGGCTGCGATTGCTTCCGGTGACGTCGACCGATGTGTCAGAACCGGCAATTCCTCGTGTCTCGGGGAGGGTCTACCTTGAGCGCCGAACGGCCGGAACGCGGCGCTGATTGGCCATTGAGGGCGAAAAGAGCAGTGGCTGTTGATGGCCGAACTCCGACACGTGCGTTTGGGCGTTTGGGCGTTTGGGCGTTTGGGCGTTTGGGCGTTTGGGCGTTTGGGCGTTTGGGCGTTTGGGCGTTTGGGCGTTTGGGCGTTTGGGCGTTTGGGCGTTTGGGTGCCAAAGGTAGCTGGGATGGTGCGAGGTTGCCATTGGAGGCTATTGAGTCGTACGCGGGTCCTTGCTATGTACAGCAATCTCAGTGATGGAACTGCCTCCAGCGTCCGTCAGTGTTCGTCCGCCATCGCAACCGCAGGCGCGAATATCAAACGGTCAACCGAGGGAGTTCTCCTTCGGCCAGTGTGGCAGCCAGGCGGCCACATGCTCGGCGAAGCCCTCTGCTGCGGGAGATAGTGCCCGACCGAGAGGGCGGTAGAGGCATACCTTCCGAACCGTTTCAGGCTCGACGACCCTCCGCATTTCCAGGCCAAACGCCGTGGCCAATGCGCTCACGTAGGCGGGGGCCAGCGTGGCGGCCGAACCCTGCGCCGCAATGCCCAACGCAGTGGAGATATTGTCCACGACATCCACAGGGATGACTCGCTCATCTTCTGGCGTCGTGAGTCTCATCTGTGCCACGCTGAGTTCGTGGTCGCGTCCTGCAGCAACGAGCGGCGTATCCTTCAAGTCGGCCCACCGGATGCGCGAGCGACTTGCGAGCGGATGTTGGGGTGAACACCACAGTACCCAAGGGCTCTCGAAGAGCGGCAACGCGTCAACGTCAGCGCCCGTGGCCCGATCCGGACCAATGGCAAGGTCGACATCCCCCGACGCTACGCTGTCCACTAAGTGGTCCACAGGTATGTCCCGGATCCGGATGACGACCCTAGATCGCTCGCGGTTGTAGTCGTGTACGGCAGCAGGAAGTGCGGCCGATGCAAGTACGAGAGGCGCACCAACGCGCACGATGCCGACCGCACGATTCCGCACGTCATGTGCTGCCGTCTCCGCCGCCTGCGCGTGTCGGAGGACCGTTTGAGCGGACGACAAGTAATCCCGGCCGGCCGCGCTCAGGCTGACGCGACGCGTCGTGCGGTCAAACAGTCGGAATTCCAACGTCTGCTCGAGTTCAGCGACCAACTGGCTGACGGCCTGGGCCGTCAGTCCGAGCCGCTCGCCGGCGGCGCTGAAGCTGTGGGCGTCCGCAACGGTGGCAAACGCTTCCAGTTGGCGAAGAGTGATGCGAGTCAGGGGCATCCATACATTATCAACTAAATCTTTAAGATTGCACTGAATCCATTGATTGTTTGGCGCGGGGGTGCCGCCGATACTTGCGTCAAATCAAGGCAGGCGGGAATGCTCCCTGCCAGTGGAGACAAGAGAATGCTTGATTCGGCACTTCATACCGCCTTAGCGCACGAGCTTCTGCAAGCAGAGCGTGCGCGCGCGCAGGTAGCGCAATTCTCCAGACGTCATCCTGAGATGACGGTCGAGGACAGTTACGCAATCCAAAGGCAATGGATCGATCTGGAGAAGGCAGCCGGTCGCCAAGTGGTTGGCCACAAAATCGGCCTCACCTCACGCGCGATGCAGATTGCGTCGCAGATCACGGAGCCGGATTACGGAACACTGCTGGACAGCATGGTTATCCGGGATGGCACGGAGATCGAGGCGGAGCGCTTCATTGTTCCACGCTTCGAAATGGAGTTCGCCTTCGTCCTGGCGAAGCCCATCAAGGGGCCTGGCGTCACGATTTTCGACGTGCTTCGCGCCACAGACTATGTGGTGCCGGCCCTTGAACTGATCGATGCTCGCATCGAGCAATTTGACCGGGATACCAAGGCGCCGAGAAAGGTGCTCGACACCATTGCCGATAACGCGGCGAACGCCGGCATCGTGCTCGGCAATCGCCCGATGAAGCCCGATGCTATCGACTGGCGCTGGGCGGGTGCACTGCTGTTCAAGAACGGCGTGATCGAGGAAACAGGTCTTGGCGCGGGCGTACTTGGGCACCCCGCAAATGGGATCGTCTGGCTCGCGAACAAGCTCGCCGCTTACGATGAAACACTGGAGGCTGGGGAAATCGTGCTCGGTGGTTCTTTTACGCGACCGGTCTCTTGCGCTTCGGGAGACAGCATTCACGCGGACTACGGTCAGCTTGGGTCGATCTCCGTGAGGTTCGTGTGATGCAGGCACCCAAGAACGCCTTCAGGCTCGCCATTGCATCGCCGGGCGCGCGGATCGGACTATGGCTTGGCTTGGCCGATTCCTATGCGGCGGAATTGTGCGCGACCGCAGGGTTCGATTGGCTGCTGATCGACGGCGAACATGGTCCCAATGATCTGAGATCCATGCTGACGGCACTCCAGGCGATCGCACCATATCCGGCGGAGCCCGTGGTGCGCCTACCGCATGGTGATCCCACCCTCATTAATCTTACTGTGTCACAAATGTGATCGATCAGCCGGACGCGCAACATGGGCAAATGCCAAGGCTGCGCATCAGGTGGAAGCTAAGTTGATGGCGCAGTGTGGTGATTGAGTTAGTCACGTGTCGCTGCGCGCGCTGGGCTGCCACGGGGGATGTAATCTGCGGGAAGCGGAGGTATCTGGCGTTCGAGGGAGTTTTTTTTATTCCCTTCGGACTTGACCGCAACGAGTCGTTCGGCCATCAGGAAGCCATAGGCTGCGACACTCAGCGTCGCATGATGGTGGAATCCGCGCCAGCCTCGACCTTCATAGTGACCAAGACC
>NZ_AUFE01000052.1 GCF_000426345.1 Cupriavidus phytohabitans | reverse complement strand
GCCGGCACCGCCGGTCGCGAACAGCGTGGTCTTGGCCTCGAGGATGTAGACCTCGCCGGTTTCCATTTCCAGCGCGGTCACGCCCAGCACGTCGCCATCCTGGTCGCGGATCAGGTCCAGCGCCATCCATTCGACGAAGAAGTGGGTCTTGGCGCGCACGTTGCGCTGATACAGCGTGTGCAGCAGCGCGTGGCCGGTACGGTCGGCCGCGGCGCAGGCGCGCTGCACCGGCTTTTCACCGTAGTTGGCGGTGTGGCCGCCGAACGGGCGCTGGTAGATGGTGCCGTCGGGGTTGCGGTCGAACGGCATGCCGAAGTGCTCGAGCTCGTACACGACCTTCGGCGCTTCCCGGCACATGAACTCGATGGCGTCCTGGTCGCCCAGCCAGTCCGAGCCCTTGATGGTGTCGTAGAAGTGGTAGTGCCAGTTGTCCTCGCTCATGTTGCCGAGCGAAGCACCAATGCCGCCCTGCGCCGCCACGGTGTGCGAGCGGGTCGGGAACACCTTGGACAGCACGGCCACGTTCAGGCCGGCTTCCGCGAGCTGGAGGGATGCGCGCATCCCGGCGCCGCCAGCACCGACGATGACCACGTCAAAGCGGCGACGCGGCAATCCAGTCTTGACTGCGACCATTTATTACACCCTCCAGAGAATCTGAGCAGCGTAGCCCGCGCAACCGACGAGCCACAGAATCGTAAGAACTTGCAGCACGAGGCGCACCGCCATCGGCTTCACATAGTCCATCCAGATGTCGCGCACGCCGATCCAGGCGTGATACAGCAGCGACAGGATGGTCAGGAACGTGATGATCTTCATCCACTGATTGGCGAAGAGCCCTGCCCACGCTTCGTACGAAGCGCCGTTCGACAGCAGGAAGGCAATGGCCAGGATCACGGTGAACACCACCATGATCACGGCCGTGACGCGTTGCGCGAGCCAGTCTTTCAGGCCGTAGTGGGCACCGACGACCAGACGCTTGGGACCGATATTGTTATTTGCCACCGTGATTCTCCTCAGAACAGGCCGAACAGCTTCAGGCCGAAAATCAGGGTAAGCAGCAGGCTGACAACCAGCACGCTGATGGCAGACTTGGCCGAAGCGGGCTTGGAGACACCGACGTGCACGTCCAGCAGCAGGAAGCGGATACCAGCGCAGAAATGATGCAGATAACCCCAGATCAGGGCCAGAACAACCAGCTTGACAAAGCCGCCGGACAACAGGGCCGAGAACTTTGCGAAGCTCAGTTCGGAGGTGATGCTCTGCTCAAACAGATACAGGACGAAGGGAAGGAGGAGAAACATCAAGGCACCGCTCACGCGATGCAGGATGGATACCTTGCCGGCCCAGGGCAACCGGTATTTCGCGATCTGCGAGATACCGATATTCCGGAACTCCGGCCTGGCTTGTTTGACGGCTTCAGCCATGCGAGACCCCATTAGCGGTAAACAAAGAAACGAAACTGCCATTGCCTGCATGCAGCGGGATGCATTGAGGCAAATCCACGAGATTTTAGCGCCTTTGTTGCGCGCTGCACCAATAATTTTCAGCTATCGCGCAACCACATGCGCCGCCCGACAATCGCACACCATGCCCATGGCCCGGCAATACCACGCAACGTCCACCAGTGCTGCGCAACAGCCCGCACCACTATCACAAAAGCCGCAATAATCGCAGCTGGCGCGGGGATCACGCCGGCTCCGTGACTCAGCTCAGGTCGTTCTGATAATAGTGTTTGGTCGTCACATACAACCCGCGGCGCACCTCAACGGGGCGATCGCCGTAGGTATAGGACACGCGCTCGACCGACAACAGCGGCGAGCCCACCGGCACGGACAGCAACTCGGCCGCCGTCACGTCGGCGGACACGGCGCGGATCTTTTCCGAGGCGCGGATCATGCGCGTACCGAACTCGGCCTCGAACAATGCATACATGGGCCCCTTCCACTCCGTCAGCTTCTCCGCGGTGAGGCCTTTGAAGTTGGCGCCCAGCAGCCAGATCTCATCGAGCACGGTCGACTCGCCGGAGAAAGTGAGCACGCGGCGGATCTGCACCACGCTGTCGCCGGTGCGGATATCGAGCAGCCGCGCGATCTCGGCGGGCGCGCGCAGGCGCTTGCACTCCAGCACATGGCTGGCGCCGTAATGGGGCTCGCCTTCGTCGGGGACGAGGCGCAGGAAACGGAACTTGACCACGTCCTCATGGTGCGTGGTCACGAAGGTGCCCTTGCCCTGCCGGCGTGCCACCAGGTTTTCTGCGGCGAGTTCGTCGATGGCCTTGCGCACCGTGCCCTGGCTCACCTTGTAGCGTGCCGCCAGCTCCATTTCGCTGGGGATCATCTCGCCCGGCTTCCACTCGCCCGACTGCAGGCTGCGCATGATGAGCGCCTTGATCTGCTGGTACAGGGGACTGAAGGTGGGCGACGGGGCGGCCTGCGGGCCCGGCTGGGCGGCGGCCTGGGGCGCAGGGGATGCCGACGGAGTGGACGAGGTCGACGAAGGCGGCTGCGTCCCGGCGCCGGAGGTAGCCGCGCCAGAGTCCTGCGCGCCGGGGACGGCAGCGCCGGAGAGGGACGTAGACAGGGAGGACATAGGCGGGATTTCACCACAAAAGGGCGGCGGGCGCCAGCCTGACGTTAATTGTCTTATGTCTTATATAAGACATATGAATTGACAGCCAGTGGGGCCGGACCTACACTCGCGCTGTTCCACGCCCGCGAATGCCGAATGCCATGCTCGTGCCGCCGAAGGATGCCTGACCCGGCACTCTCCCCCGCGGTCCGGACTGGAAATCGGTCTGGAAATGGCGGCTCGCTTCGCAGTAGACTTACGCTTCGTTGCATCACCATGACCCGTTGTGGCTCCCCTTACCGGTTCCGCCCCGTGGCCCCGCCACCTGGTTCCGGGCGGACGGCCGCTCCCGCTGTGGCGACAACCAGCAACCGGCGTGCACGCCGCCTTGAGTTGGCGACGGCGTGCCGCCGACCGGTTACCCCCTTCTATCGTTTGGAGATTTACTCATGGCTAAAGCCCCAATGCGCGTCGCAGTGACCGGCGCCGCTGGCCAGATCGGCTATTCCCTGCTGTTCCGCATCGCCAACGGCGACATGCTGGGCAAAGACCAGCCGGTCATCCTCCAACTGCTCGACCTCCCGCAAGCCCAGGCCGCCGTCAAGGGCGTGGTGATGGAACTGGAAGACTGCGCCTTCCCGCTGCTGGCCGGCGTGGTCATCACCGATGATCCCAAGGTTGCCTTCAAGGATGCCGACGTGGCCCTGCTGGTTGGCGCCCGTCCGCGCAGCAAGGGCATGGAGCGCAAGGACCTGCTCGAAGCCAACGCCCAGATCTTCACGGTGCAGGGCAAGGCGCTGGACGAAGTCGCCAGCCGCAATGTCAAGGTGCTGGTGGTCGGCAACCCGGCCAACACCAACGCCTACATCGCCATGAAGTCGGCACCGAGCCTGCCGCGCGAGAACTTCACCGCCATGCTGCGCCTGGACCACAACCGTGCCCTGTCGCAGATCGCCGCCAAGACCGGCAAGCCGGTGTCGTCGATCGAGAAGATGTTCGTGTGGGGCAACCACAGCCCGACCATGTACGCCGACTACCGTTACGCCACGGTCGACGGCAAGAGCGTCAAGGACATGATCAACGACCCGGTGTGGAACAACGACGTGTTCCTGCCGACCGTCGGCAAGCGCGGTGCCGCCATCATCGAAGCGCGTGGCCTGTCGTCGGCCGCCTCGGCCGCCAACGCTGCCATCGACCACGTGCATGACTGGGTGCTGGGCACCAACGGCAAGGTCGTCACCATGGGCATCCCGTCGAACGGCGAATACGGCATCCCTGCCGACACCATGTTCGGCTACCCCGTGACCTGCGCCAATGGCAAGTACGAAATCGTCAAGGGCCTGGAGATCGACGCCTACAGCCAGGAAAAGATCAACATCACCCTGAACGAACTGGAAGAAGAAAAGGCCGGCGTGCAGCATCTGCTGGGCTGATCTTCAGCGCGTTCCAGGAAAGACCGGGGTTCCGCAACGATTCAAAAAATCGGCGCGGAACCCCGGTTTTTTTCATATTGGGGCGCTATGATGTGCCTCCCGTCCAACCCCAACCCACCTGAATTCCCGTGCATCCATCCGAGGTCTTGTTCCAGGGCGAAGCCATCCCGGTCCAGTTGCCGGTGTGTGACCACTATGCGGGCAGCGAAAAGCTGATGCGCAAGTCGCTTGCCCTGCAGCAAGAGCTTGGGCCGGTCTTCGACATCACCTTCGACTGCGAGGACGGCGCCGCAGTAGGCCAGGAGCGCGAGCACGCCGAGTTGTGCGCGCAACTGGTCAACAGCACGCTGAACGCGCACAACCGCGTCGGCGTGCGCATCCATGATCCCGCCCACCCCAGCTGGCGCCAGGATGTCGATGTGCTGGTGCGCGCCGCCGGCGCTCGGCTGGCCTACGTGGTCGTGCCCAAGGTGACGGACGTGGTCGAGGTCGCGCGCGTGACCGACCATGTCAACCAGGTGGCGCGCAACGCCGGCATCGCCCGCCATATCCCGATTCATGTGCTGATCGAGACACACGCCGCGCTCGAGCAGGCGTTCGATATCGCCGCGCTGGTGCAGGTGGAATGCCTGAGCTTCGGCCTGATGGACTTCGTGTCGGCGCACCACGGCGCGATTCCCGGCGACGCCATGCGCTCGCCGCAGCAGTTCGAGCATCCGCTGATCCGCCGCGCCATGCTGGAGATCTCCGCCGCCTGCCATCGCCACGGCAAGGTGCCGTCGCACAACGTCAGCACCGATGTGCAGACGCCGCAGCGGGCCGGTGACGATGCACTGCGCGCGCGCGCCGAGTTCGGCTATCTGCGCAAGTGGAGCATCCATCCAGGCCAGATCGCGCCAATCGTCACCGCCTTCCGGCCGGGTGCGGAAGAAATCGGCGCCGCCAGCCAGATCTTGCTGGCGGCCCACGAGAACAACTGGGCGCCGATTCGCCATGACGGCCAGTTGCACGACCGCGCCAGCTACCGCTATTACTGGTCGCTGCTGCAGCGCGCCCAGGCCACCGGCACGCCGCTGCCGGACAACGTGGAAGCGCTGTTCTTCGCCTGACACCGCCACAACAACAAGCCACGGACGCGACCGAAGGAGACCCGGATGTCCGCTTCGAAGACCGCAGCACGGGCCGCCACGACGGCGCCCGCGGCACCGAAAGTCAAAAAATCCGTCGCCCTGTCCGGCGTCACCGCGGGAAACACCGCGCTGTGCACGGTCGGCCGCACCGGCAACGACCTGCACTACCGCGGCTATGACATCCTCGATGTCGCCGACGCCTGCGAATTCGAAGAAATCGCCCACCTGCTGGTGCATGGCAAGCTGCCCAACAAGGCTGAACTGGCCGCCTACAAGGCCAGGCTGAAGGCCCTGCGCGCCCTGCCCGCCAACGTCAAGCTGGCACTGGAATGGGTCCCGGCCAGCGCCCACCCGATGGACGTGATGCGCACCGGCGTGTCGGTGCTGGGCACCGTGCTGCCGGAGAAGGAAAACCACAACACCCCGGGCGCGCGCGACATCGCCGACCGCCTGATGGCCAGCCTGGGCTCGATGCTGCTGTACTGGTACCACTACAGCCACAACGGCAAGCGCATCGAGGTCGAGACCGACGACGATTCGATCGGCGCCCACTTCCTGCACCTGCTGCACGGCGAGAAGCCGTCGGCGCTGTGGGAGCGTGCCATGCACACCTCGATGATCCTGTACGCGGAGCACGAGTTCAATGCATCGACCTTCACCGGCCGCGTGATCGCCGGCACGGGCTCGGACATGTACTCGGCCATCTGCGGCGCGATCGGCGCGCTGCGCGGCCCCAAGCACGGCGGCGCCAACGAAGTGGCCTTCGAGATCCAGCAGCGCTATGACAGCCCGGATGAGGCGCAGGCCGACATCACCCGCCGCGTCGAGAACAAGGAAGTGGTGATCGGCTTCGGTCACCCGGTGTACACCATTGCCGATCCGCGCAACCAGGTGATCAAGGAAACCGCCCGCAAGCTGTCGAAGGACGCCGGCTCGATGAAGATGTTCGACATCGCCGAGCGCCTGGAGACGGTGATGTGGGACATCAAGAAGATGTTCCCGAACCTGGACTGGTTCAGCGCGGTGAGCTACCACATGATGGGCGTGCCGACGGCGATGTTCACGCCGCTGTTCGTGATCGCGCGTACGTCCGGCTGGGCCGCGCACATCATCGAGCAACGCATCGACAACAAGATCATCCGTCCCAGCGCCAACTACGTGGGCCCCGAAAACCTCAAATTCGCGCCGATCGGCAAGCGTAAGTGAACCCGGACTAACCGGACACCCCGATTATGTAACCAAAGGCCAGCGCACTTCGCGGGCTCAGGCAAATCGTAGAGAATAGCGGCGGACTTTCATCTCAGGCGCCGCGCAATGTGACGGCGGCGAACGACAAACAGACCAGATTTCAGAATCCGAAAGGCACTCACAAAATGAAACATCTCGTACTTGCCGCCTGCATCGGCGCGTTCAGCCTGACCACCGCCACCGCCGTGATGGCGCAAGAGCCGGCCAAGAAGACCACGACCACCAAGAAGAAGTCCTCGACCAAGAAGAAGGCGGCAGCGGGCACCGCCGCCGCTGCCGGCGCCGCCGCAGCCGTCACCCCGACCGGTGAAAAGTGGCAGTGCGAGCTGGGCAACAGCATCTATATCTCGGGCGACATGCTGCGCGACGAAATCCTGACCGTGCACTGGCAAGGCCGCGACTACAAGCTGCCGCGCCAGGCTACCGTGACCGGCGCCGACCGCTACTACGACGCCCGCACCGGCCTGGACCTGGTGGTGATCCCGAGCAAGGCCATGCTGTTCAACAAGAACCTGGGCCAGCGCCTGGCCGACGACTGCCAGAGCGCCGCCATGCAAGCCGGCGCCGCGGCCCCGACCCAGGCTGGCGGCCTGCGCGCCCCGGTCGGCGCGCCGTTGCTGGCCACGCCCCCGGGCGGCCCGACGGTCCAGCCGCAGCAGGCGCAGCAGGCGCAGCAGCCTGACGCGACCCAGCAGTCCGCGGCACCGAAGCAGTAAATCCCCGCAGGGTGCCGGCGGCCGCCTGAATTCCGGCCGCCGGCACCCTTTTGCCTTGCAGGCGGGGCAATCCCGCCAGGGGGCGCTGTCGCGCCGCGGGAAGGCATGGCCGGGGTCCGGCCGATCGAGACCGGGTGGCGGCAAAGCCCCGCGGCGGTTAGAGTATGCAGTTGCAGTGCGCTGCCGACCTCGGACCGCGGTCACATGCCGCGGCAGCGCACCGGGGGTCTGAATCCAGTTTCAGAGGTCCGAGCCAAATGCCATCGCATCATCCTTCGATCGGAGTACGGCAATGCCCCATAACCTCAAGAACACGCTAAAAGAATTCAAGATCGGCGCTTCCGGCAAGGGCCAGTTCTATTCCCTGCCGCAACTGGCGCAAGAACTGGACCTGGACATCGGGCGCCTGCCGGTATCGATCCGCGTCGTGCTGGAAGCCGTGCTGCGCAACTGCGACGGCAAGAAAGTTACCGAAGAACACGTCAGGCAGCTCGCTGGCTGGGAGCCGAATGCCGAGCGTGTCGACGAGATCCCGTTCGTCGTGGCCCGCGTGGTGCTGCAGGACTTCACCGGCGTGCCGCTGCTGGCCGACCTTGCCGCGATGCGCAATGTGGCCGAGAAGATGGGCCAGGATCCCAAGAAGATCGAGCCGCTGGTGCCGGTCGACCTGGTGGTCGACCACTCGGTGCAGGTCGACCATTTCCGCGAAAAGAAGGCGCTGGACCTGAACATGCAGCTGGAATTCCAGCGCAACAACGAGCGCTACCAGTTCATGAAATGGGGCATGCAGGCGTTCGACACCTTTGGCGTGGTGCAGCCGGGCTTCGGCATCGTGCACCAGGTCAACCTGGAGTACCTGGCGCGCGGCGTGCACAAGAAGGATGGGGTCTACTACCCTGACACGCTGGTCGGCACCGACTCGCACACCACCATGATCAACGGTATTGGCGTGGTCGGCTGGGGCGTCGGCGGCATCGAGGCCGAGGCCGGCATGCTGGGCCAGCCGGTGTACTTCCTGACGCCGGACGTGGTCGGCGTGGAGCTGACCGGCCGCCTGCGCGAAGGCGTCACGGCCACCGACCTGGTGCTGACCATCACGGAAATGCTGCGCAAGGAGAAGGTGGTCGGCAAGTTCGTCGAGTTCTTCGGCGAAGGCACGGCCAGCCTGTCGGTGCCGGATCGCGCCACCATCGGCAACATGGCACCGGAATACGGTGCCACCATGGGCTTCTTCCCGGTCGACGAGAAAACCATCGATTACTTCCGCGGCACCGGCCGCACCGACGAGGAAATCGACGCCTTTGAAGGCTACTTCCGCGCCCAGCAGATGTTCGGCATTCCCCAGGCCGGCGACATTGACTTCAGCAAGACGCTGAAGCTGGACCTGTCCACCGTGGCGCCGTCGCTGGCGGGGCCGAAGCGCCCGCAGGACCGCATCGAGATCGGCAACGTCAAGAGCACCTTCGCATCGCTGTTCAGCAAGCCGGTGGCCGAGAACGGCTTCAACAAGGATCCGGCCGAGCTGAACCAGCCTTACCGCACCAGCAACGGCATTGAAGTGAAGAACGGCGACGTGCTGATCGCCGCGATCACCTCGTGCACCAACACCTCCAACCCGAGCGTGCTGCTGGCGGCCGGCCTGCTGGCCAGGAAGGCGGTGGAAGCCGGGCTGGAAGTGGCGCCGCACATCAAGACCTCGCTGGCGCCGGGCAGCCGCGTGGTCACCGAATACCTGAAGGCCGCAGGCCTGCTTCCGTACCTGGAAAAGCTGGGCTTCGGCGTAACCGCCTACGGCTGCACCACGTGCATCGGCAATGCCGGCGACCTGACGCCCGAGCTGAACGAGGCGATCGTCCAGAACGACCTGGTGGCGGCCGCGGTGCTGTCTGGCAACCGCAACTTCGAGGCGCGCATCCACCCGAACATCCGCGCCAACTTCCTGGCTTCGCCGCCGCTGGTGGTGGCTTACGCCATCGCCGGCAATGTCACGCGCGACCTGATGACCGAGCCTGTCGGCAAGGGCAAGGGCGGCCGCGACATCTGGCTGGGCGACATCTGGCCGACCTCGGAGGAAATCCATGCGCTGATGAAGTTCGCGATGGACGCCAAGACCTTCAAGGGCAACTACGAACAGGTCAAGAAGCCAAGCAAGCTGTGGGGCGCGATCCAGGGCACCAAGGGCCAGGTCTACGACTGGCCCAGGTCGACCTACATCGCCGAGCCGCCCTTCTTCCAGGATTTCAGCATGGAGCCGTCGGGTGCCTCGGCCAGCGTGCGCGGCGCGCGCGCGCTGGGCATTTTCGGCGATTCGGTGACCACCGACCATATCTCGCCAGCCGGCTCGATCAAGGACACCTCCCCCGCGGGCAAGTACCTGCAGGAGCATGGCGTGCTCAAGGCCGACTTCAACAGCTACGGCTCGCGCCGCGGCAACCATGAGGTGATGATGCGCGGCACTTTCGCCAACGTGCGCATCAAGAACCTGATGATCCCGCCCAAGCCGGACGGCGCGCGCGTGGAAGGCGGCATCACCATCCACCAGCCTACCGGCGAGCAGATGTCGATCTACGACGCGGCCATGAAGTACATTGCCGAGGGCACGCCCACAGTTGTGTTCGGCGGCGAGGAATACGGCACCGGCTCGTCGCGCGACTGGGCGGCCAAGGGCACGCAGCTGCTGGGCGTGAAGGCCGTGGTGGCGCGCAGCTTCGAGCGCATCCACCGCTCCAACCTGGTCGGCATGGGCGTGCTGCCGCTGCAGTTCAAGGGCAGCGACAGTGCGCAGACGCTCGGCATCACCGGCAACGAGACCTTCGACATCGAAGGCCCGGGCCTGGACAACCCGGGCGACCTCAAGCCGCAGCAGGACCTGGTGCTGGTGATCAAGCGCGCGAATGGCGACGTGCAGCGCGTGCCGGTGCTGCTGCGCATCGACACGCCGATCGAGGTCGACTACTACAACCACGGCGGCATCCTGCCCTTCGTGCTGCGCCAGCTGCTGGCCGCCTGACGCCCGCGGGTTGCACAAGCAAACGCCGCCTGCCGGGTCCCGCATCGGGGACGCGCCAGACGGCGTTTGCCAGGGTGCATAGTGTGGTCTCTGGATCACGCACAAGCGTGTAAGTTCCACGCAAGGCAGTGCTGCCACACTGAGTCCCAAAGAACAGCGGTCGCAATGACCCGGAAGCGGAACCCACCCGCTTCAGACAGACACTGGAGACAACATGGCAAAGATCATCATCGCTTTCATCGTCGTTGCCGGCGCGGCGCTCTATCTTCTGACCAAGGGTGGCAGCGATGTGTCGATTTCCGGCGAGCAGCACGGTGTCGAAACCCACGCACCGGCCGCTCCGGCAGCCAGCGAACAGAAATAAAATCGATTCTTCTACCTTGCCAAGGGCAATAGCACGCCGCAATCGTGCGGCCGCTTGTCAACGCAACGAGTAGAATACCGTTTTACGCATAAACGGACGGTTTCTTTCTATGGCAGGTTTTCGCCCCAAGGCTTCCCCACGTCTTTCGCCCGACGCCGAGCGGTTGGTGGCCGATGCGCTCGCCCTCGACGCATCGGGCAGCCGCATGGAGGATGGCTACTGGGAACGGCGACTCTCGCAGCGCCTGGGCCGCCTGTTGAAGAACGGTAGCCAGACCGCGCTGGACGCGGCGCTGGAACATCTGTTCAAGCACAACGCCGACGCCTCCGACGTGCTGGCCGAGCAGGCCGAGACGCTGGCCGAATCGGCCACCATCGAGGTCGATGGCCAGCGCTACGACGCGCTGCTGATCGCTGCGCCGATCCTGGCGCACACGCGTTACGCCATCCCTTCGGGCACACTCAAGCCGGAACTGGCGCAGACGCTGGCCGTGCACTTGCAGGCACATGTGCTCGCTTCCGGCACCAAGGTGGCGCTGTCGCCGTACTTGTACAGCATCGACCAGCTGCCGCGCACGCACAGCGACACCTTTGCCCTGACGCACAAGCTGGCCGCGGCCGCGCTGGCCGGATCGGTGCCCAAGGTCGACCTGCGCGACCTGCCCGAAACCGCGCCGATCCTGGCCGACCCGCGCTACCTGCTGGCCGTGGTGGTGGCCCCGCACGAGCAGGCGCTGTTCCGCTGGCAGGAAGACGCCAAGGAGCACCATGCCGAGCGCTCAACGTGCCTGGAGCAATGGCGCAGCCAGGTCCAGCCGTCGGTGGCGCTGCTGCTGCCGGGCTGCGAGTTCGAGCTGCTGCTGCCCGACGCCTTCTTCCTGTCGTGCCGCGAATCCGACAAGAGCATCCGCCCGCTGACCGTGCGCGCCGCCGTCAACTACCTGGCCGGCACGCTGGATATCTCCGCAGGCCAGCTGGCCGCGGTGGTGGCCGCGTTCGGCGAGGAGGTGGTCGAGGAATACCGCGTTGGCTTCACCATGCGCGGCGAAAAGGATGTGATCTACGGGATCGTCTGGCCGGTGTATGGCCGCGAAGCCGGCGAAGTCGATGCCGACGAGAAGGGCAATCCGCTCGAGCAGATCTGCGAAGAACTGCGCAATGCCGGCGTCGAAGATATCTTCCGCCACGCGGCGCTGTTCGATCCGGAATACTGCGAGGATTGCGGTACGCCGCTGTATGCCGACCGCAATGGCGAGATCGTGCATGCGGAATTGCCGGAAGACGCGCCGACGCAGCAGCCGCTGTTCCACTGAGTTCCTGCAGGCCAAGCGAGCAAACGGCCCACATCGTGGGCCGTTTTTGTTTGCTGGCTGTCTTCAGGCGCCGCGTTGGCTGACGCAGCGCCAGAGTCCATGCCCCGAAGCCGCGTACTTGCGCTCGAACGGCGTCATCGCCTGCGCCGGCTGCCAGGGCTCGATCACTTGCGCCGGGCGCCCGACCAGCGCCAGCGCCTGTGCGAACTCGTCGATATAGACCTTCCAGTTACTGCGGCATTCAAGGTAATCGCCGCACGCCGCCAGCGCCGGGAACACCGCATGGCCCTGCCAGCGCCGCCCCAGGTGGCCGATCTTCGGCCACGGGTTCGGGTACAGCACATAGTGGCGCGCCACCGGTACCGCGTCGGCCTGGAGCATGCGCCAGACATCGACCAGGTCGGCCCGCGCCCAGCAGAAATTGGCCGGCATCGGTGCCTCGCCCCACCAGTCCTTGCCAGCGGCCAGGCGCTTTTCGGACTGGTCGACGCCGATCACGTAGTGGTCCGGAAACGACGTCGCCAGGCGCAGCGTGCTTTCGCCCACGCCACAGCCGGCATCCAGGATCAGCGGCGCGCCGCCGGCCTGCCGCCAGTTGTCGAGCGCTGCGCTCAGTGCGCGGCGGCTGGCTTCACCAATAGGCTTGCGGAACGGCTCGGCAAGGTGGCGCGAGACACGCGCGGCCAGGTGTTCGTGGACATCGGACTGCGCCGAGACAATGGTGCGGGAATTGGCAAACATGGCCTCCATTCTACCGGCGCCGCACCCCGCAGCTTTGCATCGGACGCTGCAACCATGCCACTTTAGCGGCACAATGCGGGACAAACCGCCTGAGAACCTGTCCGCGCGCCGGACCCGTACGAGGAGCCAGTCCCATGCCATCGACAACCGCCACGTCCCGCCCGCCCGCCCGCCGTGCCCTGTTCCACGCCGCCGCCGCGCTGATGCTGGGCAGTGCCGCCTTAGCGCTGATGCCCGCCGGCGCCGCCCACGCCGAAGACCTGCGCATCGGACTGGCCGCCGACGTCACCTCGATGGACCCGCACTGGAACAACTCCGGCCCCAACAACGCGATCGCGCTGCATGTCTTCGAATCGCTGGTGTTCATGGACAAGAACGCCCGCTATATCCCCGGCCTGGCGCTGTCGTGGAAGCCGGTCAATGCCATTACCTGGGAAATCAAGCTGCGCCCCAACGTGAAGTGGCACGACGGCTCGCCCTTCACCAGCGAAGACGTCAAGGCCTCGCTGGAGCGCCCGGACAAGCTGACCAACAGCCCCGGCTCGTTCACCAGTTACACCAAGCCGATCGCCCGCATCGACACGCCCGATCCGCTGACGGTGCGCCTGACCATGAGCGTGCCCAATTACGCCAACCTGGCCAACGACCTGAACAGCGTGCCGATCATGCCGAAGAAGGTCGCCGCCACGCTGACGCAGGCCGATTTCGACTCGGGCAAGGCCATGATCGGCACCGGGCCGTTCAGGTTCGTGCGCTTCGCGCGCGGCCAGGAAATCGTGATGGAGCGCAATCCCAACTACTGGGGACCCAAGCCGGAGTGGGACCGTGCCGTGTTCCGCATCATCACCGACAACGGCGCGCGCAGCGCGGCGCTGCTGGCAGGCGACGTCGACGTGATCGAGAGCGTGCCGTCGGCCGACGTGGCCAAGCTCAAACAGAACCCGAAGTTCAAGGTCGAGCAGCAGGTGTCGTGGCGCACCATCTTCTGGCAAATGGACCAGTCGCGTGACAATCCGCCCTTCGTCACCGACAAGGCCGGCAAGCCGCTGGGCAAGAACCCGTTCAAGGATGCGCGCGTGCGTGCCGCGATCAGCAAGTCGCTGAACCGCGACGCCATCGTCAACCGCATCATGGAGGGGCTGGCGGTGCCGGCGTCGTCGATCGTGTCGCCGCAGATCTTCGGGCATCCGGGCACCAAGCCCGAAGCCTATGACCCGGAAGGCGCCAAGAAGCTGCTGGCCGCCGCGGGCTACCCGGACGGCTTCGGGCTGACGCTGCACGCCACCAACAACCGCTACCTGAACGACGCCGCGGTGGCGCAGGCCACCGCCAGCATGCTGACTCGCATCGGCATCCAGACCAAGGTCGAGACCATGCCGGTGGCGGCCTACTTCACGCGCGCGCGGCAGGGTGACTTTGCCTTCCAGATGCTGGGATGGGGATCGGCGGCGGCAGATGTGGCGCTGCGCTCGATCACGGGCACGCCCAATCCCAAGACGGGGTACGGCACCTGGAACTGGGGCAAGTACAGCAACCCGCAGCTGGACCAGCTGATCGAGAAATCGCTGACCACCGTTTCCAGCGAGAAAGCGCGGGAGGAAAACGCGCGCACGGCGGCGAAGTTTGCGCTGGCCGACCACGCGATCGTTCCCTCGCACAGCCAGCTGGCGATGTGGGCGATGAAGAAGGGACTGAAGTATGAGGCGCGGACGGACGAATGGTCGTTAGCGCAGTTTTTCCACAAGGAATAGCGCTGCCGGCACGAGTACGCCTGCAGTACGCGCCTCCCTCCCTCCCGCCGCGGGAGAGAGGCGCCAACTTAGATTAGATCTTCAACCGCTCTTCCTGCCGCGCGTTGGCCGCGCGCAGCTTCTGCACCCAGTCCCGCGCCGGCAGCCCCGTGGTGTTCTCGACCACGTCGGCGCGCGCTTCCAGCACTTCCCACGCCACATCGATCTCCGGGCCATTGAACGCCATCGCAATGATGTTGCCGTCATGCACCTCCGGGAACACCAGCACGCGGTTATCGAAGGCTTCGCAAATGCGCTCGATATTCTTCGGGAAGCTGTCGTGGTCGCCGAACAGGTTGATGGTCATCACGCCAGGTGCCTTCAGCGTGCGGCGGCAGGCGCGGTAGAACGCGGTGGTGTCGAGCACCGGGCCGCGCGCGGTGGCGTCGTACAGGTCCACCTGCAGCACGTCGATGGCGTCGGCGTGGGTGCCGTCCATGACGTAGTCCCACGCGTCCTGCTCGCGCACGGTCAGGCGCGAGTCGTCCTGGCGCAGGCCGAACATGCTGCGCCCGGCGACGATCACCGCCGGGTTCAGCTCGACCGCGGTCACGCGCGCGCGGCTGAACTGGCGGTGGCAGAACTTGGTCAGCGCCGCAGCCCCGAGGCCGAGCTGCACCACGTGGAACTCATCCACCGAAGGCGACAGGAACAGCAGCCACGCCATCATCTGCTGCGCATATTCCAGCTCGATCGCATCCGGCTTGCGCAGGCGCATCGCGCCCTGCACCCACTCCGTGCCGAAATGCAGGTAGCGCACGCCGTCCAGCTCCGAGAAGGTCACCGGCGCGAAGCGCGGCGTCATGCGCTTTTCTTCGCGAGCCGCGCGAGAGCCTGGCGCCTGGCCGCGGTTGCGGTTGCCACGTGCCGGACGGCGCGATGCCACGGCTTCAATCGATTTGCGTTTCAGTAGGGTCATATTGTCGAGAAATACACGGCGGCCATACAAGGCCGCAATACACTGCCACGGGTGTGCGCCTTACTTGCCCAGCGCCGCCTGCGCGCGCTGCAGCCATTCGCGGTTGTGTTCGCGGGCATGGCGCGGCCAGTGGCGGGCGTCGTGGACGATTTCGGCATAGAGCTCGCGCGCGCGTTCGCGATCGGCGGCTTCGGGCTGCGTTGCCAGCCAGTCGGCGTACAGGCAGCGCGGCGCGACATCGCTGGCACTGGTCAGTGCCTGCTCGAACGCGGCGCGCGTGCCGGGCGCGCCGGTGGCAGCCAGCGCGCGAGCATACAGCAAGGCGGGGCCGGGCTGCTGGCGCGCATGCGGGCTGGCGGCAAACAGCTTTTCCAGCGTCGCCAGTGCGGCGGCCGCGTCGCCGGTGGCGAACTGCGCCTGGGCCAGCCCCAGCAGCAGCGCCGGATCGGACGCGAACGGGCCGTTGGCCGCGGCCTGGTAGTGCTGTAGCGCCTCGGCCGGCTCGCCGGCTTCGAGCAGAGCGGCGCCCAGGCGCATGCGGTGCGCCACGGTCGGGGCACGGTCGAAGTCGGTGCGGGCCTCGCGCACCGCGCGGTTGGGGTCCACCAGCTGCGAGATGGCGCGCGTGGCCGCGCGCGCGCCGCGCGACTGGCGCAGCTCGGGCAGGAAGATGGCGAAGAAGTAGACCAGGCTGCCCAGCCCCGGGAACAGGAACAGGATCAGCAGCCAGTACATGTTCTGGTGCGTGCGCACCGCATGCACGGCGAAGAACAACGCAACGATGATATGGATGCTGATACCGAAGATACGCATGGACAAGTCACCCTATGGGGATGGAGTCATCAGTGGAGCAAGGGCCGGCGCCGCAGCGCTGGACGCCGGCATTTTGACAGAAAGGCGGCGGCGCGATTCCCCTGCTTTAGAACCCATTTCACAATGAAGGAGGGGCGCGAAGGCTGCTGCCGGGCCGCAGGGCTAGGCGTGGCCGACGCCGCGTGGTCATTCCACGCTAGGAGGCCACAACAACGCCATGCGGCCCGGCAGCAGCCTTCCCTTCGGGTTCAAGCCAGGCGCCGCGCAGGCGTTGTTGCGGGCCTTGACCTTGGAATGACCAAGGCCGGCGGCCCACGCCTAGCCTGCGCGGCGCCTGGCTTGAACGCGTCCCCTCCTTCATTGTGAAATGGGTTCTTGGCCCGGGATGCCGGCACCGGCCGGCTGCAGCCCCGCCACCGCCTGCGGCGTAAGCACCGCTTCACCCTTCACCGCGCGCGCCACCAGCGCATCGGCCGCGTCGATGGCGATGTGCTGCTCGGCATACCAGTCTTCGTCGTAATAGGTATTGCCATAGCGATCGCCGCTGTCGCACAGCAGCGCGACGATGGCACCGGCCTGCCCTGCCGCCCGCATCTGCTGCGCCAGGTACAGCACGCCGACGAAGTTGGTGCCGGTCGAGCCGCCGACGCGGCGGCCGAAGCGCCTGGCCAGGTAGCGCATGGCGGCGAACGACAGCGCATCGGGCACCTTCAGCATGGCGTCGATGCAGCTGGGGATGAACGAGCGTTCCACGCGCGGCCGGCCGATGCCCTCGATGCGCGAGCCGGTTGGCAGCGACAGGTCCGGCTCCGGCTTGCCGGCCAGGCAGCTGCGGAAATAGTCGAAGAACACCGAGTTTTCCGGATCCGCGCACAGCACGCGCGTCTTGTGGCGGCGATAGGCAACGTAGCGGCCGAGCGTGGCGATGGTGCCGCCGGTGCCGCCGCTGGACACCAGCCAGGCCGGTACCGGGTGCTCCTCCTCCGCCATCTGCTTGAAGATGGACTCGGCGATATTGTTGTTGGCGCGCCAGTCGGTGGCGCGCTCGGCGTAGGTGAACTGGTCCATGAAATGGCCGCCGGTTTCCTGCGCGATGCGGTGCGACGCGGCATAGATCTCCGACGGGCTGTCGACAAGCTGGCAGCGCCCGCCATAGAACTCGATCGCCTCGACCTTGGCGCGCGACGTGCCGGCCGGGATCACCGCCACGAACGGCAGCCCCAGCAGCCTGGCGAAATACGCTTCGGAAATCGCGGTCGACCCGCTGGAAGCCTCCACCACGGTGCTGCCTTCATGCAGCCAGCCATTGCACAGCGCATACAGGAACAGCGAGCGCGCCAGCCGGTGCTTCAGGCTGCCGGTCGGGTGGCTGGATTCGTCCTTGAAGTAGACACGAATGTCCGGGTAGCCCGGCAAATCCAGCGGGATCAGGTGGGTGTCCGCGGAGCGGTTGAAATCCGCCTCGATCTTGCGGATGGCTTCATGGGTCCAGTCGGAAAGTGGCATGGCGGCATGCGGGCACGGTGGCCGGGCATTGGAACAGGTCGTCAGCATGCCAGAAGCGTCCACTGCCGGCAAAAATATGGCCCCCCGCCAGCCCGCAAGCCGGCGGCTGACGGCAAGGCCGCAAGCCTACCGGTAGACCAGCACCGGGATCTTGCTGTGCGTCAGCACCTTCAGGGTCTCACTGCCGATCAGCAGCCCCTGGACCCCGCGTCGCCCGTGCGAGGCCATCACGATCAGGTCGCAGTCCTTTTCCTCGGCGGCCTTGATGATGGCTTCGTAGGGATGGTCATTGACGGCGTACGTGGTATCGCACTTCACGCCTGCGGCTCCGGCCTCGTCGGCCAGGCCGCGCAGGTAGCGGGTGGCATCTTCCCACGCCTGCTTCACGTAGGTCTCGCGGGTGTCCTCCAGCATTTCGACGTTGTAGGTCAGCACATGGTAGTTCGGACAGACGCGCACCGCGGTGATCTGCGCCCCTGTTTCCCGCGCCAGCACGATCGCCTTGCGGAATGCGGATTCAGACAGGTCGGAGCCATCGACCGCCAGCAGGAGATGCTTGAACATGGTTGCCTCCTTGCTCGCCAATTACGCTCACTTTCGATGCATCATCGCCTCGCGGCCGAAAGTGTGAGCCGCAAGGCGCACCACAAGGAGCGACCGATACCCCCGGTTTCGAATGATTCGTCACTCGATTGCAGTATAGGGTCGCCATGGCCCACGGCAATACGGGATGCATCACACGTGCGGTGTACCAAAAAATCAGGGCGAGCCCGACTACGCCACCAGGGCGCGCCACAGCGCGAGCTTCTGCGCGAAATTGCGCGCGGCGTGCGCGGGACTGGACGAAGGCAGCACCACCGTCTGATAGCCCTGCGCGGCAAACTGCGGCGCGAAACGGCCGGATGTGCCCCCGTTGAAGCCGACGCGCTCGAGCGTGGGTGCCAGCTGGCGCAGCCGCGTGAAATCATTGGCCTGCGGATAGCGGATATTGCTGTCCAGGCTGCCTTCGCGCATGCACGCGCCAAGCACGTCCCAGACGCCGATGCGATGCGCCAGCAGCCGCACCAGCCGTTCGGCATACGGCAGCGCCGGCATCGGTTCGCCGGTGAGCGCGGCCATCAGCGGCCAGAACTGGTTGCGGGGATGAGCGTAGTACTGGCGCGCGGCCAGCGAGGCCGCGCCGGGGAAGCTGCCCAGCACCAGCACGCGGGTGTGGGTGTCGATGACGGGCGGCAGGCCCTGGTGGAGATCGGTTTGAGGGGGGACGGTGTCGGGCATGGCAAAAGGCTCGGGCTGCTGGTCGACCACGACCGGCAATGCGAACAGCCGCACGTGTTGTCGCCCCTCTCCCGCGCGCGGGAGAGGGGAGCAAACCGATCGCGTACCGTCAGGCCAGCAGCTTGTTCACGCGCTGCACGTAGGCCGCCGGATCTTCCAGCATGCCGCCCTCGGCCAGCAGCGCCTGGTCGAACAGCACCTGCAGGCGGTCGCTGAACGCATCCCCTTCCGGCAGGTCGCGCAGCTTCTTCACCAGCGCGTGCTCGGGGTTCAGCTCCAGGATCGGCTGGGCGTCGGGCGCCTTCTGGCCGGCCTGCTTCAGCAGGCGCTGCAGGTAGCCGCTCATGTCGCCCTCGTCCGACACCAGGCACGATGCCGACTCGGTCAGGCGCAGCGTCACGCGAACGTCCTTGGCCTTGCCGGCCAGCACGGTCTTGGCGCGCTCGACCACGTCCTTCCAGTCGGCCTCGGCCTTCTCCTGCTCGGCCTTCTCGGCTTCATCCGCCAGCTTGCCCAGGTCGAGATCGCCGCGCGCCACCGACACCAGTTCCTTGCCGTCGAACTCGCGCAGGAACGACAGCATCCACTCGTCGACGCGGTCGGTCAGCAGCAGCACTTCAATGCCCTTCTTGCGGAACACTTCCAGGTGCGGGCTGTTCTTGCCTGCGGACCAGGTATCGGCCGTGACGTAGTAGATCTTGTCCTGGCCTTCCTTCATGCGGCCGACATAGGCGGCCAGCGACACGTTCTGCTCGGCGGTTGCGTTGTGCGTCGAGGCAAAGCGCAGCAGCTTGGCCACGCGCTCCTGGTTGGCCTGGTCCTCGCCGGCGCCTTCCTTCAGCGCCTGGCCGAACTGCTGCCAGAAGGTGTCGTACTTGGCGCGTTCGGCTTCGTCTTCACTGTCCGCCAGCGATTCGAGCATCGACAGCACGCGCTTGGTGCAACCCTCGCGGATCGCCTTGACGTCGCGGCTTTCCTGGAGCAGTTCTCGCGACACGTTCAGCGGCAGGTCGGAGGAATCGACCACCCCCTTGACCCAGCGCAGGTAGCCCGGCAGCAGCTGCTCGGCGTCGTCCATGATGAAGACGCGCTTGACGTACAGCTTCAGGCCGGCCTTGTGGTTGCGGTCCCACAGGTCGAAGGGCGCGCGTGCCGGGATGTACAGCAGCTGGGTGTATTCGCTGCGGCCTTCCACGCGGTTGTGGGTCCAGGCCAGCGGCGTCTCGTTGTCATGCGCGATGTGCTGGAAGAACGCGGTGTACTGCTCGTCGGTGATGTCGGACTTGTTGCGGGTCCACAGCGCGCTGGCCTGGTTGACGCTTTCCCACTCGTCGGTGCGCTTGTAGCTGCTGGCCTCGGCGTCCCACACTTCCTTGGGCATGCGGATCGGCAGCGAGATGTGGTCCGAGTATTTCTGGATGATGCTCTTCAGGCGCCAGGCCGAGAGGAAATCGTCCTCGCCCTCGCGCAGGTGCAGCGTGATGGTGGTGCCGCGCTCGGCGCGCGAGATCGCGTCGACGCTGAACTCGCCGTCGCCGGTGCTTTCCCAGCGCACGGCTTCCTCGGCGCCCACGCCGGCGCGGCGGGTTTCCACCGTGACCTTGTCGGCGACGATAAAGGCGGAGTAGAAGCCCACGCCGAACTGGCCGATCAGCGCGGCGTCCTTCTGCTGGTCGCCGGACAGCTGCTGGAAGAATTCCCTGGTGCCCGAACGGGCGATGGTGCCGAGGTTGCGGATCACCTCGTCGCGGCTCATGCCGATGCCGTTGTCGGTGATCTTCAGCGTGCGTGCCTGGGCATCGGCCTCGATGCGGATGGCCAGGTCGGCGTCGTTCTCCAGCAGGGACGGGTTCGCGATCGCCTCGAAGCGCAGCTTGTCAGTGGCGTCCGAAGCATTCGAGACCAGCTCGCGCAGGAAGATTTCCTTGTTGCTGTACAGCGAGTGGATCATCAGGTGCAGCAGTTGCTTCACTTCCGCCTGGAAGCTCATCGTCTCGTGCGGTGCGGTCATGGTTCTCCTCTTGAATCTCGAAAACAGGCGAATCTGGGATGGTCGGGTGGCCGTCGGGGGCCGGTGCCGCCAGAAATAGGGCCGCCCGGGCCATTTTTCAAGGCCCGGGGAATGTAACGCGTGCACAGCAACGAGGGCTCAGAGCCGTTCCAGCTGGCGCGCGAGGAAGCGCAGCATGTCCGGGTCGCCACTGCTGGCGACGTTGAAGCGCATCCACCCCGACGGCATCTGCGACGGCGAGAACAGGCTGCCCGGGGCAAACAGGTAGCCCTCTTCGTGCCCGGCGGTGGCGATCGCGTTGGTATCGCGGCCGGTATCGGCCCACAGGTACATGCCGGCGTGCTGGCCCGGGAACAGGCGCAGGCCCAGCCGCTCCAGCTCGCGCCGGGTCTCGTCGCGGGCGCGGTCCAGCCGGGTGCGCACGCGCTCGACATGCTTGCGGTAGTGTCCCTCGGTCAGCACCTTGTACAGCACCCGCTCGTTGATCTCGGGCGAGGCCAGGCCCGCCAGCAGCTTGCTGTCGGTCAGCGCCGACGCCATTTCCGGCGGCGCGGCAATAAAGCCCACGCGCAGGTTGGCCGCCAGCGTCTTGGAAAAGCTGCCCAGGTAGATCACCCGGCGCAACTGGTCCAGGCTGGCCAGCCGCGTGGCGGCGTGGCCGGGTGGACACAGGTCGCAGTAGATATCGTCCTCGACGATCAGGAAGTCGTACTGCTCGGCCAGCTTCAGCAGCTGGAACGCCTTGGCGGCGGACAGGGAGGTGCCGGTCGGGTTGTGCAGCACCGAGTTGATCACGAACAGCTTCGGCCGCCGTGCCTGCACGATGCGCTCCAGCGCCTCCAGGTCCGGGCCCTCGGCGGTGTAAGGCACGCCGATCACCTGCGCGCCCTGCGCAGCAAAGCGGGCGAACATCACAAACCACGCCGGGTCGCCGACCAACACGGCGTCGCCGGGCTGCAGATAGAGCCGGGCGATCAGATCGAGCGCCTGGGTAATGCCGGAGGTCAGCACGATCTGCTCGGCGCCGGCGCGGATCTCGAGCTCCTCCAGCCGGGTGCGCAGCTGCTGGCGCAGCGGCAGGAAGCCCTGCGGCGTGCCGCTGGCCAGGAAATGGTTGCCCGGCTGGCGTCCCAGCCCGCGCAGCGCGCTGGCGATCAGTTCGCCATCGAGCCATTCGTTGGGCAGGAAGCCGAGCCCCGGCGCCTTGTGCGCCTCGGCGGTATGGAACATGCTGCGCAGCAGCCAGGTGACGTCGATATTGCGCGCCTCGGCCGCGTTGGACGACACCGGCGCCGCCGGGGCGGCCGGCGTACGCTCGCGCACGTAGAAGCCCGAGCCGCGGCGGGATTCCAGGTAGCCAAGCGCCACCAGCCGCTCATAGGCCTCGACCACCGTAAAGCGCGAGATGCCTTTTTCCTGCGCCAGCTGGCGGATAGACGGCATGCGCATGCCGGCGCGGAACACGCGTTCGTCGATGCGCATGCGGGCCCATTCGGTCAGTTGCTCGACCAGTGTCATCTGCGCCGACGGGATCGGGTCGGGCAGGCGCTCGGTCGGCGGCAGCACCAGGCGCAGCGGGCGTCCGCCCGACGGGGCGGAGGTGCCGCGCGCACCGCTTCCGCTATGCTGCTGGGAGCTCGCGGCAGTGGCATCCGCGTCCCGGGTGTTGGCATCCATGTGCTGCTCCTGCAACTGTACTGAAGACGATCCGCAGAACTGTACCGGTACTGTACCGACAACCTTGTCTACCATCAAGCCACGATGAAGCTCGCCCTCGATCACCTCGTCATCGCCGCGCCGGACCTGGACGCAGGCACCGCCCATGTCGCCGACCTGCTTGGGATTGCGCCCTGCGGTGGCGGTGAGCATGCCGCCATGGGCACGCACAATCGCGTCCTCGGCATGTTCGGCGGCATCTATCTGGAAGTGATTGCGATCGATCCTGCGGCCGCCGCCCCCGCACGGCCACGCTGGTTCGGGCTGGACACCGAAGCGGTGCGGCAACGGCTGGAGAACGGTCCGTTCCTGCTGCACTGGGCCGCCCGCGTCGAGCGGCCCGCCGACCTGACGCTGTGGCAGTCGCAATACCCGGCCCGGATCGCGCCGGTGATCCCGATGTCGCGCGGCGACCTGCGCTGGCGCATCACGGTGCCCGAGGACGGCGCCCTGCCCGGCTGGCAAGGCGAAGCCGATGCGGCCGGTGACGGCTTGTTCCCCAGCCTGATCCAGTGGGACGTGGCCGCCTATCCTGGCACTAGCCTGCCACGGCAGGACCTGGCGCTGCGCAAGCTGTCCGGCCGCCATCCGCGCGCCGAACTGCTGCGGCAGGGCCTCGCCTGGCTGGGCGCGGACCACCTGATCGCGATCGAACAGAGCGACGGGCAGCCGGAACTGTCCGCCGAGATCGAAACGCCGCAAGGCATCCGCACCTTGCGCTAGGCATACCAACAGGACAACAAGAATCCCCAAGGAGACACCGATGCCCGCGACCCGCAAGCGTTTCGACCACGAGAAGAAGAGCCGCACCAACCGCCGCGCGGTGGTGGCGGCGTTCGCATGACCGCCGTGACCTCCGGCCTGCTCACCGGCCTGACGGCGGCGCAGTTCCTGGCCCTGCTGACGCTGCTGACGGTCGGCCTGTTCACGCCCGGGCCCAACACCACCATTGCCGCGGTGACCGGTGCCAATTTCGGGCTGCGCGCGACGCTGCCGCATTGCGTCGGCGTGGCGTTCGGCTTTGCCAGCATCCTGGCACTGTGCGCGGTGGGCGTGGGCGCGCTGATCCTCGGCCAGCCGGCGCTGGCATCGGTGGTGCACCTGGCCGGCGTGGCCTACCTGCTGTGGCTGGCGTGGAAGATCGCGCGCAGCACGGCCCTCGCCGAGAAACAGGTGCTGCGTCCGCTGAACGTGTGGCAATCGGCGGCGCTGCAGTATGCCAACATCAAGGCGTGGATGCTGGCGCTGGCGGTGGCGGCGTCCTACACGGCAGGTGCCCCCGCGCCGCTGCCGCGCATGCTGCTGGTGTGCACCGTATTCGCACTGCTGGGCTTCGTCAGCAACGGCGTGTACGGCGTGCTGGGCGCGGCGCTGCGGCAATGGCTGCGCGCGGGCGGGCGCGTGCGCTGGTTCAACCGTGCCATGGGCGCGGCACTGGCGCTGACCGCGCTGTGGATCGCCGTCGGCGCCCGGCCCGGCGTGCCTTGAATCGAACGACAAGAACACAGAGGCCAACCATGCCCGCTTCCTCGCCTACCTCCTCGCCCGCTTCCGTACCTGCCGCGCCCCATTCCGCGCCCCATTCAAGCGGCATGCTGCTCGGCTTCATCGGCGTGGCCATCTTCAGCCAGACGCTGCCGTTCACGCGCATGGCGGTGGCCGAACTGGACCCGATCTTCGTCGCGCTGGCGCGCGGCGCGCTGGCCGCGGCACGCCGCCCGCGCGGCGGCCAGTGGCCGCGGCTGGCGGTCACGGCGCTCGGCGTGGTGGTCGGCTTCCCGGTGTTTTCGTCGCTGGCGATGCGCGAGGTGCCGGCCAGCCACGGCGCCATCGTGGTCGGTCTGCTGCCGCTGGCCACGGCCGTGTTCGCGGCCTGGTTCGGGGGCGAGCGGCCATCGGCGGGGTTCTGGCTGTCGGCCGTGGCCGGCAGCGCGCTGGTGGTCGGCTTTGCCGTCTGGCAAGGCGCCGGCGGCCTGCAGCACGCCGACTGGTACCTGTTTGCCGCGGTGGTGCTGGGCGCACTGGGCTATGCCGAGGGCGGCAAGCTGTCGCGCGAACTGGGCGGACTGGAGACGATCAGCTGGGCGCTGGTGGCGTCGCTGCCGGTGCTGGTGCCGGTGACGGCCTGGCTGGTGCTGCGCGACCTGCCGGCGATCGCCGCGGCGTCGCCGCGTGCCTGGGGCGGCATGGCCTACGTTTCGGTGTTCTCGATGTTTGTCGGCTTCCTTTTCTGGTACGCCGGCCTCGCAAAAGGCGGCGTGGCCCGCGTCGGGCAGATACAATTGCTGCAGCCGTTCCTGACGCTGGCGGGCGGTGCGCTGATCCTGTCCGAGCCGCTTGACGCCCCCACCATCGCCTTCGCGGTAGCGGTGATCGCCGTCGTGGCCGTTGGCCGCCGCGCCGCCGTGCGCCAGGGCGCACCCGCCCCCGCCCCGGAAACGTCCCCTGTCCTTCCAGGACGCATTCACTGACCAGGAGTCCAACGCATGTCCGTCTACGATACCCTTGCCCGCCTCGGCGTCGAACTGCCGACCGCCAACGCCCCTGCCGCCGCCTACGTGATGGCCGCGCAGACCGGCAACACCGTATTCCTGTCGGGCCATATCGCCCGCAAGGACGGCAAGGTATGGACCGGCAAGCTGGGCCAGGACATCGATACCGAGTCCGGCAAGGCCGCCGCGCGCGCCATCGCCATCGACCTGCTGGCCACGCTGCACGCGCACGTGGGCGACCTGAACCGCGTCACCCGCATCGTCAAGGTGATGAGCCTGGTCAACTCCACCCCCGAGTTCACCGAGCAGCACCTGGTCACCAATGGTGCTTCGGAGTTCCTGGCCGAAGTCTTCGGCGACAAGGGCAAGCACGCGCGCAGCGCCTTTGGCGTGGCCCAGATCCCGCTGGGCGCCTGCGTCGAGATCGAAATGATCGTCGAGGTGCAGTAATTTCCGCCGGCCGGCCCCCGGGCGACCGCGACCGGCCTGCCTAGCCTCACAGAAACACCCTCCCCAGACCACAAGAGATACATCATGAAATGGGCCATCTCCCGCCGGGCACAGCAACTGACCAGCTCGGCCATCCGCGAAATCCTCAAGGTCACCGAGCGTCCGGAAGTCATTTCGTTCGCCGGCGGCCTGCCCTCGCCGGCATCGTTCCCGGTAGCGGCCATGGAGGCAGCGACGGCCCGCGTATTCGCCGACAACCCGCAGGCGGCACTGCAATACGCCGCGACCGAAGGCTACCTGCCGCTGCGTGAATTCGTCGCCAGGCGCCATGGCGTGGGCGTCGAGCGCGTGCTGATCGTGACCGGCTCGCAGCAAGCGCTGGACCTGATCGCCAAGGTGATGATCGACCCGGGCAGCAAGGTGATGGTGGAAACCCCCAGCTACCTCGGCGCGCTGCAGGCGTTCTCGCTGTTCGAACCTGAATTCGTCTCGATCCCGACCGACGACAAGGGACTGGTGCCCGAGGCGCTGACGCCGGAACTGACCGCGGGCGCGCGCTTCCTGTACGCCCTGCCCAACTTCCAGAACCCGACCGGCCGCCGCCTGCCGCTGGAGCGCCGCCAGGCGCTGGTGGCGCGCGCGCAGGAGCTGGGCGTGCTGGTGGTGGAAGACGATCCGTACGGCGCGCTCAGCTACACCGGCGACCAGCTGCCGACGCTGCTGTCGATGAACCCGGATGGCGTGATCTACATGGGCTCGTTCTCCAAGATCCTGGCCCCCGGCATGCGCCTGGGCTACGTGATCGCCCCGCCCGAGCTGCACTTCAAGCTGTGCCAGGCGAAGCAGGCATCGGACCTGCACACGCCGACCTTCACGCAGCGCGTGGCCTACGAGACCGTGCGCGACGGCCTGCTCGACCGCCATATCCCGACCATCCGCGAGCTCTACAGCAAGCAGTGCCAGACCATGCTGGATGCGCTCAAGCGCCACATGCCGGAAGGCGTGACCTGGAACACGCCCGAAGGCGGCATGTTCATCTGGATGGAGCTGCCCGAGGGCCTGGACAGCATGGCTATCCTGGAAGAGGCGGTGAAGCGCAACGTGGCCTATGTGCCGGGCGCGCCGTTCTACGCCAGCAACCCGAAGCGCAATGCGCTGCGCCTGGCGTTCGTCACGGTGCCGCCCGAGCGCATCGAGCAGGGCGTGGCGATCCTGGGCGAGCTGTTCCGCGAGTCCATCGCCGCCGCTGCCGCCAAGCAACCGCGCGCAGCCTGACGCCGCACGGGCGCGCGCATTCCAGGAGCCGACATGCTGCGTATCTGGGGCCGACTCTCCTCCATCAACGTGCAGAAGGTGGTCTGGTGCGCGCGCGAGCTGCACCTGGACCATGAGCGCGTCGATATCGGCGTGAATAAGGGCGACCTCGACACCGAGGCCTACGTCCGCCTGAACCCGAACCGCCAGATCCCGGTCATCGAGGATTTCCGCGGCACGGACGTGGGCGGCGAGCCCTTCGTGCTGTGGGAATCGAACGCGATCGTGCGCTACCTGTGCGCGCGCTACGGCGAGGGCACGCTGTGGCCCGAAGACGTGAAGGCGCGTGCGTCGGCCGACCGCTGGATGGACTGGCAGACCACGGCCTTCAGTCCCGCGATGGTAACGGCGTTCCTGAACCTGGTGCGCAAGCCCGCCGGCGAGCGCGACGAAGCCGCCATCCAGGCCTCGTGCGCGCGCACCGAGCCGCTGGCCGAATTGCTGGACAAGGCGCTGGCGGGCCGCGAGTTCATCGGCGGCGACCGCTTCACCATGGCTGACATTTCGCTGGCCTGCGCCGCGCACCGCTGGCTGGGACTGCCGGTCCGGCACCAGCCGCGGCCGGACCTCGAGCGGTGGCTGGCGGCGATGCGCGCCCGCCCTGCCGCCGGCGGCATCCTGGAACTGCCGCTGCGTTGAGCGGCGGCGGTTTTTTTCCTTCCTTTGCTTCTACCTACTTCGCGGCGCGCGAGCCCGAAGTCGCGGTAAAGATCCCCAGCCCGATAAACGCCGCACCCGTCAGGTAGCGGCCGAACGCGCGCGCCCGTCCGGCGCGGCGCAGCGCCGGCATCACCGCGGCCGCCGCCAGCACGTAGCAGGCATCCGTCGTAGCCGCGATCAGCACGAAGGCCACCCCCAGCGCCAGGCTCTGCGCCAGCGCCGAGCCGGCCGGGTTCATGAACTGCGGCAGGAAGGCGGCGAAGAAGATCGCGGTCTTGGGGTTGAGCAGCGCCACGACAAAGCCGTCGCGCATCACCTGGCGCAGGCTGCGCTGCGCCACTTCGGGCGTACCGCTGTCCGCCGCCGCACCGCCGCCACGCAGCGCGCGGATGCCCAGCCAGATCAGGTAGGCCGCACCCGCGTACTTGACCACCGAGAACGCCAGCGCCGAGACCGAGAACAGCACCGCCAGCCCCAGCGACGCACCGATCGCGTTGCCCAGGTTGCCCAGCGCCACCGCGCCGATCGAGGCCAGCCCCGCCTGCCGGCCTTGCGCCAGCGTGCGCGTCACGATATAGACCACGGCCGGGCCGGGGGTGATGGCCAGGCACGAAGGCTGTCAGCAGCGGCCACGCGGGCAGGAATTCAGTCATTGGGCAGCCTCGTTCGGTATGGGGATGCGGGCGGCGCCCGCTTGATGGCGAACGACAGTATGCGCTGCCCGGCCGCGCTCGCGCCAGTCCCCGCCATGGCTGCCGGGCCAGTCATCCGGGCCGCGCGCAGGCAGGCAGACTTTTGCAACACGCGCCGTTTAGAGTACTCTGGCCGGTGTGCCGGGTACGTCCCACGTGCGCCGCAATGCCCTCCAGGCAAACCCTGATCCCTGAATGTGGCTCACGCCTGGCATGACGCAATGTACGGCAGCGAACACGGAACCCGTTCCTACAATCGCTGGTTCTTTCCCGCGCGCGGCGGACGCCGCACGCCGGTGCAAAGCGCAAGCGGGGCGCCCAGGGCTCGCAGATCGTCCGGGCCCCGAGCCAACCTGAGGAGGATTTCGATCGTGTGGAGTCAAGTCTATGACCCGCTAGGCAATATGGCGCTATCGACCATTGCCGCGGGCATTCCCGTCGCCGTGCTGCTGGCAGCACTGGCCTTCTTTCATATGCAGGCACACCTGGCCGCCGGCCTGGCGCTGGTGATCGGCATCGTGGTCGCGTCCACGGTATTCGGCATGCCGGCGGCGATGGCCGGCAAGGCGGCGGGGCTCGGCATCGTCTCCGGGCTGTTCCCGATCGGCTGGATCGTGCTGAACATCATCTTCCTGCACCGGCTCACCACGCTGAACGGGTCGTTCAAGGTGCTGCAGAACTCGATCTCCGGCATCACCGAGGACCGCCGCCTGCAGTTGCTGCTGGTGGCGTTCAGCTTCGGCGCGTTCTTCGAGGGCGCGGCCGGCTTCGGCACGCCGGTGGCCGTGACCGGCGCCATCCTGATCGGGCTCGGCTTCTCGCCGCTGGCCGCCTCGGGGCTGGCGCTGATCGCCAATACCGCGCCGGTGGCGTACGGCGCGCTGGGCGCGCCGATCATCGGCCTGGCCTCGGTAACCGGGCTGGACCTGCTCGACCTGTCGGCGATGATCGGGCGCCAGCTGCCGTTCTTCTCGTTGATCGTGCCGTTCTGGCTGATCTGGGCCTTTGCCGGCTTCCGCGGCATGCTGGCGATCTGGCCGGCGATCCTGGTGGCGGGCGTGAGCTTTGCCATCCCGCAGTACCTGGTGTCGAACTTCCACGGCCCATGGCTGGTGGACGTGATCGCGGCGCTGGTGTCGATGGGCTCGCTGACGCTGTTCCTGAAGGCCTGGCACCCGAAGGAAATCTGGACCTCGACCAAGATCCTCGGCCGTCACGACGACTCCAAGGTCGACCACCCCGAAGCGCTCGAGGCCGAGGCCCGCGCCAGCGCCGCCTCGGCCGGCATCTCGGTGGCCAAGGCCTGGATGCCGTGGGTGATCCTGACGGTGTTCGTCTTTGTCTGGGGCATTCCCGAGTTCAAGAAGCTGATGGATGGCCTGTGGGCCTGGAAATTCGCGGTTCCGGGCCTCGACAAGGCCGTCGTGAAGGTGCCCCCGGTGGTGCCGAAGGAAGTCATCGAAGGCGCCGTCTTCAACTTCAACGTGCTGTCGATGGCCGGTACCGGCATCTTTGTCTCGGCCATCGCCGGCGGCCTGCTGATGGGCTACTCGGTGCCGCGCCTGTTCAAGGAATACTGGGAAACCATCAAGCTGGTGCGCTACTCGCTGCTGACCATCTGCGCAATGTTCGGCGTCGGCTACCTGACCCGCTACTCGGGCCTCGATGCCACGCTGGGCCTGGCCTTCGCCCACACCGGCGTGTTCTACCCGCTGTTCGGCACCATGCTGGGCTGGCTGGGCGTGGCGCTGACCGGCTCGGACACGGCCTCGAACGTGCTGTTCGGCGGCCTGCAGAAGACCACCGCCGAGCAGCTGGGCCTGTCGCCGGTGCTGATGGCATCGGCCAACAGCTCGGGCGGCGTGATGGGCAAGATGATCGACGCGCAGTCCATCGTGGTGGCTTCGACCGCAACCAAGTGGTACGGCCACGAGGGCGACATCCTGCGCTACGTGTTCTTCCACTCGATCGTGCTGGCGATCCTGGTGGGCCTGTTCGTGACGCTGCAGGCCTACGTGCCGCCGTTCACGTACATGGTGATCCACCATCCCTGATGGCCCTGCCGCCGCGGCAGTTTCGGCATGGCGCTTCAGACAAGGCCCCGCCCCTGGCGGGGCTTTTCAATTGGGCAACGCGCGTATCATGTTGCGTCTGATCCGCCGCAAGCGCCCCGCCGGGGTCCCACAAGGACGATTGGGCGTGCCGTGGCACACAACGGGGAACCCTGCCATGTTGCGTCGCCTGGAAAGACTGATCGACCCCTTCCGCCACATGCCCGACCGCGAGGCCGCCAGGCCAGGTCTTGCGCTTCTACACCTGGTACCTGCGCGAAGTGTGGGGCGTGTTCGCGCTGCTGTTGGTGGTGGGCCTGGTCGGCGCGCTGATCGAAGTGGCGCTGTTCAGCTTTCTCGGTCGGCTGGTCGACATGGCACAGACCACGCCTGGCGCGGAATTCTTCGCCCGGCATCGCAACGAGCTGGTGTGGATGCTGGTGGTGGCGGTGCTGCTGCGGCCCATCTTCTTCGGCCTGCACGACGTGCTGGTACACCAGGTCATCAACCCCAGCCTGTCCAACCTGATCCGCTGGCAGAACCACCGCTACGTGCTCAAGCAGAGCCTGTCGTTCTTCCAGAACGACTTTGCCGGGCGCATCGCCCAGCGCATCATGCAGACCGGCTTCTCGCTGCGCGACTCCGCCGTACAGGCGGTCGACGCGCTGTGGCACGTGGTGATCTATGCGGTCAGTTCGCTGGTGCTGTTCGCGCAGGCCGACTGGCGGCTGATGATCCCGCTGCTGCTGTGGATCGCCTGCTACGTGGCCGCGCTGCTGTACTTCGTGCCGCGCGTGAAGGAGCGCTCGGTGGTCGCCACCGAATCGCGCTCGCGGCTGATGGGGCGCATCGTCGACGGCTACACCAACATCACCACGCTCAAGCTGTTCGCCCATACCCGGCAGGAAGAAGACTACGCGCGCGACGCCATGGCCGAGCAGACCGAGAAGACGCGGCTGGCCGGCCGCATGGTCAGCGGCATGGACGTCACCATCACCGCGATGAACGGCGCGCTGATCGCCGGCACCACCGGGCTGGCGGTGTGGCTGTGGAGTTCCGGCCATGTCACCACCGGCGCGATCGCACTGACCACCGGGCTGGTGATCCGCATCAACAATATGTCCGGCTGGATCATGTGGGTGGTCAACGGTATCTTCGAGAACGTCGGGCAGGTGCAGGACGGCATGAAGACCATCGCCGTGCCGCGCAAGGTCACCGACCGCGCCAACGCGCAGCCGCTGCGCGTCACGCAGGGCGAAGTCCGCTTCGAGCAGGTGGGGTTCCACTACGGCAAGGGCTCGGGTGTGATCGAAGGCGTCAACCTGGCCGTGCGGCCGGGCGAGAAGATCGGGCTGGTCGGCCCTTCCGGCGCCGGCAAGTCGACGCTGGTCAACCTGCTGCTGCGGCTCTATGACGTGGAAAGCGGCCGCATCCTGATCGACGCGCAGGACATCGCCGATGTCACGCAGGAAAGCCTGCGCGCGCAGATCGGCATGGTGACGCAGGACACCTCGCTGCTGCACCGCTCCATCCGCGAGAACCTGCTGTATGGCAAACCCTCCAGCACCGAGGCCGAGCTGGCCGAAGCGCTGCACCGCGCCCGCGCGGACGAGTTCATTCCCAACCTGGTCGATGCCCACGGCAATACCGGACTGGAAGCGCAGGTGGGCGAGCGCGGCGTGAAGCTGTCAGGCGGACAGCGCCAGCGCATCGCGATCGCGCGGGTGCTGCTGAAGAACGCGCCGATCCTGATCCTGGACGAAGCGACTTCGGCGCTGGATTCGGAAGTGGAAGCGGCGATCCAGGACAGCCTGGAAACGCTGATGCAAGGCAAGACGGTAATCGCCATCGCGCACCGGCTCTCGACGATCGCGCGCATGGACCGGCTGGTGGTGCTGGACAACGGGCATATCGTGGAGAGCGGCACGCATGCGGAGCTGCTCGCGCATGGGGGGCTGTATGCGCGGCTGTGGGCGCATCAGACGGGGGGATTTGTGGGGGTGGATTGAGATGTTGCCCGCCAGATTGGGGGCTCCCTCTCCCGCATGCGGGAGAGGGTTGGGGTGAGGGCGGGAGCGTCTTCGAAGTACCTGCGGTATGCCACCGCCTGCCCTCACCCCCTGCCCCTCTCCCGCAAGCGGGAGAGGGGAGCAAACCAGCAGGCCATTCAATTGCCGCCGGCAGGCTCCACCCGCACTGGATCGATGCGCGGCTCCTTCAGCTTCGCTTCGATCTGCTTGCCCTTGCGCGCGCGCTTGCCGACATACGGCAGCAGCGACTGCCCGGCCAGCTTCTGCGACGACGGCTTGCCGCCGCGGCCCGCGCCCGACAGCATCAGCCCTGGCGCGCCCACGGCAACCGCCTGCAGCAGCTTCTCCTTGGGCTCCAGCTCCATCAGGATCACGCCGCGGCCACCGGCCGACAGCACCTTGATCTCGTCCAGCGCCACCAGCAGCAGGCGTCCATTGCCGGACAGGCAGGCCGCATGCGTGGCCTCGTCGCCGATCGGCGCGGGTGGCAGCGGGGCATCGCCGTCGTCCAGCGTCAGGAACGACTTGCCGCCCTTCTGCCGGCCGGTCATGTCGCCCACCGTGGTCAGGAAGCCGTTGCCGCCGGCGGTGGCGATCAGCATGCGCTGGCTGGCGTTGCCGGCAAAGGTGTGCGCCACCTGGCTGCCGGACTGCAGCTCGATCAGCGTGGTGATGGGCACCCCGTCGCCGCGCCCGCCTGGCAGGCTTGACACCGGCACGGAATAGACCCGGCCATTGGTGCCGAACACCAGCAGCACGTCGACGGTGCGGCAGTCAAAGGTGTCGTAGAGCGCATCGCCCGCCTTGAAGGTGAACTGCTGCGGATCGTGGCCATGGCCCTGGCGCGTGCGCACCCAGCCCTTCTGCGACATGATCACCGTCACTGGCTCGTCGATCACGCGCACTTCGGCGGCGGCGCGGCGCTGTTCCTGGATCAGCGTGCGGCGCGGGTCCTTGTCTTCCGGGCTGTACTGCTTGGCGTCGGTCTCGATCTCCTTGATGATGCGACGGCGCATCATGGTCTCGGACTTGAGCAGCACGTCCAGGTCGGCCTGCTCTTCGCGCAGGTCCTTCAGTTCCTTCTCGATCTTGATCGCTTCCAGCCGCGCCAGCTGGCGCAGGCGGATTTCCAGGATGTCCTCGGCCTGGCGGTCGGTCAGCTCGAAGGCTTCGATCAGCGCGGGCTTGGGCTCGTCGCTCTCGCGGATGATGCGGATCACCTCGTCGATATTGAGCAGCACCAGCATCCGGCCTTCGAGGATGTGGATGCGGTCCTCGACCTTGCCCAGGCGATGGCGCGTGCGGCGCGTGACCGTGTCGAAGCGGAACGCGATCCACTCGCCCAGGATCTCGCGCAGGCCCTTCTGGCGCGGGCGGCCATCGGTGCCGATCATCACCAGGTTGATCGGCGCGCCCGACTCCAGGCTGGTATGCGCGAGCAACGCCTGGATGAACTCCTGCTGGTCGATGTTCTTGCTCTTGGGCTCGAATACCAGCCGCACCGGCGCGTCCTTGCCGGATTCATCGCGCACCGCGTCCAGCACCGCCAGCACGGTCGCCTTGAGCTGCTGCTGGTCCGGCGTCAGCGCCTTCTTGCCGGCCTTGATCTTGGGATTGGTGATCTCCTCGATCTCTTCCAGCACCTTCTGCGCGGAAGTATTCGGCGGCAGTTCGTTCACCACCATCTGCCACTGGCCACGCGCCAGTTCCTCGATGGTCCAGCGCGCGCGCACCTTGAGGCTGCCGCGGCCGTTCTCGTAGATCTGGGCAATGTCCGCCGCCGGCGAGATGATCTGGCCGCCGCCGGGATAGTCGGGCCCCGGCATCAGCGCCAGCAGCTCGGCCAGCGAGATGCTCGGGTTGCGGATCATCGCCACGGTGGCCGCGGCGACCTCGCGCAGGTTGTGCGGCGGGATCTCGGTGGCCATGCCCACCGCGATGCCGGAGGCGCCGTTAAGCAGCACGAACGGCAGCCGCGCCGGCAGCAGCTTCGGCTCCTGCATCGAGCCGTCGTAATTGGGGATGAAGTCGACCGTGCCCTGGTCGATCTCGTCGAGCAGCAGCCGCGAGATCGGCGTCAGGCGCGCTTCGGTGTAGCGCATCGCCGCCGCGCCGTCGCCGTCGCGCGAGCCGAAGTTGCCCTGGCCGTCGATCAGCGGGTAGCGCAGCGAGAAGTCCTGCGCCAGGCGCACCAGCGCGTCATAGGCGGACTGGTCGCCGTGCGGGTGGAACTTGCCCAGCACGTCGCCGACTACGCGTGCGGACTTGACCGGCTTGGCATCGGCGCGCAGGCCCATCTCGTGCATCGCGAACAGGATGCGGCGCTGCACCGGCTTCTGGCCATCGGCCACTTCCGGCAGCGCGCGGCCCTTGACCACGCTGACGGCGTAATCGAGGTAGGCGCGCTCGGCGTAGCGGGCCAGCGTCAGCGAATCGGCCGGCTCTTCAGGTTGAAACGTGATGTCTTGTTGTTCCATGGATAGGCAAGAATTCGGCGCGCCACATTGATGCCGGCGCGCCGGGTTGCTTGTTGTTCAGTCACGCCGGTCAGGGCATGTCGCGCCGTCCGCCGAGCACCATCTTCACGCGCGGTCCGTCGGCAGCGGCACTGGCGCGCATCGGCCGCGCGCCCCGAGCGGACTGCGAGGGCTGGTAGAACCGGTAAAACTGCAGCACGGTGCTGACATACTGCTGCGTCTCGGGGTACGGCGGAATCCGGTTGTTGTAGCGCTGCACCGCGCCCTCGCCCGCGTTGTAGGCCGCCAGCACAAGCTCAAGGTTGTTCGGGAACAGCTGCATCAGCCAGCGCAGGTAGCGCACGCCGGCGGTGATGTTGGTGCGCGGGTCGGCCAGTTTCTGCTCGACCGTGCGCCGCTGGTCGGCGCTGACGCCAAAGCGCGCGCCGGTGTCGGGAATCACCTGCATCAGTCCGATCGCACCCTTGGGCGAAACGGCGCCCGGGTTGAAACCCGACTCCACCGCCATCACCGCCTTGACCAGCGCGGGATCGACGTCCTGCTTGTCGGCGATCTGGTGGATCAGCGGCTCGACGGTCTTGATGTTGGGATGGTTGACAACGTAGCGGTAGAGCTTGTGCTGCTCGAGGTCGATGCCGTCCGCGTCGCCCATGCCGGCCTGCGCCTTGCCCCGCTGGAGCGCCGCCAGCCGCGCGCTGTCGAGCTTGCCACCATCTCTCATGAACAGCTTGTAGCGCGCGTCCAGCTTCTGGTCGGCAAAGTGCGCCACGCCGTCGGCGTCGATAAAGCCCCACAGCTCGGCGTGCGCCGCCGGCGCACAGGCGAGCCCGGCCAGCGCCAGCACGGCGGCTGCCGCCTTGCGCCATGGTTTGCCGGGGGATCTCGTCGTCATCGTGCGTTCCTGCTGGTCTGGCGAACCGGGGGATTATCCCCCCAATCGCGGGCCGGCGCTCCGGCGTCAGATATCGGCCTCGACCTCGTTGCCCTTCTCTTCCAGCCAGCTGCGGCGCTGCGCGGCCTCGCCCTTGCCCATGAGCATGTTCATCATCTCCACGGTCTGCGGCAGGTCGTATTCGCCCAGCGTCACGGGCAGCAAGCGGCGCGTGTCGGGGTTCATGGTGGTTTCCCAGAGCTGCTCGGCGCTCATCTCGCCCAGGCCCTTGAAGCGCGAGATCTGCCAGCTGCCATCCTTGACGCCGTCCTTGACCAGCTTGTCCTGGATGGCCACCAGTTCGCCTTCATCCAGCGCATACAGTTTCTGCGCCGGCTTCTTGCCGCGCGCGGGGGCATCGACACGGAACAGCGGCGGACGCGCCACATAGACGTTGCCAGCCTCGATCAGCTTGGGGAAGTGACGGAAAAACAGCGTCAGCAGCAGCACCTGGATATGCGCGCCGTCCACGTCCGCATCCGACAGGATGCTGATCTTGCCGTAGCGCAGGTTGGACAGGTCGGGCTCATCGTTGGCGCCGTGCGGATCCACGCCGATCGCCACCGCGATGTCGTGCACCTCGTTGTTGGCGAACAGGCGGTCGCGCTCGGTCTCCCAGGTGTTGAGCACCTTGCCGCGCAGCGGCAGGATGGCCTGGAACTCCTTGTCGCGGCCCATCTTGGCCGAGCCGCCGGCGGAATCGCCCTCGACCAGGAACAGCTCGTTGCGGGTCACGTCGGTGGACTCGCAGTCAGTCAGCTTGCCAGGCAGCACGGCCACGCCGGAGCCCTTCTTCTTCTCGACCTTCTGCGCCGCGCGCGTGCGCGCCTGCGCCTGGCGGATCACCAGCTCGGCCAGCTTCTTGCCGTACTCGACATGGTGGTTCAGCCACAGCTCCAGCGCCGGGCGGCTGAAGGTGGAGACCAGCCGCACCGCGTCGCGGCTGTTCAGCCGTTCCTTGATCTGGCCCTGGAACTGCGGGTCGAGCACCTTGGCCGAGAGCACGAACGAAGCGCGCGCGAACACGTCTTCGCTCATCAGCTTGACGCCCTTGGGCTGCAGCGCGTGCATCTCGATAAAGCTCTTGACCGCCTGGAACAGACCTTCGCGCAGGCCGGACTCGTGCGTGCCGCCGGCCGGCGTGGGGATCAGGTTGACGTAGGACTCGCGCACCGGCGCGCCGTCCTCGGTCCAGGCCACCACCCACGAGGCGCCTTCGCCGTCGGCAAAGCCTTCCTCGCCGGGGTTGGCGTCGGGGTCGGCGAAATGCTCGCCCTCGAACATCGGGATCACCAGTTCAGAGCCGCTGCCTTGCGCCAGCGCTTCGACCAGGTAGCCCTTCAGGCCCTGGTCGTACTGCCAGGTCTGGGCCTCGCCGGTCTTTTCGGTCACCAGCGTCACCTTGACGCCCGGCAGCAGCACGGCCTTGCTGCGCAGCAGCCGCTGCAGTTCGGCCTGCGGGATCGCGGCCGAATCGAAATATTTGGCATCCGGCCACACCTGCACGCGCGTGCCGTTCTTTTTCTCGCCGCGCTCGAGCTTGCGCGAGGCCAGCGGCGAGGTCACGTCACCGCCGGAGAAGGTCAGCGTCGAGTTCATGCCGTCGCGCCAGACGGTCACGTCCAGCTGCGTCGACAGCGCGTTGGTCACCGACACGCCGACGCCGTGCAGGCCGCCCGAGAAGGCATAGGCGCCGCCCTTGCCCTTGTCGAACTTGCCGCCGGCATGCAGCCGGGTAAAGACGATCTCGACCACCGGCACGCCTTCTTCCGGGTGGATGCCCACCGGGATGCCGCGGCCGTCGTCCTCCACGCTGACGCTGCCGTCGCGATGCAGGGTCACCAGGATCTCCGAGCCGTGGCCGCCCAGGGCCTCGTCGGAGGCGTTGTCGATCACCTCCTGCACGATATGCAGGGGGTTGTCGGTCCGGGTGTACATGCCGGGGCGCTGCTTGACCGGCTCCAGACCCTTCAGGACCCGGATGGAAGATTCGCTGTACTGACTGGTTTTGCTCGCCATGGAGTCGCTACGAAAGTGGATGTCCCGGCTGCCGCGGGCGCACAACTGTGCACGCGCCGGGGCACCGGGCACTGCATTGTAATGGATGCCGGCAGCGGTATTCGCACCGGAAAGCGCTTGCCGCTGCCGGCAAGGCCCGCGCCGCATTTGCCGCGGCGCCGGCACTTTTTGCCGCGCCGCCGGCTTCAGCGTGGCGGCGTACGCGTTTTCCGCACCCGGGGTAAACTCGCCTCCACCCGGCCCACGGCAAGCCAGATTGCCGTCCCGGCACGGTCCACAACAAGCACAGACAATCCATGCCGGCGCCGCGCCACCGCGCAGCCAGCCGCACACCGAGCCAACACATGCAAAACCGACAACTTTCCCTGACCACCGTGCTGGTGTGCGGGGGCCTGCTCGTCACCCTCTCTATGGGCATCCGCCACGGCTTCGGCCTGTTCAACCTGCCGATCACGCAGGCGCACGGCTGGAACCGCGAGACTTTCGCCTTCGCGCTGGCGCTGCAGAACCTGATGTGGGGCGCCAGCCAGCCCTTCGCCGGCGCGCTGGCAGACAAGTTCGGCGCGCTGCGCATCATGCTGGTCGGCGTGGCGCTTTATGTGGCGGGCCTGGTGGTGATGGCGCTGGCGACCAGCGGCACTGCCTTCGCCACCGGCGCCGGGGTGATGATCGGCATCGCCCAGTCCGGCACCACGTACAGCATCGTCTACGGCGTGATCGGCCGCGTGGCCAGCCCGGAGAAGCGCGTGTGGGCGATGGGCATCGCCGCCGCGGCGGGCTCGTTCGGGCAGTTCCTGATGATCCCGGTGGAACAGGGGCTGATTTCCGGCCTGGGCTGGCAGAACGCGCTGTATGTGATGGCGCTGATGGCCTGCGTGATGCTGCCGCTGGCGCTGACCCTGCGCGAACCGCCCGAGATGGCGCACGGCGCTGGCCAGCACCAGACCATCGGCCAGGCGATCCATGAAGCCTTCAGCAACCGCAACTTCCAGCTGCTGACGCTGGGCTACTTCGTGTGTGGCTTCCAGGTGGTGTTTATCGGCGTCCACCTGGCGCCGTACCTGAAGGACCAGGGCCTGACCGACCCGAAGGTGGCCGTGGTGGCGCTGGCGCTGATCGGGCTGTTCAACGTGTTCGGCACTTATACCGCCGGCGCGATGGGCCAGCGGCTGCCCAAGCGCTACCTCCTCGCGTTCATCTACCTGGCACGCGCGGTCGTGATCGCGGGCTACCTGCTGTTGCCGCTGACGGTGGCCAGCACCTGGGTGTTCGCGGCGCTGATGGGATTTTTGTGGCTGTCGACGGTGCCGCTGACCAACGGCATCATCGCGCAAGTGTTCGGGGTGAAGTACCTGTCGATGCTGTCGGGGGTGGTGTTCTTTTCGCACCAGATCGGCAGCTTCCTGGGGGCGTGGCTGGGCGGCTATCTCTATGACCGCACCGGCGGGTACAACACGGTGTGGCTGATTTCGATCGGGCTGGGCGTGATGGCGGCGCTGGTCAACCTGCCGATCCGGGAGCAGGCGCTGGTGCGGGCCCAGCCGGCGGCAGCGTGATGGCGGCGGCCCGCGCGCGCATGGCGAAGGCGGCCTTGCTGGCGGTGCTGGCGGGGGTGCTCGCGCTTGGATTTGTGGGGTATTTGCGGCCTTCGTTCATGGTCGATCTGACCAATATGGTGCTGGGTTGGTGTGGGTGAGGTTTGGGCGCTACGAGGTGGTCGCTGTTTGTGACATGCTGTCGGCCGTTGAAGAAGTGACCCGCCCAGGAGGGCGGAACGGACCTGTCCGTATTTTTGTGTGCGAGGCGGTTTTGAATTTTGTTAGCCTCGGGCCGCGGTAAATCTCTCCCCATACAGGATAGCAAACTGGTTCATGGCGGACTTCCAGTCATAAGTCGTGCGAACGGACTTCGTCAGTACGTTGCGCAGTGCTAGCCATAGCAACTTGATCGCCGCTTCATCCGAAGGGAAGTGGCCACGGGTCTTGATGATCTTGCGCAACTGCATGTTCAAGCTCTCAATGGCATTGGTTGTGTAGATCACCCGCCGGATATCGGGCGGGAACACAAAGAACGGCGTGACGTGCTCCCAGG
>NZ_AUFE01000051.1 GCF_000426345.1 Cupriavidus phytohabitans | reverse complement strand
GCGCTAAACAGCCAGCGCAAGCAGGGCGGCGGCCCCTCGAACCTCGTCATCTGTCAAGGGTTCGCGGGGGGAATTGCGATTTTATTGGCGGCTTAACTTGGATGGATTGTCCCCCAAGGGGGTCTCAAAATACACTCAAAGGACCGCTAGCGAGTTCATTGCTTAATAGCATAAGGTTGCTCGACTCGACCTCAGCGTATCGTGTATTCGCCTCTCCTCGGCCGGGGACCCATCGGCCACAACGCCGATGGACACGATTCGAGGATTGTCAACCTGTACAGCTTGCCGACATGCGCCGTAGGATTCCTGCCCGCCGCAGCTTCCGGATGCCGACGACGGCGTGCTGGCGTGGCAAATGCGTGTCCAGGAGCCACTGACCGAAGCCGAGCGTGCCTTCATCGCCTCGCCGGGCAGCTTCACGGGCCGCGCTACGCCCGGCCGCGGTGACCCCAGGGCTGCGGCCGTCATCTAAAGCAGCGCCAGCATCGCTTGCTTTCACACCCGGCAACGCCCCATCGACGCTGCTTGATGGAGCGCAACCCATGGCCCGGGGGCAGCGCCTACATTCATCCATACCGGTGCCGTGCCATGTGCAGAGCGCTGGCGCCGCTCTTTGCAACAAATGTGAGGGCACCCCGGGGCCCCGCATGACAGCGCGCCGGTCTAGGCGTCTTGGCCGGAGCGCCACCACCAGACAACAGGAGACACCGACATGATCAAGAACCTCGGCAGTGCGGAACAGATCCGCAATGAGATTCTGCGGCGCCTGCAGGAAAACGCAGACCTAGGCGACACCTGCCGCGACTGCGACATCCCGTTGCCGCAGCGTGTCGACGCAGATGCCAACGGCGGCTGCAACTGGACCATCGACGCCTTTCCCGCAGTTCCGCAGGCATGCCTGGCGACGGTACAGGCTGTCACAGCAGAAATGATGCGTGAGTACGACCTGCGCTAGCCGGCCAGCGCCAGCCTGCCGGCCACTGCCCGGCAGGCCTCGTTTCCGCTGTGGCAGCCCGGCAGGCCGATGCGCCCGGGCTCGGTGGCCTGCCGACCGCTTCTGCCCCCCCGACTGTCACACATAAAGATCTCGTGCCGGCGCTGGCACGCGGTGCAGCGCTTCGCGGTCGGGTACGCCTGCAGGCGCGAAAACGGGATCGGCTGCTGGCAATCGATGCAGTTGCCATACTGGCCGCGCTGCTTCCGCGCCCGCGCGGCGGCGATGTCGGCTAATTGCATGCGGTAGTGGTCCGGCATCGCGTCTTCCTGCGCAGCGCATTGCGCACACATCACCTGCCGGGTTTCGCACCAAGGCGGCCTTCAGTGCACAGAACCGCCGCCGGTGAAGCTTGCCTTGTAGCCGGTTGCGTTGGATCAAGCCACAGCGCCATGTCGCCACTAGTGTGAATCCAGGTCGCTCGCTAGCGCTGTTCAGCCAACCCTTGACAGCTCCCCGGACGTTGCTCGTCCCAATCGGAACCTAGGCTTTGCTTTGGCGTCGGCATAAGTCCACCCGGAAGGAGCAGCACATGTCCAACGAACATACGCAGGTTGTCTGGTTCGAAGAATTAAGACGGGCCGATGTTCCTCGCGTCGGTGGCAAGAACGCGTCGCTGGGGGAGATGGTGGCCAACCTCGCGCCCGCAGGCGTCAAGGTTCCACCTGGGTTCGCAGTCACGGCGGATGCATACTGGCGCTTCATCGAGGCAAATGGCCTGCGGGAGCCACTGTCCAGGATGCTCGGCGAACTTGCTGAAGGCAAGGTGTCCCTTGTCGAGACCGGGGCCGCCATTCGTCAGATCATCCTCCGCGGCGAATGGCCCAGGGAGACGGCAGAGGCGATTCGTCTGGCTTATGAAGCATTGAACCACCGGTCCGGTCGGGTCAACATGGACGTTGCGGTCCGCTCGAGCGCGACCGCCGAGGATCTGCCGGATGCGAGTTTTGCCGGACAACAGGAAACCTTCCTCAATATCCGGGGTGATCGTGCACTCCTTGACGCTTGCCGGCGCTGCTACGCCTCGCTTTTCACCGACCGCGCGATCAGCTACAGGCAGGCAAAGGGCTTCGATCATCTGAGGGTTGCGTTGTCGGTCGGCGTCCAACGCATGGTGCGATCCGACCTGAGCGGCGCCGGTGTGATGTTCTCCATAGACACCGAAACCGGCTTCGACAAGGCGGTCCTGATCAACGCCGCATGGGGTCTGGGCGAGAGCGTCGTGCAGGGCACCGTCGAACCGGACGAGTACGAGGTGTTCAAGCCGCTTCTGTCCGACCCGTCGCTCACGCCGATCATTGGGAAGAAGCTCGGCGACAAGCGGCGCAAGATGATCTACACGAGCGATAGCCGCCTTCCGACCAAGTATGTCCCGAGCTCGAAGGCAGAACGTGCGTCCTTCGTGCTGGCAGATGCGGAAATTCTCACCTTGTCGCGCTGGGCCACCATGATCGAAGACCATTATGGCCAGCCCATGGACATCGAGTGGGCGAAGGACGGCGAGAGCGGAGAGATATATATCGTCCAGGCCAGACCGGAAACCGTCCAGTCGCGACGCGAGGCGAGCGCGGTGAAGACCTATCACATCAGGAAGGCCGGCCGCAAGCTGGCATCGGGCGTGAGCATTGGCGATGCCGTCGCGGCGGGCATGGTCTGCGTCATCGAGAGCCCACGCGAGATGGGACGCTTTGTCGACGGCGCCATCCTCGTGACGCAATCCACGGACCCCGACTGGGTCCCCGTCATGCGGCGCGCGGCTGCCATCGTCACCGACCACGGCGGCCGCACCTCGCATGCAGCCATCGTAAGCCGTGAACTCGGGCTTCCGGCAATCGTCGGCACAGGCAATGCGACCCATCTGCTGCACGATGAGCAAGAGGTCACCGTATCCTGCGCGGAAGGCCGTGAGGGCTTTGTCTACGAAGGCACCGCCGACTATGAAGTCGAGGAAATCGACTTTGGCAGTATCCCGGCGACGCAAACCAAGGTCATGCTCAACCTGGCCAACCCCGCTGCAGCGTTCCGCTGGTGGCGGATCCCGGCCGATGGCGTAGGGCTGGCACGGATGGAGTTCGTGATCGGTAATCACATCAAGATCCATCCAATGGCGCTGGTCCGATACGATACGCTGAAAGACGATGAGGCCAGGCAGACGATTGCCGGCTTGACAGCTGGATACGAAAGCAAGACGGAATACTTCGTGGACCGGCTCGCGCGCGGACTCGGGCGGATTGCCGCTCTCCAGTATCCACATCCGGTAGTTGTCCGCATGAGCGACTTCAAGACCAACGAGTATGCGCATCTGATCGGCGGCGCCGAATTCGAGCCGCGGGAGGAGAACCCGATGCTTGGATTCCGTGGCGCGTCGCGATACTACTCTCCCCGCTATCGAGAGGGGTTCGCGTTGGAATGCCAGGCGATTTGCCGTCTGCGCAGGGAGATGGGGTTCACCAATGTGATCGTCATGATTCCGTTCTGCCGCTCCGCGAAAGAGGCGGACCGCGTACTTGAAGTCATGGCGGAGAACGGCCTCGTGCGCGGGGAGGCCGGCCTGAACGTATATGTCATGTGCGAGATCCCGTCGAACGTGATCCTGGCGGGCGAGTTCGCCAAACGCTTCGACGGCTTTTCAATCGGCAGCAATGACCTGACTCAGCTCACGCTCGGCGTGGACCGGGATTCCGCTGACCTCGCGGAGTTGTTCGACGAACAGGACGAGGCCGTCAAGTGGATGATCCGTAGCGTCATCAGAGAAGCGCACAAGGCCGGTGCCGATGTCGGCTTATGCGGCCAGGCGCCCAGCGACCATCCGGAGTTTGCGGGCTTCCTCGTCGAAAGCGGCATCGATTCGATGTCGGTGAGTCCCGATAGCTTTATCGCGGTCAAGCGTCATGTTGCAGCCGCTGAGCAAGCGAGGACGAGGATCTCGTCCATATGAGCGTCACCGAGGTGAAAGATGGAAGAGACATGCCGGAACTACCGAAAGACGCTCCCTACAGCAGCATTGCCCTTATCCCGAGGTCTTGGGGCTGGGCTTGCCCGCGCAGGTAACGGTTGGCCGTGCAGCGCTGGCCGCCCCGCTTTTCGTCGCCTGCCCCGGCTCTAATATTGCTCCCATGGAGACCAGGCACCAAAATGGATCTGTCAAGAATCATCCACAAGACGGCGGCGGACCTGCGTGTTGCGCCAAATTTTGCCGACTATGAGACGGAGCGTCGTGGTTTTTCCTGGGACGCCATCCGCAGGACCCTCGGCATCCAGCCCGATGGGGGATTGAATATCGCCTGGCAGGCGGTGGATCGCCATGTGGGCAACGGTGCAGGGAACAAGGTCGCATTCCGCTTTCTTTCCCGGGACGGACCGGCAACGCGTGCCGTTACCTACGCAGAGCTGGCCAGACTCACCAATCGTTTCTGCAATGTGCTACGCGAACTCGGCGTGGGCAAGGGTGATCGGCTCTTCATTCTCGCTGGACGCATCCCGGAGCTTTATACCGCCCTGCTCGGCGGGCTGAAGAACGGCTGCGTGGTCTCACCGCTGTTCTCGGCATTCGGGCCCGAGCCGATCGCCACCCGACTGAACCTCGGCAAGGGCTCGGTGCTGGTCACCACCGACGAACTCTTCATGCGCAAGGTCGCCGCATGGCGCGACCGCATACCGAGCCTCAAACACGTTCTGCTGGTCGCCGAAGACGGCGGCCCAACCACGATACCGGGCACGCTTGACCTGACTGCAATGATGCGCAGCGCGACGGACACGTGCGCAATCACGCCCACCACTTCCGAAGACATGGCGCTGTTGCATTACACCAGCGGCACGACCGGCACGCCAAAGGGGGCGGTGCACGTCCATGGCGCGGCAGTCACCCATTGGGCAACCGGCAGGTATGCGCTCGATCTTCATCCGGACGACATCTTCTGGTGCACGGCCGATCCGGGCTGGGTGACCGGCACATCCTACGGTGCCATCGCCCCCTTGCTGCATGGCATCACGTCTATCGTGGATCCCGAAGAGTTCGACGCGCAGCGCTGGTATGAAATCCTCCACGACGAAGGAGTGACGGTCTGGTATACGGCGCCGACCGCGATCCGCATGCTAATGAAGGCGGGTGCCGATACGGCCAGCGTGCATGCTTTCCCACAACTGCGGTTTGTCGCCAGTGTCGGCGAGCCGCTGAACCCGGAAGCTGTCTGGTGGGGCAAGAACGTGCTGGGCCTGCCGATTCACGACAACTGGTGGCAGACGGAAACGGGCGGCATCATGATCGCCAACACGCCAGCCTTTGATATCAAGCCTGGCTCGATGGGCAGGCCGCTTCCCGGCGTGGATGCGGCTATCGTCCGGCGCAAGGAAGACGGGCGCGCCGAGCTGATCGATACGCCCGAGACCGAGGGCGAGCTTGCACTCAGAAGCGGCTGGCCGTCGATGTTCCGCGCCTATCTCAACGACGAAGCGCGCTACCGCAAGTGCTTCGCCGGCGAATGGTACCTGACCGGCGACCTGGCGCGCCGCGATGCCGACGGCTACTACTGGTTCGTCGGCCGCACTGACGACGTCATCAAGTCTTCCGGACACCTGATCGGCCCCTTCGAGGTCGAGAGCGCACTGATGGAGCACCCGGCCGTCGCCGAAGCCGGCGTCATCGGCAAGCCGGATCCGGTGGCAGGAGAAGTGGTTAAGGCATTCGTATCGCTCCACTCAGGTTTTGAACCTTCTGAAGCGCTGCGCCTGGAGCTCCTTGGCCATGGCAGGCGCCGCCTCGGCGCGGCGGTGGCCCCCAAGGACATCGCCTTCCTCGCGGAATTGCCACGGACGCGCAGTGGCAAGATCATGCGCCGATTGCTGAAGGCGCGCGAGCTGGGCCTGCCAGAGGGCGACACCTCTACGCTTGAGACCGGATCATGATGGACATCGAGCATCCCGCTCCCCCGCCCCCTGCCGGTCCGGTGCCCTATGACAAGGCATTCGCGCTTACGCTGCTGCGCGACATGGTGCGTATTCGCCGTCTTGAGGAGACCTGCGCGCAGCGCTACGGCGAGGGCAAGATACGCGGCTTCCTGCACCTGTACATCGGCGAGGAAGCCGTATGCGTTGGTGTTCTCCATGCGCTCGCCCCTGACGACAATGTGGTCGCCACCTATCGGGAGCACGGGCATGCGCTGGTTCGCGGCATGGACATGGGCGTACTGATGGCCGAAATGTACGGCAAGCAGGAAGGCTGCGCGCGCGGCCGCGGCGGCTCCATGCACCTGTTTAGCCGCGCCACCCGGCTTTTCGGGGGCAACGCCATCGTGGGCGCAGGCCTGCCGCTGGCGGTGGGCCTTGCGCTCGCCGAGCAAATGCAGGGCAGCCAGCGCGTCACCGCCTGCTTCTTCGGCGACGGCGCGGTCGCCGAAGGCGCGTTCCATGAGTCGATGAACCTGGCCGCCTTGTGGAAGCTGCCGCTTCTGTTCTGCTGCGAAAACAATCTCTACGCGATGGGCACGGCTCTGGAACGCCATGAGTCCCAGACAGACCTTTGCGCCAAGGCAGCGTCCTACAAGATGCCGGCCTTCGGGGCTGACGGAATGGACGTGGTCGCCGTCTGCGAAGCTGCCAGAAATGCCGTGGCCAGCATCAGGGGCGGCAGCGGGCCGGTGTTCCTTGAACTGCGCACCTATCGCTTCCGCGCTCACTCCATGTACGACCCGGATCTGTATCGCCAGGCGGCCGAAGTCGAGGCGTGGAAGGCACGCGGTCCCATTCATACGTTCACCGCGCGGCTGAAGGCGGAAGGCAAGCTGTCGGAAGACGAATTTCTCTCGCTGGACGCCGACGTTGGCGCGGAGGTTGCGAGGGCCGAAGCCTTTGCAGAGGCAGGTACCCTGGAACCGGTGGAGGATCTGCTGAAGGACGTGTACTCACCGGCGGGAGGTAGCCCATGAGCATACGCCTCAGCTACCGCGAGGCCGTGCGCGAAGCCCTGCGCGAGGCGCTTGCCAAGGATCCCCGCGTCTTCCTGATGGGCGAGGACGTCGGCCGCTACGGCGGCAGTTATGCGGTCTCCAAGGGGCTGCTGGCGGAGTTTGGCCCCGAACGCATCCGCGATACCCCGCTATCGGAACTCGGCTTCACCGGCGCCGGCATTGGCGCAGCCCTGGGCGGCATGCGCCCCATCGTCGAAGTGATGACCGTCAATTTCAGCCTGCTCGCACTCGACCAGATCGTCAATACCGCAGCCCTGTACCGCCATATGTCGGGTGGGCAGTTCTCGGTACCGCTGGTGATCCGGATGGCCACCGGGGCGGGCCGTCAGGTCGCGGCCCAGCATTCCCACAGTTTCGAGGGCTGGTATGCCGGGATACCGGGCCTCAGGGTCCTGGCGCCCGCCACTGTCGAGGATGCACGCCGCATGCTGGCACCGGCATTGGCCGATCCCGACCCGGTGCTGATTTTCGAGCATGCAGGCTTGTACAACGTGGAAAGCGAAATCCCGGATGCGTCCGTCGTGGATATCCACTCCGCACGGGTCAGGCGGCCCGGCAAGGACGTGGCCCTGATCGCGTATGGTGGCGGCCTGCCCAAGGCGATGCAAGCCGCCGATTTGCTTTCGGCCCAGGGAATCGATGCCGAGGTGCTCGATTTGCGCGTCCTGCGCCCGCTGGACGATGCGACCATCATGGCATCCGTCGCGAAATGCCGGCGTGCCGTGGTCGTCGACGAGGGCTGGCGCAGTGTCGGCCTCGCCGCGGAGGTGATGGCGCGCATCGTCGAGCAGGTTTTCTATGAACTCGACGCTCCGGTGGCCCGGGTCTGCTCCGCGGAGGTACCGATTCCCTATGCCAGGCATATGGAAGAGGCCGCCCTGCCCCAGGCCGACAAGATTGCCTCCGCCGCCAGCCAGCTGATCGCATGAGCAAGCCGGCAGTCCACAACACCTCCAATGCCCGCAACCGGCGCATCGTTCCGGCGAGGACAACGTGATCGAATTCCGCCTGCCCTCGCTGGGCGCAGACATGGATGAGGGTACGCTGCTCGAATGGGCCGTGCAGCCCGGCGACACCGTGAAGAAGGGGCAGGTCATTGCCGTGGTCGATACCAGCAAGGCCGCGATCGAGGTGGAGACGTGGTACGACGGTGTCGTCGCTGAACTCCTGGTTTCGCGGGGAGACAAGATTCCCGTCGGCACGCTGATGGCGACTCTCCTTGAGCCTGGCGAAACACCAGGCGCCATGCGGCGCGCGCCTGTGCCAGAGCCGGGAGCCGGCGGCCCTCGGGGTCGACGCATGGTGTCCCCGGCCGCGCGCAAGCTCGCACGGGAACACGGGATCGACGTCGAAACCCTCACCGGCACCGGGCCGGGTGGCGCGGTAACGCTGGCCGACGTCGAGCACGCCACGTCCAAGCCCGCCGCCACGCCGGGCGACCGATCGGCCGAGATCCGCAAGACAATTGGCGCGGCGATGGCGCGGTCCAAGCGCGAGATTCCTCATTACTACGTCGCAGAGACGATTCCGTTGCGGGCTGCGCTCGCCTGGCTCGCCCGGGAAAATGCCGATCGGTGCATGACCGAGCGCGTCCTCCCGGCGGTCTTGCTGGTCAAAGCCGTCGCAGTCGCCCTCAAGCGCTTTCCAGAGTTGAATGGATTCTTCCGCGACGGTACCTTCAGCGCCGCAACGGCCGTGCACGTCGGGGTCGCGATATCGCTGCGCCAGGGCGGCCTGGTGGCGCCGGCGCTGCTGCATGCCGACAGGAAGCCAGTTGCACAACTGATGCAGGAACTGGCCGACCTGGTCAAACGCTGTCGCGCTGGTTCCCTCAGGCGTGCCGAGTTGTCCGAGCCTACCGTCACCATTACCAATCTCGGGGATCAGGGCGCGGAACAGGTGTTTGGGGTCATCTACCCTCCCCAGGTGGCCCTGGTGGGTTTCGGCCGCATCGTTGAGCAGCCATGGGCGGAAGACGGTGCAGTGACAGTGATGCCAGCGATCACAGCCAGCCTGTCGGCCGATCATCGTGTCTCCGACGGTCATCGCGGCGCGCTTTTTCTCACTGATCTGCGGGAACTGCTGCAACATCCTGAGGAGCTTGATCGATGAACAACGCCAGTATTCGCGCCATCGTCTTGTCCACGTTGCGCGAGATCGCCCCAGAGATCGAGCCGCAGGTCCTGCGCCCGGATCGTCCGCTGCGCAGGGAGGTCGACCTTGATTCCATGGACTGGCTCCGCTTCCTGGTTATCTTGCACGAGAAATTGAAAGTGGAGATTCCGGAGTCAGACTACGGCCGGCTCGTCACGCTTGACGATGTCGTGTCCTACCTGGAAGCCGCAGCAACACGTTGAGCTCGCTTCAGCCAGAAAGCGAGAGAAAGCCGTGTGCCGCAAGCGCGGCACACATGGCACCGGCTGGAAGCCCTTCGCGGAACAGTGGTGGTCGGTGAGGGCGGCGGGCAAGTCAAACGCATCGGGGGCATCATGCCAGAGTACGTGAAAGCCGCGTCTCCCGAACCGAGACCCATCTGGGTGGAACACTATCCCGCAGGCGTGCCTGCGGAGGTCGACGTCCGTCACTTTGCTTCGCTTGCCGACATGCTCGCGCACAGTTGCCGACGATACGCCACGCGTGCGGCCTTCACCAACATGAGAGCTGTTCTCACGTACGCGGAACTCGATCGCCTGACGCGCGACTTTGCCTCATATCTGAAGCGCCTGGGGCTAAACCGGGGTGATCGTGTGGCGATCATGCTGCCAAACCTGCTGCAGTACCCCGTGGTGTTCTTCGGAATCCTGCGGGCCGGCATGGTGGTGGTCAACGTCAACCCGCTCTACACGGCGCCCGAATTGCGGCATCAGCTTGCCGATTCAGGCGCGGCCGCGATCGTTGTCCTGGAAAATTTTGCCCCCACCTTGCAGGCGGTTCTCGGCGCCACTGCCGTGCGTCATGTCGTGACCACCCAGGTGGGCGATCTTCTTCCTCCATTGCGGGCGCGTCTTGTCAATTTTCTCGTCAAGTGGGTCCAGCGTCGCGTGCCGCCCTGGCGTCTGCCGGGTTCGGTCAGCTTCCATGCCGCGCTGCGACGTGGTCGTCGTCATCCGCCAGACGAACCCGCCCTTTGCCCGAAGGATGTTGCCCTGCTGCAATACACGGGCGGCACGACCGGGATTCCGAAAGGTGCCATTCTCACGCACGGGAATCTGGTGGCCAATGTCGAACAGATCTCTGCCTGGCTGGGCGCGACCCTGGAGGCAGGCAAGGAGGTTGTGGTAACGCCGCTGCCCCTGCATCACATCTTTGCGCTGACGGCCAACTTGTTGACGTTCGTGCGATGGGGTGGAAACAATGTGCTTGTTACCGATCCGCGTGATCTCCGCACGCTGCTGCGTACGCTGCGGACCACGCGCTTCAGCGCGATCAGCGGTGTAAATACGTTGTTCCGCCTATTGCTCGACGCACCGGGTTTCGCGGAGGTCTGCCGGGCGAACGCCGGTAACCTCAAGTTGGCGGTTGCCGGCGGCATGGCAGTGCAGCGTGAGGTGGCGCTGCATTGGCACCAGGCCACCGGCATCCCGCTGACAGAAGGGTATGGCCTGACCGAGGCTGCACCGGTCGTCTGTATCAATCCTGTGGGTGGCGTGGCGTTCAGCGGGGCGATCGGCATGCCGCTACCCTCCACCCGGGTTGCCATCCGGGATGAGACAGGCCACGACCTGCCGCCGGGCCAGGCGGGCGAGATCTGCGTGCAAGGCCCGCAGGTCATGCCGGGCTACTGGAACATGCCGGAGGAAACGGCATGCGTCCTCGGCCTCGGTGGCTGGATGCGCACCGGTGACATGGGTGTGATGGACGCCCGAGGCAGTATCCGCTTCCTCGCGCGCTGCAAGGAGGTCATCGTGGTATCCGGCTTCAAGGTCTACCCCAAGGAAGTTGAGGATGTGGCCATGCAGCACCCCGGTATCCGGGACGCCTGTGCCATCGGCGTCCCGGACGAACGCTCTGGCGAGGCAGTCAGGCTCCTTGTGGTCAGGCGCGATCCAGCGCTTTCCGCCGAGGCGGTGCTGGCCCATTGCCGCGCGCAGCTGACCAGCTACAAGGTGCCCCACTACGTTGAGTTCCGGCCCTCCCTGGCCAGGTCAGCCCTCGGCAAGGTCTTGCTCAGGCCGCCAACCGAAGGGCAGGCAACTACCATCGGAATGTGCCTCTGAGTTTTGCCAGGCAGGAAAGATGCAATGAACGACATGCGCGATCCTGATCCCCCTTGTGCACCCGAAGCCGGGCCTGCCGATGCGCAACGTCTGCTTGGCCTCGTACGCGCCCTGGCGGCTGAGCTGCGGCCCGGTGCGCAGGAAGTCAGCACTTTGGGGATTGATCATTCTCTCGAGCGCGATTTCGGCCTGGACAGCCTGGCGCGCGCGGAGCTGCTGACGCGTATCGAGCACGAATTTGGCGCCAAGTTAAATGAAGAAGCGCTTATGGCCGCCGAAACGCCTCGTGACCTGCTCCGCCTGACAGCGCACGGAGCCGCCGCCATTCCCGCTGCGATGCTCGCGGTTCCCGTCGTGCCTGGTGCGGCCAGGACGGCAGCGGTCAACCGGCCGCCAGATAGTGCCGCCACGCTCATGGAGCTGATTGACTGGCACGCCGCGTCCCATGGCGACGAGGTATACGCCATCTTCCAGGGGGGCGAAAACCTCAGCTATGCGTCAATGCGGGCGGGCGCGCTTGCCGTAGCCAGCGGCCTGGCGCGGCAGGGCTTGGCCCCAGGTGACCGGGTGGCCCTGATGCTGCCGACCGGACGCGATTTCTTCGACGTCTTTTTCGGCGCACTATATGCGGGGTGTATCCCCGTGCCGCTTTATCCGCCCGCACGCCTCTCCCAGATCGAGGACCACATGCGGCGCAGCGCCGGAATCCTTGCCAATGCCGAGGCTGCGATCCTGGTGACCGTGCCACCGGCCAAGCCCCTGCTACGCCTGCTGCGTGCGCAGTGCGCGGCCCTGCGCCAGATCCTGGCGCCCGCCGATCTCGGCGCCGCTGGTGATGCCCCGAGCGGCGCAGGGCGCGGGCGAGCGGATGATATTGCCTTTTTGCAATATACCTCTGGCAGCACAGGCAACCCAAAAGGAGTCGTGCTGACGCATGCCAATCTGCTCGCCAATTTACGAGCGATGGAGCGTGCCGCGCATGTTAGCGCGGCCGATGTCTTTGTGTCGTGGCTGCCGCTGTACCACGACATGGGCCTGATCGGCGCATGCATGGGCAGCCTGCAGGTTGGATTCCGCCTGGTGCTTCTGTCGCCCACTGATTTCCTGACGCGCCCTGCCTCCTGGCTGCGGGCCATTCATCAGCATCGCGGCACGGTGTCCGCGGCGCCGAATTTCGCCTATGAGCTTTGCGCGAGCAAAATTGAGGAAAAGGACCTCGCCGGTCTGGACCTGAGTTCATGGCGCCTGGCATACAACGGTGCTGAGCCGGTCAGCCCGGAAACCATTGACAACTTTACTGCCCGCTTTGCCAGGTATGGCTTCGATCGTACTGCGGTGGCCCCTGTATACGGCCTTGCCGAATGCTCGGTCGGACTCGCGTTCCCGCCAGCGGGGCGGGGCCCGTGCATCGACGAGATCGATCGGGATGTGCTCGCGCGCCAGGGTATCGCCCGTGCGCCGGACCGGTCGGGGCGCAAGGCGCTCAGGCTGGTCTCCAGCGGCCTGCCGTTGCCGGGACATCAGATCCGCATTGCCGATCCAGCCGGACACGAGTTGCCTGAACGTGCGCTGGGGCATGTCCAGTTCCGGGGCCCAAGCGCGACCACGGGTTACTTCCGCAACCCCGACGCCACGGCTGGCCTGTTCGATGGTCCATGGCTGAAGACTGGCGACATGGGCTATATCGCAGCCGGCGAGCTCTATTTAACCGGACGCCTCAAGGACATCATCATTCGCGCCGGCCAGCACTTGTTCCCGCAGGAACTCGAGGAAGCGATCAGCCGGGTGGCCGGCGTGCGCCAGGGCGGTGTCGCAGTGTTTCCCGCCACCGATGCGCGATCCGGTACCGAGCGCCTGGTCGTTCTGGCCGAGACGCGTGAAGAGGACGACGAGGCGCGCAGCCGGCTACGCGCCGAAATCGGCCATCTGGCAGTCGACCTGATGGGCATGCCTGTCGACGAAGTGGTGCTGGTGCCGCCGCGCACGGTACTTAAGACGTCCAGCGGAAAGCTGCGCCGCGCGGCTTGCCGGGAATTGTACGAACGGGGCGAGATCCATAGCGCGCCGCGCGCGCCCTGGCGTCAATTGCTTCGAATTGCCATCTCTGGCGCAAGCGTCCAGTTTGCACGCTACCTGCATCAGGCCTCCGCGTGGATCTGGGGGGCCTGGGTATGGATCGTCTGCCTCCTGTTTGCCTTACCGGCATGTCTGCTGGTGGCGCTCTTGCCGGGGCGCGCACTGCGTCGGCGGCTTGCACGGGCCAGCGCCCGGGTCGGGCTCGCGCTGACCGGGCTGTTTCCGAAGATCGACGGCCTGCCCGATCTCAGCGGGTCGGCACCGGTGGTTATCGTGGCCAACCATGCCAGCTACACGGATGTGATTCTGCTCACGGCAGTGCTGCCTCCCCACTTTACCTTCGTGGCAAAGCAGGAGCTGCTAAGGAGCCCGCCGCTGGCCATGCTCCTTAACAGGCTTGGCTGCGCCTTCGTTGAGCGCTTCGACCCCGCGCGTGGGATCGAAGATACCAGTGCACTGGAGCAGCGGATCCTGGGGGGCGAATCCCTCGTTTTCTTCCCCGAGGGGACCTTCCGGCGAGAGCCGGGATTGATGCCCTTCCGGCTGGGCGCGTTCCGGTGCGCAGCCCGCGCACGGGCCCCGGTTGTTCCCATTGCCCTGATCGGCACCCGCTCATTGCTGCGGGACGGGCGTTGGTGGCCGAGTCATGCTCCGTTGGCACTCGTTGCCGGCGAAGCGACATACGCATCAGGTGATGACTGGCCGGCATTATTGCGACTGCGCGACGCGGCGCGCGAAGAAATCCGCTCAAGACTGCTGGAGCCAGACGCGGCAGTTTGATCCCCGCCCGGGGAAGTTACCGCGCCAGCCCCAGGTATTGGGCCCTGCACTCCAGCTCACGCCCTCTCACGACCCTCCTGCCGATCAGTGAACCACGCGTCTCTGTAACGACGGTTCGCCGGCCCTCTTGATGATCCGCGTCGTAGAAGTAGATGACCACCCAGTCTGCGGTACGCCTGAGTTCATGGGCGCGCGGGGTATTAGAAAACAACGCCGTAAAGTGCCACTGATCCCTGCTCACATGAAGAACCGGCAGCCACGCTTTGCCCTCTGGGTTCATTCGCTTCGGGGCAATGGTCGGCAGAGCACCGGCGGCCACCTTCTCGCGATAGAGGCGATCTATCTCCAGCAGCGTAGACACGGACGGCTCCACCGCCGGTGCCTTGCGTTGATGCAGGTCTCGCCACTGACGCTGCCGGCTCAGGATGTCATCCAGCGAAGCGCGGATGCCTGCCAGGCGGCGCGGGCCAATGCCTTCGACTCGGCCGAGACGGCCGTCTCGCACTGCGAGTTCCAGCGCTTCAAGGGTATCGATATGCAAGGTGTCATGGATGCGGGTGGCGAGTTCGGGGCCGATCCCCGGCACTGCCTGGAATAGACCTGCATCGTCCTCGCCAGTCCGAAGTCGCTCCAGTTGGCGCCAGCGGCCGGTGATGAGTATTTCCGCGATCGCCTTCGAGATCCCCTTGCCAATGCGAGGCAGCGCATCGAGCGCGTCAATTCCTCCCTTGTCAAAGAGCGCCCGGATATCGGCATCAAGCCGGGAGACGGTGTCCGCGGCGGCCAAGTATGCGCCGACCCGGAAAGGGTTCGCGCCCTGCTCTTCAAGGAGCTGCGCAGCTTCCTGCAGGTAATGGGCAACCTGCTGATTTTCCGGGGAATTGCTGGGAGTTGTCGTCTTGCTTTGTCATTCCGGAGAGCTCGCGCCAGCGGCGGCCAACAACAAGGTGTGGACCGTGCAGTCGGATAGTGTCGGCACCCGCTCAGTGCAGCACCACCTCGGCGGGCACATGGACGTAGCCATGAGCGCTTGCGACGGCTGGATAGGTCACACTCCCGCGACAGACATTGAGCCCCGCCCGCAGGCAGGGATCGTCTGCGAGCGCGCGAGACCATCCCTTGTCGGCAAGCACCATCGCATATCCGATCGTGGCGTTGTTCAGGGCGAAGGTGGAGGTCCGGGCCACGGCAGCCGGCATGTTAGTCACGCAGTAGTGCAGCACGCCGTCCACTACGTAGGTCGGATCCGTATGGCTGGTGGGACGCGATGTCTCTGCGCAGCCACCCTGGTCTATCGCCACATCTACCAGCACCGAACCTGGTTTCATGTGCGCCACCATCGCGCGCGTGATCAGCTTGGGCGCCTCGGCGCCCGGCACCAGCACCGCGCCGATAACCGCATCAGCCGAAAGCAATGCGCGCTCGACGCTGTCAGCGCTGGAGTAGATCGTTACGACCTCATTGCCATGCATAGCGTCGAGTTGGCGTAGGCGATCGATATTCTTGTCCAATACCGTCACGCGCGCGCCCATGCCAACGGCGATCCGGACCGCATTGATGCCCACCACACCGGCCCCAATCACCACGACATGTGCCGGCGCGACGCCCGGGACGCCGCCGAGCAGTAGCCCCATGCCACCGTGTGGCTTCTCGAGGCAGGCGGCCGCCACCTGGACTGACATGCGGCCGGCCACCTCGCTCATCGGGGCCAGCAACGGCAGACCACCGTCATGCCCCGTAACGGTCTCATAGGCAATACAGACCGCACCGGATTTGACCAGCGCGGCAGTCAGCTCACGGTCCGCGGCCAGATGCAAGTACGCATAGAGAATCTGCCCAGGCTTGAGCAGCGCCAGTTCACCTGGCTGCGGCTCCTTGACCTTGACAATCATCTGGGCCAGGTCGTACACGGCTTTCGCATCGGCAGCCAGCGTTGCGCCGGCCGCAACGTACTGCGCGTCGGAGAGGCCAAGTGCGGCCCCGGCGCCCGCCTCGACCATGACCTGGTGACCGCGGCTGACAAGTTCGCGCACGCAGGCAGGCGTCAAGCCTACCCGGTACTCGTTGTCCTTGATCTCTTTCGGCACGCCGATCCGCATGGTCGTTCTCACACGGCTGGTAATTCTGGAAGATTCCGCACCAGGTGCTTGAATCGTCCCCAGTCCACGGCTGGACGCACCGAGGCCTCTCCGTGGCCATACGCCCGCACCAGGACTGACACCTGCATGGCAGTCTCGATGTCGTTGGCCTCGAAGATATCCAGATAGTCATAGGGCCCGAGGGTTGCATAGCTGCCCAGCCATTTCACATCCGGACAGGCTTTTTCCAGATAGCCGGCAACGCCGCGTTCCAGTGCCTCAAACGACCGTGGCTGCCGCAGGGACTCCACGGAGACACGCGTTTCCATGATAAATATGGCCATGTTCGACTCCTCAAGGTGCCGACCCCTCGCCGGCCGCATAGCTCGAGGCTAGCTGCTGTCTGGCCGCAGCCTTTGTCCCAGCGCAACGTCCTGCACGGGACCCGCGGCCATCCGGCTCGATTGCGCGCAAGTTTCCCGCGACACGACCGTCATTAGCCGTTGAGTCCTCCGCAATGCCGCACGACAAATTCTCACCATCACCGCTTGCCGGCGGCACCGCCACTCATCTCGGGTCAGCGCCCGGTAGCCGATGCGGCTTACGGCACGCTGGATACGCGCCGTATCCCCCGGCGACTTGGGTTCCACCAGGATGTAGGAAATGGTGTACCGCGCCGTCGGCAGGTACTGGATCGCGCGCTGGTATGTCCTATACAGCGTCGGCACCCCAAACAGCCCGCTGGTCGCAACCTCGGCGATGCCGACGATCACGCCGCGGTGGTCGTTGATCTCGAAGACCGTGCCGACATCCGGGTTCTCAAGCTTGCGAAACTCCGCATCCTTGACGACCAGCGCCGCGGCTTCGGCCATGGTCCTGTCCAACGTAGGGGACGACAGAGCATGCATTGTTGATGCCTGTCAACGAAAGTACATGCCGCTGGGGGCTGGCCGATAGACGTGCCCCTGACCTGCATCAACCGGCCTACCCTTCCCGGTCCTAAGCTGGAAGCACTGTCTATGTCCCCGCATACGGGGATCGCCTCACTCCGCGGGCGCTCACAAGGAGGCAACGCCATGTACCAGACAATCCTCGTCGCCATCGACGGCAGCGACTGCGGCGATCGTGCCTTGGCCGAGGCGATCCAGCTCGCGGCTATGCTTAAGGCCCGCCTGGAGATCGTCCACGTGGTCGACAACAGTTATCTCAAGTACGACATGGGCTACGGCAACCTGGCCGACCTGCGCCCCGACCTGGTCGAGGGCGGACGCTGCCTGCTCGCTGAGGCCGCTGCCAAAGCCCACGCGGGCAAGGTCGAATGCCACACGCAACTGGTTGATGAAATCCTTGCCATTGGCGACATTGCCACGGCGATCGACGCGGCTGCACAGCGAGTCCACGCCGACCTTGTCGTGGCAGGCACCCACGGCCGGCGCGGGGTGCGGCGCCTGGTGATGGGCAGCGTGGCCGAGGGCCTGGTGCAAGAGTCGAAGGTGCCAGTGCTGCTGGTGCGCGCGCCACGGGCCCCGTAAGGCATGGCGAAGGATGCAGAGCCGCCCCTCCTTACGGTCGAGCGGCCTCCGGGTGTCGACCGCCGTGCCGCGTCAACCGCCGGCCGGCGGGTCTCTCCGCACGCCGCCGACGTGACGTCGCTGCCGGCCGAACTGGAATGGGCCACCACTCATGATGCCAGCGAAGTTCTGGCCAGACTTGGCGCGACCGAGGCGGGCTTGACCGAACGCGAGGCAGCCTCGCGCCTGGGGACATGCGGCCCCAACACCATTGCCCCCAACCAAAGCCCACACTGGCTTGCCAGCCTGTCCAGGCGGCTGTTAAACCCCGTCAACGTGATGCTGATAGTGCTGTCGGCGGTATCAGTGCTTGTGCACGACAACAGCGCTGCTGCCTTGATCGGCGGAATGATCGTGCTGAGCGTCTCGCTTGCCACCTGGCAGGAAACCCGCAGCGACCGCGCCGTGGCGGCGCTGCGCACGATGGTCCACACCACCATCGCCGTGCAGCGCCGTGCGGCCCCCGGCAGCGCGCCCGTCGTGCAGGAACGCCCGATCGCCGAGCTTGTTCCTGGCGAGATCATCCATCTGGCTGCGGGTGACCTGATACCCGCCGATGTCCGGCTGCTCGCATCCAAAGACCTTTTCGTGAACCAGGCGGCATTGACCGGCGAGTCCATGCCGGTAGAAAAATTTCCCGCGCGCTGCACGGTCGCTGCCCTAGCCGGCGACTTCCCCAATATCGCTCTCATGGGGACGGCGGTATTCAGCGGGACTGCCACGGCGGTGGTCGTGCTGACCGGTGACCGCGCGATCTTCGGGCACATCGCGCAGTCGATCGCCGGGCAGGAGCCACCCACCGATTTCGAGGCTGGCCTGAACCGCATCGCCCGGTTGATGCTGGCGATCGTCGCCGTGATGTCGCCATTGGTGTTCTTGATCAACTGGCTGACCAAAGGCGACTGGTTTGCAGCGGTGCTGTTTGCCATGGCGGTTGGCGTTGGCCTCGCCCCCGAGATGCTGCCGATGCTGGTCACCGTCAACCTGGCAAAGGGCGCGATGGCAATGTCCCGGCGCAAGGTCATCACCAAGCGGCTGGCCGCAATCCAGAACCTTGGCGCCATGGACACGCTTTGCACGGACAAGACCGGGACTCTGACGCAGGACCTGGTCATCCTCAAGCAACATGTCGACCTGGCCGGGAACGACAGCGAGCGGGTGCTGGAGTTTGCGTATCTCAACAGCTATTTTCAGTCTGGCCTGCATAACTTGCTGGATGTGGCCGTGCTGCGGCATGAGGAGTTGAGCGAGCGCATGCGCATTGCACAGGCATACAGGCTGATCGACGAGATACCCTATGACTTTACCCGCCGCCGCATGTCCGTGGTCGTGCAGGCACCTCACACCCGGATGCTCATCTGCAAAGGAGCGGTGGAGGAAGTGTTTTCTGTCTGCACCACGGCCGAACTGGAGGGGCAGCGCGTACCGCTGGATGCAACGCATTACCGCGACCTGATAGCCATCAGCGATCGCCTGAATGACGATGGCTTCCGCGTCATCGCGATCTCCTTTCGCGAACTGCCGCAGGCGCCGGAGACGCACGCATACTGCCTGGCCGAGGAACAGGGACTGACCTTGCTGGGCTACATCGCGTTTCTCGATCCCCCCAAGGAAAGTGCAGCCCCCGCGCTGGCTGCTCTGGCCGACAGCGGTATCGACGTCAAGATCCTGACCGGGGACAGTCCACGCATCGCGAGCAAGATCTGCCAGATGGTCGGGCTTGCACGCAGCACGCCGGTGCTTGGTAGCGACCTGGATAAGCTGGATGCCGCGGGCGTGGCGGAAGCAGCAATGCGCAACCAGATCTTTGCCAAGCTCACACCCGCGCACAAGGAAGCCATCGTGCGCGCGCTGCGTGAACGTGGACGGGTCGTTGGCGTGCTGGGCGACGGGATCAATGACGGGCCGGCGCTGCGCGCCGCCGACATCGGTATTTCCGTGGACAGCGCGGCCGATATCGCCCGCGAGTCGGCCGACTTGATCCTGCTGGAGAAAAGCCTGTTGGTGCTGCATGACGGCGTCATGGAGGGGCGGCGGGTCTTTGCCAACCTGCTCAAGTACCTGCGCATGAGTGCCAGCTCCAACTTTGGCAATATCTTCAGCGTGCTGGGAGCAAGCGCCTGGCTGCCTTTCCTGCCAATGGCGCCGATCCAGCTCCTGACCAACAACCTGCTCTACGATTTCTCGCAGACGGCGCTGCCCACCGACAATGTCGACGAGGAGTCCTTGCGCAGGCCCAGGCGCTGGGAGGTCGGCAAGATGGGAGAGTACATCCTTGCGATGGGCCCGGTCAGTTCAATCTTCGACTACCTGACTTTCGCCGCGCTGTTTTGGCTGTTGGGTGCCAATTCGCCCGCGCAGGCCACGCTTTTCCAGACCGGCTGGTTCATCGAGTCCCTGTTCTCGCAGACACTCATTGTCCACATTATCCGAACGCGCAGGCTGCCCTTCATCGAGAGCCTTCCCAGCCATGCCCTGCTGGCCACCACGATTGGGCTGTGCCTCGTCGGCGCGTGGTTGCCCTACTCGCCGCTGGCCGCACCGCTGGGCATGCGGCCGCTGCCTGCCGCTTATTGGCCGATGCTCACGGCCATCCTGTTGGGCTACGCTGCCGCCGCGTTTGCTGCGCGCCGCCTGCTGGCCCGGTGGGTGCCGGTGGACTGAAGCGGACAAAGCCGAACGGGACGCCTGGGCTATTCGATGCGGAAGGGGTCATGCGCCCGGGCGTAGCTGTACGCATATTCCAGTTCGCCGGACGCCTGGGCATGCAGTGTACAGAGCGTCGCGCCGGCTACGACCTCGTCTCCGGTGCGGACATGCAGTTCCAGCCCGGCCACCTGTCGGCGCGGTGCCCCGGCCAACTTCGCCGCGCGCGCGACGTGCCGGTTATCGACGGACGTCACGATGCCACTACGGGCCGCTAGTACGTCGCGCCGGAACACCGCTTGCCCCGGCGTGCGCAGCCCCCCTTGCGCTTCGCAGATAGCCTGGAACCGGGCCCAGGCGGCGCCGCTGTCGAGCAGACTGCCGGCTTGCAACCGTCCCTGCCCGGCCGGCATCGCGCCGCAGAACTCAAGCAGCTCGCCCGCCAGCAGCAGCGAGCGTTCGCGCAAGTCGGCGGGCGCCGTCGGCTGGCACTGCAGCACTGCCAGCACGTCGAGCGCCTCCAGCGCCGGCCCGACGCCCCGGCCCACCGGCTGCGAGCCGTCAGTGCGCAGAATCCGGATCTTCAACCCGAAAACGTCCGCGACCTTGGCCATGGCGATATGCAGGCGCTCCAGCTCGCTGTCTTCGCGGATCTTGGCGGTCGGCCCCACCGGCACGTCGATCAGCACATGAGTGGATCCGGCGGCAATCTTCTTCGACAGGATTGAGGCCACCAACTGCGCATCGCTGTCGATATCCAGGGCGCGCTCCACGCGGATCAGTACGTCGTCCGCGGGACTCAGGCTTAGCGCGCCGCCCCACACCAGTGCAGCCCCGACCTGTTCCACCACGCGCCGCAGTTCCGTCGCGTCAAGTGTCACGCGGGTCAGGGCTTCCATCGTATCGGCGGTGCCGGCGGGCGACGTGATCGCGCGTGAAGAGGTCTTGGGCAGCAGCAGCCCCGCGGCTGCCGCGATGGCCACCACGATCGGCGTGGTGCGGTTGCCCGGCAGCCCGCCGACACAATGCTTGTCGGCAACCACTTCCCTATCCCAGCTCAGGCGCTGGCCGGACCGGACCATGGCGCGGGTCAGATCGACGGTTTCGCGCAGGCTCATGCGACCATCCGCGCAGGCGGTGAGAAACGCGGCAATATGCACGTCAGCGTACCGCCCTGCACTGATGTCGCCAATAATGCCCTCCAGCTGGGCGCTGTCCAGGTGACAGCCATAGATCTTCGCACGCAGTGCCCGCACCGACTCTAGCGCGGGTGCATGGGTGACATGCACGACATCGCCGGCGCGTGCCGCCAGCGTTCGTGCCGCGCTCACCGACAGGCTCGCTTCGCCCATGTTCAATAGCGGCGCGCCCAGCAGTGTCAGCGTGGCGATCAATGACCGGTCGCCGATCTGCACGCGCACACGCGCCTGCGCGGAAAAGCCCTCGGCACGGCAGACGGGGCAATCCGGATGCATGTAGATGACATGCTCCTGCCACGTATCGATCTCGAGCGGCCGGAACACCAGCGCGCCGACTTCGCGGGACGCGGCGGCGGCCAAGACATCTCCGAGCCGGCCGGGAATGCCGGAATCAAGACCGGGATCGTTCACGCCATGCCTCACCGGGTATGACGCCGCTAGCGAGCATCCAGGGCGTCCAGGTTGATCAGCTCGGTCCTCCAGGGCAATCGCATCGCAGTTATGGGCTTCCTGGCAGACGCCGTCCATGCCGATGGAGTCTCCGGCCATGTAGAAGCCCGAGATGGTCTCCTTGCTCCGTTCCGGAGACACCACGGTCTTGAACGAGCCGGCCGGTACAGCCGTTCGCCCTGCTTGACCGTCTTGCCCCAGGATTGACGGTCCTACCGGGACTTGCCAGCAGCCGGCGCCATCGCGCCATCGGCATATGGATCGAACTTGCCGGTCTTTGCGCCGTCTGTGTAAGGGTCGTTTCTGTCGGCCTTCGCCCCTTCGGAGTACGGATCGAAAGGCTTATTGGAAGCGTTCAGGTGGGATCCGGTCGACTGCTTCGCACCGTCGGTGTAGGAATCAAACTTGCTGGCCTTGGCTGCGTCGGCATCGGGGGACAGCTTCTTGGCGGCATGGCTTCCTCCGTACAGATCGCCCCCCTCCGTGTAGTTCTTCTGCGCATGGCTCAACTGTGTCATGCCGACTGCTGTCAACGCGGCAATGATCAGGGATGGAATGGACTTCTTGAGCATGATGAGTCTCACAAATTGAGGTCGCGCTGCGCCTGCGCACGCCCTGAGTCTGGCGGACCGACTACCCTTGGCTGATCTGCCGAGTTGGCGCTATCCAGTGATCTGAGATTGGATCTGCAATTCAAGTCACGAACTTCTCGCTTCTCATTCGCCGCCCCGCGCGCCGGCACAAGAGTCGGTGACCGACCAACGGCGGTTGCCAAAGCTTGGTGTCCACACGCCGGTTTAATTTGGTCTATCGGAGGCTTCCTCGACGTTCTCGCCTCGGGTCCGCGAAAACGAAGGCGCTTCCGATGTTCGTTCAATGAAGGAACGTCGCATCCGAATCCTGCCATCGAGTCCGTAGACGGCTAGTTCGGCCTTCTCCAGCTTTGCGATATCAATAGCTGCTTCTATGGCTTCATTGAGTGAACCCAAAAACCTGTACACATCTGCCCTGTCCTCAGCCCAGACAGTCCAGCCAAGGTGCGCTGGCATCACAAGAATATTCAGGGTTGATGACATGGTTACCCTCGCAAAGTGCCGACCATAATTCGATCAAACTCGCGGCCTCAGATGTGGAAAGCAACTGCACACCGTGTTTCCACAATAGGAGTTGAATCGCCATGGCTATTTGCCGTGGATCAAGGGTCCGTACTGGGTACCTCCCCCGCTGCGTGGCATCAACTACATGCGCAGTGCAAGTTCTATTTCGAGCGCAGCGAGGACCACTGTACGAGCGCAGACAGCGGTTTCAGAAACTTCCGCCGGTAAGACATACATGTGAAGCCCCCACTACTATAAGATCGCTTGCTGCCGCCCGGCTCCGCTAGCAGCGGTTGGCTCGTGATCCGTGGAAGCTCCCGCGCATACCGGCATACGCCTGCCAGGCAGGGAAATACGTTTACCCGCCAGTTCAAGGTAGATACGCGCGTAACTTGCAGCCGAACGCGTCCAGCCAAAGTCTCCCGACATGGCGTGCTTCCGGAGTTCTGACCAGCGCTTGGGCCGCCTCTCGTACAGCGAGAGGCAGCGAGTCAGCGCGGACTCCATGGCTTCGCCAGTGGCGTCGTCAAACACGAAGCCGGTCGCATCAGGAGCGCGCCGATCATGGATACCTGCATCACGTACACTGTCCGCCAGTCCACCGACCCGCCGAACGACCGGAACCGTGCCATAACGCATGGCGTACATCTGAGTCAGGCCACATGGCTCGAAGCGAGACCCGTGCAGAAGAATGTCGCCGGCAGCATGGAGTCTATGCGCCCGTGCCTCCTCATAGCCAATCTGCACCGATGCACGCCCGGGAAAGCAGGCAGCCATGCGGGCAAAGCCGGCTTCCAGCTTACTTTCGCCGCGCCCGTGTAGCGCAAATTGCAGGCGCGGGTGGCGCGTCAACATGTCCGGCAACCGTTCAAGGAGTACGTCGGCCATCTTTTGCCAGGTCAAGCGGCTAATAAAGATCGCCAGCGGCGCGGAAGTGTCGACATTCAGGCTGAGGCGCCGTTGCTCATCCGCTTTGCATGACTCCTTGCCGCGCAAGTCATTGCACGAGTAATTACGCGACAGATGCGGATCGGTGCAGGGATCCCAGTGCTGCACATCGATACCATTGAGAATGCCGACGAGGTCCGCACTTCGGGCTCGGAACACCCCATCCATGCCAAAACCGAATTCGGGAGTGCAGATTTCTTTCGCGTATGTCGGACTAACGGTGGTCACCTTGTCCGCATAGCGCACACCGGCCTTTAGGAACGAGAGCTGACCGTAGAATTCGATTCCATCAGGAGTCAATGTGTCTTGAGGCAAACCAAGCTGCTCGGCCAGACCGAGTGGGAAGTTGCCCTGGAACGCGGCGTTATGGATAGTGAATATCGTGCGCGGGCGCGGCTGGCCGCTCAGCGCCACCAGCAGTGGCACCAGCCCGGTATGCCAGTCATGCGCATGGACGACGTCTGCGCGCCATCCGGGCACGGCATGTCCTAGCGCCACCCGCGCGGCGGCATGACAGAGGACGCCAAAGCGCTGCGCATTGTCCTCCCATTCACAGCCGCTCGCGTCCTGATATGGCGTCCCAGGCCGGTCATATAGCGCCGGGCAGTCGACCAGCCATATCGGCAAGCGGGAATCCGGCATCGAACCTGCGATCAGGCGTACGAAAGCTCCCGGCAGCAATTCTCCAAGATCGGCAACCTGTCGCGGCGCAACAAGGCGCGCCAGGGCTTCAGGGTAGGCGGGCATCATCAGGCGCACATCGATCCCAAGCCGGGCAAGGGCCGTGGGAAGCGCCCCGCAGACGTCCGCCAGGCCGCCTGTCTTGGCCAGCGGAACGATCTCCGACGCCACCAATAACACCTGCAAGGTGTTTTCGTCACCAACGCATGGTGCGGATCCAAGCGCGGCATCGTCCATCCCGTTCATACTGGCTCCCCACATGGTCGGTTCTTTGCGCTGTGAGCGGCGAGGAATTGCTCGGCTGTCAAGCCCAACTGTAAGCGTGGTCTCCGGCCCGCAGGTTGCGCGAATCGAGCGCGTTCGACGCAAGCGTGGCGCACGCCCTCGGGCAGGCCACACCCGACTGTCTTGCAGAAATATAGTGGTTGGTTCTATGGGAGCCTACCTTTGATTGGTCGCGCTTCCGCCTCCGTCATTCCCGCAGCAAGGTGGGTATCAACATATGATCAAAGCTCGGACGCGCGGTCCACTTCCGATCGCATCGTTTCGTCGCTGCCAACGGTGTCCGAGGATCAGCCTCAGCTATATATTGTGCGGGGCAACACGAACTGGCAGACGTTGGCATCTGATCGCACTTTGCGTCGGAGGCCGTCAAGACGCTCGTCCTTTCAGTTAACGCCTTAGACATCGCTTTAAAAGAATGAAGTAGCTGTGAACGCCGAAAAGGAACAAGGAATTTCAGGGCGCGGACGACCCCGCCCAATGCTGCCGTACGAGCATTGCCTACTGGCACGACGGCATCGATCTTCCCGCGGTGCTTCACTTTATTGCAAAGGCCTGCGAAAAGAGGCTCTCTCGACTCGTCACGGAACAGCTCGAAATATTATTTGATATGGAGCAAGAGAGTGAGATCCCTGCGCACTTCAATAGGTTCAAGCGCACCTGAAGACAGGCTCGAAAGGAGGCTTGCCATGCGGCAACCGAAGATTGTCATTGTCGGCGCAGGCCTTGTCGGCGGCTCCGCGGCCCTGTTTGCGGCCGTGACCATCCCAAGCGCAGAGATCTGGTACCTCCCTCGACACCGGGCGACTGCGGTCGCTTCTCTGCTCGCCTTCTTCATTTCCAGGGGTGTGATCAAGACCGGGAACCAGCTTAACCATATTCTGAAGAATGTCTCCTGTGTACCAGTAAGCATTTAGCAGATTTGGCGCAAGCTGACTGACGCTTGATTGGATTGCGCATATATCGTGTTCACACCGGGCAGTTTGCCCGGCCTCGCCGGCTAGAGAAGGATTGCGTCATGAGCAATGAAACAGAGAAACACCGGCTCGATGAAGCGCACGCGGGCCGCGCAGCATGGAAATTGTGGGGCCCCTACCTCAGCGAGAGGCAATGGGGGACGGTGCGCGAAGACTACAGTGACAACGGCGACGCCTGGAACTACTTCACCCATGACCAGGCCCGCTCACGCGCCTACCGGTGGGGTGAGGATGGCCTCGGCGGTATTAGCGACGATCATCAGGTATTGTGCTTCGCGCTAGCGCTATGGAATGGGTGCGATCCGATTCTCAAGGAGCGCGCCTTCGGACTGGGCAACAGCGAGGGCAATCATGGCGAGGACGTGAAGGAGTATTACTTTTATCTCGATTCCACGCCGACGCACTCGTACATGAAGTATTTGTACAAGTATCCACAGGCCGCCTATCCATACACGGATCTCGTCGAGACCAACCGCCGCCGCACCAAGCATGAAGCCGAGTACGAGTTACTGGACACCGGCGTGTTTGACGGCAACCGGTATTTTGACGTCTTTGTCGAGTACGCGAAGGGGACGCCTCAAGACGTGCTTGTCAAAATCAGCATCTTCAACCGCGGTCCAGATGCAGCGCCGCTTCACGTGTTGCCGACCCTGTGGTTCCGCAATACTTGGTCGCAGCCTCGAGGCGGTTCGAAGCCAATCGTCGAGCGCGTCGATTCCTCCGGGAAAGCGACGGTCCGCGCTCGTCACAGCGACCCTTTAATTCAGGAATCGCTGGGCGAGTATTACCTCTACTGCGACTCGGACGTGCCGCTGCTCTTCACCGAGAATGAGACTAACAACGCCCGGCTGTTCGGCACAAGCAACGCGTCGCCCTATGCTAAGGACGGTATCCACGACTTCATCGTGCACGGCGACGCCGCGGCGGTGAATCCGGCGCAGCAGGGAACCAAGGCGGCGTCCCACTATCACCTCAACATCGGCGGCGGTGAGTCACAAGTCGTGCGGTTGCGCTTGACGACCCGGGCACCGGGCTCGGCATTCGCACCCTTCAATGACTTCGATGCGGTATTTGCCACCCGGCTGGAGGAGGCCGATGCCTTTTACGCGTCGATCACACCTTCCGCCATTCGTGGCGACCCAGATCGAGCGAACGTCATGCGCCAGGCGCTGGCCGGCATGCTCTGGACTAAGCAGTACTTCTACTATGACCTCGGTATCTGGCTCGACGAGCACGGCGCGGGTGGCCGGTTGCCGAAATTGGAGCGAAGGCGGGTACGCAACAGCGAATGGGCGCACATGTTCAACGATGACATCATCTCGATGCCGGACAAATGGGAGTATCCCTGGTACGCCGCATGGGACTTGGCGTTTCACATGATTCCACTAAGCATGGTCGATCCCGACTTCGCCAAGCAACAGCTCGACCTGATGCTTCGCAACGACTACCTGCATCCGAATGGCCAGCTTCCCGCTTACGAATGGAACTTCGGCGATGTCAATCCCCCCGTGCATGCCTGGGCTACGATGCAGCTCTACGTCCTTGACAAGGAGCGTCACGGTGGAAGAGGCGATGTCGAGTTCCTCAAGTACGCCTTCTCCAAGCTGCTCATCAACTTCACTTGGTGGGTCAACCGCAAGGACCGGACGGGGGCCAATGTCTTCGAGGGAGGCTTTCTCGGGCTCGACAATATTGGCGTGTTCGATCGGTCGTCGCCACTGCCAACGGGCGGTTACCTGGATCAGGCTGACGGTACTGCCTGGATGGTGTTCTTCAGCCAGCAGATGCTGCGTATCGCCGTCGAGCTTGCGCTGCAGGAGCCGCTCTACGAGGAGTTCGTAGAGAAATTCTTCCAGCACACCGTGTTCATTGCCGGCGCGCTGGACAGCGTCGGCGATCGGAACGACGAAATGTGGGATGACGAGGATGGCTTTTTCTATGATGTGTTGCGTTTCCCTGACGGCAATGCCACGCGCCTCAAGGTGCGCTCCATCGTAGGGCTGCTGCCGCTAGCGGCGGTGGCCGTGTTCGAGGAAGACATCCTCGCCAGGCTACCGACGTTCCGGGAGCGTGCCAAGCTGTTCCTGGGGCGCCACCCGGAGCTCGCCGCCAGCATGCATCTGCCGCAACAGCCCGGGGTATCCAACCGTCGCATGCTGGCGATCGTTGACGAGCAGAAGCTGCGCCGGATTCTGACGCGCATGCTGGATGAAGACGAGTTCTTCGGCCCGCATGGCATTCGCGCGCTGTCGCGCTTTCACCTCGATCACCCTTACGTCTTCCGCCATGCAGGCCAAGAGTATCGTGTGGCCTACGTGCCCGGCGATTCCGACACCGGGATGTTCGGCGGCAATTCCAACTGGCGCGGGCCCGTGTGGATGCCCATCAACTACCTGATCTATACATCGCTGATACGCCTGTATGCCTACTTCGGCGAGAACTTTAAAGTTGAGTGCCCAACAGGGACCGGGCGGATGATGACATTGCTCGAAGTGGCGCATGAATTAGGCGAGCGCTTAAGTCGGATCTTCCTGCGCAACGAAGACGGCCGCAGGCCCATATACGGCGCAGCAAACAAGTTCCGCGACGACCCCCACTGGCGCGATCTGCTGCTGTTCTACGAATATTTCCACGGCGACACCGGCGTGGGGCTCGGCGCGAGCCACCAGACCGGCTGGACGGGCTGCGTCGCGCGCATCATCCAAGGGAATTCCATACTGTCGAAGGACATGTTGCTCACGCCGGGCGCGCAGGTCGCTGCCTTGCGCGCGCTTAGAGGCACACACGACGGCCCGGAGTCTGCGACTCCGGGCAACCCGGTCTCTCCCGAGAAGGCCACCTAGACTGGTTGACAGCTGTGCTGACACCTCGCTACCCGGCGTTATACCAGCTCAACACCCGAGTCCGTATGACCGAGCTGTCGCAATCGCTCGGCCATGCGGCCACGCTGGATGATATCCCCGACACCGAACTGGACCATCTGGCAGAGCTGGGTTTCGACTGGCTCTGGCTGCTGAGCGTTTGGCAGACCGGGGCTGCCGCGCAGCGCATCTCGCGCAGCAATGCGGCGTGGCGTCGGGAGTTCGAGCAAACGCTGCCCGATCTGCGCGAGGCAGATATCGCTGGTTCCGGCTTTGCGATCAAACGTTACACCGTGCACCGCGACCTCGGTGGCGACGAAGCGTTGGCGCGCCTGCGCGCACGCGCGAGAAAGCGCGGGCTGCGCCTGATGCTCGATTTTGTGCCGAACCACATGGCCCCGGATCACACATGGGTGGACGAGCACCCCGACTACTTCGTCCATTGCAGCGAGGAGGCTCTGGTGCGTTCGCCACGCAATTATTGCCGCGTGGAAACGAGGAGCGGACCGATGTTGCTCGCCTACGGCAGAGACCCATACTTCGACGGCTGGCAGGACACGCTGCAGCTCAACTACGGTAATCCGCAATTGCAGCAAGCGATGATTGGCGAACTGGAGCGCATTGCCGACCAGTGCGACGGTGTGCGCTGCGACATGGCCATGCTTATCTTGCCAGAGGTGTTTGAGCGCACCTGGGGCATCCGGGCTGGCCCGTTCTGGCCAAAGGCGACGGAGTCGGTGCGGCGCGAGCATCCCGGCTTCCTGTTCATGGCTGAAGTGTATTGGGATCTGGAATGGACGCTGCAGCAACAGGGCTTCGACTACACTTATGACAAGCGCTTGTACGACCGCTTGCATGAGCAGCACGCCCGCCCCGTGCGAGAGCACCTGCACGCTGAGCTCGCCTATCAGGACAAGTTGGTGCGCTTCCTGGAGAATCACGATGAACCGCGCGCGGCATCAACCTTTGCATCCGAAGTTCATGAAGCTGCCGCCGTACTGACCTTCCTCACGCCGGGCTTGCGGTTTTTCCACCAAGGACAGTTCGAGGGCCGGCGAGCACGTATCTCGCCGCACCTGGTCCGCGCCCCGGATGAAGCGGTGGACGGAATGCTCGCGCAGTTCTATACCCGGCTGCTTGCTGTATTGCGCCAACCGCTCCTTCGCGACGGCAACTGGTCCTTGCTCGAATGCATTCCCGCCTGGGTCGACAACAAAACGTCCGACAACTTCATTGCGTTCGGCTGGGTACGTGCTTCTCATGAGTGGATCTTCGTGGCCGTAAACTACTCACCCCAGCAAAGCCAATGTTTCATGCGAATTCCCTTCACGGAATTGGCAGGGCGGACCATACGACTCCAGGACCGGCTCGGTCCTGCGGTCTACGACCGACCAGGCGATGACCTGCACGCCCGTGGTCTGTTCCTCGACATGCCCCCCTGGGGCTATCATGTTTTTGACGTTCAAGGGATGATTGACTAGGGACCGTTGGCCGCACGGGTCTCGATATACCGCCGTCATAGCCACAAGCTCTGTAAATCCCCAAAGCTCCGTACGTTCAACTGTGCGACTTTTGAGTCCAGCAGCCGGATTGCCGGAAAGCAAGCCGCATTATTGCCTTATAGGGCCGTTGCCGGCTGCCAGCCGCTGCCCAGCGCCTTAAACGCGGCCACGGCGGCGCGGGCGGATTCCGTCTGGGCCTGCGCCCTGGCATCGGACGTGCGCAGCAGGCTCTCGTCGGCAAGCAGCACCTCGATCAGGCGGACCACACCTTTCTGGTAGGCCGCGAGCGAGGCGTTACGCGCCTGCGTCAGCGAGGCTTCACCCTGTGCCAGCGTTCCGGCCTGCTCTTCACGCTTGATCAGCGCGGAAAAGGCATTTTCGACATCTTCGGTCGCGCGCAGCACGGCCTGCCGGTATGCCGCCAGGGCTTCCGCCTCCTGGCCGCGGGCCAGGTCGATCTGGGCGTTGATGCGGCCGAAGTCGAACAGGCGCCAGCGCAAGCCCAGCACGCCCGCCGCCTGGCTCGCGCCCGCGGAAAACAGGTTGCCGCCGGCCACGGTCGTGGCGCTGCCCAACAGGGCGCTGATCGAGAACTTGGGGTAGTACTCGGCAATGGCGACACCGATGCGTGCGTTGGCTGCCGCCAGCCGGCGCTCCGCGACGATGAGGTCCGGCCTGCGTCGCAGCAGGTCCGCCGGCGAACCCGTACCGGCCAGCTGCGGTGCCGCAGGTATCGTTCCTGGACCGCCCAGTTCGGCGCGATACGTGCCCGGCGGAACACCAAGCATCACGTCGAGCGCGTTCAACGCTGCATCGAGCCCCGTCTCCAGCACCGGGATGGTGGCGCTGACCTGGGCCAGCGCGCCCTCGGCCTGACGGACCTCCAGCTCGGCGGCAAGGCCCTTGCCGAACAGCAGGCCAACCGTGGAGAGCAATTTCTGCTGCGTCTCCATTTGCCGTCTGGCGATGCCCAGACGGGTCTGCAATCCGCGCACGGTGATGTACAGGTCGGCCGTTTGCGCGGCCACGGCGAGACGCGTCGCGGCCGCGCCCGCTGCCGAGGCCTGATATTCCGCCAGCGCGGCTTCCCGCCCGCGGCGCAGTCCGCCGAAGACGTCCAGCTCCCAGCCGGCGCCGAGGTTAGCCTCGTAGGTATTGCCATATCTGTCAAAGCCCGGCGTGGCATTCTGCAGCCTGCCAAGCGGCGTCTCGATCGACTGGTAGCTCCTGCCCGCCTGCGCGCTGGCGCTACCCGAAGGCAGCAAGGCCGCGTTGGCCGCGCCAAGCCCCGCGCGTGCCTGGGTGACGCGCGCCGACGCCTGCGCCAGGTCCAGGTTCTGTTCCAGCGCCAGCGACACCAGGCGGGTCAGCATGGGATCGCCGAAACCTTCCCACCAGGTTGCCAGCTCGGCCGGCGGCGGCGCGTGCCGTTGTTCAATGCCGGACTGGCCCAGGTAGCGTTCCGAAACCGGAACGTCCGGTTTTCTGTAATCAGGGCCGACGGCGCAGCCCGCCATGGCGCAGGCACTCAGCAGCAGGGTCAGATAGCGAGGGAAAAGCATTGGAGTGTGCGGTGACTTAAGCGATCGGAGTAGTGACTATAGTATAAATTGGTCACTGGTTGTCAATGACCATCTACCACGGTAAGCTGGCCGAATGACCGAAACCACACCCTCTGCCCTGCCATCCCGGGGCCCCGCAGACCACAATGTCCGCTCCCAGATCGTCGAGGCGGCCACCGAGCACTTCAGCCTCTACGGCTACGAGAAGACCACGGTTTCCGACCTCGCCAAGGCGATCGGCTTCTCCAAGGCGTACATCTACAAGTTCTTCGATTCCAAGCAGGCGATCGGTGAAGTGATCTGCGCAAACTGCCTGGGCGCGATCACCAATGAGGTCGACGATGCCCTTGCCGCCGTCCCGACGGCTTCCGAACGCTTGCGCCGGCTGTTCAAGACGCTGGTCGACGCCGGCGTGCGCCTGTTTTTCCAGGACCGCAAGCTCTACGCGATTGCCGCGGCGGCCGCGCAGGAGCGGTGGCAGCCGGTTCTCGCCTATGAGGACCACATCCGGAATCTCGTGATGCGGATCATCCTGGAGGGCCGGAAATCGGGTGAATTCGAGCGCAAGACACCGCTGGACGAGACCGCCAACGGCATCTACCTCGTCATGCGTCCCTACATCGATCCATTGCTGCTGCAGCACAACCTCGACGTTGCCGCGGAGGCTCACGCGCAGCTTTCCAGCCTGATACTGCGCAGCCTGGCCCCGTAACAGGCACCTGCGCGTCGTTGCAGGCGGCGTATGCGCCGCCGCGCTGCTGCGCGCGACTGTGACCATTGACTAAAATGGTCACACGACCAATAATTCAGGTTCAATCTCGCATAGAGAGGACCTTATGCTTCAGCGCCGAATCGCTTTATCCGCCGTCGCGTGCGTGTTGCCACTTGCACTAGCCGCTTGCGGCGAGCCGCCGGCGGCCGATCCACGCATCCAGCCCCCACTGGTCCGGGTCGGAATCGTCCAGGACCCGGCCGCCGCCACACGCTCTTTCACCGGAACCGTTGCCGCCCGGGTCCAGGGCGACCTGGGCTTTCGTGTCCCGGGCAAAGTCCTGGAGCGGCTTGTCGATACGGGTCAGGCGGTCAAGCGCGGCCAGCCGCTGATGCGTATCGACCCCAACGACCTGAAGCTGGCGGAGCACGCGCAGCAGGAGACGGTCGTTGCCGCGCGGGCCCGGGCCAGGCAAACGGCGGATGACGAAGCCCGCTATCGCGACCTGGTCGGGACCGGCGCGGTGTCGGCCTCGGCCTACGACCAGATCAGGGCCGCGGCGGAATCGGCCAGGGCACAGCTCAAGGCAGCGGAAGCCCAGGCGGACGTGGCAAGGAATGCCACCGGCTACGCAGTCCTGGTCGCTGACGCCGACGGCGTTGTCGTGGAAACGCTGGCCGATGCCGGGCAGGTCGTCAATGCCGGCCAGGTGGTGGTGCGCGTGGCGCATGCGGGGCGGCGCGAAGCCGTGGTCCACCTCCCTGAAACCCTTCTGCCGCCGGTGGGCTCGGTCGGCGAGGCGACCCTTTACGGCAACGACACGCTGACGGTATCGGCAAAACTCAGGCAGCTTTCCAACGCGGCGGACCGGCAGACCCGCACCTACGAAGCGAGGTACGTGCTCGAAGGCGCGCTGGCCGAGGCCCCGCTCGGCGCCACCGTTGTCCTCCGGATTCCGGAAGTCCGCCGCGCCTCGACGCAAGCCGACCTGCAGGTACCGATCGGCGCGCTCTTCGATCCGGGCAAAGGCCCGGGCGTGTGGGTGCTGAACGGAAAGTCCAATCGCGTCAGCTGGCGCCCGGTCAAGGTGCGCAGCCTGGACGACGATGCCGCGCGTGTCGCCGGTGACCTCCGCGCCGGCGACCGGATCATCGCGCTGGGCGCCCACCTGCTGCGCGAGGGCGAGCAGGTGCGGATCGCGGCAATCGGGACCGGGGCCGCGCAGGCTTCCGGCCAGGGAGCGCAGCAATGAGTGGTTTCAACCTTTCTGCGCTCGCGGTGCGCGAGCGATCCGTCACGCTGTTCCTGATCCTCCTGGTGTCGGTGGCAGGCGTCATCGCCTTCTTCCAGCTGGGCCGCGCGGAAGATCCCGCCTTCACGGTGAAAACCATGACCGTCATCACGGCCTGGCCGGGCGCGACGGCGCAGGAGATGCAGGACCAGGTGGCGGAACGGCTGGAAAAGCGCATGCAGGAATTGCGCTGGTACGACCGCACGGAGACCTACACCCGCCCCGGCCTGGCGTTCACCACCGTCACCCTGCTCGACAGCACCCCGCCAGCGGAGGTCCAGGAAGAGTTCTACCAGGCGCGCAAGAAGATCCGGGATGAGTCCGCGGCGCTGCCTGCCGGCGTGATCGGCCCGCTCGTCAACGACGAGTATTCGGACGTGACCTTCGCGCTGTTCGCATTGAAGGCGAAGGGCGAGCCGCATCGGGCGCTGGTCCGCGACGCCGAAGCACTGCGCCAGCGCCTGCTGCACGTCGCGGGCGTGAAGAAGGTGAACATCATCGGGGAACAGTCCGAGCGCATCTTCGTCAGCTTTTCCCATGATCGCCTGGCCACGCTGGGCATCTCGCCGCAGGACATCTTCGCGGCCCTGAACAGCCAGAACGCCCTCACGCCCGCCGGGTCGATCGACACCGCGGGTCCGCAGGTCTTCATTCGCCTCGACGGCGCCTTCGACAAGCTGCAGAAGATCCGCGACACGCCGGTGGTGGCGCAGGGCCGCACCCTCAAGCTTTCGGATGTCGCCAAGGTGGAACGCGGCTACGAGGATCCGGCGACCTTCCTCGTCCGCAACAACGGCGAACCCGCGCTGCTGCTGGGCGTCGTGATGCGCGACGGCTGGAACGGCCTGGACCTCGGCAAGGCGCTGGATGCGGAAGTGTCGGCGATCAATGAAGCGTTGCCGCTGGGCATGAGCCTGGCCAAGGTGACCGACCAGTCCGTCAACATCAGCGCATCGGTCGACGAGTTCATGGTCAAGTTCTTCGTCGCCCTGATGGTGGTGCTGGCGGTGTGCTTCGTGAGCATGGGCTGGCGCGTCGGCATCGTCGTGGCGGCCGCCGTGCCGCTGACGCTGGCCGCGGTGTTCGTGGTCATGGCGGCGACAGGGAAGAATTTCGACCGCATTACCCTGGGCGCGCTGATCCTGGCGCTGGGCCTGCTGGTGGACGACGCCATCATCGCGATCGAGATGATGGTGGTGAAGATGGAGGAAGGCTACAGCCGCATCGCCGCCTCCGCCTATGCCTGGAGCCACACCGCCGCGCCGATGCTGTCCGGCACGCTGGTCACTGCGGTGGGGTTCATGCCCAACGGCTTTGCGCGCTCAACGGCCGGCGAATACACCAGCAACATGTTCTGGATCGTGGGCATTGCCCTGGTCGTGTCCTGGATCGTCGCCGTCGCCTTTACGCCCTACCTGGGCGTCAAGCTGCTGCCCGAGATCGGCAAGGCCGCAGGCGGCCACGATGCCATCTATGGCACGCCGAACTACAACCGCTTCCGTCGCCTGCTGGGGCGCGTCATCGGGCGCAAGTGGATCGTGGCCGCGGTCGTGGTGGGCAGCTTCGTGGTGTCGGTGCTGGGCATGGACATCGTGAAGAAACAGTTCTTCCCGACTTCCGATCGCCCCGAGGTGCTGGTCGAAGTCCAGATGCCCTATGGCACGGCGATTGGCCGGACCAGCGCGGCCACGGCCAAGGTCGAAGCCTGGCTCGCCCGCCAGCCGGAGGCGAAGATCGTGACGGCCTACATCGGCCAGGGCGCGCCCCGCTTCTATCTCGCCATGTCGCCGGAACTGCCGGATCCCTCCTTTGCGAAGCTCGTGGTGCGGACCGACAGCCAGGCCGAACGCGAAGCGCTGAAGGTCCGCCTGCGCCAGGCCATTGCCGATGGGCTGGCGCAGGAGGCCCGCGTGCGCGTCAGCCAGCTGGTATTCGGCCCTTACTCGCCCTTCCCGGTGGCATTCCGCGTCGCGGGGCCGGATCCGGACAAACTGCGCGCCATTGCGGCGGACGTTCGCCGCGTGATGGAGAGCAGCCCGCTGATGCGGACCGTCAATACCGACTGGGGATCGCGTGCGCCCGCCTTGCACTTCACACTGCAGCAGGATCGCCTGCAGGCCGTAGGGCTGACTTCCAGCGGCGTGGCGCAGCAACTGCAACTGCTGCTCAACGGCCTGCCGGTCACCGAAGTGCGCGAGGATATCCGCTCGGTACAGGTGCTGGCGCGCGCCGCGGGAGACATCCGCCTGGACCCGGCGAAGATCTCCGGCTTCACCTTGACCGGGGCGGCAGGACAGCGCATTCCGCTGTCCCAGGTAGGCACCGTCGATGTGCGCATGGAAGATCCGATCCTGCGCCGCCGCGACCGTACGCCGACGATCACGGTACGCGGCGATATCGCCGAGGGACTGCAGCCCCCCGATGTGTCCGCGGCGATCCAGCAGCAGCTGCAGCCGATCCTGGCCAGGCTGCCGGCGGGCTACCGGATCGAGCAGGCAGGCGCCATCGAGGAATCCGACAAGGCCACCAAGGCGTTGCTGCCGCTGTTCCCGATCATGCTGGCCCTGACCTTGCTGATCATCATCCTGCAGGTGCGTTCGATCTCGGCCATGGTCATGGTGCTTGCCACCAGCCCGCTGGGGCTGATCGGGGTGGTGCCGACCTTGCTGCTGTTCCGGCAGCCGTTCGGGATCAACGCCCTGGTCGGACTGATCGCGCTGTCCGGCATCCTGATGCGCAACACATTGATCCTGATCGGGCAGATCCATGAGAACAAGCGCGCGGGCATGGTACCGTTCGACGCGGTCGTCGAAGCGACGGTGCAACGTACCCGTCCGGTACTCCTGACCGCGCTGGCGGCAGTGCTGGCCTTCATTCCGCTGACGCAATCGGTGTTCTGGGGAACGCTGGCTTACACGCTGATCGGCGGCACCCTTGCCGGCACGGTGCTGACCCTGGTGTTCCTGCCAGCGATGTATGCCATCTGGTACCGGATCAGGGTGCCCGCCGATGCGAACGAGAGGGATCCGGGCAAGCCTGCAGTCACGCAGCATCGCGCGGATATGGACGACGGTGGCGCGGGCACTCCCGCAAGGACTACATGACGCGGGCGGCCGCGACCGCCATGGCGCGGCCGTGAGCGAAATTCTGCGTGCCGGGTTGCTGCTGCTGGCCGAGAGGTCACCGAAGGAACTGCTGGCGGCAATCAGGAAGATCGAAGCCGTGAAGACTGGACGTCCGCCGAAGGCTTAACGCCCGCGGAACTGCGCTGCTATCCGGCTTTCCAGGCCTCCCCGCGCCGCGAACTGGCCGATCTTACAAGTATTTGATTCCAAATGGCTTCTCCGCCTGCCTAGCGGCTCTCAGGGGCGAAACCGCCCAGTGCCCAACGCCGGCAATGATCTAGATATTGGCGTTCATGGATGCCGATAAGGTCGACGATACAAGTCCATAACCAGGACGGTGCTTCGATCGTTTTGCCGTGGTGCCGCATGAGTTCGCGCCGCCACGTTCGCGCTTCGCTCTGAGAGAGTTGTCCGGCATGACCTCTTCCGACCACGCTACCAAGGTAATAGGCGAGCTCCGTCGCATCTGACGCCGGAAGCGTTTCGACCTCCAGCTTGAGATCTTGTGGTAGCAACTCGCGCACAACTACGCTTTTGCCCAGAATTCTGGCCGCCACCATGCGGTTTCCTAAGAATGGCGAAAGATTCTTCGCACCTTGGACCACCCGGTCACCATTGTCACGCGGCAGATTCTCCCTTGAGACACAGGGAGCTGCCGGCAGGGCTGCCTCCTTGATGTCAAGCAGGCTGTACTTCCATCGGTTTCCGTCGCCGAGCAGAACCGCATAGCGCAGGCGACCCAACGAGCTACACCCCTTCACCCAGTACGCCGCATCGATGACTTGCAGCTTGTCGTCGCCCTCCTGTGCAGAAATATGCGTGACAGATTCGATCATCGCTTGATCTCTGCATAAGCGCTCAATCGCAGTCCGTTCATCGCGACGCAGTGGCCAAAATTGCTTGCCAGGGGGTATCTGATCAGTCTTCAGGCGCTTTCGCGCCAATTGTCTCCAAGTGCGATTGGTTGCCTCTTTTATACAAGCTCTAATAGCCGCGGGCTTTATTGGCCTTCCTTTGAAGCGGTGCCTGGAATCCAGCACACCGAGATATCCGGCCAGTAGTGCTTCCGTCATGCGTGCGATTACCACCCCTGAAAGATGCGAGCCACGCGCTGCCGTAGCCAGTGAGACACTGAGCCGTATCAAGTCATGCGCCGGGTTCCCTATGGTGGTCTGATCCATGTCGCGAATCTGAATCGCCACGTCGCCCTTGGTGTTGCCTACAGCACCTAAATTACCAATGTGGCAGTCGCCGCAAATCCAAATGGGGGGACCCTGAGGTAGCGCATTGGGACCTATTTCATCCAACCATTCGTAAAACTTGGCCGCATTGCCGCGCACATATCGGTGTGGTGATTGCGCCATCTTTAGGTTACGGATTTCCATTAATGCTTTGGGGCGCTGGCGGGGCCGAACCGCGCGCCTGGCGATTTCATCACCTTTCTGTTCGGTCTTCACTTCAATTTACCCTAGCGTTAAACCATCCGTCACACCCTGACCGCTATGCGACAAAATGCACTTACATTGCTTTATCCCAGCAGAACAGCCCTACCTCAACGAAACCCTTTGTAGGGTGTTCCGCTCCAATAAGCAAAATACGTTCCTCCGGGTAACCGTGCGGAATCGGGCGGCTCCTGCGCCTTTCGCGGTCAGGGTCAGTGCGCCCCAGCGCGCGGGAGACGCCAAAACGGGCGCGCCATTCTGCAGTTCGCGGACTTGCTTCAGAGCCTCATTCAGTTCTGGCTCCGGCACGAGTTCAAACTCGAGATGCCGGGGGATGCTCATTTTCTGCTATCCCCCTTACGTCGACCTCGAAGATACCCGTCGTTCACGAAATACACTTCGGAAGGCTTCGCTGGAGAACGCCAACAGGAGCTGGGCGATTTGGCCCGCGCCACTACCGCAAGGGGCATCCCGGTCGTCATCTCGAACCATTTAACGGCCGAAACCCGGGAACTGTATCGCGGCGCGGAATGCCACGAAGTCGGAGTGCGAAGGAGCGTCGCAGCGCAAGCCCACAGCAGCGTCCGTCGGCGAAGTTCTTTCCGGGAAAGCGCTCGCCAATTTCTTTCACGGGGGAAGCACTCAACCAGTTCCTCGATAACGCTCTCCCTCTGGACGCATTGGGTAGAACAAACGTTGATGCCAAGAACTTCATCGAAAGCATGAGCCATGAAGGTCTTGCGGGAGAAGATTGGCTGGCACGCCAACTTGGCGGATGTCCTTCCGGTGTGGGCGGTCAGAGCATCCCGAGGAATGATGGGCGTCAGCGCGGTGGTGTTGGTCGACGTTGAGAGCGTCCAGAACATCGAATTCTCCCGGCTCTCGGGTTCGCGCCTAGTGGTGTTCGCTGGCGAGGTCCAAAGGAAGGTCCCCATTGAGGTGGCCATGGGGCTGCAAACGCTTGGCGAGCGCGCCCGGTCGGTGGGCGCGGGGAGGACTAGCGACGCGCAGAGAGATTGGGTCCCGCGGGCGTTGGTCGACTCGATTCAGAGCATCGGGAAATCGACGATTCGCACTAGTAGAAAGGCACCAATCCGGCGGCCGCGACGAACTTCACTAGCCCCCTGAGCGCCCATGATCTTCTCTTGTTGATCGGACGGCAGCGTTACGACGCCGACCGGAAACGAGCACCTGGGCATCGGCTGGCGAGGACCTATCCGAAATTTTGTGTACGAGGCATATCATGAGAGGTAATGACCATGGATATGCCAATGAAGAAGAAACGTACGGTAGCGTCTCAGGCAGCGGCCCGCGGGCCGCTGCCGGCTTTGCCTGAGGGCTTGCTGGATGAGCTGGTCAAAGGGCCGATGACCCCCAGCGAGGTCCAGGACCTGATGCTGGCGTTCAACAGGGCCATCATCGAACGGGCGATGAGCGCCGAGATGAGCATGCATTTGGGCTATAAGCCAGGCGAGCCCAAGCCGGCCGAGCAGTCCAATGCCCGTAACGGCCTCAGCGGCAAGACCGTGATCACCGAGCGCGGCCCGGTGCGGGTCGAGTTGCCACGCGACCGCGATGGCAGCTTCGAGCCAGTTCTGATCCCGAAGCATGAGCGGCGCTTTACCGGCTTCGATGAGCGCATTATTGCCATG
>NZ_AUFE01000050.1 GCF_000426345.1 Cupriavidus phytohabitans | reverse complement strand
GGAGGTAGCCATTGCGAACCACGGCACGCTGCCCGCTCAACGTCTTGACGTTACTGAACTGCTCAAGCAGCTCTGCCAGCTCCACTTCAATCGCCTCCTGGATGACCCGTCGGGCCCCGCGCCTGATCAGCTCCTCGAGCCCAAGCCCGATTTCCGATAGACCGACTGCTTCTTTCCCTTTATCCTTGCTCATGGTGGACCTTTCTTGTGCTGGTTTCCGATCTCGACAATCAGATTCTCAGCGGAAAGCTCCACCGCCCTCTACTCCGCGCCTCAAATTCCCCGCCTGTACACCAGTTTCGACTTTAGCTCCTGCGTGAGCGGCGGGCTGCGCAACGTTGCCCGCACCTGCCCCACACCTGCAAGCTCCGTTCCCGCCGGCCGTGAAGGCGGATTGTGCGCCTTGCGCCGCAGCGTAGCGGGCCATGCGGAGGCGCTTCACGGTCGGCCGGCGCCGTACTTTTTACAGTAGCAGCAGAAAGTGCACGCGTCCCGCGGACAGCGTGAATGGTGCCGTCGGGGCCGCCCGCGGCGGTGCGCACTGCAACAGGTGGCGCGCCGCTTGCGTAGCGTGTGCTTGCGTGCCGCCCTGTCTATAGTGAAAGCAATGCTGGCCAGAACTGGCGGACGGCATGTGCCGCCGAGCACAACCCGCCACGCCGGCCCCACGCCGCGGCGGCTCCGTTGGCCGCGTGCTGGCGGGGCCTATCAGGGCAGCCGGCCCGGGGGAGCGGCACATCCTGTTGCGAGGGTAGAAATGAATTTCGCCAGCATCCTGTCCACCGTCATCCTGGCCTCGTCAGTGTCGGTTTCCTCGGCGCCGGTCGAACGCCAGCTGCTCGCGATCACACCCCTGGATTTCGCCCAGCGCTTTAACACGGTCGCGCAGGACACGGGCTCGGGGTTGACGCTGCCCAGTTTCAAGATCAAGCCCGGCTGGCATCGCGCCGCGCCGAGTTCCGGCGTCTCGGTCCTGGTGCGTGCCAGCCGTTCCGGTTACGCGCTCGATGAAGTGGTGGTGGTCTGCCGCGAAGTCGAGCGCTGCTTCCTGACCATCTGCACCGCCGCGCTTGCGATCGACGACAGTGTCAACCCGCTGCTGCTGCAGCGCTTTATCGTGGCGCGCATCGCCACCGAACTGGGCGAAGTGGGGCTGGTCATGTCCGGGCTTGCCTATATCGTGGTGACGCCGAAGGAAGACGACTACGTCGCCGTCGTGATCCGGCCCTACCTGCCGCAGGACCGCGGCGCCTCGCCCAGCCAGGCCCTGCGCGAGCCGCCCGCCGGAGCCCGCCCATTCCACCATGGCCAGGCGGTCCCCCACGACCCGCATGGGCTGAATGGTCCGCATGGACTGCCTGGACCCTATGCAGCGCCGAGCGCCCCGCGGCCGCCGCTGACCCCGATCATTTCGCAAGCCACGATCTCCCGGTTGTCCAGCCTGTGACGAGCGCTTCATGGCTCGCGCAGCAGCAGTGCCACCGGCAGCCCGCCCAGCACGTCGCGCAGGCGCAGGCGCCCCGCCGGCGCGTCGAGCGGGTGCCCCGTCAACGCGTCGATCCAGCGGCCTGGCTGCGGCGCGCCAAGGTTCAGCGTGGTGTCGCCCCAGCATGCCGGCGGAATGCGCGGCACGGCCGGGTCGACCAGCGCCGCTGACAGCCGCGTGACCACGGTGACGGCCTGGCGCGCAGCGGTGCTGCGCGCAAATGCCAGCACCTGCTGCGCCAGCGTGCCCTGCGCGGCCAGCATGCTGTACTGGCCATCGGCAAACAGCGCGGGGTCGGCGCCGCGCGCCGCGAGCACATGGCGCACCAGCTGCTGCTTGAGCCGGCCGTCGCGCCAGTGCGCCAGCCAGTGCGCCCAGCCCGCGCCGCACGCCAGCCGTGCCTGCAGCCGCCCGAAGTCCGGCGCGCGGCGGTTGTCCGGATCGACCAGGCTCAGGTCCCAGCCCTCGGTGCCCTGGTAACGGTCGGGAATGCCGGGGGCGGTCAGTTCCACCATCACCTGCGCCAGGCTGTTGAGGGCACCGGCGGTGGCGATGCGCTGCGAGAAGCGGCCGATCTGCGCCAGCACGCCCTGTGGCCACGCGGCCGCGATGCCGCGCAGGAAGGCCTCGCATGCTGCTTCGTACTCGGTATCGGGGCAGGTCCAGTTGCCATGGCGCTTGGCTTCGCGGATGGCCTTGACCTGCCACGCGGAAATCCGCGCCAGCAGTGCTTCAGGTACAGGCTCGGCGTCGCCGGCATGCTCCATTGGCCAGGTCCCTACCAGCGCCTGGTACAGCATCAGCCGGTCGGCCGCGTCGGGCGCGCGCGGCAGCGTGGCGAGCAGCGGCGCGCAGTCGCGCTCCCACGCGGCGACCGCGTCGGCGAAGGTGCCCGGCAGTTCGCTCAGCACGGCCAGCCGCATGCGCGTGTCCTCGCCGCGCTTGTGGTCGTGCGTGGCAGTGGCCAGCATCGCATGCGGGACGGCCAGCCGGCGCGCGGCCATGCGGGCGTGGAACTGCGCCGGCGGCATGGCCAGCCGCGCCGGGTCGCTGCCAACCTCGTTGCGCGACAGCAACCGCCCATAGCGGTAGAAGGCGGTGTCCTCGCCGGCCTTGGCCGCGAGCGCCGGCATCAGCTGCTGCAGGCGGCGGCGCAGCACGCCGGTGTCGCTGTCAGGCGCTGCCTGCGTGCGCAGGCAGCCGGCGATGAATGCCAGCGCCACGGCCTCGTCCGGCGCCAGGCCGCTGCGCGCAGACTGCAGGGCCTGATCGACCATGGCGTCATCGGCATGTGCCGCGGCCGCGTCGCGTGCCGACGGCTGCGCGTCGTAGTAGCTGCGGTAGACCGGCACGGCCGCCATCAGCGCCATCAGCGCGTGCCGCAGCGCGGCCGGCGTGAGGTCGCGCGTGCCGGGCTCCTGCTGCGCGCTGGCGTGCAGGCGGGCGGTCAGGCCCTCGCATTCGGTAACGAGGTGCCGCCGCAGCACCAGGCAGCGGGCCGCGCGCACGTGCTCGGCATACGGGCGCGCGTCGCCGCTGGTGATGGCCCACAGCGCGGTCAGCGCCGCTTCGCCGGCCTGGTCGTGCAGCACTGCGGCCACGTCATCCATGAAGTCGTAGCCGGTGGTGCCATCGACCTGCCAGTCCGGCGGCAGCCGTTCGCTGCTGCCGAGGATTTTCTCGACCACCAGCCAAGGGCGCTCCAGCTGCAGCGGCGGCGGCCGCGCGGCGGCGTGCCGGTCGAGTCCGGCGCGCAGGCGGCGGCAGTAGCCGGCGGGATCGGCGAGGCCGTCGACATGGTCCACGCGCACGCCGTCGATCCAGCCTTCGCGCAGCAGGCGGAAGACGAGCGCATGGACCGCGTCGAAGACCTGCTGGTCTTCCTCGCGCACGCCGACCAGGTCGCTGATCTCGAAAAAGCGGCGCCAGTTCAGCGAGGCGGCAGCGGTGCGCCACCAGGCCAGCCGGTAGTGCTGGCGCTCCAGCAGCGCATGCAGCCGGATGCGTCCGGCGTGCTGCGTGGTGTCGTACCAGCCGGGGTCGGCGGTGGCCTCCGCTTCAGGGCTGTCCGGCGCCAGCGGCAGCACATGGTCGAAGTACCGTACGTGGGCCGGCTGCTCGCCGCTCGCGGGCACCCACTGCAGCTCCCCGGCGACGACTGTGTCCCAGTACGGCTGCCCCAGGATCGGCAACAGGACCTTGCCATGCAGCGCCGGGTCGCACGGCGTCCAGTCGATATCGAAGCAGCCGGCATGGGGACTGGCGCGTCCACGCGCCAGCACGTCGCGCCACCAGCCGTTGTGGGTGCAGTCGGCCGCCATGTGGTTGGGCACGATATCGGCGATCAGCCCGAGGCCGGCGCTGCGTGCGCGCGCAGCCAGCGCCTTCAGGCCCGTCTCGCCGCCCAGTTCCTCGCGCACGCGGGTGAAGTCGGTGACGTCGTAGCCGTGCGTGGAGCCTGGCCTGGCCTCGCAGACCGGCGACAGGTACAGGTGGCTGACCCCAAGCGCGGCGTAGTAGTCGACCACGCCGGCGGCATCGGCAAAGGTGAAGGCAGGGTGCAGCTGCAGCCGGGCGGTGGCGCGCGGCAGGCCGCGCGCTGTTGCCGGCGCGGTGGCTGCCTTGGCCGGCATTACCTGGGGCGCGCCGCGGCGGGCTCGCACAGGGTGGCGACGCAGGCCAGCGGCGGCAGCATGCCGGCGGAAAGCTCCGCGGCAGCGCCCGGCGCGCTCTCGTGCAGCGCAGTGCGTTGGTCGCGGCAGGAGTGGGTGGCGGGCACCGCTTCGTCGCCCAGGTTCAGCCACAGGCTCAGCTCCACGCCGTCCACCAGATGCCAGCGCGCGCACAGCGCCGCGGGGCCAAGGATGTCGACGCCGGCGGACTGGCTGCCCGGCAGCCGGTGCAGCAGCTCGCGCCGCCGGATCGACAGCAGCTCGCGGTAGTAGGGGGCCCAGTCGGCGTCGTCCGCCAGCGCAGGCCGCGACGCTTCGAACGTTGCCGGGTCGTTGGGATCGGGGATGGCCGCGGCGCGCGCATCGTCGCCGAAGGCCGCGCTGGCGGCGAATTCGCGGCGGCGGCCGTCGCGCACGGCTTTGGCCAGTTCCGGCGAATGGCTGGTGAAGTAGAGGAATGGCTGCCGCGCGCCGGTTTCTTCGCCCATGAACACCAACGGCACCTGCGGGCACAGCAACTGCAGCGCCACCGCGGCACGCAGCGCACGGGGGTCGGCCAGGCTGGCCAGCCGTTCGCCGAAGGCGCGGTTGCCGGCCTGGTCGTGGTTCTGCAGGAAGGTGACGAAGGCGGTAGGCGGCAGATGCGCGCTGGGCTGGCCGCGGCACACGGCGGCCGTGGCGGTGGCGGTGGCGGTGGCGGTGGCGCCGCCGGAACGGTGCAGCGACGGCTCGCCCTGGTAGGCGAAGCCTTCCGCCAGCACGCGTGCGAGATGGCGCAGCGCGTGTTGGCCACGCTCCCCTGCATCGACGGCGGCGACAGCGCCGGCGGGCCTGGCGTAGTCGCGATAGTAGCTATCGTCCTCGCCGGTCAGCAGCACATGCAGCGCATGGTGGGCGTCATCGTTCCATTGCGCATCGAAGCCGTGCGCCAGCAGCGCGGCGTCGTTTTCGTCGTTCTCCAGCACCAGGTGCAGGTGGCGGTTGCCGCCAGCGCCATCGGCCAGCATGGGGCGCAGTTCGCCAGGCAGCGCGGCCAGCCAGCCTTCGTCCTCGATGGCGTGGACCGCGTCGAGCCGCAGTCCGTCAAAGCGGAACTGGTCCAGCCAGTAGCGCGCATTCTCGGTGAAGAAGCGCCGTACCTGCGGCCGCCGGAAATCGATGGCGGGGCCCCACGGGGTCCGCCGGTCGGCGCGGAAGAAGGCGCTGGCATAGCGGTGCAGGTAGTTGCCCTCCGGCCCGAAGTGGTTGTAGACCACATCCAGCAGCACCATCAGGCCGAGCGCGTGCGCACGGTCGACCAGCGCGCGCAGCTCGTCCGGCGTGCCGTAACTGGACTCCGGCGCGAACGGCAATACGCCGTCATAACCCCAGTTGCGTCCGCCGGGAAACTCCGCCAGCGGCATCAGTTCGATGGCGGTGAAGCCCAGCGCGGCCAGCCGCGGCAATTGCTGCGCGGCGCCCGCAAAGCCGCCGCACAGGCCGACGTGCATTTCATAGACGATGGCTTCATGCCACGGCCGGCCGCGCCAGTCGGGGCAGGTCCAGGCGTACGAGGCACCGGCATCGCGCGCCGGCACGATGCTCGGGCCGTGCACGTCGTCGGCCTGCCAGCGCGAGGCCGGGTCGGGCACCGTGGTGCCGTCATCGAGCCGGAACCAGTACCGCGCGCCCTCGCAGCACGGCACGATCGCCTCGAACCAGCCGTTGGGTCCCGCCGCCATATGGACGGGCCCCAGTCCCGCGATCTCCAGCCGCACGGCATGGCCCTGCTCCGCCGCATCGGGCGCCCACAGGCGGAAGCGCACGCGCCCATCGGGCAACCAGGCCGGCCCGAACAGGTAGTCCTGCGCATGTTCGTCATTGGAGGAGAAGGCCCGCGAAGAGGGCGCGGCAAAGCAGTCGAACGGGGCCAGGCTGGGCAGGGCGGACCTGGCACCCGGGGCGAGTAGAAACGGGTTTGCGTTCAAATTCGGCTCCTGCCATCGGTTGGCGTCCGGGTAGGCGGACTCAAGTTGCCTTGCGGCGGACCCCTGGCGCGATGCGAACTCCATGCCAGCAGAACGGCGCTTTTGCGGCGCGGCGCGCGGGCAGGGGAGCGGCCGTGCCGAAGCCTTGTTACAAGGGCGATTGTAGAAAGTACTGCCCGGCATGCGGCGCCCCGCGCATGCGATACCGCACACTACGCGCGCGTCCTGCGCGTGCATGGCTATGCCGCGCGCGGCCCGCGGGCGCCCGGGTCGACCTGCCACGGCGCGCCGCTGGCGCGGTGCAGCAGCCGCACCGGCACCGCCTCGACGTTCCAGATGCGCTCGCAGTACTCGCGGATGGCTCGGTCCGACGAAAAACGGCCGGAACGCGCACACGACAACACCGACATGCGCTGCCAGCGATCCGGGTCGGCATAGGCGTCGGAGACGATCTGCTGGCATTCGGCATAGGAAGCGAAGTCCGCCAGCAGCAGGTAGGGATCATGCCCCGCCTGGGGATCGAACAGCGGCCGGAACAGCGCCGGATCGCCGCGCGAGAAAAACCCCTGCTGCACCAGGTCGATCACCGCGCGCAGTTGCGGGTTGCTGTGGTAATAGGCGGCCGGGTCGTAGCCGCTCGCGCGCAGTGCGTAGACCTCGGGCGCGGTCAGCCCGAACGGGAAGAAGTTGTCGTTGCCGACGGCCTCGCGCAGCTCGATATTGGCGCCATCCATGGTGCCGATGTTGAGCACGCCGTTCATCGCGAACTTCATGTTGCCGGTGCCGGAGGCTTCCTTGCCCGCCAGCGAGATCTGCTCGGACAGGTCCGCCGCCGGATAGATGCGCTGGCCGTAGGTGACATTGAAGTTGGGCAGGAACACCACCTTGAGCCGGTCGCGCACCTGCGGGTCACGGTTGATCACGTCGGCGACCGAGGTGATGAAGCGGATCATCAGCTTGGCGTATTCGTAGCCCGGCGCGGCCTTGCCGCCGAACAGGAAGGTGCGCGGCTGGATCTCGGCGTGCGCGTCGGACTTGATGCGGTGGTACAGCGCGATCACGTGCAGCACCGCCAGATGCTGGCGCTTGTATTCGTGGATGCGCTTGACCATCACATCGAACATCGAGGTCGGGTCCACCACCACGCCGGTGATGTCGCGGATCAGCTGCGCCAGGTCTTCCTTGTTGGCGCGCCGCATCGCCTGCCATTGCTGGCGGAAGCCGGCATCGTCGGCATAGGGCTCGAGCACGCGGATCCGCTCCAGGTCGGAGATCCAGCCATCGCCGATCGCATCCGTCACCAGCCGCGTCAGCCTCGGGTTGGACAGCGCCAGCCAGCGCCGCGGCGTGACGCCGTTGGTGATGCTGGTGAATTTCTCCGGCCACATGGCGTAGAAGTCCTTGAGCACGTCTTCGCGCATCAGCTGCGAGTGCAGTTCGGCCACGCCGTTGATGGCATGGCTGCCGACGCAGGCCAGGTTGGCCATGCGCACATGGCGCTCGCCGTGCTCGTCGATCAGCGACAGCCGCGACAGCCGCGATTCGTCCCCGTAGAAGCGGATGCGCACCTCGTCGAGGAAGCGCGCGTTGATCTCCAGGATGATCTCCAGGTGACGCGGCAGCACGCGGCGGAACAGCGGCAGCGGCCAGCGCTCGAGCGCCTCGGGCAGCAGCGTGTGGTTGGTGTAGGCGAAGGCACGACAGGTGATATCCCAGGCCTGGTTCCATGGCAGGTCGTTTTCGTCGACCAGCAGCCGCATCAGTTCGGCGATGCCTACCGCCGGGTGCGTGTCGTTCAGCTGGACCGCGAACTTCTCGTGGAAGCGCGTCACCGGGATGCCGTCGACGGCCAGCAGCCGCAGCATGTCCTGCAGCGAGCAGGCGACGAAGAAGTACTGCTGTTCCAGCCGCAGCTCCTTGCCCTGGGTGGTCTCGTCGTTGGGGTAGAGCACCTTGGTCAGGTTTTCCGACGTCACCTTCTTGCTCACGGCGCCGAGGTAGTCGCCGCGGTTGAAGGTATGGAAGTCGAAGGCTTCGGTCGCATCGGCGCGCCACAGCCGCAGCGTGTTCACGGTGTTGACGCGGTAGCCCAGGATCGGCGAGTCGAAGGGCACGCCGGCCACGGTCTTGGCCGGCACCCAGCGCACGCGGTAGTGGCCGCGGTCGTCGGTGTAGTGCTCGGTGTGGCCGCCCAGGCGCACCTGCACCGCCCATTCGGAGCGCTGGATCTCCCACGGGTTGCCGTTGCGCAGCCAGGTATCGGTCTTCTCCACCTGCATGCCATCCATGATGGTCTGCTGGAAGATGCCGTACTCGTAACGGATGCCGTAGCCGAGCGCCGGGATCTCCAGCGTCGCCAGGGAATCCATGAAGCACGCCGCCAGCCGGCCCAGGCCGCCGTTGCCGAGCCCCGGCTCGACTTCCTGCTCCAGGATGCGCTCGAGGTCGAGTCCTGCCGCCGCCATGGCCTCGTTGACTTCGTCGAAGATGCCGAGGTTGACCAGGTTGTTGCCCAGGTGCGGCCCCATCAGGAATTCGGCCGACAGGTAGGCCACGGTGCGCGAAGGCTGGCCCAGGTAGGCTTCCGCGGTGCTGATCCAGCGCTGCACCAGGCGGTCGCGCACGGTATGCGCCGCAGCCTGGTAGAGGTCGTTCTGGCTGGCGTGGCCGGGCAGCTTGCCCTGGGTATGGAACACGTGGTCGAGGAACGCGCGGCGCAGGCTGGCGCCGGACAGGGCGGTACGGGTATCGTCGGCGTGCTCGGGCCGGATCACTTCCTTCATGGCGGAACCTCCTGCGCATGCTGGTGGGTCAAGCTTAGCGGATGGGGGACAAGTGCGCGCCCGGATCGCGGCGCGGGTGGGTTCGGCGCCACCCTGGCAGGCGGCACCGGCGGCTAGCCGCGCGGCGGCGGATGCCGGGTGCCGTGGCCGCCACTGCGGACGGCTTGCCGGATCGAATGCGCCCGGTCGCGCAGCGCCGGCGCGTCGGCCAGCGTGCGCACGTCGGGGTCGAGCCGGCGCTGCCAGTTGGGATGGACGCTGGTGGTGCCGGGCAGGTTGGGCTGCTCGAACTCGCCCAGCAGGTCTTCCAGCGGCACCACGCGCATGGCGGTGCGGGCGGTGCCCAGCCAGGCCAGCACGGCATCCAGCGGCGCGTGCGCGGGGTCGGGTTCGGGGCCGTGGCACAGCCCGGCCTGGTTCAGCGCCTGCCACAGCGCGCTGCGCTCGCGGGCGCGGCCTGCCTGCGCCTGCGCCAGGGTTGCGCCGGGCGCGAGCAGCTTCAGCCGGTCGCGCCAGTCGAGGTCGCGTCCGGCCCACCAGCCGGCAACGGTGGGCAGGTCGTGCGTGGAAGTGGTGGCGATGGCTTCGGGCGGCCACTGCGCGGGCGGCTGGAACGGCGCCGGATCGGCCTCGATGGCCGGATCGGCCGCCTCTGCGGCCGCCTTCACTTCCTCGCGCTGGAACCACAGCACGTCGATGCCGAGCACGCCGCGCGCGGCCAGCGCCGCGTTCAGCTCGGGGGGAACCGTGCCAAGGTTCTCGCCGATGATGATGGCGCGGTGCCGCCAGGATTCCAGCGCCACCAGCCGCAGCAGGTCTTTGAGCGGGTAGCGCAGGTAGGCGCCGTCGCTGGCGGACGCGCCCGCGGGCACCAGCCACATACGTGCCAGCCCCAGGACGTGGTCGATGCGCAGCCCGCCGCAATGGGAAAGGTTGGCGCGCAGCATCTCCAGGAAGGCGGCATAGCCTTGCCGGCGCAGGCCGCGCGGCGAGAACACCGCCACGCCCCAGTCCTGGCCAAGCGGGTTGTACACGTCCGGCGGCGCGCCGGCATGGAAGCCGGCCAGGATTTCCTGCTGTCGTGTCCACGCCTGGCTGCCGCCCGGGTCGGCGCCGACGGCCAGGTCGCAGACCACGCCCACCGCCATCCCGGCGTCGCGCGCGGCGCGCTGCGCACGTGCCATGCCATCGGCGGCGAGCCATTGCAGGAAGGCGTGAAAGGCCACGTCGTCGGCGTGGTCGCGGGCGAAGGCCGCCACCGCGGCATCAGCGGGCGAGCGCAGCGTGACTGGCCAGCAGCGCCAGTCCGGCGCCGCAGCGTGGTTCATGCCGTTGCTGGCCGTGGCGAGCCGCTGCGCCTGGATCGCTTCATAGCAGGCATGCGCATGCAGTGCCGTGCCGCCGCGGGCACGGAAGGCGGCGCAGTCGTCCAGCACCGTGCGCGGCAGCAGGGTCTCGCGCCGCTGCCAGAGCCAGTGCAGCACGGCGTAGCGCAATGGCGCCAGCGTGAGCCAGTCGATCTCAGTGAGCGCTTCGAGCGCCGCCAGCTGCTCGCCGATGCCGAGCGCCGCGATGGCAGAGTCCAGCGCCTGCTGGCCGAACATCGCGGCGGGATCGGCGTACAGCGGGTTCAGGAACAGCCGGCTGGAGGGCGCGTACGGGCTGTAGCGCTGCGGCAGCGCTGCAAAGCCGGCGTGCAGCGGATTGATCGCGACCGCGTCGGCGTGCAGGGCGGCGGCGCTGGTGCAGCACTGGGCCAGCGCGGTCAGGTCACCCATGCCGCAGTCGGCGCCGCGGCGCAGGCTGTAGAGCTGCACCGCCAGGCCCCATGGGCGTGCGCCGGCGCCGGCGGCAGTGCGGCCGGCATGACGCAGCGCGTCCGCTACGCCGTAGCAGCGCGCAGGTGCCACCGACAGCACCGTTTGCGCATCGCCCAGTTCAAGCCGGTGGTAGCCGCAGACGTCGACCGGGGGCAGCAGCATGGCGCCGGCCGGATCGCCGCCCGCGTGTGGCGCGCGCACCGCGGTGCCGGTCACGATGGCGCCGTCTTCGAGCGTCAGCCGGTACGCGCGCTGCGGCAGCGTGTGCGGCCACGGCACCGCCACGGGCTGGCCGCGTTCGGCGGTGACCAGCGGCGGCAGCGCGTGGGCGGCATCATCGGCCGCGAGCCAGGCGTGCGAGGCCTCGCACTGGCCGGCGGTGGAGCAGGGCAGGCCAAGGCCGTCCAGCACGCGCCGCAGCGCGTCGTCGGACACGGTCCGGGGCTGGTCCCAGGCATCCGTCCAATGCGGCTGCAGGTCAGCGCGCAGCGCCAGCTTCTGCAGTGGCGTTGGAGGCGGCGCGGCGCTGCGGTGCATGCGTCGGGTCATTCCTGTGTCTCCTGCGGCGCCCCCAGCGGCGGGCTTTCCTGGTGCGGGCTCTCGCGGCTGCGCGCGGGGGCAGCCAGCAGCACCAGCGAATGCCCCGGCACCATTTGGCTTTCGCCCACCGTTTCGCCGGCAAGCTCGGATTCGGTGGCTTCGGGCCGGCTGCTGTCGAACAGCAGGGTCCAGGCCAGCCTGGGCTCCGGCAGCAGGAACGACGCGTCGGCCTCGCCGGCGTTGAGCAGCAGCAGCGTCACTTGCACGGTGCGCGCATCGTCCCCCTCCGCCTCTTCTTCCGGCAGCGAGCCCAGTTGCGGGCGCTCGGGTTGCGGCGGCGGGGCAGCGCGGCGCAGCGCCAGCGTGCGGATTTCGGGGTCGGCCCATTCCTCGGGCGTGGGCGGATTGCCGTCGGTATCGAACCACGCAATATCGGCGATGCCGCGCGCCGGCTCGTGCCGCCCATGGGCAAAGCGGTCGCCGGTGAGCGCGTGCAGCCGCCGGCGCAGCGCAAGCAGGCGCCGGACCATGTGCTGCAGCGGCTGCGCACCAGGCGTCTGGGCCTGCTTCCAGTCCAGCCACGAGATCTCGTTGTCCTGGCAGTAGGCGTTGTTGTTGCCATGCTGGGTGCGGCCCCATTCGTCGCCGGCGGTCAGCATCGGCGTGCCTTGCGCGAGCAGCAGCGTGGCCATCAGTGCCTGCGCCACGCGGCTGCGGCGCTCCAGGATTTCCGGATCGTCGGTCGGGCCTTCAATGCTGCCGTCCGGGCTCCAGTTGGCGCTGGCGTTGTCATCGGTGCCGTCGCGGTTGTCCTCGCCGTTCGCCTCGTTGTGCTTGGTGCTGTAGCTGGCCAGGTCGGCCAGCGTAAAGCCGTCGTGCGCGGTGATGAAGTTGACGCTGGCCCACGGGCGCCTGTGGCGCCTGTCGAACAGGTCGGCCGAGGCCGCCAGCCGCGCGGCCAGTTCGCCGCGCTTGCCGGCATCGCCGCGCCAGAAGCGGCGCACGGCGTCGCGGAACTTGTCGTTCCACTCGGCAAAGCCGGGCGGGTGGTTGCCGAGCTGGTAGCCGCCGGGGCCCAGGTCCCACGGTTCCGAGATCAGCTTGACGCGGCTCAGCACCGGGTCCTGCATCAGCGCATCGAAGAAGCCCGAGCCCTGGTCGAAGCCGTTGCCCTCGCGCCCCAGCGTGCTGCCCAGGTCGAAACGGAAGCCATCGACGTGGTAGCACTCCACCCAGTAGCGCAGCGAGTCCATCACCATCTGCAGCACGCGCGGGTGCGACAGGTTGAGCGTGTTGCCGCAGCCAGTGTCGTTGATGTAGTGGCGCCCGTCGTGCGGCATCAGGCGGTAGTAGCTGGCGTTGTCCAGGCCGCGCCACGATACCGTCGGCCCCAGCTCGTTGCCCTCGCAGGTGTGGTTGTAGACTACGTCCAGGATCACTTCGATGCCGGCCGCATGCAGGCGCCGCATGGCCACCTTGCATTCCTGCAGCTGCCCGGTGCCCAGGTAGGCCGGTTCCGGGGCGAAGTAGGCCATGGTGTTGTAGCCCCAGTAATTGCGCAGCCCGCGCTCCAGCAGGAAGCGGTCCTGCAGGATGGCATGCACGGGCAGCAGCTCGACGGTGGTGATGCCCATCTGCACCAGGTGGTCGATAAAGCGCGGGTCGCACAGCGAGGCGAAAGAGCCGCGCAGGTTGGGCAGCAGGTCGTCGCGCAGCATCGACAGGCCACGCACATGGGCTTCATAGATGACGGTGGCAGGCCACGGCACCGCGGGCGGACGGTCGTCGCCCCAGTGGAAGCTTTCGTCGATCACCACGGCCTTGGGCATGCTCTGGGCGCTGTCCCGGCGGTCCGGTGTCAGGTCCCCGCGCGCGCTCTGCAGGCGGTAGCCGAATAGCGCGTCGGCCCAGCGCACCGGCCCGCTCAACTGGCGCGCGTACGGATCCAGCAGCAGCTTGTGCGGATTGAAACGGTGCCCGTGCGCGGGATCGTAGGGGCCGTGCGCGCGGTAGCCGTACAGCGTGCCGAGCGCGGCGTTGGGCAGGTAGCCGTGCCAGATCTCGTCGGTGCATTCCGGCAGCGGCAGGCGTGCCAGTTCCTTGCGGCCGCTCTCGGAGAACAGGCACAGGTCGATGCGCGAAGCATGCGCCGAGAACACCGCGAAGTTGACCCCCAGCCCGTCCCAGTGGGCGCCCATGGGGTAGGGCTTGCCCGGCAGCAGCCGGTCCGCGAAGGGTCGGGTCATGTCGTTGCGCCTTATTCACCCTCGGCATGCTCGAGCCGCAGCACCAGCGTGGCCAGCGGCGGCAGTGTCAGCGCGAGCGAGGCCGGCTGCCCGTGCGAGGGCACGTCCACCGCCGTCACCGTGCCGCCGTTGCCGACATTGCTGCCGCCATAACACTCGGCATCGGTGTTCAGGCATTCCCGCCAGGTGCCGGCAAAGGGCACGCCGACCCGGTAGCCCCGGCGCGGCACCGGCGTCATGTTGACCACCACCAGCACGACTTCGCGGCTGCCCGGCGCGGCGCGCCGCAGCCACGCAAACACGCTGTTGTGGTTGTCGTCGCCGACCACCCACTGGAAGCCCTCGGGGCTGTGGTCGAGCGCGTGCAGCGCCGGCAGCTCGCGGTAGAGCCGGTTCAGGTCGCGCACCAGCGCATGCATGCCGCGGTGCATGGGGTGGTCCAGCAGCGCCCAGTCGAGCTCGGCGTCGTGGTTCCATTCCTGCCACTGCGCCAGCTCGCCGCCCATGAACAGCAGCTTCTTGCCGGGATGGGTCCACATGAAGCCGTAGTAGGCGCGCAGGCCGGCAAAGCGCTGCCAGTTGTCGCCGGGCACCTTGCCAAGCATCGAGCCCTTGCCGTGCACGACCTCGTCGTGCGACAGCGGCAGCACGAAGGCCTCGGACCACGCATAGACCAGCCCGAAGGTCATGTCCTGGTGGTGCCAGGCGCGGTGTACCGGCTCATGCCCAAGGTAGCGCAGCGTGTCGTGCATCCAGCCCATGTTCCACTTGAAGTCGAAGCCCAGCCCGCCGCTGGCCACGCTGGCGGTGACGCCGGGCCAGGCGGTGGATTCCTCGGCGATGGTGAGCGTGCCGGGGCAGCGTTCATGGACCACGCTGTTGAGTTCGCGCAGAAACGCGACCGCCTCCAGGTTCTCGCGGCCGCCGTAGCGGTTCGGTACCCATTGCCCCGGCTCGCGGCTGTAGTCGCGGTAGAGCATGGAAGCGACCGCGTCGACGCGCAGCCCGTCGGCATGGAAGTGCTCCAGCCAGTGCAGCGCGCCGGCCAGCAGGAAGCCGCGCACCTCGTTGCGGCCGAGGTTGTAGATCAGCGTGTTCCAGTCCTGGTGGAAGCCTTCGCGCGGATCCATGTGCTCGTAGAGCGCGGTGCCGTCGAAGCGCGCGAGCCCGTGCGGGTCGGTCGGGAAATGCGCCGGCACCCAGTCCAGGATCACGCCGATGCCGGCCTGGTGGCAGCGGTCGACGAAGGCGGCGAAGGCCTGGGGCGGCCCCAGCCGCGCGGTCGGCGCATACAGCGACAGCGGCTGGTAGCCCCACGAGCCGCCAAAGGGGTGTTCGGTAATGGGCAGCAGTTCGATATGCGTGAAGCCGAGCTCCTGCACGTACGGCACCAGCCGCTCGGCCAGGATGTCCCAGCCGTGGCGGCTGTCGTTGGCGGCGCGCAGCCAGGAGCCGACATGGACTTCGTAGACCGACATCGGCAGGGCGTAAGGATCGGCGGCCCTGCGGCGCGCCATCCAGTCGTCGTCGTGCCATTCGAACGGCGGCGCGCCCTTGCCCGGCGCGGTGACGACCGAGGCGGTCTCCGGCGGCGCTTCGGTGGCGAGCGCGAGCGGGTCGGCCTTGTCGGGCAGCTCGGTGCCGTCCGGGTCGAGCAGGTCGTACTTGTAGCGGCTGCCGGGCTCGGCGCCCAGTGCGGCCGGCACGAACAGCTCCCAGATGCCGCTGGGATGGCGCAGCCGCATCGGATGGCGCGCCTGGTGCCAGCCGTTGAATTCGCCGATCACGGACACGCGCCGCGCGTTCGGCGCCCACACCGCGAAGCGCACACCGTCGATGCCGTCCACACGCTGCCATTGCGCGCCCAGGCACTCGCCCAGCTCGAAGTGGCGGCCCTCGGCAATCAGGTGCAGATCCAGTTCGCCCAGCAGCAGGTTGAAGGCATACGGGTCGGCGCTGCACTGCTCGGTGCCGTCCGGCCAGGTCACGCGGATGCGATAGTCCGACGCCGTGGCGCGGCCCGCGTTGCCGGGCAGGCGCGCAGCGAAGATGCCGCCGGGGTGCAGCCGTTCCATCTCGGCCAGCGTGGCGCCATCGGCAGAGGCCAACTGCGCTGCCACGGCGCCGGGCAGGCAGGCGCGCACCAGCAGCCCGTCGCCGTCGGAGTGGGGGCCCAGCACCGCGAACGGGTCGTGGTGGCGCGCGCCCAGCAGCGCGTCGAGTTCGTGGCCCGGCAGCATGCCGGTGCCCGGCGCGCCGCGCGTTGCCGCGGTCGGGGGGCTCATGGCTGGCCTCCCGGCCGCGCCAGCAGCTTGCGCAGCAGGCGTGCCAGCCCGCTGACCGGCAGGTCGATCCACGCCACCCGGTTGGCGGCTTCGTAGTCGACCTCGTAGGCGGCGCGTTCAAGCAGGAACAGGTCCAGCAGCGGCTGCAACTGGCCCGGGTCGACCCAGGCAGCGGGCGATGCCTCCATATGCTGGCGGTAGCAATTCAGGAAGGCCTCGTTGGCGGTGGCGCGGAAGCGCTCGAGCAGCAGCGCGCGGCGTTCCGCCAGCTGCGGCGGCAGCTCGGTGTGGGTGCGTTCCTGGCGGTCGGTGCCGACCGTGGCGGCGGCATAATCCAGCGAGCGCAGCAATCCGGCCACGTCGCGCAGCGGCGAGGTCTTGCGCCGGCGCCAGTCCAGCGGCATGCCCGGCTCGCCCTCGAAATCGACCAGGTAGGTGTCGTTTTGCGCGATCAGCACCTGGCCAAGGTGGAAGTCGCCGTGGAAGCGCGTCCGCAGGCTGCCGGGCGCGGCCATGGCCAGTTGTTCGACCAGCGCGGGCAGTGCGCCGTGCGCGGCCAACAGTGTCTGCGCGTCGGCTTCGAACGCCGGCTGCACCGAGCCCTGGACGCTGTCGGCGCGCTTGCCGACCAGCGCCAGCGCGCGGTGCAGCGCCTGCAGCGCCTGCGCCGCCCAGTCGCGCGCATCGGCCTCGGTGGCGGGCACCGGCGCAAAAGCCTCGTCGTCGGTCGGGCGCGCCAGCACCGCATGCAGCTCGGCCAGGCGCCGCCCCAGCGTGCCCGCCAGCGCCGCGTAGCCGGTCATGGCCTCGGCGAACTCGGCCTCGCTTTCCTGCGCCGGCAGCGCATCGTCGATGGCGCGGCCCAGGTAGTCCAGGGTCCAGTCCCAGCCGTTGCCCTGGTTCAGGATATAGCCCTGCAGCAGCATCAGCGTATGCGGCACGCCGTCGGCGCCGGTGCGTACGACCTCGCCCAGCAGCGGGGCCGAGTGCGCATAGCCCCGCGCGGTCAGATAGCGCGTCATCTCGGCCTCGGGATGGATGCCGCCGGATAGCCGCCGCACCAGCTTGAGCACCGCGGTGTTGTTGTACGACAGCGAACTGTTCGACTGCTCGGCCGACATCCACTCGATCGGGTCGCGCTCCAGCTCCAGCGCTGCCAGTCCGGGCTCGGCGCGGAAACGGATCCGGTCCGGTCCGGCCTGCAGCTCCGCGCCCCGGCGCAGCGCCTGCACCACCTCGCGCGCGAACGGCTCGACCACGAAGCCGTCGGTGGCCAGCCCCACGCGGCTGCCCTGGCGCACACGCGCCATCGACAGCCCGTGCGCCAGCTGCGACACGCTGTCGGCGCTTTCGCGGTCCCACAGGATGCCGACCGGCAACTGGTAACGCTCGGTGCGGCCGGACAACGCCACCTCGACTTCGCCAAGGTAGACATCCTCGCCGCTGCTGCCGCGCGTGAACGGCAGCAGGTACGCCATGCCGACGCGCTCGATACGCTCGTGCTTGCTGCCGAACCAGCGGCGGCGGCTGATGTAGTGGGGCAGCACCTCGGTGGCCAGGGCACGGCGCGACGCATCGGTCAGTTCGGGGCGGCCGATGTTCTGCATCACAAGGGTGATCTGGTCTGGCATCTGCTCAGGCGCTTCCACATGCCATGACGGCGGCTGTGCCTCCTCGCTCAGTACGAACCAGTAGAAGCCATAGGGCGGCAGTGTCAGCAGGTAGGTCAGCGTGCCGATCGCGGGGAAAGGCGTGGCGCCCATCATTTCGACCGGCACTCGGCCGTTGAACGCGGACAGATCCAGCTCGACGGCCTGCGGGGCGCGCGACAGGTTGGCCACGCACAGGATGTGCTCGCCCTCGTGCTCGCGCAGGTACGCCAGGATCTTGCGGTTGCCGGGGAACAGGAAGCGCAGCGTGCCGCGGCCGAAGGCGCGGTGCTTGCGCCGCAGCGCCAGCATGCGTCGCATCCAGTTGAGCTGCGAATGCGGGTCGCGCGTCTGCGCCTCGACGTTGACGGCCTCATAGCCGTACAGCGGTCCCTGCAGCGGCGGCAGGACCAGCCGCTCGGGATCGGCGTGCGAGAAGCCGCCGTTGCGGTCGGGCGACCACTGCATCGGCGTGCGCACACCGTCGCGGTCGCCCAGGTGGATGTTGTCGCCCATCCCGATCTCGTCGCCGTAGTAGATCACCGGCGTGCCCGGCATCGAGAACAGCAGGCTGTTCATCAGCTCGATGCGGCGCCGGTCGCGCTCCATCAGCGGCGCCAGCCGGCGGCGGATGCCGAGGTTGATGCGCGCGCGCCGGTCGGACGCATAGACCTCCCACAGGTAGTCGCGCTCGCTGCTGGTCACCATTTCCAATGTCAGCTCGTCATGGTTGCGCAGGAAGATCGCCCACTGGCAGTTGGGCGGCACCTCCGGCGTCTGGCGCATGATGTCGGTGATCGGGAAGCGGTCTTCGCGCGCGATCGCCATGTACATGCGCGGCATCAGCGGGAAGTGGAAGGCCATGTGGCATTCGTCGCCTTCGGGCTCGGGGCCGGTCAGGCCGAAGTACTGCTGCGCGTCTTCCGGCCACATGTTGGCTTCGGCCAACAGCATGCGCCCGCGGAAGTGCTGGTCGAGGTAGGCGCGGATATTGCGGATGACCGCGTGGGTCTCGGGCAGGTTCTCGTTGCTGGTGCCCTCGCGCTCGACCAGGTACGGCACCGCGTCCAGCCGCAGCCCGTCGATGCCCATGTCCAGCCAGAAGCGCATGACCGACAGCACCTCGTTGAGCACCTGCGGGTTATCGAAGTTCAGGTCGGGCTGGTGCGAGTAGAAGCGGTGCCAGAAGTAGGCGCCGGCGACCGGGTCCCAGCTCCAGTTGGATTTCTCGGTATCGCAGAAGATGATGCGCGTGCCGGCATAGGCCTGGTCGTGGTCAGACCAGACGTAGTAGCGGCGCGCGGCGGAGCCTGGCTTGGCCTTCCGCGCGCGCTGGAACCACGGGTGCTGGTCCGAAGTGTGGTTGATCACCAGCTCGGTGATCACGCGCAGCCCGCGCGCATGCGCCGCGGCGATAAAGCGGCGCGCCTCGGCCAGCGTGCCGTAGTCGGGATGGACGTTGCGGTAGTCGGCGATGTCGTAGCCGTCGTCGCGGCGCGGCGACGGGTAGAACGGCAGCAGCCAGATGGTGTCGACGCCAAGGTTCACCAGGTAGTCGAGCTTGGCCAGCAACCCGGCGAAATCGCCCACGCCGTCGCCGTTGGCATCGAAGAACGACTTGATGTGCAGCTGGTAGATGACCGCGTCCTTGTACCAGAGCGGGTCGGCATTGAGCAGCGCGGCGCTGGCGGTTTCGGTGAGGCGTTTCATCGTGTCTCCACGTATGCCGGTCAGGCGCCATGCGGGTCGGCCGATGCCGGGGCGGCGGCGGGGCGCGGCGCCGGCCGGTCCAGCGGGCGCACGTGCCACACCGCGAAGGGCAGTTGCTCGGGGTCGAGGCGGATGCGCTGGTGCTTGCCCTGCAGCTCGAAACGCTGGCCGCGCATCAGGTCGTGCACGGCCACGCGCGCATGGTCGGACAGGCCCCATTCCCATAGCGGCAGTTCGATATCGGCCTCGTGCGCATTGTGCGGGTCCAGGTTGATCGCGGCCAGCAGTACGTCGTCGCCGAACAGGTAGTCGCTGCCCGGGATGAAGCGCGCGAACCACAGCACGGCATTGCTGCCGGCGTGGTAGAAGCGCAGTCCCAGGTGGCTCTGCAGCGCGGGGTGGCCGGCGCGGATTTCGTTCAGGCGCGAGATCTCGGCGACGATGTTGCCGCTCTGGTGCCAGTCACGGGCGCGCAACTGGTATTTCTCGGAGTCGAGGTATTCCTCGCGCACTTTGCCGTCGAGCACAAAGGGCGCGCTCTCGCACAGCTCGAAGCCGTTGTACATGCCCCACAGGCCCGACAGCAGCGTGGCCAGCGCGGCGCGGATCAGGAATGCGGGGCGGCCGCCGTGGTGCAGGAAGTAGGGGTTGATGTCCGGCGTATTGACGAAGAAGTGCGGGCGGAAGAATTCGCGCAGCGGGCCCTGCGTCAGCTCGGTCAGGTACTCGGTCAGCTCCCACTTGGTATTGCGCCAGGTGAAGTAGGTGTATGACTGGCTGAATCCCAGCTTGGCGAGCCGTGCCATCATCTTCGGCCGCGTGAAGGCCTCGGCCAGGAAGATGGTGTCCGGGTGGCGCGCGCGCACGCCGGCGATCATCCATTCCCAGAACGGCAGCGGCTTGGTATGCGGGTTGTCGACGCGGAAGATGCGCACGCCGTGATCCGCCCAGAACATCACCACGTCGCGCAGGGCCTGCCACAGCGCGGCGCCGGCGGGTGGCACGGCGTAGAAGTCGACGTTGACGATGTCCTCGTACTTCTTCGGCGGGTTCTCGGCGTAGCGCAGCGAGCCGTCGGGGCGGTGCGCGAACCATTCGGGATGGTCTTTCAGCCACGGGTGGTCGGGCGAGCACTGGATCGCGAAGTCGAGCGCGATCTCGAGCCCGTGCGCGGCCGCGGCGCCGCACAGCCGGCGGAAGTCGTCGAACGTGCCCAGCTCGGGGTGCAAGGCATCGTGCCCGCCTTCCTCGCCGCCGATGGCATAGGGGCTGCCCGGTTCGCCGGGCTCGGCGCGCAGGCTGTTGTTGCGGCCCTTGCGGTGGGTGCGGCCGATCGGGTGGATAGGCGTGAAGTAGAGCACGTCGAAGCCCATCGCGCGGATGGCAGGCAGCCGCGCGATGACATCGTCGAAGGTGCCGTGGCGCTGCTCGTCGTTGCTTTGCGAGCGCGGGAACAGCTCGTACCAGCTGGCGTAGCGGGCGGCGAGGCGGTCGGCTTCCACCGGCAGCGCCACCGGGTGGCGCGAGACGAACTGGCGGCCGGCCGGCGTGGCCATGTGGGCCTGCATGGCGGCGGCGGTGCGTGGCGACAGCAGGATCTCCAGGCGTTGCTCGTCGTCGCGCGCGGCAGCGGTCAGTTCATCGACGATGGCCGACAGTTCGCTGTCCGAGGCGGGCTCATGGACGCTTTTCCTGCCATTGCCTTTCCTCGCGTTGTTGCCATGCCTGGCGGCGGGCGGCAGCAGGGCGTCGGCAATCAGCCGGGCGCCTTCCTCGATTTCGAGGCTGACGTTGAGGCCGGCGGCGCGCTTCTTGCCGATTTCGTCGAGCCAGCTGGCATAGGCATCGCGCCACGCTTCGACCGTGAACTCATGCCGACCCAGCGCCACCAGCGGGAAGCTGCCTTGCCAGCGGTCGTTGACCACGGGGAGCAGCGGCGCTTCGTGCCAGTCGGTCTCGCCGGGGGCGCGCCACAGCACCGCGGCGGCAAGCTTGTCGTGCCCGTCCATCCAGATATCGGCGCTGACTTCCACGCGTTCGCCCACCACGCGCCGCACCGCGAAGCGGCCGTCGTCGCAGGCGGGCTCGACCCGCTCGATGGCGATGCGCGGGGCTTCCATGGCGGCGACCACGCTGCCCAGCCCGGTCGCGGAAAGGGTTTCGTGTCCGTGCGGCGCGCTGGCATCGGCGCGCGGCATGCCGGGCCGGGTCAGCGGCACCGGCGGCGCTTCAAACAGGCGGATGTCGGCGGGTGCCAGCGTGATCGAGCCCAACGCGTCGAGCCGGTGGTAGGCGTCGAGCGTGCCGCCGGGTCCGCCCGGCGTGGCTTCGAGATGGGCGCTGGCATGCGGCAGCGCGCTCAGCACGCGGTCGGCACCGAGCGTGCCGGGCGCCATCGGGTCGGGATTGACCACCACCGTCAACGCCGGGGCGCCATCGGGCTCGGCAAAGCCGTTGCCTGCGGCGGGATCCGCGCACAGGCTGTTCGGTGCGGGCAGGCGCGCCAGCGCCGTCAGCGGTGCCCCCGGCCCGCTCAGCAGCCGCACCTCCAGCGCCGGCGCGGGGTCGCGCGAGGCGAGCCACGTGGTCGCCTCGAGCAGTTCGTGCGTGATGTCGTAAGGTGCCCCTTCCTGGCCTGCGCCAGCCGGTGCGAGCGGGTCGCGCGCCAGCGCCCCGCCGGTCTCGAAGCCGGCCGGCACCAGGATGCCGTCGCCGATCGCGGCAGCGGTCCACAGCGCGCGGCGTGCGCTCAGCGCATCCTGGCTGGCAGGCGTCAGCGCCGGGGCCGCCAGCACGTGGCCGAAGCGGCGCAACCGTGCGATTTCTTCGGTCAGCCAGGCGCTGCGGAAGTCCCACCACGGCAGCGAGCAGAAGGCGCCATCAAAGCCGGCAGGGGCAAGGTCGTCCAGCTGTGCGGGGGTCAGGCCGGGCGTCCACGCCAGCAGGCGCGGCGTGCCGCGCGCCTCGGGGGGCGCGGCGTCGTTGCGCAGCGCTTCTGCCAGCGCCGCCCAATGCCGGCCGGGCACGCGTGCCGGCGCGCGGCAGCAGAAGCCGGCCACGCCCGAGCCCCATGCCCGGCGCAGCCGCGCGGCCCACCATTGCACCAATGCCACGGCCACCTGCTGGTCATGCCAGCGCAGGCGTGCGCCGGGAATATGGTTGTCGGTTTCGTGGGGGGCGAAGGCGGGGGCGGCGGCGTCTATCCAGCCGGGATCGGCAGCGCGCTCCCCATCGGCGCTGTAGCGGTCCAGTGAGATGTCGAGCAGCGGCGCCAGCCCGTGCCGGGCGCACGCCGCCAGCGTGTCAGCCCCGGCCAGGTGCGGCCAGCCGCCGATCAGTACGTGGTCGAAGCCCAGTGCCGCCACGCGTTGCAAGGCGTGTTCGTCGGCGTCCGGGGTTCCGGTCAGGTCGATCTGGCAGATCCGCACAAAATCCTCCCACTGTTTGGCTCCGGCGGTGCAAAGACCCAAGCCCCCCGGCGCCACATGGCCAGCCGGCGGGGATGGCACATTCATGCGAAGTGCGTGCCAGCGCGCCCGCTCGATAGAAGATATGCGGCGGAGCCCCGCCATGCCAAAGGATTTCCGGCGAAAGGCAATGTGCGTCAAACGCTATCGCTTGTAAAAAGTACCGGGTACGCCATGCCCCATGGCAAGAAGCGGCCGCGGGCCTGGCACGCGGCGCGCACTCACAATGCCCGGTACGCTTCTTGCCCTCTGTCACCTATGTCACGAGGGACAAAACGGGGAGCGCGCATGGACTGGTGGCTGGAGGCTGCGCAATGGCCGGCGATGGTGGTGACGGTGCTGGCCACATGGCTGGTTGGATCGCGCTCCATCGGACGGCGCCGCGCCGGGTTCTGGGTGTTCCTGGCCAGCAACGTGCTATGGATCGCGTGGGGGTGGCACGGCGATGCCTATGCGCTGATCGTGCTGCAGCTGGCGCTGATCGGTATGAACCTGCGCGGCATGCGCGAAACACGCGTGGCCTGGCAAGCGGCATCGCGCCGGGCCTTTGGCACGGCCCGCGACAGCACTGGCAGCGCAGACGCCGAGCCACTATCCTTGTCCCGCGCCGACATGCGCCATGTCCAGGGCGCCCGCCAGCAACCGCCGGCCTCGGCCGGCCCCGATCGATGACTTCACGGGTCCGACCGCGGACCAGGCAGGTGTGCGATGGCAAAGAAGAAGATCCTGGTGCTCAACGCGCTGATCGCGGTCTCGCGCGAGGGCGAGCACGATTGCCGGCGCGCGGCTCGCGCCGCCGCCAATCCGCATCTCAAGTCGCTGCTGACCAGCCGCGCCAATGCCTTTGCGCTGGCTGCGCAGGAACTGCAGGCGTGCCTGCTGGAGCTCGGGCAGTTGCCAGAGGCGATGCCGGCCGAAGCATGCCGGGGCGGTGCTGGCAAGCACCGCTCGGACCGCGCCATCCTGCATGCGGTCAGCAAGGGCGAGCTGGCGGTGCAGCGGCGCTATGCGCGCGCGCTGCGGGCGCTCGCATTGGGCTCGCGCGTGCGGGCGGTAGTGCGGCGCCAGTATCGCGGCGTGCAGGTCAACCATGAGCTGTTCCGGGTGCTGCGCGAACACTGCCGGGACACTGTCGGGATCCCCCCACCATGCCCACTGCAGCTTCTGCCGACCTGCAAGCTTTCGAACACGCCGCGCGCCTGGTGTTGATGTACGGCCTCGTGCCGCTGTGGCTGCTCGCCGGCGCAGGGGACTGGCTGTGCCACCGGCTTACGCACATCGAGCGCAACGCCGGCGTGCGCGAATCGTTGCTGCACATGCTGATGCTGGCCGAGGTCGGCCTGCCGCTGCTGATGGTGCTGTTCCTGGAAGTCAATGCGCTGGTGATCGCCGTCGTGCTGGCGGCGCTGGTGCTCCACGAGGCCACGGCGTGGTGGGACGTGCAGTACGCGAGCAAGCGCCGCCATATCGCGCCGGTCGAGCAGCATATGCACAGCCTGCTCGAAGTCCTGCCGATGGCTGCGGCCTCATACGTGATGGTGATGCACTGGGGCCAGTTCCTGGCGCTGTTCGGCGCGGGCAGCGAACCGGCGCGCCTGGCGCTGGTGTGGAAGCCCACGCCGCTGCCGCCAGGCTATCTGGGCGGACTGCTTATCGCGGTCGCCTTGCTCGCCGGACTGCCATACCTGGAAGAACTGTGGCGCTGCCACCGCTGGCGCAAGCGCGAGCGGGAAGCCGCGCTGGCGCAGGCGACCCGGGCGCTGCGCGGGGATACCTGAGCAGCGCCCATCGGGCGGGAGCCCGTCCGCAGAAGCCCCGCTACGATTGCGCTCAACGCATGCGCAACGGCAATGCGCTACTGCTTGGTCGCCGGGTCCGGCGAGTCGCCCTTCGGGCCGCTCGGCGCATCGGCGGTCGGTGCGGCCGGCGCGCCCTGCTCACGAGGCTTCTTGCTGCGGGCGGTCTTGGCCTCCTTGCCGGTCGACTTGGACTTCTTGGCGGTGTCCTTGGTCGTGTCGGTCGGCGCCGTGGTCATGTCGGTGGCGGCCGGCTGGTTGCGCGAGGCGCCGGCGCCTTCGATCGGTGGCGCGCTTGGATTCGGCGCGGTAGGCGAGGCCGGCGCCTGTTGGGCGAAGGCCGGCAGGCAGAGCGCGGTGCCGACGACCAGTGCCGTGGTAGCGAGGGTGCGTTTCATGATGGTCTCCATTGCAAGACTACGTCGGTCGGGCCCAGGGCCCTGGGTTATGCCGTTGCGCCCGAGGGCGTGTCCGGCAATTCAGCCGCGCGCCGCGGTGCGGGTGCCTTCGCCGCGGCGCGCCAGTTCGTGGTAATGGCAGATCCGGGCCAGCGCCCAGTCCGCCGCGGCTTCCCGCACGGCATTGCGTTCGCCGGGGAAGCGCCGGGTTTCCGTGAACACCGCCACGCCCGCCGGCGCGGCCAGCACTTCGCGGTCCACATGGCCGGCATGGCCGGGTCGGCGGAAGACCCACGCAAAGCATTGCGTGCCGGCCGGGGTGTCACCGTCGCCGCCGTCGTCGGCCACGCCGGTGTTCGCCAGCGCCAGGTCGGCGCCGGTGAGCTGCATCGCGCCCAGTGCCATCGCCAGCGACACTTCTTCGCTGGTCAGCCCGTACCGGCGGATGGTTTCCGACGGCACGCGCAGCAACTGCTCCTTCGCCGATGGCGAATACGCGACGATCGAGCAATACAGGACATCGCCGCAGCCCGGCACCTCGGCGATGCGCGATGCAATGAGGCCAGCGGTACACGATTCCGCAGTCACCACCTGGATGCCGTGGCGCCTGAGGTAGCGGGCGATGCTGCGGTTATCGCCCGAGCCGGCGCTCGCGTCGCGTTGGGTCATTGCCGGGCACTCCGGCACGGTACGGCGGGATTCTTCTTCAGCGCCTCGTCCTCGCGCATCACATCGACCAGAATTTCCATCACATCCATGACGGCATCCGGAGTGGAATTGATGGCAGCGGCGGCAGTTTCCGTGCCAGTGCCGCCGCACCGGCGCCGCGCCGGCCAGCGGTCGTCGCAGCGTCGCGCAGGCGCCTCAAGCGAGGAAAAATGTACATGCAGCGCCGGCGGCGGCCTTGTAAAAGCTGCGTGGCCGCACCCGCTGCACTTGGCGGGCGGATGGTGGCGTCTATCTTGCATGTCCTGCATCGGCACCCACACCAGAGTCAAGAGTCGCATGGAGATACCTATGCCAGACCCGACGCACAAGCCGAACCAGCCGGCGCCGGATGCACCCCGCAAGCCGCGCTATCCCGGCGATCCCGCCGATGTCCGCAAGGGACAGGTGAGCGAGCCGCTGCCGCGCGAAACCTTCCGGCGGCGCTTCATGGCGCGCTTCACCGACCCTGCCTACCGTGACGAGGATGAAGCCCTGGCGCGGCTCGAGCGCATTGCGTGGGAGGCCTACCAGGAGGGCCGCAAGGCGCCGCTCAAGCACAGGGCCGGGCCCGGCTACGCCGATCCGGACTACGAGCTGTCCGACGAATGGCGCGCGGCCAGCGAGGCGGTGCGCGTGGCGCAGCAGCGGCAGGCCGACCCTGCCACACCCTCGCGGGTGCTGCTGGTCTGTGCCGCGGCGCGCAACGACTACACCTGCCCCGGCGAGATGTCCAAGTCCTGGCGACTCTCGCAGCGTGCGCGTGCAACGCTGGAAGCGGAGGGCATGGAAGCCGATATGCTCGACCTGAGCCTGCTTGCGTCCGATGCCGACTTGCGCATCCATCCGTGCAAGGGCTGCGTCTCGACGTCGATGCCGCTATGCCACTGGCCCTGCAGCTGCTACCCCAACCATGCGCTCGGCCAGATCAACGACTGGATGAACGACATCTATCCGCGCTGGGCCGGCTGCCATGGCGTGCTGATCGTCACGCCGGTCTACTGGTACCAGGCCAGCAGCCCGCTGAAGCTGATGATGGACAGGCTGGTCTGTGCCGATGGCGGCAACCCGGATCCGACCAGCACGCAGGGCAAGGACGTGGTGCGAGCCAAGTCGATCGAACTGGCGGGGTGGGACTATCCCAAGCATCTGGCAGGCCGTACCTATGGGCTGGTGGTCCACGGCGACGTGGCCGGCATCGAAGGCGTGCGCCGCGCGCTGTCCGACTGGCTCGACTGGATGGGCCTGGTCGATGCCGGCCCGCAGGCGCGGCTGGATCGGTTTATCGGCTACTACAAGCCATATGCCACCAGCCATGTGGAATCGGACGAGGATGAAGGCGTGCTTGGCGAGGTGGATAACGTGGCGCGTGCGCTGGCATGCGCGGTGCGGCAGTTGCGCGCCGGCAAGCTCAGCCAGCCCGACCGCGGCCTGGTGCCGCCGCGGCAGAAATAGCGGTACGGCAGATAGCAGTACGGCAGACAGCGGTACTGCAGATAGCGGCGCTGCAGATACCGGCACGGCAAGCGGAGACGACAATGGACCGAAGAGACAACTGGCGCGGACAACCGTGGCACGAAAGCGCCGTGCCCGAAACCGACATGCGCAGCCATTACGTAGGTGCCTATGGCGTCTATGACTATGACAAGCCGGTGAAGCCCGGCGAATTCGGCGGCACGCACGGCCGGCAGCCCGGCAGCGCGTCAGACGCACGCGCCGGGCAAGCGCCGCGCGGGCGTGATCCTTACCGCCAATTCACCGGCTACAACGAGCGCATGGACCTGTATCGCGGCGGCCCGCGCCCGGTACGTCCGGTAGGTCCGCGCAACTACCAGCGCAGCGATGCGCGCATCCTCGAGGACCTGTGCGAGCAGCTCACGCGCAGCGCCCGGCTTGAGGTGGAAGACGTCGAGGTGCGGGTGGAGCAAGGCGTGGTCACGCTGGAGGGCTGCGTGCCCCATCGCCAGCAGAAGTACCGGATCGAAGATATCGCGGACGAGATCTACGGCGTCACGGAGGTGGTGAACCACCTGCGCGTGGCGCGGGGCGAGGCTACGGCTGCGCATCCGGGCCATGGCATGCGCATGTACTGACGCCGGGGGCCACGCATGCAGGATTCTTCCAATACGCCGCCAGCCAATCCGCGCGGCACTGCTGTCACCGCCGCTGACGTCGAACTGCAGGCCGCGCTGTGCGCGCGGCTGTGGGACAGCGGCCTCGATGTCAGCGAGATCGCGCTGAACGTCTCGAACGGGCGCGTCACCATCGAAGGCGCGGTCGGCACGCAGGCGGCTCGTGCGGCGATCGAGGCGTGCATCCGCGCGGCCGGCGGCGCGCGAGAGGTCGTCAACCACGTCAGCGTGGCGCCGGACCGTACCGGCGGGTGAGGCGCAGGGGAGCGCCGCATGGCACGACTTTCGCATCGGCCAAGGCTTCGCGGCCGGCTGCCAAGGTGTTGGCCGGCTATCCACGGCAACAAGGAGAAACAAGGAGTTACTGCCATGAAGCACCTTGCAAGCTTTGCACTGGCCGTGCTGCTGAGTGTTCCGGCCTGGGCGCAGACCACGCGGCCGGGCGCCGACACCCGTGCGCCGGGGATGGCTGCGTCCGATGTCATTCCGGGGCAGGGCGATACGCGCCGCGCCACGCCGGCTACGCCTGCTTCCCCTGCTTCGCCTTCCACCAGCGGCGGCCGCGCAACACCGGCCACGCCCGCCATGCCGGCGTCGCCAGCGGTGAACGAGGGGCCGCAGTCTGCGCAGCGGTATGACTATCCGGCGTCGGAGCCGAAGGCTCCAAAATCCCGCAAATAGCCTCTGCTCTATAGTCCGGCCGGCCACGTTTCCGTCGGGCCCGGAGCCGGACTGGCCGGAAACGCCGGGACCGCACGCGAGCGGTCTAACCACAGCAGCGCGTCGAACTGCCGCGGCAGTGTCGCGCGCGCATAGTGGCTCTGCAATTCTGTTTCGGGCCGGTAGATGACCCCGATGAAGCGCTCCTGCCGCGGCGGCAGCAACGCGTTGCGGGCGTCGTCGAGCGCGCCGCCGCGCGCGCCCCGCAAGTCGAGCCAGCATTGCGCGTGCCCGGCCTGGTGGAACAGGTGTTCGTAGCTGTCGGGCCGGGTGCATGGTAGAACTCCGCGGTACCGTGCGTGCTTTCGCCCAGCAGTACCACCCGGTGCGTGGCAAGCGCTTCGGCCTGCACCGCGAGGGCATTGGCGAAGGGGCCGGAGAAGGGGCTCTGCGCGGGGGCGTCGACCCGAGGCAGCGGCACCGCCGCGGCTGCGATGGCGGCAGCTGACTTCAGGTCATTGTGGTCGTCCCGGTGCGGTGGCATCGATGCGCCTGCGCAGGGTTGGACGCCGGAAGCGTTATCCGGCGAGACGCGGTTTAGCCCGGTATGGTGCGCGGATCGTGGCCGAAGCTGTTGCGCGAGCGGATCTGGCCATCGCGGCCGTGGACCAGCAGTTCAACATGCTCGCGTTGCGCCTGCGTGGTCGCGACGGCGATGGCTTCTTCCTGGGTGGCGTGGTGGGATTCGGCGTAGCGAGCGCCTTCATGGATGACATCCCAGCCATCCCGATGCGGCACGACGTGTATGCTGGTGCCCATTTTGCTGTCTCCGTGACTGTCGATGCCTTTATTGTGGGCAATGTACGGCGGCTGTCTATCCGGCGCTGTCTGACAGCCCAGAGTGCGCGCGGAGGGCAGCAAGCCCGACTTTCTCGTTGAAATTTCTGGTTATTTGGCGCCCCTCTTGTAAGCTGGACTTGGATCGCATTAGAGGAGCGGACCATGCGTGCAAGATTTGCCAGGGGACTGACGCAGTCGCCGGTGACCGTGGTGGCCCGGGCGTTCGACGGAGAATCGGTCCGGGCACCCCAGATTGGTGACCTGGTGACGGTGTACAGCCAGGACCAGGACACCGAGTTCAATATCCGCCTGTGCGAGGCCGTCGAGCCCGGCCGCTGGCGCGGCGTGGTCTACGCGATCGGCCGCGGACAGGACGTGCTGGTGACGGCCGAAGGGCTGGAGATCGATGATGTGGTCGAGGTGATGCGCGAGGAGATCGCGCAGGTCATTCCCTGCGGCCGGTCCCACTGAACGCCGCACCCGCGCGGGTGCGGACATTCCGGTTTGACGAAACCCGTTGCAGGCCTTTCCTGCAGGTCAATCCTGCCGGGCCTGGCGGGATCCTTGCGTGGCCTGGCGCGGTACGCCCAGCCACATCGCGAGCCCGCTGGCGAGCAACAGCGCGGCCAGCAGCAACAGCGCATGGTCGAGGCTGCCGGTGCGGGTCTTGATCTGCCCGATCACCCATGGGCTGACGATGCCGCTGGTGATGCCGACGCTGCTGATCATCGCAATGCCGGCCGCTGCCCCTGCGCCCGGCAGGTAGCTGGGCGGCAGCGACCAGAACACCGGCAGCGCGGCAAAGATCAGCACGGCGGCAACCGAGAGGATCGCCAGCATCATGGCCAGGCTGGTCGGATGCAGCGTGAGCGCGGCCAGCGCCAGCGCGCCGCCAGCGGTGCACAGCAGGAAGTGCCGGTGGCGCTCGCCGGTGCGGTCGGAGTGGCGCGCGATCAGGATCAGCCCGACCGCGCCGACGGCATTGGGCACCACCGAATACAGGCTGACCGACATCACATCGGTGATGCCGAAGTCGCGGATGATCAGCGGCATCCAGAAGCTCAGCGCGAGCGAACCGCACGTCAGCGAAAAATAGATAAAGGCGAACAGGTACACGCGCGGGTTGCGCAGCACCTGGCGCAGCGCCTGCAGCGAATGGCCGCCTTTGCCTGCATCGGCGGCGTTGGCCGCCTCGCCGGCCGCGGCGCGGATCAGATAAGCGCGCTCGCCGGCGCTGAGCCAGCGGGCGTGTTCCGGACCGTCCACCAGGCAGCGTGCGGCAATCAACCCCAGGAAGACCGCGGGCGCGCCTTCGATCGCGAACATCCATTTCCAGCCCTGCAGGCCAAGCACGCCGGCCATGTCGCGCATGATCCAGCCGGAGACCAGGCCGCCGAGCACGCCCGCCACCGCCACGCCGGCAAAGAAGATGGCCATGACCGCGGCGCGGCGCCGCGCGGGGAACCAGTAGGTCAGGTAGAGCACGATGCCGGGGAAAAAACCAGCCTCGAACACGCCCAGCAGGAAGCGCAGCGTGTAGAACTGCGCCGGCGTCGACACGGCCATCATGCCCACCGATGCCAGGCCCCACAGCACCATGATGCGGGTGAAGGTGCGGCGCGCGCCGAAGCGCGCCAGCAGCATGTTGCTGGGCACCTCGCACAGCACGTAGCCGACGTAGAAGATCGCGGCGCCCAGCCCGTACATGGCGTCGCTGAAGCCGAGGTCCTGCTTCATCTGCAACTGGGCGAAACCGATGTTGATGCGGTCCAGGAACGAGACCACGTAGCAGACGAACAGGAAGGGGATGATGCGCAGCCATACCTTGCGGTAGAGCGCGTCTTCCTCGCACGCCGCCAGCGTGGGCGGGGCAGTGGTGGAAGTGGTGGAAGTGGTGGGCGTCAGGTGCAGGGACGCAAGATCCCCTGAGACCGGATGGCTCATGGTGTTTGTCTCCGTATTGTTGGTAGCTGCGGTGGTGGCTGCGCGGGTTGCGTCGGGGTGGTTGCAGCCAGGGATGGCGCTGCCGGGCGCGTCTGCTGCGCGCTAGCTGGCGGACCTGGGTCGGGCCAGGGAAAGAGCGGTGTGGGGCGCGGCCTGGCCGCGCCCGTGCCGGGTCAGGCTGCCGGCGCTGCCGCGCCCGGCATGTCGGCCACGCCTTCGCGAGCCGCCTGCAGCGCGGCCAGCAACACGTCGTGGTCGCCGATATGGTTGGCCAGCAGCAGGATCAGCTGCGCGTTGGCGGCCTGGCTCTGGGCGTCGTCGAGGTCGCGGTGCATCTCGATCAACGCTTCGTAGAAATCGTCGGGCCGGGCCAGGTTGGGTTGGGTGTTGAGGGTGGCGGGCATGTTGTCGTCTCCTGTTTTCGTGCTGTCCGGCGTGCTGTCCGGCGTGATTCAGGCGGCGATCCGGTCCGGGGCCGGCGCGGCCAGGCCGGCTCCGGTGGCGCGCGCCAGCGCGGCGCGGATCGCGGCGGGGTCGGCGCGGCGCCAGCGCGCGCACACATGCTGGTCGGGGCGCACCAGGTAGCAGGTGCCGGGCGCGGCGCCGTAGCGGGCCGCGGCCAGGCCCTGGTCGTCGCGCAGCACCGTGGCGCTGGAACAGGTCATCGCCGGCTGCGCCGCGTCCGTGACGTAGACCAGCCGCAGCGGTACGGTGCCTTGCCTGAGCGCGGACAGGTCCGCCAGCGTGGCGGCGTCGATGGCATCGGGATTGCCGAACAGCAGCACGGTGAAATCCTGCCCCAGGTGCGACAGCAGCCAGCCGGCACCTTGCGGCCCGGACACCGGCGCGTCGGCGCAGACCGCTCCCGGCACCATGCCGCCGGCATAGCCTTCATCGGCGTCGGCGGTGTTCAGCGGCGAGCCGTGCAGCACGGCCGGCACCGACAGGCGGCCGCTGTTGACCAGGCCGCGGGCAAAGGCGTGCCGCTTCGACAAGGTCAGCACCGCGTCGCGGAACACGCGGCTGACGGCGCTCTTGGGCGTGATGAAATCGGTGGCGCGGGTCGAGTTCAGCAGGTTCTCGTCGGCGGCGTATTCGCGCTCGCTGGCATAGGTGTCGAGCAGGCTGTCGGCGGCGTGGCCCTGCAGCACGTAGGCCAGCTTCCATGCCAGGTTCTCGGCATCCTGCACGCCGCTGTTGGCGCCGCGCGCCCCGAACGGCGACACGCCGTGCGCCGAGTCGCCGGCGAACAGGATATTGCCGTGGCGGAAGCTGTCCATGCGCAGGCACGAGAAGGTGTACACGCTGACCCATTCCAGCTCGAACTTCACGTCCTTGCCGAGCAGCGCCTGCACGCGCGGGATCACGCGCTCGGGCGTTTTTTCCAGCACCGGATCGGCATCCCAGCCGAGCTGGAAGTCGATGCGCCAGACATTGTCCGGCTGGCGGTGCAGCAGCACCGACTGGTTGGGGTGGAAGGGCGGGTCGAACCAGAACCAGCGCTCGCTGGGGAAGTCGGCCTCCATCTTCACGTCGGCGATCAGGAAGCGGTCGCGGAAGGTGCGGCCCTTGCTGTCCAGGCCGAGCAGCTTGCGCATCGGGCTGCGCGAGCCATCGGCGGCCACCACGTAGCGCGCGGCCAGCGGATAGCAGCGTTCGGGCGTCTCGATGGTCAGCACCGCTCCATCCGCGCGCTGCTCCAGCCCGACCACCTTGTTGTGCCAGCGGATCTCGATATTGGCCAGCGCCTGCGCGCGCTCCAGCAGGAAGCCTTCGACGTAGTACTGCTGCAGGTTGATAAAGGCCGGGCGACGGTGGCCGCTTTCCGGCAGCAGGTCGAAGCTGTAGACCTGCTGGTCGCGCAGGAACACCTTGCCGACGTTCCAGCTCACGCCCTTGTCCACCATGCGCTCGCCACAGCCCAGCCGGTCGAAGATGTCCAGCGTGCGCTTGGCGAAGCAGATGGCGCGCGAACCGGTGGACAGCGTGCAGTCGTCGTCGACCAGCACCACGCGCACGCCGCGCTGGGCCAGGTCGATGGCGGTAGCCAGTCCGATCGGGCCGGCGCCCACCACCACGACAGGATGGACCGGGCCATCCGCCTGCGCGCCGCGCTGTTCCGCGCAGGGCTGGTACTCAAACGACAACCGCTGGTAGTCGATGTTGCTCATTGCCTGTCTCTCCATCCAACTCTTGATGCTTCGTTGCCCGACTTGTCGTGGGTTCTTCTGTCGCTCAGTCCTGCAGCGCGGCCCACATTTCCTTGTCGCGCTGCGTGGTCCAGATGCGCGGGTGGCGGATGCCGCTGGCTTCGTCATAAGCGCGCGAGACATCGAACGGCAGGCAGTGCTCGTAGATGAAGACATGGCCGAACTTGGGATCCATGGCCTGGCGCGTATGCGCCATCGCGGCCTTCAGGTCGAGCTTCTCGGCCACGGCTTCCTTGCCCGACTGGAACAGCGTGGTGACGAAGTCCTTGGTGTAGGCAAGGCCCTTCTTCACCTCGTCCGGCGTGGTCAGCGCGGGACCGCGGCCGGGAACCAGCTTTTCGGGGTTGAGCGCCTGCAGCGCGTCGAGCGTGGCGGGCCATTCTTCCAGTTGGGCGTCGCCGCAATAGCAGGCGGCGTCGTACTCGACCAGGTCACCCGAGAACAGCACCTTCTGCTGCGGCAGCCAGACCACGGTGTCGCCCTTCGTGTGGCCCGAGCCCAGGTGGGCGATGCGGACTTCCAGCTTGCCGAGGAACAGCGTGATTTCCTTGTCGAACACCAGCGTCGGCCAGGTCAGGCCGGGCACGGTTTCGACGCCGGCGAACAGGCGAGGGAAGCGCTCGATCTCGGACTTCATGTCGGCCTCGCCGCGCTCGACGATCATTTCCCACGTGCCGCGGCTGGCGATGATCTGCTGCGCGCCTTCGGCGAAGTAGGCCGATGCGCCCAGCACGCGCACCGCGTGGTAGTGCGACAGCACCACGTACTTGATGGGCTTGTCGGTGATGGTGCGGATGCGCGCGATCAGGTCCTGCGCCATCGCCGGGGTGGCGGTGGTGTCGACGATCAGCACGCCGTCGTCGCCGATCACCACGCCGGAATTGGGATCGCCCTCGGCGGTGTAGGCCCAGGCGTTCTCGGACAGCTGGGTAAAGGTGACTTGCTTGGCTTCGAGGTCGGCCTGGGATGCGAATGCCTTGGACATGGCGTCTTTCCTTTGTGTGGGGAGGCAAGACGGCACATGCGCACGGCGCTGGTGCCGCAGACTAGGCTGGCGGCACGGGCTGTCTCGCCCCGTTTCTATGGGTCTTCCACGCGGTGGTGCCTGCGTGTTGCGACGGGGTAGTGCAATCTTAGGAAACGCCGTTAAATTAATCAATAGCTAAAGCGTTAGCCTATGGCAAATTTATTTGCGACCTCCTGGATTACCAGATCAGGTGCCGATCGATTGCGGGTTTACCCTGGTTGGAGGGCGCGTGGATGGCGTTCGATTAATATCCGGGGTTTCCGATCACACAAGGTGGCGATGGCCAGGGGCAAGGCAACCGGCGCGGCCGGCAACGCTGAAATGGAAGGCAAGCCGGAAAAGGCTGACAAGGCCCAGCGCGGCATCCAGAGCGTGGAAGTCGGAGGCCGGCTGCTGGCCGCGCTGGCGGCGGCACGCGTACCGATGCCGCTGGCCGCACTGGCCGAGGCGGCGCAGCTGGCGCCCGCGCAGGCGCACGCCTACCTCGTCAGCCTGACGCGCCTGGGCCTGCTCAAGCGCGACCATGTCTCCGGCCGCTACGAGCCCGGACCGCTATCGCTGCAGCTCGGCATGCTGCGCCTGGAGCAGGATCCGGCCTACCGCGCCGCGCTGCCGCGCGTCGACGCGCTCGCGCAGTCGTCGGGCTTCAGCGTGGCCATCAGCATCGCGGCGCCGCAGGGGCCGACGATCGTGCGCTACGTGCCCGCCAGCGCGCCGCTGCATGTGAACCTGCACGTGGGCACGGTGATGGCACTGGCGGCCACCGCTACCGGCCGCGTCTACTGCGCGTTCCGGCCGCCGGCGCAGTGGCAACCGCTGTGGCGCGCGCAGCAGCCGGAAGCCACGGACGCGCAGTTGGTGGCGCAGTTGGCTGACTTCGGCGCCACGCTGCAGGCCATCCGCGAACGCGGCATCGAGCGCAGCATCGACACGCCCAGCCCCGCGGTCAGCAGTCTCAGCGTGCCGGTGCTGGACGCTGCCGGGGCGCTGCGGCTGGTGCTCACGCTGGTTGGCTCGACCGGCGCCATCGACGTCGACTGGAATGGCACCGCCGCACGGGCGCTGCTGGCGGCGGCGGCCGATATCGCCGCGACCCTGCGCGCGGAAGGTGGGGAAGGTACGGAAGAGGAAAGCCCGGCATGACCCCGACCCGCATACCCGACCAGGACGCCATCACCAGCCCGGAAGCCGACGCCGAAGGCGGCAAGCCGCAGCGCGGTATCCAGTCCCTCGACAGCACCGGCCAGCTGCTGGGCGCGCTGGTCGCCGCGGGCCGTCCGCTGGCCTTGCGCGACCTGGCGCTGGCTGCCGGCATGCCCGCCGCCAAGGCATTCCCGCACCTGGTCAGCCTGCAGAAGACCGGGTTGCTCGCGCGCGATGCCGCGGGCAACTACCGGTGCGGCCCTCTGGGCCTGGAGCTCGGCCTGGTCGCGCTGCAGCGGCTGTCGCCGACGCGCGAGGCCGAGCCTGAAGTGATCGAGCTCGCCGGCACCACCGGCCTGAGCGTGGCCATGGCCGTGCTGGGCCCGATGGGTCCGACCGTGGTGAGGCTGGAGGAATCGGCGCGGCCGCAGCATGTCAGCTTGCGCGTCGGCACGGTGCTGTCGCTGGTCAATACCGCGATCGGCCGCACCGTGGCCGCGCACCTGCCCGGCAACGTGCTGGCCGGGCTGCTGCAAACCGATTACCTGCGCATGGCCGGCGCTGCCGTCGGGCAGGTGCTGGGGGAAGACGGAAAGCTTACGGCCGACTACGCCGCCCGCCTGGCACAGGTGCGCGCGGCGCAGATCGACAACGCGCTGAGCCACCCGGTGCCGGGCATCGATACGCTGGCGGCGCCGGTGTTCGACCATACCGGCAGCCTGGCACTGGTGATCGCGGTGATGGGGTCGAGCGGCAGCTTCGACAGCGGCACGCAAGGCGCGCCCGCCGCGCTGGTGCGGCAGGCGGCGCGGCGGCTGTCCTGGCGCTTTGGCGCGCTGCCCGGCGCCGCCGGCTGACCCGGCCGGTTACTGGTCCAGCCGGATATTGGCGGACTTGATCAGGCCGTCCCACTTCTCGTACTGCGCACGAATATAGCTGCCGAACTGCGCGGGCGTGGCCGGGAACGGCACCGTGCCCTGGCCCGCCAGCTTTGCCGACAGCTCCGGCTGCTTCAGTGCGGCAACGATCTCGCCGTTCAGCCTGTCGATCACGGCCTTGGGCGTGCCGGCAGGCGCCGCCACGCCGAACCACGCCGTCAGTTCATAGTTGGGCACGCCCGCGGCAGCCAGCGTTGGCACGCCCGGCAGCTGTTCCGAGGGCTTCTGCGTGGTCACCGCCAGCGCGCGCACGCGATTGTCGCGGATATACGGCAGGGCGGTGGAGACGCTGTCGAACATCATCGTGATGCGGCCGCCGATCAGGTCGGTCATCGATGCGGCGCTGCCCTTGTACGGAATGTGCGCGATATTGACACCGGCGAGGTGCGTGAACAGCTCACCCGCCAGGTGCGACGACGAGCCGTTGCCAAACGAGCCGTAGGTCAGCTTGCCCGGCTCCTTGCGCGCCAGCGCCAGCAGTTCCTGAACGGTGCGCGCCGGCACCGACGGATGGACCACCAGCACATTGGGCAGGTAGGCCACGGATGCGACCGGGGCGAAATCCTTGAGCGGGTCGTAGCCGGGCCTGGCGTACAGGCTCTTGTTGACTGCCAGGGAGCCGAAGGTGCCGAACAGCAGGGTGTAGCCGTCGGCCGGTGCCCGCGCCACGGCGACGGCAGCCAGGTTGCCGCCGGCGCCGGGACGGTTGTCGATCACCACCGGCTGTTGCAGGCGCGCCGACAGGGCATTGCCGATCTCGCGCGCCAGCAGGTCGGTTGCGCCGCCGGGCGGGAAGGGAACCACCAGCCGGACCGGCTTGTCCGGGTAGTCCGCCATTGCCGTGCCTGCCGCCGTGGCGGCGAATGCCAACAGCAGCCCGCTGGCTGCACGCCTGATCCAACCCTGCATCGCTGTCTCCTCCATGTGTTTTCTGGCGATGGAACGGGCCTCAGTGTGTCGCAGCGCAAGCGGGCGCGGGTTTGGCTTTGGCGAAGGTGGCCTTCCGCCGCGCGCACGGCGTGCAGCGGGCGCTCGCGGCGCAAGTTATTCGGACTGCTGCAGTCGGGCGATGGTGCCGAACAGCGTTTCCAGTTCCACCGGCTTGACCAGGTGCGCATCGAACCCCGCGCGCTCGCTCTGCTCGCGGTCGGCGGGCTGGCCGAAGCCGGTCAGCGCGACGTAGTGGGTCTGTCCGGTGCCGGCCACGCCGCGCATGGCGCGCACCACCTCGAAGCCGTCCATGCCCGGCATGGCCAGGTCGATCAGCGCGATATGCGGGCGGCAGCGCGGCGCCACGTGCAGCGCTTCGACGCCATCGTAGGCTATGGTCACGTCGTGGCCGCACATTTCCAGCAGCATCGCCAGGCTGTCGGCGGCGTCGCGGTTGTCGTCGACCAGCAGGATGCGCTTTGCCTGTTGCACGATGGTGGCATGGCCGCCGGCCGCGGCGTGCCCCGGGGGCTGCATCGTGGCGGTCTCCTGCGCCACCGGCAGCGGCAGGCGCAGCGTGAAGGTGCTGCCCATGCCCGGCCCGCCGCTGTCCGCGGCAATGGTGCCGCCATGCAGCTCCACCAGCGCGCGGCACAGCGACAGGCCGATGCCGAGCCCGCCATGCGCATCGGTGCCGGGGCGGCTTTCCTGCACGAACATGTTGAAGATGTCTTCCAGCGATTGCGGCGCGATGCCGCGGCCCTGGTCGATCACCTGTACCAGAAGGGTACGTTTTTGTACGGCGGTGACGATGCTGACGGTCGTCCGCGCCGGCGAGAATTTCGACGCATTCAGGATCAGGTTCTGCATCACCTGCACCAGCCGGGTCTTGTCGGCGTGCATCGGGATCGACGCGGCGTGGGTCTGCACCGCGACGTGCTGCGACTTGGCGTCGAGCGACGGCCGTGCGGCCTCGGCGGCGAGCGCGATCACTTCGTTGAACTCCAGCGGCCCGGTGCGCAGCTCGATGCGCCCGGAGTTGATGCGGCCGATGTCGAGCAGGTCATCGACCAGCCGGCTCAGGTGCGTGACCTGGCGTTCGATCAGGCTTAGGCTCCTGTCGGCCAGCGCCGCGTCGCCGGGCGCCAGCCGTATCGCCGCCAGCGCACTGTGCACCGGCGCCAGCGGATTGCGCAACTCGTGCGACAGCGTGGCCAGGAATTCGCTCATGCGCTGGCTGGAGCGCTCCAGCTCCTCGTGGCGACGGCGCTCGCTCATGTCGCGGGTGACCTTGGCAAAGCCCCGCAGCGCGCGCGATTCGTCATAGACGGCGGTCAGCATGACGTGGGCCCAGAACAGCGAACCGTTCTTGCGCACGCGCCAGCCCTGGTCCTCGACGCGGCCGGCGCGCCGGGCCTGTTCGAGCAGCCGCGCCGGCTTGCCGGCGGCAATGTCGTCGGGCGAGTAGAACACCGAGAAATGCCGGCCCAGGATCTCGTCGCGGCGGTAGCCCTTGATGTATGAGGCGCCGGAATTCCAGCTGACGATATTGCCGGCGGGATCGAGCATGAAGACCGCGTAGTCCTTCACGCCTTCCACCAGCAGCCGCAGCGTTTCCTCGCTCTGGCGCAGCGCTTCGGCGGTGCGGCGCTGCGCGGTCATGTCGCGCGTCACCTTGCCGAAGCCGATCAGCTTGCCGTCGGGCTCCTTGAGCGCCGTGATCACCACATTGGCCCAGAAGCGGCTGCCATCCTTGCGCACGCGCCAGCCTTCGTCCTCGAAGCGCCCGAACTCGGCGGCGGCTTTGAGTTCGGCATCCGGCCAGCGTCGTGCCACGGCGTCGGGCGTGTAGAAGGTAGAGAAGTGCTTGCCCAGGATCTCTTCGCGGGTATAGCCCTTGATGCGCGCCGCGCCCTTGTTCCAGCTCGACACGTGCCCGGTCACGTCGAGCGTGAAGATGGCGTAGTCCTGCACGGACTCGACCAGCGTCCGGTAGGGCGCGTCGCTGGCCGTGTTGGCTTGCGCTTCGCGGGGTGACGCGTGTGCGGCCGGGCCGTCGGCACCGGCGGGGGCTTTCTTCATGGCGAAATCTGGGTTCGCTGCTGCCGGCTTGCCGGCGCTGTCCGTAAAGCACGCGCCGCGGCGCTGCGCGTTACGTAAGCATACCGCGCCCCGCGCCGAAGCAGGCGAGCCGCGGCGCCTGAGCGGTCGGAAGCTTCGCGATGGTGATTCGGAATGTACAGATTGTTACGCGGTGTGCAATTCATAGAATGGTCACAGCTTTTCTACGCCGTCAATCTTTGTCACGGAACGATGCAATTGCCACCGACCAAAGGCCAGTCCGCGCCGCCTGACGCCCTGCCTTGCTGCGACAGTTGCCCCCAGGCGCGTGGCTGCCACGCGGCCGGCCTGGTACTGCGTGCGCATCCCGCGGCGGGTCCGCAGCCGCTGCGCAGCATCCGGCTGCGCAAGGGCCAGCCGCTGTACCTGATCGGCGATCCGGTCACCGCGCTCTATGCGATCCGCTTCGGCACGGTCAAGACCCATGTCACCACCGAAGACGGGCGCACGCAGGTGGTTGGCTTCCATTTTCCGGGCGAGCTGGTCGGGCTCGACAGCCTCGCGCGCAGTTGCTACGTGTCGTATGCCACGGCGCTGGAAGACACCAGGCTGTGCGTGATCGCGCTCGACCCGGGCAGTGCCGCCACAGCCGCAGCGCCTGCCTTGGCCAGCCAGCTGTTCCTGGCGCTCGACTACCAGGCGCGGCGCGCGCGGGCGATGCAGACCATGCTGGCACTCATGACCGCCGAGGAGCGGCTGGTGACGTTCCTGCTGTGGATGGCCGACGGCTTCGCGGCGCGCGGCTTTTCATCGTCGGCCTTCGTCTTGCGCATGAGCCGCGAGGAAATCGGCAGCTATGTGGGCCTGACGCTAGAGACGGTCAGCCGCCAGTTCTCGCGGCTGGCCGAGATCGGGCTGATCCGCGTACGGCACCGTAGCGTCGAGCTGCTCGACAAGCCCGCGCTGCGCGCCATCGCCGAACGCCCGACGATCTCGGCGCACAACGTGCCGGCCACTGCCGCGGACCTTGCCGCGGGGACCACAGCATCCATCCAATGAAGCGCAAACCAGAGCACGCCGACGTCACGGACGCGGGCGCGGGCACGGCGCCCGTCGCGGCGGACCGCAACAATGCCGGGGCTGACATCCTGCGCGACGTCCAGCAGCTGAACCTGTCATACCTGATGCTGGCGCAGCGCCTGCTGCGCCAGCACGAAGCCGAGGCGCTGTTCCGGCTTGGCATGCGGCAGGAGCTGGGGCGCGCGCTAGCCGAATTATCACCGGCGCAAATGGTGGCCCTGGCACGCTCGAACCTGCTGCTGTGCCGCTTCCGGCTGGACGACTGCAAGGTGCTGGCATCGCTGACGGCAGCCGAGGCGCGGCACCCGCTGGGCGGCATGCATGCGGCGATCGTGATGGCCTCGCAGCCCGCTGGCGGGACGCGCTGATGCCAGCCCTTCCTCTTTTTGCGCCCCGCCACCGGCCGCAAGGCCATAGCAACCAAAACACGGAGTCATTGATGACGGGTACAGCCCCGAGCTATGTCGAGACCAGCCTGAGACTGTCCGGCAACCCGGGCCAGCCGGGCGCGTTCCTGCCGACCCGAACTGAAATCACCGGCATGCCGCACGCGCATGCCCTGGTCCGTGCGCTGTCGGGCGACGGCATCGCGCAGCGCTGCATCGAAGGGGCGCTTCGCGTGCTGGTGCAGGCGGGGCACCAGCCGGTGCGCACGGTGGTGTGCAGCGGGCAGGGCCGGCAGGCGTCGCTGGACTTCTACGTTGAGGCCGACGTGGTGGCCTGCTGCGAGCTCGATGGCGCATTGCAGCGCCAGCTGGCCAGCCTGTGCACCAGCGTGCTGCCACCGGGGCTGACGCTGTCGGTGCGACCGCTCGGCACCTATGTGCCCGACTGCCCGCCGGCGGGCGAGCACGGCGCGGCGGAGCGCTTGCGCAGGTGCGCTGGCGACCTGCTGTGCCGCGGTGGCGAGATGAACCAGCGGCTGTCGGCGGTGTGCGCCTATCTGGCTGCGCTCCATGACGCGCAGGCCACTGCCGACCGGCTCGGCCATCTCGACCAGAGCCTGTTAGGCCAGGGCCAGGAAGCGCTGTCGTGGCGCCTGCGCCGGCATCGCAGCGTGGAAGGGCGGGCGCTGGCGCAGGCGCTCGAAGGGCTGTCGCGGGCCGCCGACGGTGCGCTGCATGAGCTAGGCAAGCCGTACGGGGCCGACCATGCGCGCTACCAGCTCGAGCAGATGCAGCGCTTCCGCGACCAGATCGAGCGCTTCCGCTCGGCCTGCTCGCTGGAATAACCCCCCTGTGTTCGCGCTGGTCGCGCCGCCGCGGCTTCAGATCCCGGCCATGCAGGTGTACTTGATCACCAGGTAGTCCTCGATGCCGTAGTGCGATCCCTCGCGGCCGACGCCGGACTGCTTGACGCCGCCGAACGGCGCCACCTCGTTCGAGATCAGCCCGGTGTTGACGCCCACCATGCCGTACTCCAGCCGCTCGGACACGCGCCAGACGCGTCCCAGGTCGCGCGCATAGAAGTAGCTGGCCAGGCCGAACTCGGTATCGTTGGCCATCGCCACGACCTCGTCCTCGGTGTCGAAGCGGAACAGCGGCGCCAGCGGCCCGAAGGTTTCCTCGCGCGCGACCTGCATGCCGGGCGCGACATCGGCCAGCACGGTCGGCTGGAAGAACGAATGGCCGAGCGCGTGGCGCTGGCCGCCGTGCAGCACGCGCGCGCCCTTGCCGAGCGCGTCGGCGATATGCTCCTCCACCTTGGCCACGGCCTTGTCGTCGATCAGCGGGCCGATGCGCACGCCGTCGTCCATGCC
>NZ_AUFE01000049.1 GCF_000426345.1 Cupriavidus phytohabitans | reverse complement strand
GGCATGCGCCGGAACTGGTTGAAAGGCGAAATCGGTGACACTGTCCATCCGATCCTCTGTGCCGCAGGCTTCAATCTCCGTTGGCTGCTGCGGGCCATTGCCCGCCTCGGTATCCGCGGGCTTTTTTTCGTCTTAGCTTTGCTCACAGGGATGGCCCGGTTCGCCACCGATGCCGCCAATCGACTCAGCCCACATGCCGCAGTCGTTTGATGAGGGCCCAGAATCCTCCGCCTTTCAGTCACGCTGAGCTCTCAGACTGAATTTTTCAGGTCCGACTACTTATATCTGTATTTATCGATATCAGAATTAAATAATAAATATTTTATCAGGGTTACCACTATGCATTACTGATCAATCCATAGACCTATATTAATTATCGCCGGAGCAGCGATTGCACCCTGTCTGAATGAAAACCTGTCTAACGCAGGCGACAGCCAATTCCTGACGATTACGCATGGATGCCCACACCAGATTCGATGCTGCCGCGGCCCTTTCGGACCTTATCGGTCCGCGCCTGTCGCGCGACGCCAACGCCTTCCGGCTCAGCGCATCGAATGAAGTCAGTAACGGCGCATCGAAGCTACGTCTCGCGCAACTGCTTGCTCTTGCGAGCCGCCATGTCCGCGCCGGCGTCCCGCTCAATCCGGGCCCCGACGAACTTCGCTTGCTCAGCGCAGGCATTCCCGGGTGGGATATGTCCCGTTGGAGCCTGCTGGAAGCGCTGCGCGTTGCCTTGCTGCTCGCTTCGCCAGACATGGAAGGCGACGCCTTCCCCATTACGCTTGAGCATTGCTTTCGTTTCGCCGACCATGGCGAGTCGTGCGCCCTATATCGCGCGCTCGCACTCCTGCCGAGCGGCGAGCGCTTTGTCTGGCGCGCAGGTGAAGGCTGCCGCAGCAATATGCGCTCTGTATTCGAAGCCGTCGCATGCGATTCTCCCTACCCTGCGCAGCATTTTGACGAAGTTGCCTGGCGCCAACTCGTGATCAAGGCCGTATTCATTGACGTGCCACTCTGGCGCATCGACGGCATCGACCGGCGGCTGTCTCCGGAACTCGCCCGGATGGCGCTCGACCTTGCCGATGAAAGGTGCAGCGCGGGGCGCGATGTGCCGCCGCAGCTATGGCTTTGCCTCGGTCCCCATGGCGGTGAACGCGGGCTCCAGGCCTTGCGCAAGGAACTGGCGCAAGGCCACGCCCGCGGCCAACGCGGCGCCCTTCTCGCGCTCGCCCGTGCTGGTGACACGATGAGCGGCGATTGCCGATGGCTGCGCACCGCGCTGGACAAACACGCCGGCTTCCTCGAGCAGGCCCGCCAGGCAAGCTTTACGCAGCAAGCCCTTCGCTTCCTTTAGCGTCCAAAGCGAGAAGGAACCACAAAGAACCACGACCCACAAGAACCACAAGAACCACAAAGGACCCGCCGTGAGATTCTTCGATCCCCACATCCATATCAGCTCACGCACCACCGACGATCTGGAGGCCATGGCTGCCGCCGGCATCCGCGCGGTCATCGAACCAGCGTTCTGGCTGGGTCAGCCACGCACCAACGTCGGCAGTTTCTTCGACTACTTCTCCAGCCTGCTCGGCTGGGAGCGCTTTCGATGCAGCCAGTTCGGCATCGCGCATTACTGCGCCATCGGGCTCAATTCGAAGGAAGCAAACAACGTGGAGCTCGCGCGCGAAGTGCTTGACCTGTTGCCGCAATTTGCGCTGAAAGAGGGGGTCGTCGCCATTGGCGAAATCGGCTACGACGAGATCACCGCCGCGGAAGATTTCGCGTATCGCGCCCAACTGGATCTCGCGCGCGAGCACGACATGGTGGTAATGGTCCATACGCCCCATCGCGACAAGAAGAACGGCACACTACGGTCGATCGATGTCGCACGGGAGCACGGCATCGATATGACAAAGCTGGTCATCGACCATAACAACGAGGAGACTGTGCGCGCCGTACTCGATTCCGGCGCATGGGCCGCCTTCACGATATACCCGAATACAAAGATGGGTTCCGAGAGGATGGTGGAAGTCGTCCGGCAATACGGATCCGAACGGATCATTGTCGACAGTTCAGCCGACTGGGGCGTCAGCGACCCGCTGTCGGTGCCCAAAACCGCGCGGCTGATGCTCGCCCGTGGCATTCCTGCCTCCGATGTCGAAGCCGTCAGCTGGAGCAACGCCTTGCATGCCTATGCGCAGTCCCAGCAGATCGATGTCGCTGCGCTTGACCAGAATCCTCGACTCGATCAGCGTCAGCTGTTCGCCGACAACTCCGTGCTCCGCGGACAAGTGCCACGTGTCGACGAGCCCGTGCCGAACTGAACCGGCGCCGGTTGACCGGACGCCAGCGGAATAGAAAAAACCATCCCGTCTCCCTCCAGTCACGTCTTCGTCCCGGTACGAAGCCCAGGAGCGCCGCATGCTCGAGCATCGCATCGAACAGAGTTTTGAAGTGCGCTACAGCTATCCGGTCTGCTTCACCCGCGGCGCCCTCACGCCTGCAAACCCGCTGCTGTCAGACCTGATGCGAGCGCTGCCGCCAGGCGCAAGGGCACGCGTGCTATTCGCGGTGGATGCCGGGCTTTCCGGCGCGCAACCCGGTTGCATCGACGCGATTGAGCAATACGCGCTGGCACATGCGGACACTATCGAACTGGTCCGCACGCCATGGATTGTCCGTGGCGGCGAGACTTCCAAGCGCGATCCGCGCGAGGTGGACGAATTCTACGGCTACGTGCGTGACCTCAGGCTCTGCCGTCACAGCTACGTCGTCGCAATCGGCGGCGGCGCGGTGCTGGACGCGATCGGATACGCTGCGGCAACTGCGCATCGTGGCCTGCGGCTGATCCGGATGCCGTCAACGGTGCTGGGCCAGAACGACGCCGGCGTGGGCGTCAAGAACGCGATCAACTGGCAGGGCCGCAAGAACTTCCTCGGCACGTTCACACCGCCGTTTGCGGTCGTCAACGACTTCGAGTTGCTGGCAAGCGTGGCCGCCGCCGACCGGCGCGCCGGCATTGCGGAAGCGGTAAAGGTCGCACTGATCCGCGATCGCGCCTTCTTCGACTGGCTTCACCTGCAACGATTCGCGCTCGCGGTCCTTGCGCCCCATGCGCTGGAGCCGATGATCGTCCGCTGCGCGGAATTGCATCTCGCACAGATCCGCAATGCCGGCGATCCCTTTGAGCGCGGCAGCGCCCGGCCGCTGGATTTCGGCCACTGGTCGGCGCACAAGCTCGAGGAACTCTCCGAGCACCGTTTGAGGCACGGCGAAGCGGTCGCGATCGGCATGGCGCTCGATGTCCAATACTCCCGCCGGCTTGGCATGATCGGCGATCTGGCCGCGGAGACCATCATGCAAACGCTGTGCGATATCGGCTTTACGCTCAATCACGAGGCGCTGGGCCACCTTGATGTCGAACAGGCACTGGACAACTTCCGTGAGCACCTGGGCGGGCAGTTGTGCATCACACTGCTAAAAGGGATTGGCGAAGGCGTCGAGGTCCATCATATCGATATCCCCACCATGCGCGCATGCATCGCGGACCTGCAGGCGTCGCAACGGCAAGCACGCGCCGAGACCGTCCCGCTGGAGGTCCTGTCGTGAACCAGGTGAACCAGGTGGGCCACGACTACCCGCTGACGTACTGCACCAACATCCACCCCGGTGATGCATGGGCCGATGTCCGGCGCAATCTGGAGGACCACGCGTTGCAGGTCAAGGAAGCCTGTTCCCCCGCGCGCACGTTCCCGTTGGGCATACGCCTGTCCGCGCAGGCCGCGTTCGAACTCGACGACGTTGAGATCCGCCGCTTTGCCAACTGGTGCGAGGCACATGACTGTTACGTGCTGACGTTGAACGGCTTTCCGCACGGGGCCTTCCACGGTACGCAGGTCAAGGACGCGGTCTACCTGCCAGACTGGCGGGATCCGCGGCGCGCCAGCTATACGAACCGGCTCGCCGACGTCCTCGCGCAATGGACGCCACGTGGCCAGACCCGATCGATCTCGACAGTGCCGGTTGCGTACCGTAGTGGCTTTGCCACGGAACACTGGGGACCGGTCAGGACGCATCTGTTGTACACGCTCATGCACCTTGCATACCTGCACGAGCGCGGCGGTCCGCTAATCCGCCTCGCGCTCGAGCCCGAGCCACACTGCGTACTGGAGCAGACCCACGAAGCCGTCGAGTTCTTCGAGCGGATGCGGTTTCCCGCCTCGCTTGCCGATTACATCGGCCTGTGCTTCGACTGTTGCCACCAGGCGGTGGAGTTCGAGCAGCCAGCTGACTGCCTCGCGGCACTGGAAAGCGCCGGGATCCGTGTGGTCAAGGTACAGGTTTCCTCCGCGCTGCGTGCCCGCGGCAAGGCGATTGCAAACCTGCTGGCCTTCGACGAAGCGACATATCTGCATCAGGCCGTGCTTTGCACGCTGGACGGCGAACTGCTGCGCTTTTCCGATCTGCCGGAACTCGCGCGCTGGCTCGAGCGCGGCGAGCCGGCCGAAGAATGCCGCGTGCACTTCCACGTGCCGGTCTTTCTGGCCGAACTCGGGAATGTCGGCACAACGCGCTTCTTTCTTGAGGACTGCCTGCCGCGGCTGGCGCCGGGGACGCCGCTCGAGGTCGAAACCTACAGCTTTGGCGTCCTGCCGCAAGCGCTGCGCCTCGACTCGGCGGGCGCGTCCATCGCACGCGAACTGAACTGGGTCAGGGAGACACTCGATGCAGCGCACGGCCGTCATTAACGTTGTCGGGCTCACCAGGAGGCTGCTCGGGCCGCACACGCCCAACCTTTCCGCCCTCAGCGACGAGGTGGCGACGATCGACGCGGTGACGCCTGCGCTGACCTGTTCGGCGCAGACAACCTACCTGACTGGCAAGCTGCCGACCCAACACGGCATCGTCGGCAACGGCTGGTATTTCCGCGAGCTCGACCAGGTGATGCTGTGGCGGCAAAGCAACCGGCTGGTCCAGGCACCGCGCATCTGGCATCTCGCGCGGGAGCGCGATCCGTCGTTCACCTGTGCCAACACGTTCTGGTGGTACGCGATGGCGACCGACGCGGACATCACGCTGACCCCGCGGCCCCTGTATTGCGCCAACGGCCTGAAGCTGCCGGACTTCTACACGCAACCGGCATCATTGCGCGAGTTGCTGCGCGAACGGCTCGGGCAGTTTCCTCTTTACGACTTCTGGGGTCCGCGCACCAGCATCCGCTCGAGCCGCTGGATCGCGGATGCCGCGCTCACGGTGGAAGAGCAGTTCTCCCCGACGCTGAACCTGATCTACCTGCCGCACCTCGATTACTGCCTGCAGCGCGTCGGCCCGCAAGCCGATATCGCGAGCGACCTGTGCGAGATCGACGCCGTCTGCGGCGACCTGATCGACACGTTCCGGGCGCGCGGAGTGCGCATCGTCGTGTTGTCCGAGTATGGCATCGTGCCGGTCAGCAGGCCGGTACATATCAACCGCATCTTGCGCGAGGCCGGGTTCCTTGCGATCAAGCGCGATCTCGGCCGGGACTATCTCGACACCGGCGCTTCGCGCGCATTTGCCGTGGCTGACCACCAGCTGGCGCACGTCTATGTCCGCGACCCGCGCGATGTCGGCGCGGTGAGCCGGCTTCTGGGTGACGTCGATGGCGTTGGCGAATTGCTCCATGAAGCCGGGAAGGTTCACTACGGCCTCGCGCATCCCCGTGCCGGGGAGATCGTCCTGCTGGCCGAACCGGATAGCTGGTTCACCTATTATTTCTGGGCCGACGACGCGGCTGCGCCAGACTATGCGCGCACCGTCGATATCCACAACAAGCCGGGCTACGATCCGGTCGAGCTGTTTGTCGATCCGGACATCCGCTTCCCCGCGCTGAAAGTCGGCGGCATTCTCGCGCGCAAGGCGCTCGGCATGCGGTACACGATGGACGTGGTGCCCCTCGACGCGTCGCTGGTACGCGGCTCGCACGGCATCCGCACGGCCAGCGACAACGACGCGCCGGTGCTGATCAGCTCCGAACGCGGCCGCATTCCCGACGACAACCTGGCAGCCACCAGTGTCTTCGCCACCCTGCTCGATCACGTCTTCCGCCAATGAATGCCCTACCGGTTCGCGCCAGCCTCAACGCAGTGTGTTCGCTGTGCCGCGTGAGCAATCTGCCCACCGTCTGGATGAACGTGCTGGCCGCGGCCGTCCTCTCGGGCGCTGCCTGGGAGGGAAGCCCGGCCGCCGCCTCCGCCTTGCTGGTCGTGCTGCTCTTGGTCGCGCTGTCGTGCTTCTACTGCGGCGGCATGGCCCTGAACGACCTCTGCGACCTCGAGCATGACCGCATGTACCAGCGCTACCGGCCGATTCCGGCCGGCCGCATTACCCCTGGCCGTGCCCGCGCCGTCACCCTCGCGCTGTTTGCCAGCGCGCTCGCCTGCCTGCTGCTCGTTCCGCATCATGCGGGGCTGGCTGCCGGTGTGATGCTGCTTTTCGTGATCTGGGTCTACGACCACTTCCACAAGCGCCACCCGTCGACCGTGTTCGCCATGGCCGGCGCGCGGCTGCTGGTCTACGTCGTCACTGCGTCAGCGCTGACCGGGGGAATATCCACGGGGGTCGGAATCGCCGCCCTCGTCCAGGGGGCCTACGTGCTACTGCTGACAGTTGTCGCGCGCCACGAAGGCCGCACCGCCGCCGGGCGTTACCGATGGCCAGTGATCCCATGGATGCTTGCCGCGATGCCGCTGCTCGATGGCGTCATGCTCGCCGTGCTGGTGCATCCGGCGTGGCTGCTTGCAGGCGTGGTCGGCATGGGACTGACCCGCGCGGGCCAGCGCTACGTTCGCGGCGACTGATCGCTGAAGCAGCAACCGTGGCCGCTTCCGGCACAGCGGCCCAGCGTGAATCCGAAGTCATGGTGCCGGCTGCACATGAAGCCTCCAAACCAGAAGGAGCACCATGAGTCCATCCATCCCCACCTCCATCAGCCTGACATCGCGCTGGTTTATCCGGCCGGGATGCGAGCCAGCCGCCGAGACCGCGCTGCGCCAGCTCGCCGAGGATGTCCTGCAGCGGGAGCCCGATACGCTGGCGTATCTCATCCATACGCCCTACGGCGGTGACGCCCGACTGCAATCGCTGCCGCCGTCCAATCCTTTTTCCGTCGTGTTCTTTGAAACCTACCGTGACGCCGACGCGTTCCTGCGCCACGTCAACGGACCGGTGTTCACCGGCTTTGTGCGGCAGCATGGCGAGCTGTTTGTCGCGTCGAACGGCTCGCCTTTTACGTTCGTGGAGTTCCTGCAAATGCGCGCGGGCTTTGTGCGGACCGCGACGGCTGCCGCCTCCATCGCCGCGCCGCAAGCCGATGCCGTCAATCTCCATCCCAGCGTGATGTTCGAGATCATCGCGAAGGACCAGGCCACGCTGAAGGCCTTCTACGGCAGCGTCTTCGGCTGGCACTACCAGACCGGCACCGCCGGCTTCGCCTACATCCCGTTCCAGGTGCAGACCTTGCCGCTGCTCGGCGGCATCGGCCAGACAGAACCGAATACGCCTGGCTACGAGCCGGGCAAGAACTTCTACCTTCTCGTCGACGATCTGGACGCAGCGATCAACCGTGCTTTGCAGAACGGCGGCAGCCGCTATGTCGATCCGGTCAGCGTCGATGGCTACCACTTCGCGATGATCAAGGATCCGGAAGGCAATCCGGTTGGCCTGATCAAGCCATTCTGACGCGCCGCGGCAACCACGTCGCACCGCTAACAAGGAGGACCCCATGAGCTACCTCGATCCGCTGCGCCTGCATTTCGCAGGCCAGTTCCAGGCCAATGTGTCGACGGTCAATAACGACCCCGGGCACTTCGACAACGCTGCGTTCGAACCAAGCTACCAGAAGCTGCAGGGGCCGGGCATGAATCCGCCCAACGGCTGGTTCAACCCCACTGGCGACGCCGCCTGGCGGCTGCTCGGCTGCAAGGTCACGTCGGCCTGGCTGCCATCGGGCCCCGCCAGTCCAGCCGATCCGGTCCTGCAGTCCCTGGTCGCCGACTCGGACGGCCGTGTCTGCGCCAAGCTGGTCGATCTCGACAGCGAACAGCAGCTGGTATCCGAAATCTGGGGCCTGCAGGTGCGCATCGCCGATACCAAGGGCAACACGCTGCTGCGCGGCAATTTCAACCCGGCGCCGTTCCTCGACATCTGGGACCGCGCGACGGGCCAGACCTCCGGCGACGTGATTGCCGGCGCGATGTACCAGTCCGTGCTGACCGATCTGCAATGGGCGGATGTGTCGAACTCGCCCTTCCTCACCGCGTTGCAGGCAAGCGGCGACCTGCTCTCGATCAAGTTCAACGTGGACGGCATCAATCTCGACTACACGTCGCCCCAGTTCATGTGCGGTCGGATCGTCGGCACAATTGGCCCCTACGCCGCGGGAGAACCGAACAGCATGGTGATCGGGCGGCAGTTCATGGCCGCGGCGGCGCAGGGTGGCAACTTCTTCAAGCCGCAAGGCGGCATCAACTTCTTCGCGGCGCGGGTCGACGAAGCGTCCAGTTCCATCCTGCTAGACCTGGGCAACGCGCTGAGTACCGGCAACCCGGGCGGCACCATGAATGACGTCGGGGACCTGGCGCTCAGTGTCGCTACGTCGACAGGCGCTCTCACGCTGGGAACGATCGCGGCCGGCGGTCAGAACGGCTACTCCGGCGACACGCCTTGGTACCCGACAACCGCAGGCGTGGTGCAGTTGCCGCTGAGCCCCCAGCAACTCGCCGCGGTGCAGAGTGCCCCGCTTACGTTGAGCGGAAACCCGGGCATCACGATCAGCGAATGGAACAGCGGCGTGTTCGTGCGCGCAGACACGTTCGTCTATCGTGCGAGTCCTGGCGACACGCTGCAGGTAGCCGTCTACGCGATGCAGTGGGGCCAGCCGATGGTCGAAGCGACATTGAGTGTCGTGCCGGATTCCTTACAACTTCAGCCTAGCAACATGATTCATCCGCGCGACGTGCCGCCGGTCGCGACACCGCTTTCCGCGTTGAGCTTTGTCGATGCCACGCACCGGCCGCCGACGGTCACACCGCTTTCCGAAGGCTTCAGCGGCACGCTGGTGACGGGCCAGAACGGTGTCGCGTTGCTGTCGCTGGCCACCGGCGACCCGGGCACACCGCGCTATTTCAACCATGGCAAGGACTATGGCCTGGACGGCCAGGTCTACGGCATCCGCGTCGGATTTGCGGATACGGGAACCTATAGCGGGCCGGTGAACCAGTGGAATTTCATCAGCGTCCTGCTGTGGAGCGGCTTTAGCCCCGCCCAGCCGGTCACGTGGACATCGGTGCAACCGATCTTCCAGCAATACGCAAACCTGTATCCGGTCATGGCGCGCTTTCTCGACATGGCCGACTACAAACAGGTGGTCGCGAATGCCTCGCTGCTGTCGCTCGCGTTCGGACTCGATCCGGCGGATCCGAATTCGATGCCGGTCACACGCGACCTGTCGCCAGCGAAGCGCACCGCGATCCAGTCGTTCCTCGCCAATCCCCAGTACGGCACCGGCGCACCGGCCCCCGCTGTGCGCGCGCATGCCGCCGCGCCCGTATCGGATGCGATACGTCCCGCCGCGCAAGGTGGCAAGGCGGCGGCCAGCGCACGCCGCCTGATATTGCGCAGATCCCTGTGCGCGCTTTGATCACCTCTTTGATCACCAATTTCGGAGGTAGCCAATATGATCCGCCTTCAACGCTCCACGCTGAAAGGACTGCGGTCCGACCAGCCGTCTCTGCCGGCCATGTATGCAGTGCTGAACCAGGCCATCGAACTCGAGCATGCGACCATTCCGCTCTACCTTTACGCGCTGTATTCTCTCGACCCGACCAAGAACAAGGCCATCGCTGACATCGTTCTATCGGTGGTGATGGAAGAGATGCTGCACATGACGCTGGCATCGAATGTGCTGAATGCGCTCGGCGGGACGCCGGTCATTGGCGGGCAGTATTTCGTCCCGAGCTACCCGGGTCCGCTGCCCGGCGGCGTCGAGCATGGCCTGACCTGCAATCTCGCCCCGTTCTCACCGGCCCAGCTCGACACCTTCCTCGACATCGAGCAGCCGGAGGACCCCCTGGACTTTCCGACCGCTCGGGCGTTCGCGCTGGACACATCGATCACGATTGGCGAATTCTACGATGCCATATCGGCGGCAATCGGCGTGCTCGGCGACGGCGCGTTCGTCAACCCGCCCCGTAACCAGGTCGGTCCTGACCTGATGCAGGAGGCTGTGGTCGTGTACAACGTGACAACCGCGCAGCAGGCAATCCGCACCATCGTCGAGCAGGGCGAAGGTACGTCGAAGTCCCCGGAGGAAGTGGTCGGAGATGGCTACGCCCACTACTACCGCTTCATGCAGATCAAGAACGGCAGGACACTGATAATGAACCCGTCCGGCAACCCGCCCTATTCATATTCGGGCGAGCCGATCGTCTTCGATCCGAGCGGCGTCTATTCGCTGCCTACCAACCCGAAGATCGCGAACTATCCCCCCGGTTCAGCGCAGCGGCTGGCGTGCAACAACTTCAACTACACCTACACAAGCCTGCTGTCCGCCTTGAACTCGCTGTTCAACGGTAACGCTACCTCCGCCCAGATGAATGTCGCGATCGGACTGATGATGTCGCTGAAAGGGCAGGCGAAGGCGATGATGTCGGGGATTCCGAACCCGGCCGTGTTGACGGGGCCGAGTTTCGAGTACCAGCCGGTCGACCCGGGTAGCGCCGCTGCCTGATCGGGCACCAGCGCTTTCCGACGTGATTTCGCAAGACGCGCTCACTGCCGTCCCGCGACGGCAGGCGCGCTCACCCGTGCAGTATGGGAGCCGAATTCGGTCCGACACCCATGCCGTTGGTGATTGTCGCATCGGTTGGGGCACGCACAAGAAGCAGTAGCTGGCACGACCCCGCAGGATCCGCACGCCTGTTGCATGCCTATTCCTCGCCCCGGACTTGCCTCTCCCTAGCCGCATTCTTGTCCATCCTGGCCGCATGAGCCGCTGCCTGTTCGAGCAAGGCCGCATGCGCCCTCGGCACGACGAGCATCGTCAAACCCAGTCCGTCCATCACGCGCAGCGCGTGCTCCAGATTGACGCCCTTGCCGTTCTCCAGCTTGGACAGCATACCGACGGAAACCCCACAATGATTAGCAGCCTGGTCAATGGGCATGCCTTCCCCTGCCCGCGTTGCACGTATCCGGTCCCCAAGCTGGTCAATGCTACGGATTGTTGCGCGGGATGGCGGAGTTGGATCAGGAAGCGGCCTCGGCATAGAGGTGTCATAACTTTCACGAAAGTGAAATTATACCATCGCCGTCCAATCCCGGATTTGGGGAGCACCGCGCGTCGGTTTGTTGCCCCATCGGGAGCTGACATTGCTGTTGTGGGTGGCTTGCAGGCAATTGATTGCATCCGGACACCGCTTCGACTCACCGGGCCAAACGCCGCACCATCGCTAAACCAAGCCAAGGGGCGATGCACCCGTTAGCAGCTCGCTTGCCTGGCGCGCGTCCACGGTATCGAATCCCTCCGTGAACGAGGCATGGACCTTGACTACCATTTGCCGCGCAGCTTCGTCCTTGCCTTGGCGGTGCCATAGTCGGGCAACGCTCAGCACGGCTTGCAACTCGATGGACTTAGCCGCCTGCTGATGCGCGAGGGCAATTGCCTTCTCGAAGCATGCTTGCGCTTCGTCGTCCCTGGCGGAGAGACTGGCCATTTCGCCCGGCAACTGCAGCATCCATTCTCCCTGGAAGCGATGCAGCGTCGCGGCATCGAAGCATTCGCCGGTGCTGCTGGCCAGGGTCAGCGCCTCACCCAGCACGCGCAGCGCCGCATCAGGCTGCCCTGCCCTGCCATAGGCGTCGGCAAGCAGTCCCAGCAGGGATGGCCGCCCCAGTGCGGCCCCGGTGGCTTCGTGGGCTTCGAGACCCTGCTGTATCAGATCAATGCCCTCGTCATTGCCTTGCCGGGCGAGCGCCCAGCCGCGCAGAATCGTCGCCCAGGCCAGATAGAGCGGGAATCCTTGTTCGCTCGATAGCGCGAGCGCGGCATTGGCGTACTCGAGCGTCCGTTCCGGTTCGCCCCGGCGCTGATGCAGTTCGGCCGCATAGACCAGGCTCAAGGCAAGGCCGAACGGCTCACAGGCCTGCCTGGCCAGCGCCAGGGCCTCTGCCGAGCGGGCCAGGGACTGATCCGGCAAGCCCAGATACCAGAGCGACCAGCTCAGCGCACTGCGCATATGGATGGCGGGGTTACGCACATAGCGCAAGAGATGACCATAGGATTGCCGGTCGGGGCGGTGCAGTGCCAGGGCCTGCTCCATGTGGGTACGGGCCGCCGTGAACTCGCCCAGGCGGAACACAGTCGTGCCGAGCACGCGGTGTGCCTCGGCCATCTGTTCCGGGTCCTGCGTATCCTGCGCGAGGCTGAGCAGCCGCTCACCTAGTGCCTGCGCCGTCTTGAGCTGGGCGCGCAGCAGGTAGAAGGACCACAGACCGAGTTGTGACGAGAAGCACTGCGGCGTGTCCCCGCCCTGCTTGCTCAGCGCGAGGGCCCGCGTGTAGGTCGCCTCCACCTCCGGCGCGCCGAAGCCGCGCGCGGCCATCCAGGCCGGGCCGAGCGTCAGCAGCAGCGTCAGCTCTTCCTGCAGGCGTTCGGGCGTGTCAGGCAGGGTCTTGAGCAGTTCGAGCGCCGCGCTGAGATGGCCGATCGCTTCAAGCTGGGCGGAACGCTGCAGGGCCTGCTTGCCGGCCAGCTGCAGGTATTCGACCGCCTTCGGCACATTGCCGCTCTGGCTGTAATGATGCGACAACTCGTTGCAGTACTCCTTGAGCCGGTCCGGGAACAGCGCCTCGATGGCCTGCGCCGTGCGCTCGTGCAGGAGGCTGCGCTGCGCCGACAGCAGGGAGTTGCCCGCGACCTCCTGGGTCAGCGCGTGCTTGAACGCGTACTCCACTTCGGGGTAAGCGGGCCGCTCATAGATGAAGTCCCCGGCCTGGAGGTCGACCAGCAGCGGGTGCAGCGCGGCTTCGGGCTGCCCCGTCACATGCCGGACCAGGCTGGACGGGAACTCGGTGCCGATGACCGCGAGCGTCTGCAACAATTCCTTTTGCGGGACCGGTAGCCGGTCGATCCGGGCCGCCAGCACCCCCTGCACGGTGGTCGGGATGTGCAGCGCCACAGGAGCCTTGTCGATCCGGTAGTGGCCGGGCTGGCCGAGCAGGGCATGTTCCTCGGCCAGGGTCTGGACCACTTCCTCCATAAAGAACGGGTTGCCCTCGGTCTTGGACAGGATCAGCTGCTTGAGCGGGACCAGCGAGGGATCATCGCCGAGCAGCGCCATGAGCAATCCCTGGGCCTCCGCCGGGCCCAGCGGTTCCAGATGCAGCTGGGTGTAACACGGCTGGCTGCCCCCGTCGTGGCGGTATTCGGGGCGGTAGTTGACCAGCAGCAGCAGCCTGGCGTGCGGCACCTGCGCGATCAGGACATCGAGGAACGCTTCGGTCTCGCTATCGAGCCATTGCAGGTCTTCGAACAGCACCATCAGCGTCTGGTTCTGGCTCTCGCGCACCAGCAGTTTCACGATCGCCTCGAACGTGCGCCGGCGCCGGATGGCGGGATCCATCGTCGGCAAGGCCGAGCCCGGCTCGACAATCCCCAGCAGGTAGAGCAGGTAGGGCAGGTGTTCCTCCAGCGCACGATCCAGGATCAGCAGCTTGCCTGTCGCCTTCTCTCGACAGCGGCGTTCATCATCCTGTGGCGTGATCTGGAAGTAGTTTCGCAGCAGGTCGATCAGCGGCAGGTAGGGGAACGCCTTGCCATGCGACACCGAGAAGGTTTCGAGCACCAGGCAGCCTTCCTGCGCGCGCGCCTTGAATTCGTGGAACAGGCGCGATTTGCCGACGCCCGCCTCCCCCACGACGCCGACGATCTGCCCTTGCCCGCCCTTGGCCAGCGCCAACGCCTCGCCCAGGCGCGCCAACTCCGCCTCACGACCGACAAAGCGGGCCAGGCCGCGAAGCGCCCCCACCTGCAGCCGCGTGCGCAAGGCGCCCAGACCGAGCACCTCATACACGGCCAGTGGCTCGCGCAGTCCCTTGATCTGGGTACGTCCCAAGGCCTGGAACGCGAAATACCCCTCCGTCAGCCTGTGGGTCGATTCGCTGACCAGGATGGAGGACGGGGTCGCGACGCCTTCCATTCGGGCGGCGATGTGCATGGTGTGGCCCACCGGGTCGTAGTCGGTGCGCAAATCGTCCTTGCGGATCGAGCGGACCACCACTTCCCCGGTGTGAACGCCCACCCGGATCTGCAGCGGGATGCCCTGCTCCAGCCGGACCCGGTCACTATGGCGGCGCATGGCCTGCTGCATCCGTAGCGCCGCGAACAGTGCCCGTAGCGCATGGTCTTCGTGAGCGATCGGCGCGCCGAACAGCGCGAGGATGCCGTCGCCGAGCGACTTGGCCACGTACCCTTCATAGTGATGCACGGCCTCCATCATCAGCGCCACCACCGGGTCGATCAGGCGGCGGGCTTCCTCCGGGTCCAGGTCCTGGATCAGCGCGGTCGAGCCGGCCATGTCGGCAAAGAGCGCCGTGATGGTCTTGCGCTCGCCGGCGGCATCCGCGCCCTTGGCTTCCATGGCGGCCCGTTCCGCGCGGATGCGCTCGGCCAGGTGGGGCGGCGTGTAAAGAATCGGGGCCGGTACAGGCGGGGCCGGGGGCGGAGTCTGCTGCGGCGCCGCAACCGGCTCCGGCAGCTGCGCCCCGCAGGCCGCGCAGAATCTGGCCGAGGGGCTGGACTCGTAGCCGCATTGCGGGCAGGCCTGCGCCAGCCGTTGCCCGCACGCCTCGCAGAACCTGGCGCCAGCGGGGTTCTCGAATTGGCAATGGGTGCAGCGCATTTCGTCCTCGGACTGCCGTTAGCCGCTACGCACTCATTCAAGGTCCAATCGATACTGTTAGCAAGATCTGGGAATGTCGGCCTTTCCAGGCAACGCTCGTCGATGGGACTGTCGCAACGCTCGCCAGCACCGCCGTCCGCGAGCTGACTCCGTCGATGCAACCTGACAATGGCCCAGATTTCGGAGGTGTGCAGAAGGCCGCAGCGACTTAACCACTTTGTTTGTGCGCCTGACTCCACATAGAAAGGGCGACGACAGTATGGCACGCGGAGGCTTGTCGGACCTGGATGATGCGCCGCACCGAGCCACAGGGTCTTGCGCACGCCATCGATCGTGACTTCCGGCGCAATGCCCTGCCCGCTCTCATCGCGCATGTAGCCGTGGTACACGATTGCGGCGCCCGTTGCATCGGACGACAGATAGGTTTCCCGGAACAGCTTCCACAGTTCCGGGGCACTGATTTCCGTCTCGCTTGCGTCGGTGGCCTGCTGCACCACGGTGCTGAACTCGACCTGCATGCGCCGCGGCATCACCACGCCATGCTCGCGCTCAAGCAGGAAGGCGATGCCGCCCTTGCCCGACTGGCCGTTGACACGGATCACGCTGTCATAGGTGCGGCCAAGGGCCGCCCCCCTGCGTTCGCCTTACGCCGTCACGGCGGCGCGTTGCCGCGCCACTTCGGCCTGCGGCGCGCCGGCATTGTCGGCGTGCAGCGTGAAGTCGAAGCGGATCAGCGAGAACGGCTTGTCCACGCCCAGCGCCTGCATGGCGGCCGCATCCTCGACGCGCGTCACCGGCGGCACCAGTCCCTCGCGCGTGGCAAAGGCGAAGTCGTCCCACAGGTACGGGTCACCGTCGATGTTGATCTGCGTGGTCAGCTTGCGATGGCCGGGCGCGGAGACAAAGAAGTGGATGTGGGCCGGGCGCGAGCCGTGGCGGTCCAGTTGCTTCAGCAGGCGGTCGGTGGCGCCGTCCGGCGGCACGCTGTAGCCCACCGGCACGATACTGCGGAAGCGGTACCGTCCTTCGCTGTCGGTGACGATGGTGCGCCGCAGGTTGAAGGCGCTCTGGGTCGGGTCGAAGTAGGAATAGTTGCCCATCGAGTTCGCGTGCCAGACCTCCACGTTGGCATCGGGCAGCGGCTTGCCGGCGCTGTCGAACACCTGCCCTTCCATCACCAGCACCTCGCCTTCGTCGCTGCCGTCGTCCAGGCGTGTTTCGCCCCGGGCGACGGGGGCGCCGGCCACGTACAGCGGCCCTTCGATGGTGCGCGGCGTGCCGCCCGAGATACCGGCGCGCGCCTCGGCCTCGTCCATGCGCAGGTCCAGGAAATGATCGAAGCCGAGCCCCGGTGCGATCAGGCCGAGTTCACCCCTGCGGCCGGCCTCGGCCAGGTAGTTGAGCCCGGCCCAGAATTCCTCGGGCTGGATATCGAGGTCCTCGATCATGTAGAACAGGTCGCGCACCATCCGGTGCACGATGGCGGTGATGCGCGGGTTGGCATTCTGGCCGGTGCTTTCCTCGATGCGGTTGAGTACGGCGTCGATCGCGATCTTGTCCATGGTTGTCTCCTATGGCCTTGTGGGTGGGTGAAGTGGGAAACGTTGTCAGAGCGAGCGGAACAGCGGGCTGCGGGTGGCCTGGCTCGCGTCGGCCGCCGACAGGAACTTCTCGGTAAAGATGTCTTTCTCGAACAGCCGGCCCTGCATCAGCGTGGCGATGCAGGCCTCGATCATCGGCGGCGGCCCGCACAGGTAGGCGCGCCAGCCGCGGAAGTCGTGGGTGAAGTGGCGGCCGGCCAGGTCGTGCACATAGCCACGCTCGCCGGACCAGTCGCTTTGCTCGGGCTCGCCCGACAGCACCGGCAGGTAGGTGAAGTTGTCGTGCTGCCCGGCCAGTGCCTCGAAGGCCTCGCGATAGTAGAGTTCGCCGGCATTGCGCGCGCCCTGCACCAGCACGATTTCGCGCGGATCGCCGGATTCCAGCAGGTCGAGGATCATCGAGCGCGGGCTCGACAGCCCCGATCCGCCCGCCATGAACACCAGCGGACGCGGATCGCTCTTGCGCACGAAGAAGCGCCCGAGCGGGCCCGACAACTGCAGGCGCTCGCCCGTCTTGAGCTGTTCATGCACATAGGTGGTCGCGCTGCCGCCGGGCACCAGGCGTATGTTCAGCTCGATCTCGCCCGCCGACGGCGCGCTGGCGATCGAGAACGCGCGCGGCGCGGCTTCCTGGCCGATCCACACGTTGACGTACTGGCCCGGCTGGAACTGCAGCGGCTCGCCCTCGATGCGCAGGAACACGCCCTTGATGGTCGGCGTCAGTGCCTCGATGCGCACGACTTCGGCGGTGAAATCCATCAGCGGCAGGCATTGCGCGTCCGGATCGGGCTCGATGTCGGCCTCGATCACCATGTCGGACATCGGCGTGGCGCAGCAGGCCAGGCACTTGGCTTCCTCGCGCTCGAAGTCCATCAGCGCGAACGGCGATGCCTCGCCGTGGTCGAGTTCGCCTTCCAGCGTCTGTACCTTGCAGGTCCCGCACAGGCCGTGGCCACAGGCGTGCGGCAGCCACACGCCGGCGCGCAGGCAGGCATCGAGCACGGTCTGGCCTTCCTCGATGTCGATGGTCTGCCCGAGGGGCTCGATGGTCAGTTGGTAGGTCATGACAGCCTCCGTATTGACGTTGCGGCGACGACGGCAGCGTCAGTTGCAGGAGCCGGCAATGCCGGCAAGGCCCGGCGTGCGCAGGCGCAGCACCGACTTGTGCCCGAGTCCGTTGGCGGCCAGGCTGGCGTCCGCGTCCGGCGCGAAGGGCTCGCCGCCGCGCAGCCACTGCACCTGCGTCCAGTCGATGGCGGCGCCTTCGGGGTGGGCCGCCAGCAGCGGCGCGATGACGTCGCTGACCATGGCGCCGAACGGCATGTCGGGCGGCAGTGGCAGCGTGAAGGGGCTGCAGAACAGCAGGTGCTGGTCCCAGCCGAAATACACCAGCTGGTTGCCGTGGAAGTTCTCGACGCGGTCGCGGGTCTCGCCCGCGTAGCCCGGCTTCAGTGCGATGACTGGCATGGTGGTCTCCGGTGTCTCTTTTTTCAGTCGTGTTTGTGGTCGCAGCACGAGGCGCCGCCGCCCTGCCGCGGCGCCTGCGTGCCGTCAGCACCCGCGGCGCCGGTCCAGCGCTGCCAGTTGGCGCGGTCCTGCGAATCGGCGTAGTCGCCGCGGTCTTCCGGGCGCAGGTGGTACCAGTCCAGCACCTCGGGCAGCGTGGCGCCGCCGCAGTTGCCCTGGAAGATCTGGTGCACCGGCAGCCACGCCTGCACGTACTTCTCGGGCTCGCCGAGGAAGATGTCGCGGCAACCGTCGGAGCAGAAGTGGTAGTGGTCACCGTCGTGCTCGGCCTCGCGGTAGCAGATCTGCGTGGGATCGTCCGGCTCGGTGAAGGCCATCGGAATCTGGCACACCTGGCACAGCATCGGCAGGCCCGGGTTGTACCAGCGCTGCCCTGCCTCCTGCTGCTGCTTCCAGTAGTCGAAGCGCGGGCGATAGTGCTGGTCGAAGCTGTCGGGATACTTCTCGGCCAGCCAGGTCATTTCCGACGGTTCCGGCACCCAGGTGTGGATAGCAGCGGCGTGGTTGAAGTTGTAGAAGATCGACCAGGCGATGTGCGACAGGTGGTCCTTCTCCTTCGCGGCCTGCTCGTGGTACTTGGGCATGCGGATGCCGTAGCGCGCCAGGTCGGCGAACAGCGCGCCGCCGTTCTGCTCGAAGTAGATCTCCCACGCTTCCTTCCAGCTCATCACGCGCTTGGGCAGCATGTAGTCCATCATCATCGCCACCAGCGTCAGCAGCCGGTAGCCACGCCAGAACCACTTGTCGATCCACTTCTGGATGATCGGTCGGTTGGCCGGGTCCTGCTCCAGCATGAACTTGACCACTTCCAGCCCGAGCGTCATATGGCGCGACTCGTCCGACTGCGCCGAGAAGCCGAAGGTCACGGTGGCCATGTCGCCGTTGTAGGCCGCACCCGACATGAACGGCATGAACAGCAGGTTGGTCAGCACGTATTCAAACGAGAACGAGATCGCCGTGATGAACTCGAACGGCCCCGCCGTCATGGCGTCCTCGAAGTACGACTTGGGCACCGACAGGTACCACAGCCGGTCGTGCAGGTGGCGCCAGTCGGCAAAGCCGTTGAAGTACTTGTTGTAGTGGCTGATGGTGTGGATCTGGGTCTGGCAGTGGCGCAACTCGTCGACCGACTGCATCTGGCACGCAACCCGCGCGCCCACGCCGCGCAGCGTGCGGCCGGCCATCGCGAAGCCGCGGTGCGCGGCATATTCCAGCGGCGACACGCCGGTCAGGAACAGCTTCAGCGCGTTGACGTAGCGCGCGTCGGTGACGTTGAGCTGGCCGTTGTTCTGCTGGAATGCATCGATGATCGCGTACAGCTTGCGTTCCTTCTCGGACTGGAATTTCCAGTACGCGTCCATGGTCAGGCGGAACGGGTCTTCCCAGCCGTCCCAGTCATGGATCACGATGCCTTCGAACTTGTCGTGCGGGAACACGGCATCCATCGGCTGGTAGGTGGTCTCCCAGCCCAGGTCGCGTGTCAGCACGGCGTACTTTTCCTTCAGCGACAGCTTGGGCCTGGCGGCCTGCCGCGCGGCGGAGGCGATGGCGGTGGCGGTGGTCATGTCCTTGTCTCCTGGTATTTGCGGTTCGATTTGCGGTTCGATTTGCGGTTCGATCCCCGGCTCAGTGCCAGGCCAGCACGAACTGGTCTTCGGTTTCGTCGATATTGCCGGCCAGCGAGATCAGGCCGAGCTGCAGCTCCTGCACGTCCCACGCCCGTCCCATGCGTTCTTCCACGCTGGCGCGGTTGATCTCCAGCCGCCCGGGCGCGTCGATCTTGACCATGGCCGGATAGCGGTTGACGGTGGCGTGCGGGTTGTCGGCCTCGATGGCGTCGATGACGGGACGCATCTCCTCGTTGGCCTGCAAGGCGATGAATACGATCTGTGCGGTCATAGCGGTCTCCTCGGGGTCAGGCAGCGGCCCTGGCCGGCGTGTCGTCAGTGGCACGGGCCAGACCCAGTCCTGCCAGCCGCTTCGTCAGCGCGGCTGATGACTCGTCCAGCGCGGCTTCGGCCTCGCCGGCGAACAGGCGGCGCGCGAGCGGCACCAGCGCATGCTGGAAACGGTCGAGCCAGGCGAAGGCATAGCCGGCAATCACGCCGGCGTTCTCGGCAGATTCCTGCGCCGCGGTCTTGACGGTCGCGTCGACCCAGCGCGCGGTCTCGGCGTACCAGGCGTTCATGAAGTCGGTGACCAGCGAGAACGCCGGGCTTTCGGCCGACAGGCGCGCATCGAGCCGCTGGTAGATGAGCGGGTACAGCAGCCCGTCCAGCACCAGGTTCTGCGCCACATGCAGCTCGAACCAGTCTTCGCGCACCAGCAGGTCTTCCACCGCATGGCGCAGCGGCTGCCACGCCAGGTCTTCCATCCACGCCGCCTTGGCGGCATCGACGGCCGCCTTGTCGCCCACCAGCAGGCCGATGCGGGTCAGGTATTGCGCGATGCCGAGGCGGTCCATGGTGTGGAACATGGCTGCTTCGGTGATGGCGGAGCCGAAGCCATAGGCGGTGATGGCAGCGTTGTTCATGTTGGCCGCCCATTCGAGATGACGCAGCGGCACCACGCCCAGCGTCAGCAGCTCGCGCAGCGGTTCGGGCAGCGATGCCAGCAGGCCGCGCTTTTCCACGAACTCCAGGTTCTTCTCCATCGCCTCCTGCTGGCGTGCGCGGGCGTTGACGTAGCTGCCGTAGTAGAACTGGCGCGGGTCCTTCAGCGCGTACCAGTCCTGCATCACCACCCGCGTGCGGCGCGCGTCGTAGAGCTCGTACTGCGGCTGCCACAGCGGGCGGTAGTGGAAGCTGGTTTCCGGCTGCAGGTCGTACATCGCCTCCTGGTAGCGCGTGGCGGGCTTGTCGGCCCCGAGGCGCCGAGCCAGGTTGGCGAAGGTCTGCCGGATCGGGCTGACGCTGTCGGTACGGATATCGATTTGCATGGTGGGTTGCTCCTGTCTCCCTGGTGGCTATTCGGTGCTGCCGTGGCTCAGGCCACGGTCTCGCTCCATTTGTCGCGTTCGCGTTCGAGCGCGCGTCCGAGCTGGTGTGAAACCGTAATGGCGCACTGCGCCGCGCAGAACGCGCTGAACTGCTCGGGGCGCATGACCAGCTCCACATAGAGAGCCGGGTCGCCGAGCGAGAACTCGAACTCGACCCACTGCTGGCCGCGCGACGTCACCCGGACGTAGGGCTGCGACCGGCGGGGGCCTGGCGAGGCGGGATGGACGATGGGCGTGGTCATGTCTCGCTCCTGTTGCGGTGCACACCGGCTGGTGCGCGCTGTTTTTGGTGGGAGACATATAGCGAAGGCCGTGCCACGGGCCGTGAACCCATACGCCGCAAGGCTTGGCGGAAAAGCGCGCGGGGTATGCGCGTCGCGGTCGGTTGACGATTTGATGAGGTGAAAAAGCCGGTTTTCACCAAATGATCAAATCGGCCGTTACTGCGCCGCACCATGCCGCCGCAAACCCCGATCATGGACTTGCGTGGCCCCCGAACCGGCGTGATAGGCTACGGAAAACGAGGCAGGAACGCTCCCCTCCGGATCGATTCGCGCCCGCAGGCAATCCTGGAGGATGGAGATGACCGCGCCCCCCAAGCAGCCGCCGTTCGACCTGGCTTCGCTGCTGACGATCGACCCCAAGGCCGCGCAGATACGGCTCGGGGATTCCCGCATGGTGCTGATGCACACCGAGGCGCTCAGCTACCTGCGCAAGGAAATCCTGGACACGCTGGGCCTGGAGCGCGGCAAGGGCCTCCTGATCCGCATGGGCTACGCGCAGGGCATGCGCGATGCCGAGATGGTCAAGCGCGAACGCAAGGACGAACTCGAGCATTCGCCCAATGACGCCTTCCTGCTCGGTCCGCAGCTGCATATGCTCGAAGGCGTGACGCGGGTCGACCCCGTGCGCCTGGAGATCGACCGCGACACCGGCCACTTCTACGGCGAATTCCTCTGGCAGGATTCATGGGAAGGCGAAGCGCCCTTCAACGAAGCGCTGAGCCGCGAGGAAGGCGGCTGCTGGGTTCAACTGGGCTATGCGTCGGGCTACAGCAGCACCTTCATGGACCGCCTGGTCATCTACAAGGAAACCGAATGCCAACGCCGGCTCGACGCGCTGTGCCGCATCGTCGGCAAGCCGGCCGAGGAATGGGACGATCCCGACTACCTGAAGTACTTCGAGCCCGATTCCGTCATCAGCGACCTGCTGTCCCTGCAACAGGAAGTGAGCACGCTGCGCGAGACGCTGTGCGGCGCCAACCAGGGCAACCTGATCGGCCAGTCCCCTGCGTTCCGCGAAGCCTTCGGCCTGCTGTCGGCAGCTGCCGACAGCCATATCACGGTGCTGCTGACCGGCGAAACCGGCGCCGGCAAGGAGATGTTTGCGCGCTGGCTGCATGACCACGGCCCGCGCAGCGAGCAGCCCTTCATCGCCGTGAACTGCGCGGCGATCCCGCACGAACTGATCGAGTCGGAACTGTTCGGCGTGGAGAAAGGCGCGTATACCGGCGCCCAGCAATCGCGCCCCGGCCGCTTCGAGCGCGCGCACGGCGGCACGCTGTTCCTCGACGAGATCGGCGACCTGCCGCTGTCAGCGCAGGTCAAGCTGCTGCGCGTGCTGCAGAACGCCGAAGTCGAGCGCCTGGGCGGCGTCGAGGCACGCAAGATCGATGTGCGCCTGATCGCGGCCACCAACGTCAACCTGGCGCAGGCGATCCGCCAGGGGCAGTTCCGCGCGGACCTGTTCTACCGCATCAGCACCTATCCCGTCGCCATCCCCGCGCTGCGCGAGCGCCGCGACGACATTCCCGAACTCGCGCAGACGTTCATCCAGCGCTTCAACGCGCGCTACCAGAAGCAGGTGCGCGGCCTGAGCCAGCGGGCGCGTGATGCACTGATGCAATACCAGTGGCCCGGCAATATCCGTGAACTGGAGAACATGATCGAGCGCGGCGTGCTGCTTGCGCCCGCCGTGGGGCTCATCGATACATCCCACCTGTTTGCCAGCCAGCAGGCGGGCTCTGCCGAACCGCCCGAGGATGCCGACGCCCTGCTGCAGAAGCTGCTGGACCAGCAGGTGTCGCTGCCGCAGATCGAGACCGCGCTGATGAAGCTGGCGATCGACACCACGCGCGGCAATTTGTCATCGGCGGCGCGGATGCTGGGGATTACGCGGCCTCAGTTGGCGTATCGGTTGAAGAAATAAGGGGTTTTCGCTGCCGTCGGCGACGCTGAAGCGGGTCTGCCGCCGCCGGCACCATTGGCTATGAACTGATGTGCGCGCTGGCTTAGTGCTGCCTTAGCCAGCCCAGGCAGCGGTGTCGTCGAGCGGATAGACCGGCCTGCTGACCTGCCGGAACGGGAAGCGCTCGTAGCGCGAGCTGGTGACGCCTTCCCCGTCGCACTCGACCAACGCCTTGGCGATCGGGACGAACACCGGGCGACAGTACATTCGCGACTTCAGTAGCAGGAACTTCGCCCGATGCGGATCGATGCCGATATGGGTGAAGATCCCCATGTCCCAGTGCTCTTGGGGGGTCTCGGTCACCACCACCTGCGCCGCGCCGATATCGAGCAAGGCGGTGCGCCCCATGCGGATGCGCTGCCCGGTGTAGGTCGGCCCTGTGATGATGTACTCACCGTCGCTGATCGCGGCAACCTTGCCGGTCAGCGGCTTCGCTTGCGGATAGACATCCAGCTGCGGCAGCGGCACCTTGTCGCCGACCGGCAGCGTGATACTGGCCCCGACGCCGGCGTCCACCAGCGCTGCCACCGCTTCGGGGTCGCACACGGGCCCGACCGCGATGCCGGTCAGTCCTTGCGCCAGGGCCTCGTGCAGCACCGCCATGTTGTCGCAGGTCCCGCCGGACATGCAATTGTCGCCATGGTCGAGCAACAGTACCGGTCTCGCGTCAGCACTGTCGGCGCCGGCAAGCTGCGCGGCGCGCCGGATGGAACTGGCGAGCGGCTCTGCCTGGTAGGCAAAGGCATCGCGCTCGGCCCACGCCTGCGCCGCGATCCGGCTGGCGACCTCGTCGGCCTTGGCCTGGTCGCCGTCGCCAACCACGATCACGCTCAGGCATGGCGCGGCGATATCGGCCAGTCCGAAGCCGGCCAGCACCGACACCGCCAGCATGCCATCCCGCTCGGCGTCGCGCGCCAGCGCCACGGCGCGCAGCATGGCGCCTTCGTCGGTGCGGCTGCGCAAGGTGTGCGTGATCAGCGGCGGGCGCCGCCACGCCATCACCGGGCGCACGCGGCCGGCAACCATGTCAAGCAGCAGCCGGCCGGCATGCGCGCCGGTTTCATACATGTCGACGTGCGGGTAGGTCTTGAAGCTGACCGCGATATCGGCATGGTCGACGAGCGTCTGCGTGATGTTCCCGTGCAGGTCGAGGGCGACCGCGACCGGCGCATGCGGCAGCACTTCGCGCAGGCGCCGCAGCAGGTCGCCTTCGCCGTCGTCGCTGTTTTCAGCCACCATCGCGCCATGCAGGTCGAGCATCACCGCATCGCAGCCGTGGGCCGCCGCGATGATGGTGTCGCACAGGTGCGTGTAGGCGTCGGCGGCGACGCGTCCGCTCGGGTTGGCGCCAGCGATCACCGGCACCACGATCTCGGCGCCGGCGGCCTCGGCCAGGTCGATGAAGGCGGCGGCGGCGGTGCGGGTGCCCTTGGCGGCGCGACAGGCGGCGTCGCCATAGGCCGGCGCGAACGAAGCCAGCGGCGTCGGCACCGGTGAAAAGGTATTGGTCTCGTGATTGAGTCGGGCAATGAGGATCTTCATTGGGCAGTCCGTTCGGATGTCATGGCCGCGTGGCGGCATCGAGCATGGCGTGCAGCAGCACGTTGCAGCCGGCTTCAAGGTGCTCGGGCCGTGCGTCTTCGATTTCGTTGTGGCTGATGCCGTCCTTGCACGGCACGAAGATCATCGCGGCGGGGGCGACGCGGGCCAGGTAGACCGCGTCATGGCCGGCACCGCTGATCACGTCCATGGCGGAATGGCCGAGCCGGCGCGCGCCGCCCCGTACCGCCTCGACCAGCCGAGCATCGAACGGCTGCGGCGGGAAGTACACGACCTGCTGCAGATCGATGGCGATGCCGCTGCGCGCCGCCAATGCTGCAACCTGCTCGTGCAGTGCCGCGTCCATCGCGGACAGCACCTTGTCGTCGCCCGCGCGCAGATCCACCGTCATCGTGACCTTGCCGGGGATGACGTTGCGCGAATCGGGATGCACGCCCAGGCACCCCACCGTGCCACGGCCGTGCGGGGGATGCTCCAGCGCGATGCGGTTGACGATGGCGACCAGCTCTGACGCCGCCAGCAGCGCATCCTTGCGCAGCGCCATCGGCGTGGGGCCCGCATGCGCTTCCATTCCGGTCAGCACCACGTCGTACCAGCGCTGGCCGAGCGCGCCGGTAACCACGCCGATGGTCGTGTCGTTGGCCTCCAGCACCGGGCCCTGCTCGATATGCGCTTCAAAGTAGGCGCCGACCGGGCGCGCCCCGACCGGCTCCTGTCCGGCATAGCCGATGGCCTGCAGTGCCTGCCCGACGCAGATGCCATCGCGGTCGCGCTGCTGCAGCACGTCTGCCAGCGCAAACTCGCCGATGAACGCGCCTGAGCCCATCATCACGGGGACGAAGCGCGAACCTTCCTCGTTGGTCCAGACCGCGACCTCGAGCGGGGCATCGGTGACGATGCCGGCATCGGCGAGCGTGCGCAGCACTTCGATGCCGGCGAACACGCCATAGTTGCCGTCAAACTTGCCGCCGGTCGGCTGGGTGTCAATGTGGCTGCCGGTTATCACCGGCGGCAAGGCGTCGTCGCGCCCGGCGCGCCGCGCAAAGATGTTGCCGATGGCATCGACGCGGATCGAGCATCCGGCCGCCTTGGCCTCGGCGACGAAGAAATCGCGCCCCTGGCGGTCCAGGTCGGTCAGCGCCAGCCGGCATACGCCCCCTTTGGGCGTGGCGCCGATTGCGGCCAGGCGCATCAGGGTGTCCCACAGGCGCTCGCCGTCGATGCGCAGGCCGGCGCGCGCGCCGGCGGTCGCCGCTGCCGCTGCCACTGCCGCGTGGGCAGCTTGCAAAGTCGTCATGTCATTCCTCGTATCGGTCGGCCGGCATTGCGGCCTGCATGATCCAGGTTCAGGCCGCCAGGCCGACGCCGAGATAGCGGTCCTTGACCGCCTCATCGGCACGGAACGCGTCGTTGCTGCCGGTGTAGACCACCCTGCCCTGCTCGATGATCACGTGGCGGTCGGCCAGCTGCGTGCAGACCTCGAGGTTCTGCTCCACCAGCAGGATCGGCACGCCGGCCGCCTTGATGACCTTGAGCTGCGCTACGATTTCTTCCACGATCACCGGGGCCAGCCCTTCGACCGGCTCGTCAAGCATCAGCAGGCGCGGATGGTTCAGCATGGCGCGACCGATGGCGAGCATCTGCTGTTCGCCGCCGGACAGCTGCGCGCCGCCGTTGCCGCGCCGCTCGCGCAAGCGCGGGAAGATGCGGTAGATGTCCTGCAGTTGCCACGGCGAATCGCGGCGCGCGGCCAGCTTGAGGTTCTCCTCGACCGTCAGCAGCTTGAAGATGCCGCGGTGCTCGGGCACCAGGCACAGGCCATCGGCGGCAATCCGGTGTGCCGCCATGCCGGCAACGTCCCTGCCGCGAAAGATGACGTGCCCGCCCTTGGGCTGCACGACGCCGGCGATCGCCTTGAGCGTGGTCGACTTGCCGGCGCCGTTGCGCCCCAGCAGCGTCACCAGTTCGCCTTCGCCGACCGCCAGCGACACGCCTTGCAGCACATGGCTCTTGCCGTAGTAGCCATGTATCTCTTGTACGTCGAGCATCATTCCTTGCCTCCGGTAATCATGTTGCCGAGATAGGCGGCGCGCACGCGCGGGTCGCCGCGCACGACCGCGGGCGGCCCTTCCATCAGCACCTTGCCTTGCTGCATCACCGTGACGGTGTCCGAGATATCCATGACGATGTCCATGTTGTGTTCGATCAGCACGACCGTGTGGTCCTGGGCCAGCCCGCGGATCAGCCGCTTCATCGCGCCTAGGTCGTCGACGCCCATGCCCGAGGTCGGCTCGTCCAGGAAGATCGCGCGCGGCCGCGCGGCCAGCGCCATGCCGACCTCCAGGCGCCGCTGCTGGCCGTGCGACAGCACGCCCGCTGCGCTGTCGGCAACGCGCGTCAGTTCCAGCCGTTCAAGCACCCGGTCGACGATCTCGCCGCAGTCAAGCTCGCCAGCCGGCAAGCGCCATCCGTGCATGGCCTTGCGCGGCGAGGTGCCGAGCGCTGCGAGGCGCAGGTTCTCGCGCACCGGCAGGCTCGGGAACAGGCTGGTGACCTGGAACGAACGCGCGATGCCGCGCTGGACCCGCTGGTAGTCGGCTTCAGCCGTGACGTCCTTGCCGTCGAAGACGATCCGGCCGGCGCTGACTTCCTTGGTGCCGGTCAGCATGTGGAACAGCGTGGTCTTGCCGGCGCCGTTGGGGCCGATCACCGAATGGATCGTGCCCGGCATCACGCGCAGGTCGACCCCGCCCAGCGCCATGAACTTGCCGTACTGCTTGATGATGCCGGTGGCTTCAAGGATTGGGGTGGTGGTCATGCGCGTTCCTCCTGCGTGACGGGCGCGCGGCGCACGCCGCGCAGACGATCCCATACGGTGGCACCCAGCCCCCACAGCCCGCGTTGCATGAACAGGCTGACGGCGATCAGCAGGAAGCCGAGCAGCATCAGCCAGCGCGGCCACAGCGTGGACAGCCAGTCCGCCAGCAGTACATAGAAGGCGGCGCCCAGCACCGAGGCGAAGATATTGCTGGTGCCGCCGATCACTGTCATCACCAGGATCATTTCGCTGGCGTGGTAGTCGATATTGGTCAGCGGCGCGATGCCGGTCAGCATGGCATGCAGCGCGCCGGCCAGCCCGGTGACCGCGCCGGAGACCATGAACGCCAGCAGCTTGAACGTCTTGACGTTGTAGCCGACAGCCAATGCACGCTCTTCGTTGTCGCGGATCGCCAGCAGCGTGCGGCCGAGCACGGACTCGGTCACGCGCAGCGCCACAAAGAACACCGCCAGGAACAGCACCGCGACAAAGCCATAGAACTGCCACGGCGATGCCAGCGATACCAGCGCATGGCCCGCCACAGACAGCGGCGGACGCGGGATGTCCAGCAGGCCGTTGTCGCCGCCGGTGATGCCGGGCGCCGTGTACGCCAGGAAGTAGAACATCTGCGAAAACGCCAGCGTCAGCATCACGAAGTAGGTGCCGCGCTGGCGGATCGCAAACCAGCCCACCAGCGCCGCCGCCGCCGCGCCGATGGCGATCGCCAGCAGCAGCGCGAGCGGCATCGGCAGGCTTGCGCGGGTCAGCGCCAGCCCCACCGCATAGCTGCCCAGGCCGAAGAAGATCCCCTGGCCGAACGAAAGCAGTCCGGTGTAGCCGAGCAGCAGGTTGCACGCCATGGCGGCCATCGCGTAAATCAGCACTTCCGTGGCAAGCGTGCCGGAGCGCATGGTCAGCGGCAGCAGCAGCGTGACGGCAAGTGCCAGCCACCAGAAGCGGTAGCGCAAGAACCCTTGTTTTTCCGTAGCCATCATCCCCTCCCCAGCAAGCCATGCGGACGCAGCAGCAGCACCGCGGCCATGGCGACATAGATCATCAGCCGCGCGCCTTCCGGCCACAGCGTGCTCATCAGGCTCTGCACCACGCCGACCAGCAAGCCACCCACCAGCGCCCCGGTGAAGCTGCCCATGCCCCCCACCACGACCACGATGAATGCCACACCAAGCGCCTCGACGCCCATGAACGGCTCGGCGCCGCGGATCGGCGCGGCCAGCACGCCGGCGATCGCCGCAGTAGCGGCGCCCAGCGCGAACATCAGGCTGAACAGGCGGAACACGTTGATGCCGAGCAGCGACACCATCTCGGTGGATTCGCTTCCCGCGCGCACCGCGCTGCCCAGGCGCGTACCTTCCAGCAGCCACCACAGGCCGATGGCCAGCAAGCCGGTGAAGCCGATCACGAACAGGCGGTACTTGGGATAGACGAAGTCGCCCCACATCACCACGCCCTGCAGCGCATCCGGCGGCGGTACGTCGACGCCGAGCGGCCCCCAGCCGACGATGATGAGTTCCTGGATGGCCAGCGCCAGGCCAACCGTGACCAGGATGTGGAATTCGTGCGGCTGCGCGTAGACATGGCGCAGCATGACCTTTTCGGTCAACCAGGCAAGCGCGCCGATCACGATCGGCGCAACCACCAGCGCCATCCAGAAGTTCATTCCGATCTGCAGCGCCTGGAAGCAGAGGTAGGCACCCAGCGCATAGAAGGCGCCATGCGCGAAATTGACGAAGCGCAACAGGCCGAACACGATCGACAGCCCTACCGCCAGCAGGAAGTAGAGCATGCCGATTCCGACGCCGTTGATCACCTGTAACAGATAGACGTTCATGAGTCGTACGGATGTAGGAAGCCGCCACGCCGCGCGGTGCGCGCGCGGCATGGTGCTTCGGTGTGCTTCAGTGTGTAGTCTGCCGGGGCGGCGGCTCCGCGCAGTGTCAGGGCATCAGGCCATCTTGCACTGGGTCTGCTCGACCGGCAGGAAGGCCTTGCCAATGCTGACCACCTCGGCGTAGTCGTCCTTGTCCTTCATGCGGGACTTGGCCTTGCCCTTGAGCAGGTAGTAGTTCTTCAGGACCTGGTGGTCGGCGGCGCGGATTTCCTCCGGCCCGGTCAGGCCCTCGTACTTCATGCCTTCGAGCGCCGCCACCACGGCCTTCGGATCCGCGCTGCCGGCCTTGATCATGCCGTCCACCATGATCTTGGTGCAGATGTACGAACCAGCCAGGCTGTAGTTGGGGTTGGCCTTGAACTTGTCGTGGGTGCGCTTGACCAGTTCGCGGTTCAGCGGCGTATCCACGCCGTGCCAGTACTGCGCGCCGAAATAGACGCCCTCGCACAGATCGGCGCCGAGCGACTCGAACTGCTCCAGCCCCGACGCCCAGGCCAGCAGGATGGTGGTGTTCTTCTTCATGCCGAAGCTGACGGCCTGGCGCAGCGTGTCGGCGGACTGCGAGCCGAAGTTCAGGATCAGCAGCACATCCGGCTTGGCGGCCAGCGCATTGGTCAGGTAGCCGCTGAATTCCTTCTCGGTCAGGGCGTGGTAGCTGTTGCCGACGTGCTCGATGCCCTTCTCCTTGAAGATTGCCTTCGCCGCCGACAGCAGCCCCTCGCCAAACACATATTGCGGCGTGATGGTGTACCAGCGCCTGGCCTTGGGCATCGATTCGATCAGCGGCCGCACGGTGCGCTCGATCGCGCCGAAGGTCGGCACCGACCAGCGGAAGGTGGCGCGGTTGCAGTCCTTGCCGGTGATCTCGTCGGCCCCGGCAGTGGTAACGAACACGCCGCCGAATTTTTCGGCCTCCTTGCCCATGGCCAGCGACTCGGACGACAGGATGCCACCCGCGAAATAGCGCGCCGCCTTCTGCTGCGCCAGTTCCTGCACCTTGCGCACCGCGGTGGCAGGCTTGCCTTCGGTGTCGAGCACGCTGTAGCGCAGCGGCCGGCCCAGCACCTGGCCGTACTGGTCAAGAGCGAGCCGCATGCCCAGGTCGGCAAACTTTCCGTTGGCGGCGAAGGCGCCCGACATGGGCACGGGGCAGCCGAATTCCAGGGCCTCGCCGGCGGCAAAGGCGCTACGGCCATGGATCAGGGAGGTGGGAACGGCAGACAGCGCCGCCAGTTTCAGCAGGTCACGACGGTTCAAGGCTCACTCCTCGGTATGTGGGGATTGGGCTGCACGGGGCGAAAGTCTGGACAACGCCATGTCCCTGGCGCGACACCGTCTCCCCGACTGGTGACTTTCGCCCGGCGCCAACAGTGACCGAGCAAGAATCGAACCTGTTTATTCTATTTATACGTATAAATAGAATAGAATCATCTTAGGAGTCGGTCAGAATCGTTGTCAACAAAGGGAAAGTCAGGGTTTACGCACCCTCCGCGCAGGGTGGCCAGAGAGTCCGATCACCCCTTCGATTCCACGACAGGCAGGCTGCGGAAACGGTGCAGGCATGCCAGCCAACCAGGCAGCATGCACAGACAGGGGGCAATCCGGCGGCGCGCGCAAGACGCCACCACGCGTGGTTAGAATGCAAGCGCCCAAGCCGGCATGGCTTGCGGCGCATGACAAGGAAAGAGCAATGGCGATGTTTCGGGAGGGCAAGACCGGAGCCATCGAGATCCGCAAGCAAAAGCGCGCGGACCTGGTGGCGGAAGAACTCAAGCGGCTGATTACCCAGCGCAACCTGCGCCCGGGCGACAAGCTGCCGCACGAGGTCAAGCTGCAGCAGATGTTCTCGGTCAGCAAGAGCACGATCCGCGAGGCACTCAAGTCGCTGGAAGTGCAGGGCCTGATCCGGGTCAGCACCGGGCCGACGGGTGGAGGCACGATTGTGGAAGTCCCGCTGGATCGCACCTTCCAGCTAATGCAGAACTACCTGTTCTTCAAGGACGTCGGCATTGCCGACATCTATACCGTGCGCCGCCTGCTGGAGCCCGAACTCGCCGCCGGCGCGGTGCCGCACCTGACCGAGGACGATTTCAAGGCGCTGGAGCGCACCATCGACCTGTGCGACCCGGCATCTGCCGCGGCAGCGACGCCGCTGCTGGACCAGCGCCAGGAAGACCTGACCTTCCACGACATCCTGGCCGCCGCAAATCCGAACCCGATGCTGCGGTTCTCGTGCGAGCTGATCAACGAGATGATCCGCCAGCTGGTGGTGTTCGGCAACGACACCCCTGCCTGCGAGCACGAGAAATTCGGCGCGGCCAACGTCAAGTTCCACAAGCGCATTGTCGAGGCGGCACGCCAGCGCGACGCCGAGAGGGTACGCGCACTGATGTCGGCCCATATGGAAGAGTGCACGCATTACGTCACGCGCATGAACGGAAGGGTCCATGGCCGCCTGGTGCTCGACTCCGAAATGCCCCGGCGCGGCCGGATGCTGCCGGCAGACGACGAGCTTGGATGAAGCCGGTGGCCGCGCCGGACGTATCCCGACGCAACAGTGCCACCGCTTCGCGGGAGCGTTAGAAACCTTGGGGTTCAAACTCCGAGAGCCCGAGTTGCTCCAAGAACTCAACTACTTCCCTTGACCTGGGTTCCGTGGGTGGCTCATACCTAGCGAGTCTCTCGACGAGGTCACCGTTGATCACGGCACAACGCACCTGAGCGAGCATATAGACATCGTTCGGCGACCAGCTCATTTGTTGACGCTTGCACAAGCGTGGCATGCGCCGGACGCCTGCGAGCTCGCGACAGGCCCACTGCGCCCGTGGTGGAGTGCAAGGCACCGTCACGCTGCCTGCCTCGTCGAGCCTGTTATTGGTGTCGGCGAGACGTGGAGGCCCATCGCCCGGCCTGGCAAGGCAGCGCGCACCGCGCGATGTCCTCAAAAGCTCGATCCTATTACCTGATAACTGCTATTATCAGGTTTGATTTTTTCCGTACTATATGGGGTTTCGCACACTTCACTTGGAGTTTCGTATCGCTTGGAGAGGTGCCGGGAACGGCGCTGGCGGCGGAGAAGAAGGGGCGTCCAGGCCGCGTATCAGGAGGAGTATCAGCGCCGGACACGAGAAGTCTAGCGGGAAAATGCGGCGATTTCCAGCCTTGCCGGGCGGCCTTGCCCTCACCTTCACGCGGCTATGCCTGCCACTGCCGTGCTTGTCTTAAACGTTATCAGGTAAGAAGTAACCACCGACCACAGCCTCAAGCATTTGTTATGGCTCAACACAACCACGTCGCTGCCGACACCCCGCGTTATACCCGGGCCGACTTCACGGCACTACGCTTTCGGCTCAATCGCATCCCGACCGCGGACATCCTGGTGCGCGTCTATGACGAAGACGCTTTGCTCGCCGCCGGCATCGAGACATCGGCGCAGCTGGAAGCCAGGCTCGACGCCATGCGCGACCATCTGGTCGAGCGCGTTTGCCTCAGCAATCCGTATCTTTCAGAGAGCCTGGCAGACGCCCGCCGTTTCAATCGCTGGCCCAAGACCGCCATCGACTATTTGGTGCGTGCCGCCGACCAGGATTTCTCCCAGCCGAAGCCTGATGATCCGGTGTCGGCATGGCTGCGTCCCATCGTATTCCAGGCGCTGCGGCACGAGCACATCCTGACTGTCGCCCAGTTGCATGCCTATATCGCGCTGCGAGGCAGGCGCTGGTATTTGCCCGTGCCGAGGCTGGGTGCCGGCAAAGCCCGTGCGATCGAGCGCTGGCTGCAGGCCCATGCGGCCACGCTGGGCCCGCTCGTCATCGCCGACGACACGCCCCAATCGGGATCGGTCGACCTGGGCGCCGATCTCGCGCGCAACCTGGTGCCACTGGAGCAGATACAACGGATCGTGCCGGCGCTCGACGGCAGCCAGGGCCGTAACCGGGCGCCGGGCTTCTGCCTGATTGCTGCGCGTCATGATTTGGAGGCGATCCAGGCCTACCTGTACCGGTTCCGTGATCGGGACAAAACCGCGCGCGCCTACCAGAAGGAGTTGGAGCGCTTCCTGCTCTGGTGCGTGGGCGTGCGCCGCACCGCGTTGTCCAGCGTGGGCGCCGACGATTGCGAGCACTACAAGGATTTCCTGGCGCAGCCAGATCCAGCCTGGATTGGCCCCAAGGCGCCACGCACCTCGGCCCGCTGGCGCCCGTTTGCCGGCGCCCTCAAACCGGAATCCCAGCGCTACGCGGTGCTGGTGCTGCGAGGCTTCTTTGCCTGGCTGGTGAGCGTGCGGTACTTGGGCGGCAACCCCTGGCTGCTGGTTCAGGACCCGGTGACGGCGCGCCGGGAAGTGCCGATCGCAGTCGAGAAGGCCCTGCCTGGCCAGTTGTGGGAGGCACTCATACGGCCCGAAGGCATCCTCGACCGGCTCTGCGCGAAATGGTCCTCGCCGCCGCAGGCAGCTCCCCTGGCCGCGAAAGACGCCGATGCACCAGGTGCCCAATACCGTCTGGCGCGCGCAGCCGTGTTGCTGTTGGGGTGCAGTGGCGCGCGCCGCGAGGAGGCGGCCCGCGCGCTGCGATGCCATCTCCAGCCGGTCCCGGAACAGGCCGGCATACCCGCGGGCCTTTGGGAACTGGCCCTGCTCGGTAAGCGCAACAAGTGGCGCACCGTGTTTCTTCCAGCGCGAGTCATCGACGCGTTGCGCACGCACTGGGCCGACCGCGGCCACGATTTCGAGAGTCCCGACCAACCGTTGGCGCTTCTCTCGCCGGTGGTGGTGCCTTTGACGCGTACGGCCCGGGCAAAGCACCTTAGCCTGGAGGGCGGCGCGCCCGTGCTGAATGGCAAGGGATTCTCACCGGATGGGCTGTATCAACTGCTGACGACGACGCTGCTGCGTATCGCCGACGACGCCACGCTCCCTCTGGCCGCGGCAGAGCGTGACCTGCTGCGCCAGGCCGCGCCCCATGCGCTGCGGCATACGTTTGCCACCCATGCAGTGGCAAACGATATGCCTGCTGACGTCCTCCAGCGGCTATTGGGGCACGCCTCGCTGCAAACGACCTCTATGTATGTCCGCGCCGAACGGGCACGCGGCCTCGCCGCGGTGTCGAAGCTCTTCCCCAGTTAGGGCGCCTCCGGAGGAACCCTTCCGATTGGTGCCGAGGCCGCTGCCGTGTCCGCCAGTAGGCTTGCCTGCGATCGTTGGTGGCTGCGGCGTAGCGCCTCAGTCGTCTGTGCGGGCACGGCCAGCTGGGGCTTCTTCTAGGAGGGCCGCGCCAAGCCCAGCATTCCTCATCAGTGCCCCGCTGCGGAGCATCGGCTGGGAATTAGCGGCAGGCGCACCGCCCTGGTTAGCCGAGCGGAGGCGGCGACTGTCCCGACTCGGGACAGTCGCCGCCTCCCGATCCGGACAACGCCAGCACATCATTGCCACAGGCGAAGGTTGCGCCCTGGAGGCGACCCGCTGTCAGAGATTCCGCGCCGAAGTGTCCCGACTTGGGACAGCGCGGCCCGGGACGGCGGCGGTACACCGCGTATCGGCCCCCCTGCTGCGGCACGACATCGGCCTGCAGGCGGCGGCGGTGGATTGTGCGAAGCCGACCTCAGATTGCCAGTACCATCGCCTGGCCCGTGGGACATCGAGGGCCCGCGCTCTGGGCAGGGAGTTGGATGCGGCTAAGCCGACCCACGTCCCAAATTGGGACAGCTGCTCTCGCGCGCCGCGGCGTCTCACATGTAGTTCAGAAGGTGGCATCGATTGCCGGATCCCGCGACCTCGCACTTCAGCCCATTCTCGGCACAAGGCCGCCTGATCCCTGTTGCCTCGGCTGCCGCAAACGCGGACGGCCCAAGCGTCGGAATCTCTCCAGGGGTAAGGATGGAACAGCCACGGTCGAAATCTCTTCCTCAATAAGTGTCCCAAGTCGGGACAGGCGTGGTTGCTGCGCGGGCCACCGGTCGCTAAGGTGCAAGTGCGACGCTGGCCTGCCCCTCGCCCGGTCGTTGGTCATGTCGAGGGCAAGGCTCGCTCGAAGCATCGGTGGTTGTGGTCGCAGTGATAGCAGCTGAGGGTTCATCGGCCGATAGGCCGTCGCACGCTTCACCGGGGCAGACATGGTCTCCTATTGGTGCCTATCCCAAGCTGCGGAATCCATCCCGACCATCTGGCGCCACGCCGCTGCAGGCAACGACAGTACGGCTACAGCAACGGCCCGCGCGCCAAAGCGCGAACTTCCCAGCCGCCACCGTACGACGCCTGTCCCAAGTTGGGACAAGCGTCGCCGGTATGTCCTTGTTCCACGCGGGCACATCGCAGCAACCGCGCGGGATCGCGCCGTGGATAGGCTCGCAGAGACACGAACCTGATGTCCCGAGTTGGGACAGTCCCTTCGAAGACCGCCCGTTTCGGCAACCTTCGATATCGGTGTGTTTAGCGTCAGGGGACACCTGGTTGCGGCACGACATAGGTTAGCCAACGCAATTCACGAGTCCCGGGGAGCGTCGGCCGCGCTTCGGCCTACCTAAGGCACCAAGTCGCACTGTCATATAGCTGCCGGCAGCGCGGCTGATGCCAGTGTCCCAAGTCGGGACAGTTTCTTGCCTGTTCCATGGAGTGTCACCTTACCGTCTGACAGGACACTGCCCACGCAGCCAACGCCGTTGGCCAGAACGCGCAATCAGTCCAACCCGAGGCAGCACCGCCACAGGACGCGGAGCGCGAGTCTTGGTCCTTGGCTTGTACCGACTTGGGGCAGTCCCTGCGCGGCAGGACACCCGATTCAGCGGTCCCCCGCATATAAGTGTCCCGAGTCGGGACAGCTTTGGCCTGCATGGAATCGCCCGCCGAAGGCAGAGCCGGGCCACGACCCTAGTTGTAGCAGGATCAGAGTGTCCCAAGTCGGGACAGTTGCCGCACAAGCGGCCAAACAAAAAGCCCGCCATGTGGCGGGCCTTTTTGTCGCGTCGCGCCAGATTATTTCGGCTGGTGGTGGAACGTCTCACTGATCAGCTGGCGGATCTGGGTCTCAAGCGCCTCGGTCAGTGCACCGAACTTGATCTTAACCGTGAAGCCATTGGCATCCTTGGTAATCGAGCCGGCGTGCTCCTTGCCGGCAAAGAACTTGTCGATACTTCGCTCGCTCGCTGAATTGGGGGCATCAATTCGACGGGTTGCCAGCGCTTTGATTGCACCGGCCACTTTACCCTGGTCCATCGTGCCAGACGCCACCAGCGGCCAGATTTCCTTCGCCGCTGCATCGCCCGCCTCACCATACTTGCGGATCGTCATGACGATCGCTTCGGCGGCCGTCCCGCCAAGCAGGGTAGGCTGAAGGTCCAGATCCCGGATCACATAGTCGGGAAGTTGTGCGAAGCTCAGGAATCTGTAGAGGCCGCTCCTGGACAGCCCGAGGGCCTCGGCCAGTCGTGAGCGGGATGGGAATTCCTTCTCGGTCTGACGAATAGAAAGCGCAATCTCATAGTCAGAGAGATCGTCACGGCTGACGTTCTCTACGAGGGCCAGCACCGCCATATCGGCGTCAGACGGATCAGCGACCACCGCTTTGATGGTATCGGCACCCAGCATCTTGTGGGCGCGCCACCGGCGCTCACCTGCCACGATCTGATAGCCCGCTTCGGCGCGGCGCACCACGATGGGTTGCATCAACCCAACCTCGCGGATGGACTCAGCAAGGTCCGAGAGTTTGGAATCGTTGAAGACGCGCCGAGGCTGCCAAGGGTTCGGCATGATGTCAGCGACAGCCAGTTGCGATGCAACCCCGGCGGCCTCCAGCTCCTTCACACGCATCTGTGCCACGGCCAGAGCCCCAGCCAGGCCAGGTGCGGTCTGCGTACGGTCGTTACGCTTGATCTCGTCCTGCTGAATTGCCGATGTTTTCCGGATACCAGCCGTCTTCGCCAACAGCTGTTCTCGCATATTGCTCATTGCGCGCTCCTCCATTTTTCTGCGTAGATTTCATCCAACCATCGGCAATAGTCCACAATCGGCTGGCGCACCCGCTGCAGCGATTTTGCTGCGCTATGGGTACTACTCACGTCGAATACGGTTGAGAACGCCAAGGCCCCCGTGCTCATCACAGAACTGGCGGGCACCTCGATTGAATGCAGCCAGCTTTCATAGGCGCTCTGCGCCCACGCCCGAACAATCGGTGCGGAGGACGTACGCCCATAATCGACCCGCGACAACAGCAACGACACAAAGTCGTACTTCTTGTCCGCTTCGTATTTGATGAAGCTCTTGGAGACATCCGAGAACAGACGCCAGAACGACAGGGAGCTAATGAAGTCCAGGTTCTCCGGGACCATCGGCATAACCATCGCGTCTGCCGCCAGCAGGGCATTCAGGTTCATGTAGGAAAGCGACGGCGACGTGTCCATGAGGATGTAGTCGTAGTGCTTCCGTAACGGCTCCAGTCCCTCCCTGAGGACGGTCCAGAAGCGGAAGCCCGGCTTGACCTTCTGCATGGCAGGTAAATGGAACTCCGCGCCGATCAATTCGGTGTGCGCGGGAATCAGATCCAGGCCGTCCCAGTACGTCGATTGCACTTGGCCAAGCAAGCCGCCTTCAATCTGCTGATCGTAGATATACGGCAACACGGAGTCTTCCGGCGAGACGTCTTTCTCGGCGTACAGCCCACATAGTTCGGACAGCGACGCCTGTGGATCCAGGTCCACCACCAGCACTTTCCTGCCGCGTAGCGTCAGCCCCTGGGCGAGGCACATCGTTGTCGTAGTCTTGGCCGACCCGCCCTTTAGCTGCGCCGTAATGATGATTTTCCCCTCGGGCTCGCGCGTACCGGTGACTAGCGGTGTCTGATAAATATCCGAGACTTTCTGCACCCACGTGCGAGCCTCCTCCAGGGTGAAGGTGCGGGTGCGTCCGGTTCCCGCCGCGGTGCCTGGCGGCAATTCCCCATCGCCCTTGGTGGCCAGGTATTGCACCTGGGAATGTGAGATGTTGCACATCTCAGCAATCTCCCCGGTCTTGAATACCGGCGCCGTTTTTCTCGGGCGCGGCGCTAGAATCGTTTCGCGAAGTTCATCCGTAAAAATGGTGACCTTTTCCGCGAACTGGGATATCTGCTCAAGCGGGACAGTTCGGTCGACTGCAGGAAGTTGGCTCGTTTTCACCATTCTGAGGTTTTTCCACAAAATTCTGGAAAGCTCAGAATACAGGAAACGCTTGAGTAATGCCTCATAAACTGTTGTTTTTGAAGCTAACTTCTCTAAAAAAGCGTTCGTTTTGCTCAAATTTTAAGCAAATTAGGGGCGCCTAGCCCTGCACAACCAGATACGGCAGGTTTCCCACAGGCAGCCTCTGCGCATGCCGGCGCGACAACCGAGCACAAATGACCTCACCATGCCCGGCGCAAGCCAGCAGCCAGGCCGCGGATTACCTGGATGCCGGAAGCCTATTTCTCGGATTCTGCACAACTGACTCACCTTCCACGCGATCCTGGTGGGCTTCGCGGCGTGGGAGTCCGCCAATATCCGCCTGGTACCCGATGGCTCAGGCACGAATGGCGCGGAAACGGTAAAGGTGAGGTTCATTGTGCGCGCTGTACGCGGGCACTCCTCCGCACCGCACAATGAACCTCACCTTGCCCGGAAACCGTCAGAGGCGACTTGCACAAGCAACCTCACCTTTAGCGCAGCACAAAAAACCTCACCATCCGACGATGCTATCCCATGAGAAATTGCGAGCAGGGGCCGCGATGGCGAAGCATTGGGCGAGCGGTCAGCGTCGTGTGCGATGCGAGTAAGCGTGCTTCCGCTTCCGGCCGGTTTGTTCGGTTTTTTTTGAAGTAAACCCACCGACAAACAAACGGCGGAAACCAAAAGCGTTTCAGATCAAACACTTAATGTCGACAAGGTGAGGTGCAGTGTGCCAAAGGTGAGGTGTGTTGTGCCACAACCGTGCGGTTTGTTGTGCGACCAAGGTGAGACCCATTGTTTCTTAAGGTGAGAGTTCTTGTGCCGAGCCAACAAAGGTGAGGTACGTTGTGCGCGGCCTGTGGATATCCCCGCCGGGCATTGGTGGGACGCCACGGTAGCCCCTATTCGCCTTGCCCCATGGTGAGGTCCATTGTGCGTAGGGTGAGGTTCGTTGTGCGGGCACCGTAGGGGCAAGGTCAGAACCCTCCTACCGGGCCTCTATGGTGAGGTTCATTGTGTTGAGAACCTCACCATCACGTGCTAGAGTCACCCCAGCCCAAAAGAGGGGAACCAAAAGTATGGCGGCCGAGAATCCGGTGGAGATCAAAGCGAGGACCACGCCTCGGCAAATGGCGCTCGCATTGTTCGAAGACATGTTCGACCTCGGCATGTCCATCAACGAGGCGAACCGCGAAATCGGCTATCAGCGCAATAACTTCTTCACGGAAATCGTGAACATGGGACTGGCGGCGCGGCGGTTCCTCGATGCCGCCTACTTCATCGTCGCCCAAGAGCCGGAAGTCCCCGATCAGTATGATGTTGAGCTGAATTACTTTAAATGGCTCATGCGGTACGACAGCCGCAACCTGAAGCATCTGCGCACTATCGCCGATGAAGCCCAGAACGCGAAAATCCGCGTTACCAACACGCCCTCGGACCGTGAGCCGGCCGAGGATGACATCTGGGTACAAGTCCAGTTGATCGGCATGGTGGCGATGCACCGTGGACGTATCCGCTTCGATGTGCACCACAGCCTGATCCCACATATTCGGGACCCACGCAAGTCGCACTGGCTGAGCCTGCGTATCTCGACCGCGTTTACTCGTAGCCTGGCACGCGCCATCTACGACAAGGTATTACCCAGCGTGCCGGCAGGGCGCACTGACTGGATCAAGCTTGACGAGATGCGGACCTGGCCCGGCAAGATGGGCGCGAACGCCAGCATCTTCAAATACTTCAAGCGCGACTGGCTCGAGCCGGCAGTCCGGGAAATTAATGAGATCTCGGACATCGAACTGTCCTACGAAACCAGGACGGAATCGACCTCGTCGAAGAAGGTGGACCGGATCCGCTTCCAGCTGCAGCGCAAGGACACGGCGGACGCAGTGATGGCGAGCCTGTCTGATGCGAGCCAAATCTACAAGATCCTGAAAGACGAGTTCAACCTGTCGACACGCCAGTTCACCGAGATCTCTGAGAACCGCGAAACATGGAATGATGACCGTATTCTGCAAGCCATCGAGTACACGCGCTTCAAGCTCAATCGCGGCCAGGTGAAGAAGAGTCCGTCCGGCTATCTGATGAAGGCGTTGCGCGACAACTGGCGCATGTCCGAAGCTGAACGGACCATGGTTCAGGTTCAGACCAAGCTACTGACGGAGGAAACTGAGCAGGAAGCCCTCAAGGCAGCCGTAAAGACGTCCGTGGAGCGTAGCGTCGCTTCGCGAGAGGACGAAACGCGCGCGCGCATGAATGATGAATCTCGCCAAGGGCGAGAGCATTTCACGGCGTCTGATGCCAAAGCCCGCCGCGAGCATGTTCGGGCCTGGCTTGCGTCGAGGGAAGGCAAGCTCGTGCTGCGGCGGATGAAGCTGGAGGCGCCGTCCATCACCGAGGAAATCATTCTGACAACGCCTGATCTGTCCTGGTACCTGGGACAGTTTGTGTTTGGCCGAATCAAGTCCCAGGTAACGCAGTGACCTGGGTCGCATAGTTCGCGTATGCACGCCGGCACGTGCAACGGAATTGCCCGTCAATCTTCACAGTGGCGCAGCGCCAGGCCGCCGGCGACCGGGACGCGGTGAGACGGAACTGGCGGCGGCCCAGCGCCGGGCCGAGCGCGCCGAGGCGGAGGCGGCGCTGGCGCGAGAGCTGCTGGCAGAACTGCACCGGCCGCGCGAGCGGGAGGGCGCCGGTGGTGGGCGGTAACGGCAGACTGGGCGGCCGTACGCGTCAAAACCAGCTGTCCGCGCGCCAGTTCCTGCGCATCAAGGCCCACCGCGGCGCCAAGAAGGCCTTCCTCGCCGTGGCCGCCTCCATGCTCACCGCCGCCGACCACGTGCGCCGGGATGCGTTGAGTATGCCGACCTTGGCCCCGGTTACTTCGACCGCCATCATGCCCAAAAGTCCATTCGCCGCCTGCTCAAACGCCTCGCCGACCTCAGGTGTAACGTGAATTCCATCGCTCATGCTGTCTGACGCTTCCTCTGGTAGCCATGGCGTCTCGGCGGGCAACAAGTGATAAAAGAGGCTCTCCAAAATTCCCCTTCCAAAAAGACTTGCAAGTTCGCCGTTGAGGCATTAGTATTCGCCCCCCGTTCGCAAGGCACCGCGCAACGTGGAGGGGAAAAGGCCTGCAAGGCGTTACTCGCCAGAATAAAGATTTTTTCGAAAATGATTGATTGATCGAGGAAATTTCTTTAAGATCTCGTTTCTTCGCTGCTGACAAAACAGCGACGCGACAAGCAAAGCGAATCGCGAAAGTTCTTTAACAAACAAACACCGATAAGTGTGGGCGCTTGATTAACGGATGCGAAAGACTTCGGTCTCTTAGCTTACAAGTTATACAGTGCTCGCACAGCAAAACGTGACTGGGTCTTCGGATCTGGTCAGTCAGTTTTCTGAGAGTGAGCGACCGCTCGAAAGAGCGAGACCCGCGAGGGTCACACAGAGATTGAACTGAAGAGTTTGATCCTGGCTCAGATTGAACGCTGGCGGCATGCCTTACACATG
>NZ_AUFE01000048.1 GCF_000426345.1 Cupriavidus phytohabitans | reverse complement strand
AGGCTCTTATTGTGCAAAACCCCTCGACAGCGTGTGCTGCGAGGGGTTTTTGCTTTTTGGATTTTGATTTTTGTTGCAAGGTGGTTGGTGACATGTCACCAACAGCGACAGCGCGCGCGCTTAAACACCCGACAGCATGTCACCAACAGCGATTGCCGAGGCACAGCTCAAAAACCTCCGATACCATAAACTTGGCAATCCCCGCCACGCCAAGCAAAACCATGCTAGCCATCCTGCGCAAAACCACCGACGCGCTGTTCGATACAAACCGGCGCTTTCGGCAAGCCAGGCTGTTCCACGCCACGCGCGTCGCGCTGGCATTGCTGGCATCAATTGCCCTGACCACCGGCATCGATATCCCCCACGGTGAGTGGGCCACCATCACCGTACTGGTTGTCATCGGCGGCCTCCAGCACCACGGCAATATCCGGCGCCGCGCCGCGGAACGCGGCATCGGTACCCTGATCGGGGCACTCATCGGCCTGGCGCTGATCGTGCAGCAGTCATTCTTTGGCTGGCCGTTGCTGACCTATGCGCTGCTGGCGCTGATCTGCGGTTATTGCGCGTACCATGCCATTGGCCAGGGCGGCTATATCGCACTGCTGGCGGCAATTACCGTGGTGATCACAGCTGGCCATGGCGAACAGAATATCGCCGATGCGTTCTGGCGCACCGCTGACGTGTTTATCGGTACCGCGATCGCCCTGGTGTTTTCCTTTGCATTGCCCGCCTACGCCTCATATTCCTGGCGCATCCGGCTGGCGGGTCTGTTGCGCGCCAGCATGGCGGTCCATACGCGGATGCAGCACGGTTTTGCCGACGCCGCCGAGCTGCGCGCCGCGATGGTGGATTTGGGCGTGAAGCTGATCCCGCTGCGCGGGCTGATTCCCTCTGTCGCCAAGGAGACCGGCGTGCCAGCCGCCGAGTTCGAGGAAATCCAGCATGGCGCGCGCGTCTGTATCAGCGCGCTGGAACTGATGGCTACGATGGAGTTTGAAGGCGGCTTGCGGGAGGGCGACGATCCGGGCATCGATGCCGCTCTGCTGGCCATGGCCGACGCCCTGGAAACGGCCCAGGCGCCATTGCCGGCGTCGGCACCACGAGCCGCCGTGGCGGAGTTGGAGCCAGGGCCGCTGCCGATCATGGCACGGCAGCTGGCCGGCGAACTGGCCAGCCTGCGCGCCAGGCTTGACCGGCTCAGCAGGCAGTATGGCTTTCCGTACGCCGTACGCCTCTAGCCCTTGTCAACGCGGTTTGTTGGCCTGCTCGTCGACCTGCGCGCGCAGCCGCTCTTCCTGCTCGCGCAGTTCGGGCGTGAACTCCGACCCGAAATCATCGGCCTCGAACACCGGACGAATCTCGATCTCCGACTCGCCCTCCATGGGATTGGGGCAGCGCCTGACCCATGAGATCGCCTCGTCCATCGATTTGACCTGCCATAGCCAGAAACCTGCGACGAGTTCGTTGGTTTGCGCAAACGGGCCGTCGGTCACGGTCCGTTCTTTTCCGGAGAAGCGCACGCGCTTGCCCTTTACGCTCGGATGCAGGCCCTCGCCGGCGAGCATGATGCCGGCCTTGACCAGCTCTTCGTTGAAGTTGCCCATTGCCGCCAGCAATTCAGTGCCCGGCATCTTGCCGGCTTCGGAATCGCTCGTTGCCTTGACGATCACCATGACGCGCATTGTCTTGCTCCTTGAAGGGCTGGCTGCCGCTACACGGCAGCAGGAGCAAGTCAGCATAGGAGAAATTCAAAGCACCTTCAAATGACGCCACGGGCACATGGGAAGGCCGGCGACTCACCCGGCGATCACCCCGCGATCAGCTTGAGGCCCGCGGGCAGCGCTTCTCCGAAGACCCGTCCCTCGTCCGCGGCACTGAGCTCGACGACTTCGCGGACCATGGCGATCCAGCTTTGTGGCGCGTTGACGGCTTCGAGCCGGCGCAGCACATCGGCCCGGGTCTCGTCGGGCAGGTCGCGGGTGCGGTCGCCGGTCATGCGCGCGATCTGCACCGCGGCGAAGGCGGCCGGCTCGACCTTCTTCCAGTCGAGCGCGAGGATTGCGTCGATCCATTGCGTGGCGATCTCCGCCGGCACGACGCTGTGCGCGCTGCCATAGAACGGCATGCGCGCGCCGATGCGGCCCACCGCCCACCAGGCCAGGTTGTTTTCCGATGGCTTGCGCAGCCGTGTCAGCAGCCAGCCGGCAAGCTCGATCTTGGTGTCGGCCGACAGGCGTTCGAGCGATCCGGCCAGGCGCACCATGTCGGCATAGCCGCCGCGCGTGGGACCGGCAGGCTTCTTGTAGTATCCGCTGCCGGGGGGCTGCAGGTAGAACGCCATGTCTTCGAACAAGCGCAGTTGCGCGCTTTCATCGAGACCGCCGGCGGCGCGCCGCCACAGCGTCCACCATTCCGACCAGTTCTGGGTTTCGTTGACATACTGGATGCCCTGGTCGTACTGCGACCAGAGCTGCTCGACGCGCCATTCGTCCAGCGGATAGCCGAAGCCCGGCCGCACGCAATAGCCGGCCAGGTTCAGCCACAGGCGTTCATGGTCGGCCGTGCGGCGACGGCGTTTGGCGCGCTCCCAGAAGGCACCGAACAGCTCGCGCAGCAGGGCACTGTCCCATTGCTCGCGCGGGCCCAGCATCTGCTCCAGCTGCGCGCGCAAGCGCTTGACCTCCTTGGGGCCCACATCCTGCGAGCGTGCGCCAAAGGTGCGGTCGATCGCCTCGATGGCTTGCGGCAGCGACGGGTGCGCTGTCGCGGGTGCCGGCGCTTCCGCCGGGGCGTCGTTGCCGCGCAGCTGGAACTCCAGCCGCCAGCGTTGCGCGGCATCAGCGATATCGATGCAGTGGACTTCGAGCGTGCCCACCTCGGTCAGCGAGGTGCTGATCTGCACCGGCGTCTCGCGCGGACCGCGGGCGCCGCGCGGCGGCACGACGGTGGCGATCGGCGGCAGCCGCACGAAGTCGCCCGCCGACAGGTCGACCAGTTCGCCTGGTTGATAGACGGTATCGGCGACGGACGACACAAGGTGGAATTGCACCGGGTGCCCGACCCGCAGCGCAAAAGTACGGTCGCTGAGGTGGACCTCATGGCCTTCCTCGGTGCCCTTGGGCAGCAGGCAGATGCCTTGCTGGCCCGTCGCACTGTCATCGAGGACAAGGAAGTAGCTGCGCGGCGAACCGCCACCGATGCGCGGCGCCTGGCCGCTGCGGGCCCTTGCATAGGCGACCGCGCCGCGCGCCACGGCGATGTCGGGGTCGGCGTTATGCAGCACGTGTAGCGGCGCACCGCGCCATGCGCCCAGTGTCTCGGCGATGCGGCCTGCCAGCGCTTGCGCGCGGAATACGCCGCCGTTGAGCAGCAGCGTGTCGGGTACGGGCAGGGCATCGTCCTGCACGGGCGGCGCCTCCAGCGCGATGCGCGACTGCGCGGCGTGCTGCGCCAGAAAGCCGGCGACGTGTCGCGTTACGGCGGGGTCGGACGCATAGGGCAGGCCGAACTCGACGATGGCGCCACGCGCGCGGCCGGGTCGTTCTCCGGATGCAACCCTGGGAAAGAAACCGTCGACAACGAGTTGCTCGACTTCCTCCCGCGCCACCTCCACCGATCGCGCGCCGCCGACCAGCTTCGAACCTGCACCGAGCAGCGTGACCGTGACGGAATCCGGCGCCTGCGCGCTGAGCAACTGTTCCTTGGCCGCACGGCTGCGAGCCACCAGTTGCGACAGGCTGGAGGCCGACAGCCGCTGGCCCGCGCCGAGGCGCGCTTCGACCAGGTGCGCCAGCGCCAGGTCCATGTTGTCGCCGCCAAGCATCAGGTGGTTGCCCACACCAATGCGCGTCAACTGCGGCTGTCCGTCCTGCATCTCCACGCGGATCAGCGTCAGGTCGGTGGTGCCACCACCGACGTCGCAGATCAGCACCAGGCGTGTCTGCGCGAGATCGGTATCCAGCGTCTGGCGATGATGGAAGAGCCAGTCGTAGAGCGCAGCCTGCGGTTCTTCAAGCAGGCGCAGCGCCGGCAACCCGGCCAGGCGCGCTGCTTCGAGCGTCAGCGCGCGCGCGCCTTCGTCGAACGAAGCAGGCACGGTAAGCACCACGTCCTGCTGCTCGAGCGGCGCATCGGGGAAACGGTGGTTCCATGCCGAGGCGACATAGCCAAGGTAGCTGGCGCTGGCGACCACCGGCGAGATCTTGTCGGCGTCGTCGGGCCCGCCCCACGGCAGGATGGGCGCGGTGCGGTCGACCGATGCGTGCGACAGCCAGCTCTTGGCGCTGGCGACAAGCCGGCCGGGCACCTGCGCGCCCAGCGTCGCCGCCAGGCGGCCGAACACGGTCCGGCGCGCGGCGGCGCTGGCGGCGGTCTGCCAGGGGAGCTGCAAATCGTCACCGCTGAGCTCGCCCGGCGCCGCGTGGTAGCGCACCGAGGGCAGCAGCGGGCGTGCCGCGACTTCGCCGGGGCTGACCAGCTGGTCGATATCGAACACACGGATATCGTCCGAGCCGGCCCTCGCGTAGGCGACGACCGTATTGCTGGTGCCGAGGTCGATGCCGACGACGTACTGCTTCGCCGGCGCGGACGCTGCCTCAGGCATCGGCGCTGCCGCGCACGTCGAACTCGACCTTCCAGCGCTCGCCGTTGCCGCGCGGCACGGCTTCCAGCTCCAGCGTACCGGCTTCGGTCACGCGCGCATGCAGCCTGACCGGCACGACTTCACCGGCGGTGCGGCCTTCGGCGGGCAGGGTCGCCTGGATTTCCTCCAGCTCCTGCAGTTCTTCCGGACCCCAGAAGTCGAGCAAAGTGCCGACCTGGTCCTGGCGGCGCACCGACGAGCCGAAGAAGCGGAAATGCACCGGCTCGCCCACCACCAGGCCGAATTCCTGCGGCGGCAGCGCGGCGTCGGTGCCTTCTTCCATGCCGAACGGCGCCACGCACAGCGCCTGGATCGGCGGTTCGAACCCGGGCACGGCCGGCATCGACGATTCCACCGCGACATAGTAGGAACGCGCGGTACCGCCACGGATGCGCACGCCCTTGCCGCGCCGCACGTAGCCGTAGTACGCCGCGCCGCGTGCCACGGCCAGGTCCAGCTCGGCGCCGCCCAGCAGCCGCGCGGGTGCGGCGTTTTCGCCGGCGAGCCAGCCGTTGAGGGTCTGCAGGATGCGCTCGACCAGCAGTTCCGACTTGAACACGCCGCCGTTGAACAGCACCGCGGTCGGATGCAGCAAGGTCGCGCCTTCCGGCTGCGCGCCCTGGAAGCCTTCCAGTTCGGCCAGCGCGGCTACCTGGCGGCCCAGGAATGCGGCCAGGTGGCGCGTGATGGCCGCATCCTGCGCGTACGGCAGGCCTAGCTGTGTCAGGCCGGCGCGCGCGCGGCTGACCGGGCGTGCCGAGGCGTCGACCTGCGGGAAGAAGCCTTCCAGGATGGTCTGCGTCAGCTCGGCGCGGGTCAGGTCGGTGCGGATCGAGCCGCCGATCAGCTTGGAGCCGCGGCTCGGCACGACCAGCGGCACGGTGTCGGTGGTGGGGTCGGTGAGCAGCGTTTCCTTGGCAGCGCGGCAGGCGTAGGTCAGCGCGCGCAGCTGCCACGGATCGGCCTGCGTGCCTTGCGCGGCCAGCTTGCGCGCCACCACGTGGGCCAGCGCCAGGTCCATGTTGTCGCCGCCGAGCAGGATATGGTCGCCCACGGCGACACGGTGCAGCTCCAGGTTGCCGTCGCGCTCGATCACAGCGATCAGCGACAGGTCGGTGGTGCCGCCGCCGACGTCGACGACCAGGATGATGTCGCCGACCTTCACCTGCTTGCGCCACTGGCCGCCGCTTTTCTGGATCCAGCTGTACAGCGCGGCCTGCGGTTCCTCCAGCAGGGTCATGCGGGCATAGCCGGCCGCGGCTGCCGCTTCGGCGGTCAGCTCGCGTGCGGCGGGGTCGAACGATGCGGGGATCGTGACCGTGATGTCCTGCTCGCCGAACGGCGCGTCGGGATGGGCCTGGTTCCAGGCCTCGCGCAGGTGGCTCAGGTAGCGCACCGATGCTTCCAGCGGCGACACGCGCGACACTTCCGGCGGCGCGTCGGCGGGCAGGATCTGCGCGCGGCGGTCGACGCCGGGGTGGCACAGCCAGCTTTTCGCGCTGGACACCAGCCGGATCGGCGTGGCCGCGCCGCGGGTGCGCGCCATCTCGCCCACGGCGAAATCGCGCTCGGCGGTCCATGGCAGCGCCAGGTCGCCGGGCGACAGCTCGCTCGCGTGCGGCAGGTACAGGAAGGAGGGCAGCAGGTCGAGGTCTTCGACGGCGCCCGGCGCGGTCAGCTGCACGATGGCCTGCACGTCCTGGCTGGTCTTCTCGCCATCGCTGGCGGCCAGGTCGACGTAGGACAGAGCGCTGTGGGTGGTGCCCAGGTCGATACCGATGGCGTAGCGGGCTTCGCTCATAGCTCGACCTCGGCCGGCGCGATCACGGTGGCGTCATGGCGCTCGGCCACGCGCGGCAGGCGCACTTCCTCGACCTTCCAGCCGCGGTGGCTGATGCTGCCGTGGAACGGCGCGCTGCCGACCACGTTGCCGGTGAGGCGGATGGCGGTGGCGTCGAAACCATCGGCCACCGTCACGCGGCTGCCTTCGGCTTCCTCGCGCACCGGGCGGATGGTGAAGTGCTCGCGCAGCACCGCGCGGCAGCCGTCGTGCACCAGGCGTGCGGCGGCGCCGATTTCCGCGTCGGAATAGCGGGCCATGTCTTCCTCGACGAAGTCGACGAAGCGGGCGTCGCGCTGCAGCAGGCCCAGCAGCTGCAGTGCCGCCACCGGGCTGGCTTCCTTCAGCGTGGGGGCCTCGGGCGCCGCTGCCGGGACCGGCGCGGCGACGGGGGCCGGCGCTGCCGGCGCGGCGCTCTCGCCGCTGCGCAGCCGCTTGATGCCGGCCGCGAGCTGGCCGTCGCCGAGGATGGCGAAGAAGGTGCCCACGGCAAGCGAAACCCTGCCGAAGAAAGATAGGTTCGAGTCAGTCATGAAAAAGCTCCCGTGGCCCCGTCGGGCCACCCAGACCGGGATTTTGCCCTAACAAGTGTGTCAGCCGGCCACATTGCGACGAACCGGCACGGCAGCTTCCCATGCGCCGCCCGGTACGCGCCGGCCGGCCGGAGATCAGGCGTCCCGCAGGTAGGTCATCAGCCGGTCGGCGCGGCTCGGGTGCTTGAGCTTCTTCATGGCCTTGCTCTCGATCTGGCGGATCCGTTCGCGCGTGACGTCGAACTGCTTGCCGACTTCTTCCAGCGTATGGTCGCTGGCCATGTCGATGCCGAAGCGCATGCGCAGCACCTTGGCTTCGCGCGGGGTCAGCTCGTCGAGCATCTCGCGCACGACCGCGCGCAGGCCCGCCTGCAGCGCGGCATCGGCCGGCGTGGCGTTGTCCGAGTCGGCGATCATGTCGCCCAGGCTGGTGTCGCCGTCCTCGCCCACCGGCGTTTCCATCGACACCGGCTCCTTGGCGATCTTCATGATCGAGCGGATCTTTTCTTCCGGCATGTCCATGCGCTCGGCCAGCACGGCCGGATCCGGCTCCTTGCCGGTCTGCTGCATGATCTCGCGCGACAGGCGGTTGAGCTTGTTGATCTGCTCGATCATGTGGACCGGCACGCGGATGGTCCGGGCCTGGTCGGCGATGGCGCGCGTGACGGCCTGGCGCACCCACCAGGTCGCGTAGGTGGAGAATTTCCAGCCGCGGCGGTATTCGAACTTGTCCACCGCCTTCATCAGGCCGATATTGCCTTCCTGGATCAGGTCCAGGAACAGCAGGCCGCGGTTGGTGTACTTCTTGGCGATCGAGATCACCAGGCGCAGGTTGGCCTGCGTCATTTCGTGCTTGGCCTGACGCATCTGGCGCTCGGCGGCCAGCATCTTGCGGTTGACCGACTTCAGCTCGGCCAGCGACAGCGTGGCGCGGGCCTGGATGTCGATCAGCTTCTGCTGGTGCGACTCCAGGTCGGGCAGGGCGCGCGCCACGGCGGCGCTGTAGGGGCGGTTTTCCGCCACCAGTGCCTGGCCCCAGGCGAGGTTGGTTTCATTGCCGGGGAAGCGGGCCACGACGTCCTCGCGCGGCATGCCGCAGCGCTCGACCAGCAGCTGCAGCACCTGGCGCTCGACGGCGCGCACGGCATCGACCATCGACTGCACGTCGGCGCACAGGCGCTCGATGGTCTTCGCGGTGAAGCGGATCGTGCGCAGTTCTTCGCGCACCGCGTCGCGGGCGGCCAGGAACGCCGGCGACTGGGTGCCGTCGGCCGCCTCTTCGCTGCGCATCACTTCGAACTGCGCGGCCACGCGCGCAAACCGCTTCAGGCATTCCTCGCGCAGCTGCGCCGAGTCGGTCTCGGCGCCGCCGGCCTGCTGGGTCGAGCCTTCGTCGGCATCGTCTTCGTCGCCGTCTTCGTCATCGGCGCTGACGCTGGTGTCTTCGACCTCATCGTCGGCAGCGGGGGCCGCGGCGGCTTCCGCAGTGCTCTCGTCGCTCAGGCCGTCGACCAGGTCGTCGATCGCCATCTCGTTGGCGGAGACCCGTTCGGACAGTTCCAGGATCGTCGCGATCGTCGACGGGCACGCCGAGACCGCATGGATCATGTTGTTCAGGCCGTCTTCGATGCGCTTGGCCAGCTCGACTTCCTGCTTGCGCGTGAGCAGCGTGGCCGAGCTCATCTCGCGCATGTACATGCGCACCGGGTCGGTGGTGCGGCCGAATTCAGAGTCGACCGTGGACAGCGCCACCTCGGCCTCTTCTTCGGCCTGGTCGTCGGAGGCGACCACCGGACTGTCGCTCAGCAGCAGCGTCTCGGCATCCGGGGTCTGCTCGTAGATCTTCACGCCCATTTCGGCGAACGTGTTGACGATGCTTTCCATCGCCGCCGTGTCGGCGAAATTTTCCGGCAGGTGGTCGCTGATGTCGGCGTGGGTCAGGTACCCGCGCTGCTTGCCCAGCTGGATCAGGGCGCGCAATTGCTGGCTACGCGCGGCGGCCTCGGCCGAGGGATCAAGCTGTGCCGCGGACCCGCCGGGGGTCTGGCCTAGGCCCTTGATGGCTCCTGCATCTCGTGATTTGGCTGCCGTACGTTGTGCGCCGCTTGTCATTGACTGCTTTTTCCTTCGTGAATGGCAATTCGACGGCAGCGCGCACGATCACGTGCATCGCGTCCTGCTGTCGAGGCAAAAGAGGGGGTTCGCGATGGCGAGGGGCCGCAAATCAGGGGCGCGCCATGGCCTTCGAATCGGGGTCCGACATTGTACAGCCATTGGTGCGTCGCAGCACCTTGCAGTCGTAAGGAAGGTACTGTCGACTTGCCGGAACGGCGTAATCGGTGTATGCGCGGGGTATGCGCCGGCCCGCTTTTTCGGGTGCTCAGAAAGCCATGAGAGGGCAAGATGCGGCACATCGATGTCGGCTCCGGAGGCGGATCGCGGTTATAGCTTAGGCGACCCGGCTAAAATCAAGCACGCGGCACAGCTGGCTGCCGCGTCGAAAAAGGCCCCCGAATGCTCATGAACCCCAGAACGATCACGATAGCGCTGCTGCTGGCCGCATGCAGCGTCCCGGCCTATGCAAGCCTGGCGTCTGATGCGCGCGCGTTCAAGCACAACGTCAAGGCGGCGGGCAAGCAAGGCGGCCACGCGGTGCGCGATGCGGCGCATGCCGTCGGCCGCGGGGCCAAGGAAGCCGGCCATGCCGTCGGCTCTGCGACAAAGCAGGGCTGGCATGCGACGAAAAAGGCAGTCAAGGGCAGCGACTAGCCAGTGCCGGCCGTTCACCAACGCTCCGAGATGAATGCCATCCGTGCCCAGGACTGGCTGGACTTCAGTGCGCCTGTAGCCGCCGCGCGGGCTGCGGGCCGCCCCGTGGTTGCCCTTGAATCGACCATCATCGCGCACGGCATGCCTTATCCCGAGAACGTGCGCACCGCCCGCGAAGTGGAGGCGCTGATCCGCAGCCTCGGCGCCGAGCCGGCGACCATCGCGGTGATCGGCGGGCGCATCCGCATCGGCCTGTCCGACGACGAACTGGAACTGCTGGGCCGCTCCGGGCAGGCGCACAAGGTCAGCCGGCGCGACCTGCCGGCGGTGCTGGCCAGCGGCGAACTCGGCGCCACCACCGTCGCGGGAACGATGATCTGCGCCGCGCTGGCGGGCATCGAGGTCTTCGTCACCGGCGGCATCGGCGGCGTGCACCGCGGCGCGCAGGAAACCTTCGACATTTCGGCCGACCTGCAGGAACTGGCCAGAACCTCGGTGGCGGTGGTCTGCGCCGGCGCGAAATCGGTGCTGGATATCGGCCTGACGCTGGAATACCTGGAGACGCATGGCGTGCCCGTGCTCAGCTGCGGGCAGGACAACGTGGCGGCGTTCTACAAGCGCGACAGCGGCTTCCGCGCGGATTACCGGCTCGATGACCCGGCGCAGCAGGCGCGCTTCATCCGCGCCAAGTGGGACCTTGGCCTGGCGGGCGGCGTGGTGCTGAGCACGCCGGTGCCCGAAGCGGCGGCCATGGCCTCTGCGGAGATCGATGGCCTGACCGCACAGGCGCTGGCCGAAGCCGCCGCGCAAGGCATCACCGGCAAGGCCGTGACGCCGTTCCTGCTGGCCCGCATCAAGGCGCTGACCGGCGGCCGCAGCCTGGCGACGAATATCGCGCTGGTCAGGCACAACGCCGAGGTGGGCGCGCGGCTGGCCCTGGCGCTGGCGGCCACCGGCCCTCTGGCCAGCCAGGCCAGCCAGGCCAGCCAGGGCTAGCCATGAGCGCCAGTGCTCCCGCACCGCTGCATTCCGACGACCTGGCCTGCTTTGTCTGCGTGGCCGGCACGGGCAGCATTTCGCGCGCGGCGCTGGAGCAGGGCGCCGACCAGTCCACGGTCAGCCGGCAGATCGCGCGCCTGGAAGCCAGCCTCGATACCCGGCTGTTCCATCGCACCGGCCGCGGCATGATCCTGACCGAGGCCGGCCAGACCCTGCTCGGCTATGCGCGGCAGGTCTCGGCCACGCTGGCCGAGGCGCGCGAAGCGATCCGGGCCTCGGCCGCGCAGGGGCCGGCGCAGCTGATCATCGCGGCGCAGCCCACCATCGCCAACACCGCGTTCGCCAGCATCGGCACGGCCGTCAGGCAGCGCTTCCCGGCGACCCGGGTGCGTTTTGTCGAAGGGCTGGCCAGCCCGTTGCTGGCCTGGCTGGCGGAAGGCGAAGTCGATGTCGCGCTGCTCTACCTGCCCGACCAGCACGGCGCGCTCAAGGTCGACGTGCTGCTGGAAGAAGACCTGACGCTGGTTACGCCGACGTCATGGAACCATATCGGGCCGACGTTCCGCTGCGCCAGCCTGGACGAGGTGCCGCTGATCCTGCCCAGCACCGGCCACGGGCTGCGCGTGCTGGCCGAAAACCTGGTGGCGCGCGCCGGCAAGTCGCTGCAGCTGGCGCTGGAATGCGATGCGTCGAATACCGTGTCGATGCGGCTGGTCGAGGATGGCTGCGGCGCCACGCTGCTGCCGTTCGCCGCGGTGGCGGACCGCGTGGCGCAGGGGCGGCTGCGCTGCGCCAGGCTGGTCGAGCCGGTGGTGACGCGACAGGTGGCGCTGGCCACCGCGCGCAACCGGCCGCCGGTGCCGGAGCTGTGGGACATCATGCAGACCGTGCGCCAGTCGGTGCGCAATACCGTGATGTCGGGCGCGTGGCCGGGCGCCCGGCTGGTCTGATCAGCGCATCCCCCGCCCGCTACCCTCGGTCGGCAAAGCGGTCCCGCAGCGCCTGCGTGGCCTGGCGCAGCAGCACGTGGTCCAGCCCGACCGCGACGAAGCTGGCGCCCATGTCCAGGTAGCGGCGCGCGTCGGCCTCGACCGGCGTCAGCGTGCCGACAGCCTTGCCGGCCTGCCTTGCGGCCCGGAAGATGCGCTCGACTTCAGCCTGGACTTCAGGGTGGTTGGGGTTGCCGAGATGGCCGCAGGCGGCCGCCAGGTCGTTGGGGCCGATGAAGATGCCGTCGACGCCTTCCACCGCGCAGATCTCCTCCGCGGCATCCACACCTTTCCGGCTCTCGATCTGCACCAGCACGCACAGGTTGTCGTTGATCTGCTCGAAATAGCCCGGCATGGTGCCATAGCGGTTGCTCCGCTGCGTCATCGCCACGCCGCGCGTGCCCAGCGGCGGGTAGCGGGTCGCCGATACTGCCTGGCGCGCCTGCTCGGCGCTTTCCACGAACGGGATCAGGAAGTTGTAGAAGCCCAGGTCGAGCAGGCGCTTGAGCAGGATCGGGTCGTTCCACGCCGGCCGCACCACGGGGGCGCTGACGCTGTCCTTCAGCGCCATCAGCTGCGGCAGCAGCGTCAGCGGGTCGTTGGGGGCATGCTCGGTATCGAGCAGCAGCCAGTCGAAGCCGGCCACGCCGACGATCTCGGTGGTCAACGGGCTGGCCAGCGAGCACCAGCAGCCGATCTGGCGTTGCTGGCCAAGCACGGCGGCACGGAAGGTGTTGGGCAGGGGCGAATAGGGGGCGCGTGGATGGTTAGCCGAGGGCATGCGGTGTGCTTCCTTTGGGTCGGGGTGTGAGGTAATGCTCAGGCCGCCAGCCGCGAGAGCCGCGACAGCGGACCGGGCGAAGTGCCACGGACCGACTGCACGCGCGCGGCGGCGTCGTCAAGCTGGGCCAGCGTGCCGCTGTCCACCGGGATGGCTTCGGCACGTTCGCGCCGGCGTTGCCGTTCGGGCTCGCCGGGCAGGGCGATGCCGGCCTGGCCGGTCTGCTGCCGCGACGAGCGGATCCAGTCGGCAAAGGCCTGGACCTCGCCGCCGAAGCTGGTGCTGGTGCCGAGCCGCTGCGGGTCGAACACGATCGCCAGCATGTTGTTCCACACCGCGTGGCGGTGCGTCAGTGTCTCGGGCCGGATGGTGTGGCCGCCGGCCACCGCGGCGCCCAGCAGTTCGCACATCACCGCCAGCACATAGCCCTTGTGCTCGCCGAACGCCTGCAGCGCGCCCTGCGCGGCGCCATCGGCGGGGAACATCACCTCGGGCCGCGTGGTCGGTGCACCTTCCGCATCGATCAGGCAGCCGGCAGGCACCTCGATCCCCTTGTTGTGGGCCACGCGCACCTTGCCGAGCGCGATCGCGCTGGTGGCAAAGTCGAGCACCAGCGGCTGCGCGCCCGCCACCGGCAAGCCGATCGTGAAGGGATTGGTGCCGAAGCGCGCTTCGCTGCCGCCGTGCGGGGCGACGATGGGCCTGGACAGCACGTTGACGAAGTGGATCGAGATCATGCCGGCCGCGCACGCCTGCTCGGCCCAGTGGCCGACGCGTCCCAGATGGTGCGACTGGCGCAGTCCCATCACGCAGACGCCATGCTCCCTGGCCCGGCCGATCGCCAGCGCCATGGCTTCCTCGGTCACCGCCTGGCCCATGCCGCGGTTGCCGTCCAGGCTCAGCATGCTGCCGCCGTCGTGCAGCACGCTGACGTTGCGGTTCAGCTGCAGTTCGTCGGCCTGCCACGACAGCACGTACTTGGGGATCATGCCGACACCGTGCGAATCGTGCCCGCTCAGGTTGGCGCCGACCAGGTGGTCCGCGGTCAGGCGCGCCTCGCGCGCGCCGGAGCCGGCCGCCAGCCAGAGATCGGTGACCCATTGGTGCAGGGCAGGCGTGGAAATGTGGTGTTCGCTCATGTCGTCTCGATTTGTTCTTGGATGGAACGCCTTCCCGATGGCAAGGCGCGGGCCGGGCGAGCGGACATTCTGGCAGCAATCTACCTGCCGGCGGCCACCCCGGCCTTGCATTTTCTGCAAAGCAGGCATGCAGGAAGACGCGAGCGGACGTGGCCGGCCCGGGACAACAATCGGCGCCGTACCTTTCCCGAACCTTGATGAACTCCATGCCTGCCGATACTGCCTTGCCTGACGCCCGAGCGACCCATGCCGCCCGGACTGCCGCACCAACGCGCCGCACCGGCGGCCGCGCGCTGGTCGACGCCTTGCGCCTGCACGGTACGGACCGCGTCTTCTGCGTGCCGGGCGAGAGTTTCCTCGACGTGCTGGACGCGCTGCACGACCAGCCCGCCATCGAGCTGGTGGTCTGCAAGCACGAGGGCGCTGCCGCCAACATGGCCGAGGCCGACGGCAAGCTGACCGGCCGCCCTGGCATCTGCTTCGTGACGCGCGGGCCGGGCGCCACCCATGCCAGCATCGGCGTGCATATCGCGGCGCAGGATTCGACGCCGATGATCCTGTTCATCGGCCAGATCGCGCGCGATCACATGGGGCGCGAGGCGTTCCAGGAAGTCGACTACACCGCGATGTTCGGGGGCATGGCCAAGTGGGTGGCCCAGATCGATGATCCGGAGCGCATCCCGGAACTGGTTGCGCGGGCGTTCCAGTGCGCGACCTCGGGCCGGCCCGGACCGGTGGTGCTGGCGCTGCCTGAAGACGTGCTCGACGGCCTGTGCGAATGCGCCGATGCCGCGCCGTACCGGCCGGTCTCGGCGGCGCCGTCGCAGGACGATGCCGAGGCGCTGCGCGCCGCGCTGGCCGCTGCCGAGCGCCCGCTGGTCATTGCCGGCGGCGCCAACTGGAGCGCCGCAGCCGCGTCGGACTTCGCCGCCTTCGTCAAGGCCTGGGACCTGCCGGTGGCCTGCGCCTTCCGCCGCCAGGACGTCTTCGACAACCGCGACGCGCACTATGCCGGCCACCTGAGCCTGGGCATGAACCCGCGCCTGGCGCAGCGCGTGCGCGACGCCGACCTGATCCTGGCATTCGGCACCCGCCTGGGCGACATTGCCACCGATGGCTACCAGCTACTGACGCCGCCGCGGCCGCGCCAGCGGCTGGTGCACGTGCATGCCGACAGCGCCGAGCTTGGACGCGTCTACCAGGCGGAACTGGCGATCCAGGCCGGCATCGGCCCGGGGGCGCGCATGCTGGCCGCGCTGGCGGCGCCTTCCTTGTCTTCCTCACGGCGCTGGGCGGAATGGACCCGCGCCGCGCGCGCCGACCACGTCGCCTTCTCGGCCCCGTTGGCGCCCAACGCGCAGGCGCGCGGCGTCGACCTGTGCCAGGTGATGCAGTACCTCGACCAGACGCTGCCGGACGACGCCATCCTCAGCAACGGCGCCGGCAACTACACGGTCTGGCTGCACCGCTTCTTCGCCTACCGGCAGCCGCGCACCGAACTGGCCCCCACCTGTGGCGCCATGGGCTATGGCCTGCCGGCCGCCATCGCGGCCAAGCTGCGCGCGCCGCGGCGGATGGTGGTCTGCTTTGCCGGCGACGGCTGCTTCCAGATGTATCCGCAAGAACTGGCGACCGCGGCGGAGGCGGGGGTCAATGTGATCGTCGTGCTGGTCAACAACGGCATGTACGGGACCATCCGCATGCACCAGGCGAAGCGCTATCCGGGGCGCGTCAGCGGCACCGGCATCCGCAACCCGGACTTTGTCGCCATGGCGCGCGCCTGCGGCGCGTGGGCCGAGCGGGTGGAGCATGCCGACGGGTTTGCCGATGCCTTCGAACGCGCCCGCGCCGCAGGCACGCCGGCCGTGATCGAACTGATGACCGATCCACGCCAGATCACGCCGGCAATGTGGGTGGACGAGTGAGGCCCTGTAGAGGCGCCGTGCCGTCAGCGGAAATAGTCGGTGAAGCGCCCGCGGATCTCGTCGATATTCGCCAGTGTGCCGGACAGGTGCGCGCGCAGCGCGCTCTCGGCACGCGCCGGATCGCCGGCCGCGATCGCATCGACGATGGCCTCATGGTCGCGCAGCACCGCCATCGCCTTGCCGGGAATGGGCAGGTGCAGGCGGCGCAGCCGGTCGAGGTGGCCGCTCTGCCGGCGCACCAGGGTCCACAGGTCGGGCACCCGGGCCGCTTCGTAGAGTTCGCGGTGGAAGGCCTGGTCGTTGACGTTGAATTCGTCGAGGTCCTGCAGCTCGAGCATCTTGCGCTGCCGCGCGACCGTGGCGCGCAGGCGCTCGACCAGCACCGGGTCGGCCTGCTGTGCCAGCGTGCGCACGATCTCCAGCTCGACCGAGCGGCGCAGGAAGTGCGCCTGCGTGGCCAGGGCGACGTCGATCGGGCTGACCACGGTGGCGTGCTGCGGAAAGATGTCGACCAGGCCTTCTTCGCCGAGCCGGATCAATGCGTCGCGCACCGGGGTCTGGCTGATGCCGTACTGGTCGGCCAGCTCGGGGCGCGACAGCACGGTGCCCGGGGGCAGGGCCATCGAGATGATCTGGTCGCGCATGTGCTCGAACACCTGCGGCGCCGCGTGGCGCGTGCGGTCGAACTGGAATTTGGCTGCGGTAGGAACGGTTGCGGATGGCATGGGAAGGCTCGGCGCATGCCCGGATCGCCACACCGGTGGCGCCGAGGCGTTGCTGATGCGCTGGATTCTAAGGGATTTCACCCGCAATCTCATGCATTGACGTACTAATATATTAGTGCTTTAATGTTTCTAGCGATGCCCGGCGGCGCGATCGCCCGGCACAAGATAACAAGGTGGAAGAGACACATGACGGCTCGCAAGAAAACGCCGGACGCGCTGCGCAGCGCGCGCTGGTTCGCACCCGATGACCTGCGTTCGTCGGGGCATCGGTCCCGGATCATGCAGATGGGCTACTCGCCGGGCGAGTGGATGGGCAAGCCGGTCATCGCCATCATCAATACGTGGTCGGACATCAATCCCTGCCACGCCCACTTCAAGCAGCGCGTCGACGACGTCAAGCGCGGCATCCTGCAGGCCGGCGGCTTCCCGATCGAACTGCCGGCGATCTCCTTGTCGGAAAGCTCGGTCAAGCCGACCACCATGCTCTATCGCAATTTCCTCGCGATGGAGGCGGAAGAACTGATCCGCTCGCACCCGATCGACGGCGCCGTGCTGATGGGCGGCTGCGACAAGACCACGCCGGGCCTGCTGATGGGCGCCACCAGCGCCGGCGTGCCGGCGATCTTCGTTCCCGCCGGGCCGATGCTGCGCGGCAACTACAAGGGCAACGTGCTGGGCTCCGGCTCGGACGCGTGGAAGTACTGGGACGAGCGCCGCGCCGGCAATATCACCGACGCGCAGTGGACCGGCATCGAGGCCGGCATCGCCCGCAGCCACGGCACCTGCATGACGATGGGCACGGCCAGCACGATGACGGCCATCGCCGAAGCCATCGGCATGACGCTGCCCGGCGCTTCGTCGATCCCGGCGGCCGACGCCAACCATATCCGCATGTGCTCCGAAGCCGGCCGCCGCATCGTCGACATGGTGTGGGAAGACCTGACGCCGCAGCGCATCCAGACCCGACAGGCCTATGAAAACGCGATCGCCGTGGCGATGGCGATGGGCTGCTCGACCAACGCAATCATCCACGTCATCGCCATGGGCCGGCGCGCCGGCCATGACATCGGCCTGGAAGACTTCGATGCGGCCAGCCGGCGCGTGCCGGTGATCGCCAATATCCGGCCCAGCGGCGACAAGTACCTGATGGAAGATTTCTTCTACGCGGGCGGGCTGCCTGCGCTGATGCAGCGCATCAGCGACCGCCTGCACCTGGACGCGCTCACCATTACCGGGCGCCGGCTGGGCGAAACCATCGCCCATGCCGAGGTCTACAACAACGACGTGATCCGCACGCCGGAGAACGCGCTGTACCAGGAGGGCGCGCTGGCGGTGCTGAAGGGCAACATCGCGCCGGACGGCTGCGTGATCAAGCCCAGCGCGTGCGAGAAACGGTTTTTCCGGCACACCGGCCCGGCGCTGGTGTTCGAGGACTACCCGTCGATGAAGGAAGCGGTGGAGCGCGACGACCTCGACGTCACCGCCGACCACGTGCTGATCCTGCGCAACGCCGGCCCGCAGGGCGGCCCCGGCATGCCGGAGTGGGGCATGCTGCCGATCCCGAAGAAGCTGGTGAAGCAGGGCGTGCGCGACATGCTGCGCATGTCCGACGCGCGCATGAGCGGCACCAGCTACGGCGCCTGCATCCTCCATGTGTCGCCCGAATCGTACGTGGGCGGACCGTTCGCCCTGGTGCGCACCGGCGACCTGATCTCGGTCGATATCGAACGGCGCAGCATCCACCTGGAAGTCTCCGACGAAGAGCTGGCGCGCCGCCGTGCGGAGTGGACGCCGCCGCCGCCGCGCTTCGAGCGCGGCTATGGCTGGATGTTCTCCCAGCATATCCGCCAGGCCAACGAAGGCTGCGATTTCGATTTCCTGCAAACCGACTTCGGCGCGCCGACCGGCGAACCGAGCATCTACTGACGCCACCAGACCGGCAAGGACCACCATGACCCGACTCAGCCCCGCGGTACGGGACCAGCTCAAGACCGTCAGCACCGCCACGCTGTGCACCGCGCTGTTCAAGCGCGGCCTGCGCAACCAGTTTATCCAGGACGTACGCCCGCTGAATCCGGAGGGCGGCACCATGGTGGGCGAGGCCTTCACGCTGCGCTATATCCCGGCGCGCGAGGACCTCAACCCCATCACCGTGTTCCAGGACCCGGCGCACCCGCAGCGGCAGGCGATCGAGCAATGCCCGCCGGGCGCGGTGCTGGTGATCGACAGCCGCAAGGATGCGCGCGCGGCCTCGGCCGGCTCGATCCTGGTCACGCGGCTGATGCAGCGCGGCGGCGCCGGCATCGTCACCGACGGCGGCTTCCGCGATTCGCCCGAGATCGCGCGGCTGGCCATGCCCGCCTACCACCAGCGGCCTTCGGCGCCGACCAACCTGACGCTGCACCAGGCGCTGGAGTTCAACGTGCCGATCGGCTGCGGCGATGTCGCGGTCTTCCCCGGCGACGTGGTGGTCGGCGACGGCGAGGGCGTGATCGTGATCCCGGCGCACCTGGCCGAAGAGATCGCTGCCGAGGCCGTGGAGATGACGGCGTTCGAGGACTTTGTCACCGAGGAAGTGAGCAAGGGCCGCTCGATCATCGGGCTCTACCCGCCGACCAGCGAGCAGGCGCGCGAGGATTTCGTGGCCTGGCGCAAGGCCAACGGGCGCTAGCCGCTTCGCCCCGCCTGACACGCCAACGACAACAATACAGGCCGGCACGACCGGCCATGGCAGGAGACATCATGAAGCAAGGGATTGCAGCCGCAAGGCGCAGCGCCCGCACGCTGGCCGCGTGCGTGGCTTTCGGCCTCGGCGCGCTGGGCGCGCCGGCGCAGGCGCAGGACAAATGGCCGTCGCGGCCGATCACCTGGGTAGTGCCCTTTGCGGCGGGCGGCTCGACCGATATCGTCGCGCGCACCATCGGGCAGGAAGTCTCGCGCGCCCTCGGCCAGCCGGTGGTGGTGGAGAACCGGCCCGGCGCAGCAGGGGCCGTGGGGGCAGGCTACGTCGCGCGTGCCAAGGCGGACGGCTACACGCTGTTCGGCGGCACCATCAGCACCCACGCCATCAATGCCAGCCTGTACAAGAACCTGTCATATGACCCGGTCAAGGACTTCGAGCCGGTCAGCCTGGTCGGCTATGTGCCGAACGTGCTGATGGTGAACGCGGAGTTGCCGGTCAGCAACGTGCAGGAGCTGATCGCCTACGCGAAGAAGAAAAACGGCCTCAGTTTCGCCTCGTCCGGCGCGGGCACGTCGACCCATCTCGCCGGCGAACTGTTCGCCGACCTGATCCATGTGCCGATGACGCACGTGCCATACAAGGGCAGCCCGCAGGCCGTGCAGGACGTGGCGGCCGGGCTGGTGCCGTTCCTGTTCGACCAGCTCACCGCGGGCGAGGCCATGATCAAGGCCGGCAAGCTGCGCGCGCTGGCCGTGACCTCGCCGAAGCGCTCGGCGCTGCTGCCCAAGGTGCCGACCATGGCCGAGGCCGGCGTCAGCGGGTTTGAGATGGTGTCGTGGCAGGCGCTGTATGCCCCGCATGGCACGCCAAAGGAAATCGTCCAGCGCCTGAATGCCGAAGTCATCCGTGCGCTGAAGCAGCCCGCGGTGCAGCAGCGGCTCAGCCAGCAGTTGGGCATGGAGATCGTGGGCAGCACGCCCGCGGAGCTGGCGGCGCTGATGGACAAGGAGATTCCGCGCTGGGCTGCGTTGGTGAAGAAATCGGGGGCGAAGGCGGAGTAAGCAGCCGTCGCCAGGTCAAACCAGACGCTCAATTTCAGCGCGAGCCTCAGCGCACCCCTCTCCCGCAAACGGGCGAGGGGAGCAAACCGCCGGCTCCGATTCATGAACAATCAGGCAGGAGACACCATGGCAATCAACTTCCGATCCTCCCGGCTGGCCGCGGCGCTTGCCGTGACCGCCCTCAGCATCGCCTTCACCCCCACCGGCGCCCACGCCCAGAGCTATCCCACCAAGCCCATCACCATCGTCGTCCCGGCTTCCCCCGGCGGCGCCATCGACCTCGTTGCGCGCCTGGTCGGGCAGAAGCTGACCGAGGCCTGGGGCCAGTCGGTCGTGGTCGACAACCGCAGCGGCGCCACCGGCATCGTCGGCACTGACGTGGTGGCAAAGGCTGCCCCGGACGGTTACACGCTGGCGCTGGTGGCAAGCAGCCACGCCATCAACCCCAGCATGGTGCGCAAGCTGCCGTACGACACCGTCAAGAGCTTCGAGCCGGTCGCGCTGACGCACGTGGTGCCGCTGATGCTGGTGGTTTCGCCCTCGGTCCCGGCGAAGTCGGTCAAGGAACTGATCGCCTACGGCAAGGCGCATCCCGGCCAGCTGTCGTTCGCATCGAGCGGATCGGGCGGTGCCCCGCATTTCTCCGGCGAACTGTTCAAGAGCATGGCCGGCCTCGACATGGTCCACATTCCCTACAAGGGCAGCACGCTGGCGCATCCCGACCTGACCAGCGGCCGCGTCTCGCTGATGTTCGACACCGTGGCCGCGATCAACCCGCAGGTCAAGGCCGGCAAGGTGAGGGCGCTGGCAGTCAGCACGACCAAGCATGCGGCCATCGCGCCGCAGCTGCCGACCATGGCGGAAGCCGGCCTGCCCGGCTACGACACCAGCACCTGGGGCGGCGTGCTCGCGCCCGCCGGCACGCCCAAGGCAGTGATCGACAAGCTCAACGCCGGCATCAACCAGGCGCTGGCCGCGCCGGACGTGCGCGAACGCCTGCTTGCGGCAGGCATCGAGCCCGCCGGCGGCAGCCCCGCGCAGTTCTCGGGCTTTATCCAGACCGAGATGGTCAAGTGGGCCAAGGTGGCCAAAAACGCCGGCATCCAGCCGGAATGACACGACGACGCTTCCCCCGACAACGCCAACCGAACGAGACAGCCATGCCAGACCGCATCCCCTCCACCGCCCGGCGCCGGGCGCTGCTGGCTCTGTGCCTTGCCGCCGCACCGCTGCTTGCCCCGGCGGCTCACGCGCAAGCCAACGCCAGCTGGCCGACACGGCCGGTCACGATCATCCTGCCGTTCACGCCCGGCGGCGGCACCGACATTGCCACGCGCCTGGTAGCGCAGCGCCTGTCGCAGCTGTGGGGCCAGCCGGTGCTGGTGGACAACCGGCCCGGCGCGGCCGGCAACGTCGGCCTGGAGCTGGCGTCGCGCGCCAGGCCGGACGGCTACACGCTGGTGGCGGGCAATGTCGGCACCCAGTCGATCAATCCCACGCTGTACACCAAGCTGTCTTACGATCCCAACCGCCTGGTTCCGGTGACCGAGATGGCCGAGTTGCCGTTCGTGCTGGTGGTGACGCCCAAGCTGCCCGCAAAGACCGCGAAGGATCTGGTGGCATTGGCCAAGGCGCAGCCGGGCAAGCTATCCTTCGCCAGCTCGGGCACGGGCGGGTCGCCGCACCTGTCGGGCGAGATCTTCAAGGCCGCGACCGGGACCGACATGCTGCACGTGCCATACAAGGGCGGCGGCGCCGCCATGAGCGACCTGATGGCGGGCAATGTCGACATGCTGTTCGCGTCGGTGCTGGAAACCGCCGGGCACGTCAAGGCGGGCAAGCTGCGCGCGCTGGCGGTCACCGGCACGGTGCGCTCGCCGGCGCTGCCAGACGTGCCCACGCTGGCGCAGGCCGGCATCACCGGCGCCGAGTCTGGCTCATGGGTCGGCTTGCTGGCGCCGGCCGGCACGCCCAAGGACATCGTCGACAAGATCGCCGCCGGGGTGAAGCAGGTGGTGGCACTGCCCGAGGTGCGCCAGCAACTGGTGGAGCAGGGCGCGATTCCCGTCGGCAGCACGCCGCAGCAGTTCACCGAGCTGATTTCCACCGACCGCAAGCGCTACGCCAAGGTCATCGTCGACAACAAACTGCGCGCCGACTGACGCGCGCGTCTCTCCTCAAAGGACCCCTTGCGCATGAAACCCCGCCTGTTGCAGCACGGCCGCCTGCCTGAAGCCACCGAAGCGCGCCTGGCCGAGCACTACGACGTCCACCCGTTCTGGACTGAAGCCGATCCCGCCGGCTTCCTGGCCCGCCACGGCAGCGAGTTCGTCGCGCTGACGACGCGCGCCGCGATCGGTGCCGATGCCGCGCTGCTGGCCGCGCTGCCGTCGCTGCGCGTGATCTCCAGCTTCGGCGTTGGCCTGGACAAGCTCGATCTCGACACCGCGCGTCAGCGCGGCATCGCCGTGGGCTATACGCCAGACGTGCTAAACGACTGCGTTGCCGATACCGCGTTTGCGCTGCTGCTGGATGTCTCGCGCAAGGTCAGCGCCGCGGACCGCTTCGTGCGCCGCGGCGAATGGCCCAAGGGGCAGCCGTTCCCGCTGGCGACGCGCGTCAGCGGCAAGCGGCTCGGCATCCTTGGCATGGGCCGCATCGGCCGCGTGATCGCGCACCGCTCGGTGGGGTTCGACATGGAGGTGCGTTATCACAGCCGCAACCCGGCCCCGGATGCGCCTTACCCCTATGAAGCGTCCCTGGAAGCGCTGGCGCGCTGGGCCGATTACCTGGTCGTCGCCACGGCGGGCGGGCCCTCGACTCGCCATCTGGTGTCGGCAGCCGTGCTGGACGCGCTGGGCCCGCGCGGCTTCCTGATCAATATCGCCCGCGGCACGGTGGTAGACGAGGCGGCGCTGGTCGAGGCGCTATCGCGGCAGCGCATCGCCGGTGCTGGCCTTGACGTGTTCGAGGATGAACCGAATGTGCCCGAGGCGCTGTTCGGCCTGGACAATGTCGTGCTGCTGCCGCATATCGCAAGCGCCACGCATGAAACGCGGCAGGCGATGGCGGACCTGGTGTTCGAGAATCTGCAGCAGTTCTTTGCAACCGGCGCGGTGAAGAAGTCGGCGATCTAGCCCTGGGGATATGCTGCCATCTGCTGCGCGACCTGCTCCGAAGGCGGCAGCAGGCGAGATCAAGCCGAGGTATTCCGGGCCTTTTCAGGCGCCTCGGGCTGTTCGGCCGGCAGCACTGGCATGTCGACGCATGCAACCGGCGACACGGTGTCGGTGGGTGGCATGGCACGGGAGCAATCAATGCGCTGGATGATGTCGCCGTTCTTGTCATGCACGTAGAGCATCGCCCGTCGCTCCACGGCGAGCGATGTGGCGAGAGCAATGGCGCTGGTCATGTCGAGGCCGACCTGGAGGCGTCCTTCGCCCTCGGCCGCGATCGCCCAGTGCCCATCGAAAACGACATGCACATTGCAGTTCTGAACAGGCATTGGCTGCTTCCTCCGTGGCGGGGCCCAGCGGACCCCTCGAGACATTTGTAGACACAAGCTACCACGGGACTGCCCTGAGCGGGTGCGCCCGGAACTCGCGAGATTCGTACAGATCGGGTCTGATGATTTGACTTCATCGCGCCCCGAACATTCCATGCAAGTGCCATACCGGGGCACGATCGCCCGGCCATCCTGCAGGCAGGCAAGCCCCGCCACGACTTCGACGACCGGAGCAGTCCCCGAACGCTTCTGAAAGGATTGCATGAATTGCCCCGGCTCGTGTAGGGATTTCACCAAGCGATCCGGCTGGCAACGGTACGCCAGCGCGTATGTGCCGCAGCCAGCATACCCGGGCCACCGCCGGCACTGCTTCAGCGCTGCCCGCAGCCGGCACTTTGCCGTTCCGCCGTTGCCGTCCTACAACTGAAGCATGGGGCCGGAAAGGCACCGGGCCGCACTTGTGAGGAGACACATCATGTGCCGCTGGCTGGCGTACTCGGGCAGGTCCGTTCCGCTGGAGGCGGTGCTATTCCAGCCGGAACATTCATTGATCGACCAGAGCCTGAATTCCAGGCTCGGCCATACCACCACCAATGGCGACGGCTTCGGCGTCGGCTGGTACGGAAGGCATTCCGAGGTGCCGTTCCGCTACCGCTGCCTGCATCCGGCATGGAGCGACACCAACCTGCGCGAGACGGCGCGCGCGGTGCGGGCGCCGCTGTTCCTGGCCCATGTGCGCGCGGCCACCGGCACGCCCACGCAGGAGACCAACTGCCATCCGTTCCGCTTCGGCCGCTGGTTGTTCGTGCATAACGGGCTGATTCGGGAATATCCGCTGCTGCGGCGCGACCTGATGATGGCCGTGGCGCCGCATCTGTTCCGCTGGATCGAGGGATCGACCGACTCGGAGGTAATGTTCTTCCTGGCCGCTGACTTTTGGCCTGGAGCGCGACCCGCGTGGTGCACTGGAGCAGATGGCGGGGCTGATCGAGGAGGTCGGCCATCGCTATGACGTGCAGTTCCCGCTCAACATGACGGTGTGCGTCACGGATGGCCAGCAGGTCGTGGCGGTGCGCTATTCGAGCGAGACGGCGTCGCGCTCGCTGTTCCACAGCACCTCGTTCCGGCAGCTGCGAGAGCTGTATCCCCAGGACCCGCGCATCATCGCCGCCGGCGACGACGCGTTCCTGGTGTTGTCGGAGCCGCTGATCGACGTGCAGGGGGTTTGGGAGGAGATCCCGGAAGCGACCATCCTGATGGCCCGGAATGGCCAGATCGACCACAAGCGCTTTGTGCCGAGGATGCCTGAGCCGTCCGCGTAGTCACCGGGAAAGGCGCCTTCCCGGGAGGCGCCGGCGATGGTCAGGCGGGCTTGCCGGCCTGCGACGGTTCCGCCGCCTGTGCTGGCTGTTCCTGCTCCGCTTGCTGAGCCTGGTGTTCCTGCTGAGCTTGCGCAGCTTGCTGCACTGGTTGCTTCGACTGCGGCCGGGTAGCACGGCTGCGCTGCAACTGACGCGCGCGCCGGGCATCGGCCTCGGTGACCTGTCCGGCGGGCTCGCCGGCAAGGTCCACGCGCGCAGCGCCCTCCACCATGCCGTTCCAGTAGCGTGCGCCGCGGCACCAGGTCCGGATCGCGTCGCGCAGCTCGGCCTCGGTCAGCTTCAGTTCCTGCGCGTGCTGCACCAGGTCCTGGAAGATGCCGACCTTGAGCGGCACTTTCGGAGCCGGGTTCTTGGGGAAGACGGCGGGGAAGCGCTTTTGCAGCCTGGAGATGGCGAGGACCACCGGATCGACCGGCTTTTCCGGCGCGGCATCGCGTACGCGCGACGGCTTGTTGCCCTTGTTGCCCTTGTTGCCTTTGGCGCCGTCAGTACCCTTGCCGCCGTTAGCACCCTTTGTGCCGTTGGTGCTCTTGTTTCGCTTTGCAGACTGGGCCGCCTTTTCGGCCTTTGCCTGTTCCACGAGTTTTGCCTTCAGCGCCGCCAGTTGTTCGAAGCCCATTGTGTCAAGACATGTAAACGTGGCGGCATTGTATCAGGGTGCCGTCCTGGATCACCGCGTCAGCGCTCGCGCGACAGGTTTTCAAGCCACAGGCTCATCAACCCGGCCCGGCCCCTGACACCGAATTTGCGGAAGATCGTGGTGACATAGGAATGAGTGGTGGAGACGGCGAGGCCGAGGCGGTGGGCAATCTGCTTCTCCGAAGCGTCGGTCAGCAGCAACTGAAGGACCTTCTGCTCATGGGGCGCGAGCGGTACCGGGGAAAACGCCAGGCCCAGTTCGACCACGCTCTTCTTCCTCAGCGCCGTGACATCGCGCGCGACCCCGACGCGCATCCGTTCCGATTGCAGCCATCCGGCCGACCACATGATATGAACATCGTTGCCGTCTTTGTGGCGGTAGCGATTCTCGAAGCCGATCCGCTTCTTGCCGGCCATGACTTCCTTGGCCTCGATCAGGGTCCGGTCGCGGTCGTCCGGTGCCACCAGGTCGATGATGGATTGCCCGGTGATCTCCTTCGGCGTGTAGCCGAGGATGCCTTCGCAGGCAGCGCTTACGTACTGGATGCGGCCGCTGGTATCGACCATGAACACGGCATCCAGCAAATGATCCGCAAATTCGGTGCGGTCCTTCCCGATCTCGTTCCTCATGGCAGTCCGGAAATATGCCGAAGTTGCTGTGCTGCGCCGATCCCGCGTGCGGCCGGGTTCCCATGCGGGTGAAGACTAGACGACACCCTCGCACCTGTAAATAACGCCAAAGGGGCAGAAATTGTCAGGGAGAGGGCAAAAAGGGGACCGCAGCTCGCATCAGCGCCCCTTGAACACCGGATGCCGCGCGCACACCGACAGCACGATGCGCTCGGACTGCGTCAGGTAATCGTTCAGCGCCACTGCGCATTCGGCCAGCTTGCCCGCCTCGAACAGTTCCAGGATGTGCTGGTTCATCTCGACGTAAGGGCCGTGCAGGAATTCGGGGTCATGCAGCATGCCGAACGCCAGGCGCAGTTCGGCGAGCAGATGGGAGAACATCACGTTCAGGCGCTCGCTGTCGGCCAGCTCCACGATCGCCATGTGGAATTCCATATTGGCAGTGCCAGCGCCCTGCCAGTCGCCGTTGTCGCGGCAGCGCAGCCCCATTTCCACCGCTTCGCGCAGGTGCTTGCGGGCCGGATGGCTGGGGTAGGCCTGGGCAATCGCCTGGCATTCGATCAGCCGGCGCACCCGATAGATGTCGATGATCGACGCAATGCTGGGAATCGCCACCGACACGCCCCGGTTGGGCTCGTGCTTGAGCAGGCCTTCCTTGGTCAGCACGCGGAAGGTCTCGCGCAGGGTGTTGCGGGAAATCTGCAGGCTTTCGCTCAGCGCCGCTTCCGACAGGCGCTGTCCCGGCTCGAACTCGCCATGCACGATGCGCTGGCGGATCTGTTCCGTGACTCGTTCTGCCAAATTCTTCACGTCAGGTGTGGAGGACATGGTGGATGGATCGCTCATTCCGGTGAAGCCCGTGACCGGATGTTAACGCACTTTGTTCAACAATAAGCACAGGATTGGTGCGGACGACGGGCTGCAACGGTGCCTTAGGTGTATACCATGATCGATCAACACCAAAGATTGTTCAACAATATGTGTACGGTGGTTGAGTGATACGTGCCGATAGGTCAACATGGCATGCGATTTGCTAAACAACGCCGATGAAAACGAACATCGTCGTGAGTCAGTGCGACGAGCTTTTTCCCACGCTTTGTCCTTGTCCTAGTGAGCGCAACCATGTGGCTTAAAGAAACTACCGGAGCAGAGCGCAAGACGCTCTTTGCCGCCTTCGTCGGCTATGGCGTCGATGCCTTCGACTACATGATCTACACCTTCATGATCCCCACGTTCATCCTCGTGTGGGGCATGACCAAGGCCGAAGCGGGCTATATCGCGACCGGCGCGCTGATCAGCTCGGCCGTCGGCGGCTGGCTGGCCGGCATCCTGGCCGACAAGTACGGCCGCGTGCGGATCCTGCAGCTGACCGTGCTCTGGTTCAGCTTCTTCACCTTCCTGAGCGGGTTCACCAACTCGCCCGAGCAATTGTTCGTCACCCGCATGCTGCAAGGCCTGGGCTTCGGCGGCGAATGGTCGGTCGGCTCGGTGCTGATCGCCGAGATGATCCGCGCCCGCCACCGCGGCAAGGCCGTTGGACTGGTGCAAAGCAGCTGGGCGGTTGGCTGGGGACTTTCGGCGATCGCGTTCTGGGCGGTCTATGCCGCGTTCGAGCAGCAATACGCATGGCGAGTGCTGTTCTGGATCGGCGTGCTGCCGGCGGTCTTTATCCTCTACATCCGCCGCAATATCTCGGAACCCGAGGTGTATCAGGAAACCAAGGCCAAGCTGGCCCGCACCGGGCAAAGCAATAACTTCATGCTGATCTTCAAGCCTGGCGTGCTGCGCACCACGGTGCTGGCCAGCCTGCTCGCGACTGGCATGCAGGGTGCCTACTATTCGGTGACGACCTGGCTGCCGACCTATCTCAAGATGGAGCGCAACCTGTCCGTGCTCAATACCAGCGGCTATCTGATGGTGCTGATCGCAGGCTCGTTCGCCGGCTATCTGACCAGCGCCTGGCTGTCCGATCGCCTGGGACGCCGGCGCTGCTTCATGCTGTTCGCAGTGAGCGCAGCCATCCTCGTGACCTGCTATACGCAGCTGCCGATCACCGACTCGGCGATGCTGCTGCTTGGCTTCCCCTTGGGATTCTTCCTGTCTGGCATCTTTTCGGGCATGGGAGCTTACCTGACGGAGCTATATCCGAGCCATATCCGTGGCTCCGGACAAGGCTTTTCCTACAACTTCGGGCGCGCGGTCGGCTCGGTGTTCCCGGCCATGATCGGGCACATGAGCGCATCGATGTCGCTGGGCGTGGCCATCGGCTATCTTGCCGCGGGCGCCTATGGGTTGGTCGTTATCGCGTGCCTGCTGTTGCCGGAAACACAGGGACGCGAACTACTCGGGGAGACCGAGGCTGGCACGGAAGGACCGGCTGGCGCAGCAACATCGCGGACGGCAGCCTGACGCCATGCATATCGATCTCAACAGCGACCTCGGCGAGAGCTTCGGCGCCTGGAGCATGGGCAACGATGCCGCCATGCTGGATATCGTCAGCAGCGCCAACGTGGCCTGCGGCTTTCACGCCGGCGATCCGGCAGGCATCCTGCAGACGCTGAAGGCCGCGGCGGAGCGCGGCGTTGCCGTGGGCGCGCACGTTTCGTATCCCGACCTGCAGGGCTTCGGCCGACGCAACATGGACGTGGCCAGCGCCGACCTGGTGGCCGACGTGATCTACCAGATCAGCGCACTGTCGGGCATGGCCGCCACGGTTGGCACCACGGTGCGCTATGTCAAGCCGCACGGCGCGCTCTACAACACCATCGCCAGCGACGAGCGCCAGGCGCGCGACGTGATCGCCGCCATCCGCGCGGTGAATCCGGAGCTGGCGCTGGTGGCGCTGGCGGGCTCGCCGCTGGTGGGCTGGGCGCGCGAGGCCGGCCTGCGCGTGATCGCCGAAGCGTTCGCCGACCGCGCCTACACGCCGCAGGGCACGCTGGTGTCCCGCCGCGAGAAGGGCTCGGTCCTGCACGACGCCACCGACGTGGCGCAGCGCATGCTGCGCCTGGTGCGCGAAGGCACGGTGCTCGCCATCGACGGCAGCGTGGCGCGCGTGGAGGCGCAATCGATCTGCGTGCATGGCGACAGCGACGGCGCGCTCGAGATGGCACGCGCCGTGCGCGCCGCGCTGGAGCGCGACGGCATCACGGTTCGCGCCTTCGCCTGAGCCGTCGGGCCCTGAACACACTGGAGAAACACACATGCAAGCATCCGCACTGGAACGCGCCCGCATCGCCGCGGTGAATGCCGCCCGCGAAGCGCGCGCGAGCTATCGCGCCGGTACCGTGCAGCCGACCGCCGGCATTGCGCCGGGCATGACGCAGGCCAATATGATCGCCTTGCCGCGCGACTGGGCCTGGGATTTCCTGCTGTACGCGCAGCGCAATCCCAAGGCCTGTCCGGTGCTCGACGTGATCGAGGCGGGTGCGCACCAGACCCTGCTGGCCGAAGGCGCGGACGTGCGCACCGACATCCCGCTGTACCGCGTCTGGCGCGACGGCAAGCTGGCGGACGAGGTGGCCGATGCCACGCCGCTGTGGGCCGAGCATCCGGACCTGGTCACCTTCCTGATCGGCTGCAGCTTCACCTTCGAGACGCCGCTGCAGGAGGCCGGCATCGAGGTGCGCCATATCGCCGACGGCTCCAACGTGCCGATGTACCGCACCAGCCGCCAGTGCCGTCCCGCCGGCCGCCTGCATGGCGAGCTGGTGGTGTCGATGCGGCCCATCCCCGCGCACCGCGTTGCCGATGCCGTTTCCATCAGCGGGCGTTTTCCCTCGGTGCACGGCGCGCCGGTCCACGTGGGCGATCCGGCCGCGCTGGGCATCGCCGACATCGGCAAGCCGGACTTCGGCGACGCCGTGCGCATCGAGCCGGGCGAGGTCCCCGTGTTCTGGGCCTGCGGCGTGACGCCCCAGGCGGCCGTGATGGCGTCCGGCGTGCCGTTCGCCGTGACCCACGCACCGGGCCATATGTTCATCACCGACGTGCCGGACAGCACGTACCACGTCTGAGACCGCCGGGTCCTTTGCGGAGCTAGTCTTGCGTTTCCTGCCCGTCACCTCGAATGCCCTGCTGGTAGAGCTGGCCGACCTCGGCCAGACACTGGCCCTGCTGGCCTCGCTGCAGCGCGATCCGCTGCATGGCGTGGCCGAGCTGGTGCCCGCCGCGCGCACCATCCTCGTTCACTTCCGCCCGTCGGCGACCAGCGCCGCCGCGCTGGTGCGGGCCATCGCCGCGCGCGACCTGTCGCAGCGCGTCGAGCGCAGCGACATCCTGGTCGAGATCCCCGTGCACTATGACGGCGAGGACCTGGCCGAGGTCGCCGGGCTGCTCGGCATCACGCCGGAGGAAGTCGTGCGCCGCCACACCGGCAGCGAATATACCGTGGCCTTTACCGGGTTTGCCCCGGGCTTTGCCTACCTGAGCGGCGGCCATCCCAGCTTCGATGTGCCGCGCCGCAGTACGCCGCGCACGCGCATTCCCGCCGGCGCCGTCGGCCTGGCCGGCACCTTCAGCGGCGTGTATCCGCAGGCCAGCCCCGGCGGCTGGCAGATCATCGGCGTGACGCCGGTGGCGATGTGGGACCTGGAGCGCGATCAGCCCGCGCTGTTGCAGCCTGGATATCGCGTGCGCTTTGTCGATATCGCGCGGCTCAATGGCGTGGCGCATCCCACCGGCGCCATTGCTGCCGTCGCGCCGCAGCGCGCGGCAAAGCCGGCGGACCAGGCGCCTGCTTCCGCGTCGTTGAACGTAAAGGGCACTGGCCTGCAGACCCTGTTCCAGGACCTGGGCCGGCACGGCCAGGCGGGGCAGGGCGTGTCCGCCTCGGGCGCGATGGACCAGGCCGCGCTGAAGGCCGCCAACCGGCTGGTGGGCAACGGCAGCGATGCCGCGGCGCTCGAGACCATCGGCGGCGGCCTGCAGCTGCAGAGCATGGGCGAAAGCGTGCTGGCCGTCACCGGCGCCGACGCACCGCTGACCGTGCGCACCGCCGATGGCCGGCAATGGGACGTCCCGAACCACCAGGCCGTGGCGCTGGCCGATGGCGACACGATTGCCATCGGCCAGCCGCTGGCCGGCGCGCGCTGCTACGTGGCCGCGCGCGGCGGGTTCGCGGTGGCGCCGGTGCTGGGCAGCTGCGCCACCGACACGCTGGCCAGGGTCGGCCCCGCGCCGCTGGCGGCAGGCGATGTGATCGACCTGCGGCAGGCTCCGGCCGGTGCCATCGTCGGCGCACCCGAGATGCCCGCCGAGAACCTGCCCACGGTGGAGCAGGAGGTCGTGCTGGACGTGGTGCTCGGGCCCCGCACCGACTGGTTTACCGCCGAATCCGTGGAACGGCTGGGCGCGCAGCGCTGGCAGGTCACGCCCCAATCCAACCGCGTGGGCCTGCGCCTGGCCGGCGAAGTGCCGCTGGAGCGCGCCATTGCCGGCGAGCTGCCCAGCGAAGGCACCGCGCTCGGCGCGCTGCAGGTCCCGCCGAGCGGCCAGCCCGTATTGTTCCTGGCCGACCATCCGCTGACCGGCGGCTATCCCGTGATCGGTGCCGTGGCGCCTTATCACCTCGACCGCGCCGGGCAGATCCCGGTCGGCGCCTGGCTGCGCTTCAATCCCGTCGGCGCCTTCGAAGAACTGCAACCGTAATTGCCATGAAGAAAGTCCTGATTGCCAACCGTGGCGAGATCGCCGTTCGTATCATCCGCGCCTGCGCCGACTATGGCGTGGCCTCCGTCGCCGTCTATGCCAACGCCGATATCGACGCGATCCACGCGCGCCTGGCCGACGAAGCCTACGGCCTCGACGGCGACCGCCCGGCGGACACCTACCTGAACATCCCCAAGCTGCTCCAGATCGCCCGGCGCAGCGGCGCCGACGCCGTGCACCCGGGCTATGGCTTCCTGTCGGAAAGCGAAGCCTTCGCCCGCGCGGTGATCGATGCCGGCCTGACCTGGATCGGCCCGTCGCCGGAAACGATCGCGCGGCTGGGCGACAAGGTGGAAGCCCGCAAGATCGCGCTGCAAGTGGGCGCGCCGCTGGTAGCCGGCACGCCCGATCCGGTGTCTGACGCCAACGAGGTGCTGGCCTTTGCCGAGCGCCACGGCCTGCCCATCATCATCAAGGCGGCGTTCGGCGGCGGTGGCCGCGGCATGAAGATTGCCTGGCGCATGGATGAAGTCGAAGAGCTGTACGCGTCCGCCGTGCGCGAGGCGGTCACCGCATTCGGCCGTGGCGAATGCTTCGTCGAGCAGTTTCTCGACAAGCCGCGCCATATCGAAGCCCAGGTGCTGGCCGACAAGCATGGCAACGTGGTGGTGCTCGGCACGCGCGACTGCTCGCTGCAGCGGCGCAACCAGAAGCTGGTGGAAGAGGCCCCCGCGCCGTTCCTGAGCGACGAACAGCGCGCCCGTATCCACGCCGCCGCGCGCGACATCTGCGCCGCCGCCGGCTACACCAGCGCCGGCACCGTCGAGTTCCTGCTCAGCGCCGGCGGCGCGATCTCGTTCCTGGAGGTCAACACCCGCCTGCAGGTCGAGCACCCGGTGACCGAGCAGACCACCGGCGTCGACCTGGTGGTCGAGCAGTTGCGCGTGGCCGACGGCCTGCCGCTGTCGATCACCGAAACGCCGGCGCCGCTGGGCCATTCGATCGAATTCCGCATCAACGCCGAAGACGTCGGCCGCGGCTTCCTGCCGACGCCCGGCCCGGTGCAGCGCTTCGAAGCCCCGTCGGGCCCGGGCGTGCGCGTCGATTCGGGCGTGCAGACGGGGTCGGTAGTGCCCGGCACCTTCGACTCGCTGATGGCCAAGCTGATCGTGACCGGTGCCACGCGCGAGCAGGCGCTGGCGCGCGCGCGCCGCGCGCTGCGCGAGTTCCGGATCGAAGGCGTGGCCTCGGTGCTGCCGTTCCACCGCGCCGTGATCGATCATGCCGATTTCCTGGGCTCCGACGGCTTCAAGGTCCATACGCGCTGGATCGAGTCCGACTTCACCGAGCCGCTGGCCGCCGCCGTGCGCGCCGAGCCGCAGCCGGATGGCAGCCTGCTGCGCACCGCGATCGAGATCGACGGCCGCCGCATGGTGCTGGGCCTGCCGGCGCAACTGCTGCGCGGCCTGGCCGAAGCACCGGGGCAGGGCGGTGCCGCTGCTCCGGCGCCGGCCGCGACGACCAACGCCGCCGACCTGCCTTCGCCGATCGCCGGCACCGTGCAGGCCTGGAAGGTCAACGCGGGGGACGAGGTTAAGGAGGGCGACCTGATCGCCGTGATGGAGGCGATGAAGATGGAGATGCAGGTCCACGCCCATCGCAGCGGCCGTGTCACGTGGCAGGCCGAAACGGGCGTGTTCCTGGCCGCGGGGGCGCGGCTGGCCAGCGTAGAGTGAGCGCGGCCGGGCGCCGGCCTGTTCGTCGGCGCCGCCCATCTTGCGCAGTCCCTTGAACACGAACGGTGCTGCCAGCGCGGCTTCGGCCCGCGCCGGCAGCGCCGCCGGGCCGGGGTGCGACACGAACACCAGAGGGTCGCCCAGGGTCATCTGCATCGCGCGGCAGGACTCCTGGCATTCGGGATAGCTCGCAATGGCGCATCGCGGGCGGCGGCACGGCAAGCGTCAGCCGGCCGGCTGCGACAGCGTCCGGTGCAGGATCAGCGGGATGACGCCGCCACGCCGCAGCAGTTCCACTTCAAGCTGCGTTTCCACTACTGCGGTAGCGTCGATCTCGTCGATCGCGCCGTCGGCGCGCACGACGCGGACCGCAATATGGCAGCGCGGCGCGATGGCCTGCGCGGGCGCCTCCACGTGGATCTTGTCTCCTGGCTTGATGTCGAGGGTGCGCGGGCCGGTGCCGCGCGGCAGCCGGACCGGCAAGATGCCCATGCCGATCAGGTTGGAGCGGTGGATGCGCTCGAAGCTCGGCGCGATGACCGCGCGGATGCCGAGCAGCCGCTGGCCCTTGGCGGCCCAGTCGCGCGACGAGCCGGTGCCGTAGCGTTCGCCGGCGACCAGCACCACCGGATCGCCGGCGGCGCGGTAGCGCTCGGCGACTTCGAAGATCGGCTGGACTTCGTTGCTGGGCACGTGCAGCGTGTGGCCCACCGGCGCGGCGGGATGCAGCAGGTTGGCCAGCGTCTTGTTGTAGAACGCGGCGCGCATCATCACTTCCCAATTGCCGCGGCGCGAGGCGAACACGTTCAGGTCGCTGGGCGACGACATCACCACCGACCATATCTCCGGCCAGCGCGATTCCGAAGGACAGCTTCATCGCCGACTTCCTGGCATTCCCTGAAAGTGCCTGATCATTCTCCTGGGCCCAGCGCCACGCGCCGGCAACTTGCGCCGGGCGCTGCGCAGTCAGCCGGCAAGCTAGCCGCCTGTGGCCCGCTGCACGCCCGGCCTCCGGTCCTCCACCACGAACGCCGCCTGCGTGCCGACCGGGCTGTCCGCGCGCGTCACGTCTTCCACGGCGCGCAGCGTGGCGGCCCAGCGCGCGGGCGTGGCCTCGACCACGGTGTAGCCGCGCCGGTCCGGCCGGGCATGCACGATATGCGGATTCTGGGCCATGATGTTCTCGACACTCTGCATGCTGCTGCCCGAGGCCGAGGCGATGGAGGTCGTGCAGAACTCGCTGGCGATCACGCGGGATGACGGGTCGCTGAAGTCGGCGAGTACGTTGCAGGCGTAGTGCTGGTGGATATCGCCCCCGATGAACACGCTATTGCGCGGCGCCGCCGCCGCGATGCTGTCGAGCAGGCGCTGGCGCGCGGCGGGATAGCCGTCCCAGGTGTCGCTGTGGAAGGCTTCCTCCGGCGGCGCCTTGTAGTTGCGCCGCGAGAAGATGGTCTGCTGCGCGATCGCGCTCCAGCGCGTCTGGTCGCGCTGGTCCTGCGTCAGCCCCTGCGCCAGCCATCGTTCCTGCGCGCTGCCCAGCATGGTGCGGCGCGAGTCGTAGAGCGCGCTGCATGTTTCGGGGGACACAGCGCCTTTGCGTGGCTGCCCGGGCTCGCGGCAGGGCTGGATATCGCGATACTGGCGGTCGTCCAGCACATGGAAATCGACCAGCCGGCCCCAGCGGTGGCGTGTGTGGATGCGCAGTGCATCGGGCGTGCCAAGGCCCGCCGCGCCGTGAACCAGCGTGCTCGCGCGGATCGGCATGTTTTCGTAGAACGCCTGGTAGCCGGCCGTGCGCCGGGCGAGGAACGCTGCCGCGGGCTCGCTGCCCGCGAGCGCCGCGTAGTCGTTCTGGACTTCATGGTCGTCCCAGGTGACCAGCCACGGGCACGCCGCGTGCATGGCCCGCAGCAGCGGGTCGCTCTTGTACAGCGCGTAGCGGTCGCGGAAGTCCTGCAGGCTGGTCGCGGTGGGCAGGCTGTGCGTGCGCGGCAGGTGCGCACGCGCGTTGGCGGGCACCGCGGTTTCGTAGATGTAGTCGCCCAGGAACACCACCAGATCCAGGTCTTCCTGCCGCATCCGCCGGTAGGCGGCGTAATAGCCTTGTTCCCAGCGCTGGCAAGAGGCAAAGGCAAAGCGTACGCGCGGGGCCAGCGTGTCGGCAGCCGGCGCGGTGCGGGTGCGGGAAGGGGCGGTAACTGCGTCGCCGTGCATGAACCGGTAGAAGTACCAGCGATCGGGGCGCAGCCCGTCGACTTCCACATGGACGGAATGGCCCAGTTCGGGCAGCGCCTGCGCATGGCCGCGGCGAACGATGCGGCGGAATGCTTCATCTTCGGCGACTTCCCACTGGACGGTCAGCCGCCCCTGCAACGGCGTGGTGCCATGGGCATCGGCCTGCGGTGTACCCGGGATGGCGCCGTCGAACAGCCGCGTCCACAGCACGAATCCGTCCGGCGTCGGGGCACCGCTTGCCACGCCCAGCGCGAACAGGTCGCGCTGGCGCAGCGTGGCGGAGATGGCCCAGCGCGGCAACTGTGTGGCAAGTGCGGCAGAGGCTGCCAGCGTCAGGAATGTTCTTCGTTGCATGGCGGTTCCGTACAGTCAGGAGGGACGATTGCAGCTCGGCTCGAAGCATCCGATGCTCGCGTCCCAGCCAGTGTTTCAATGCCGAATCAGCCCGCATTCCCCCGTTTGAACGATGGGAGCGGGTGCCCTCGTGCACTACGCTTCGACGAAATATCACACCACTGAATCCGGGGGGAATCATGGGTGAGTCGAACCCGTGCGGGCAATACGAGCCTGCTGATCTTTCATTGTGCGAGTTGCCTGAGCCAGACACAGTTGGAACACCGAGGCCAAAGCCGACGGAAGAGCGGCCCAAACCGCCACAGGCCGCACCACGCAAGATAACACCCATCGAGCAGCCCGGAACTCCAGACCTGGACGCCATGGCAGACCACCGGGAGCAGCATGCCGGCACGCGCGGTTCGACGGCCGCGGATGATCCGCTGCTGGGCTGCCTGTTATTGCTTAACCGGGCGCGGCAGCAGGCAATACCGCCTGCCGTCCTGCTGAAAGGGCTGCCACTGGAAGGGCAGCCCCTCACATTGCCGCTCCTGAGCGATGCGGTGGAGCGCGCCGGCTGGTCGGCCCGGCTCGTGGAGCTGGATCTTGACGATATCCCTGACAGCGTGCTTCCGGCGATCCTGCTGCTGGACAGGCGCAGGCCGTGCGTATTGCTGGAGTGCCGCGAGTACGGAAGTTTTCTGGTCGCGCTCCCCGGATGGGGCGGCGGGATCCAGGAGGTGAGCCGGGAAGAGCTGCTGGCCGCGTACAGCCGGTACGCCATCGTCGTGCAGCCTGCTCCTCAGGCGGAAATCCAGGCAGACATGGGGCGGGTGCAGCCTGGCCGGTCGGCAGATGCGCGTAACGCATTCGCACCGATACTCGAGTCTTTGCCTCGTCCAGCCTGGTAAAGCTGGCCTCGCCTGCATTCCCGGCGCCCCCAATGTTGCACCAGGCGATACATTGGCCGGGAATGTTTTGCGCTATATCGGCATCCCGTTCCTGCTTCCCTCCGATTTCTGCACGCCAGTGCAGAAGCCGCTCGTCGTGCTGTTTCATCTCTTCCACGCCCTGCATAAACCAGGGCCAAGTGAAATTCAATCCAGTGTGAGCGGAAGGAGCGCCGTGTCGGCGGGTACGCATAGGCGCCGGGAACCCGCGCTCGACCTGTCCCAGGGATCGTGATTTTCTGTCGCGGCCCACCTGTCGACCACGACGTTTCATTTTCAAAACATGCTTTTGGTGGAGTTTTTCCGGCGCTTTTTCATTTGCTGTATTGCTGCAGTATTTCCCCGCTGTCGAGGGGTATCGAATATCGATGCATGCGTGCGCCGCGCTCTCTGAAATAAATCCGAGCCGCCTGCATGGCCTTGTCCGGCAAGGCTTTGCGGGCAGCCGCACCATTCGTGTCCATGCCTCTTCGTCATGCCGCTTCCGTACGAGTCGGCCTGATGAATTCGCCGCGTATCTCGTCCATCTGACCGTTCCAAGGGCCTCACCAGGCCGATTTGCCGCTCGTCCATAGGACCGATTTTCCATTCCAATTCCGCCAACTAGATTGATCTCGCTGGCGCTTGAAAAAGCTACGGAAGCAATTGCTTAAACATCGGGAAAACGGGGGCATCCATGAAACACATCCACATGAGGCTGGCGGCCGTGCCGCTCGCTTGTCTGATCGCCATGGTCGCGGCTTGCGGGGGAGGCGGCGGCGATTCGGCGCCTGCAAGCACCGCCGCTGCGGCAGCGGATACGGGAACGTCTACGCCGGCGCCCGCGCCGGCTTCGCCAAGCAGCGCCATGCTGTCGGGTACCACCGACCCGGGGCCGGATGTCGGCAAGGACGGTGACTTCTACCTCAATACGGCGACCTGGATGTTGTTCGGGCCCAAGGCAAACGGTGTGTGGCCCGCCGGGGTTTCGATTGCCGGGCCTGCGAGCGGAACCGGCGCGCAGGGCGACACCGGGTCTGGCGGCAACACAGGACTGTCCGGTAACACCATCCTGTCGGGTTCGGTCGACCCGACCGATGGTGTTGGCAACGATGGCGATTACTACATCAACACGTCGACCTCGACGCTGTTCGGGCCCAAGGCGGATGGCACCTGGCCGCCGGGCGTGCCGCTGGGCGGCGGAAGCGGATCGGGCGGTGGCACCGTACTGACCGGCGCGGGCGCTCCGGACAACAGCGTCGGCAACAACGGTGACTACTACCTCGATACCAACACCTGGACGCTATATGGGCCCAAGGCCAATGACCAGTGGCCGGCGGGTGTCCCGCTGACTGGCCAGTCGGGCGGCGGCGGATCCGACGGCACGGGTGGCAGTGGTGGCAGTGGTACCGACGGTGGCACGGTCGGCAACGGCGGCCACCTCCTGTACGGCAGCGGCGCGCCGAACGACAGCATTGGCGTCGATGGCGACTTCTATTTCGATACCTCGACGTCGACGCTTTACGGACCCAAGCAGGACGGCAAGTGGCCGACTACGGGCGTGACCATGACGACAGCCACGGTCTACAACGGCAACTTCAACGTGCCGGCCACGCTCAGCCGCGGCCACTATGCGATGACTGGCTCGGGCGGCGCCGTGCCCTTGCCGTCGGACTTCGGCGTCGTGATTCCCTACGACTGCAGCAGCGTCACGCTCACTGCCGGCACGCTGGGCAAGGTGCAGGGCTCGCTCGACATCAGCCTGTACAAGGTCACCGGATCCGGCACATCCGTGACCCTGGCACCGGTCGATGACCTGAGCTGCAAGATCACCAACGGGCTGCAAAGCTGCAGCCGGACGGTGCCGTCTGGAACCATCAACCACAGCGACAAGCTGCAGGTCCAGGTGGATAACAACCAGGCCACGGACTGGGGAGGCCTTACCGTCAACGTCGCCTGCGCGAAGTAGGCCCGTTGGAGCGGAGCGCGCCCATGCCAAGGGGGGGCGGGCGTGCGTTGGAACGGCGGCCGGACATAGCGTCCCGCCGCTGTTTTTTTTCGTCTGGATTACTCATGAGGCGCCTTGTCATCAGGCTTTGCGGCCGAGCCAATGGTCGGCTTGTGCGCGGTAGCAGGCGCCGCGGGTTTCTCCCGCTTGACAGTACATGACAGGCTTTTATCATTCTGTGTCACTGTTTCACTGAGGTCTGCAATGTCGTCTCTTGTCCGCGCCGCGGCCCTCACCAACTACAGCGAGGTTGCCCTGGCCGCCGGACTGGATCCGGTGCGGATGCTGCTTGATGCGGGCTTGAGTCCCAGCGTCCTGCGCGAGCCGGACTTCATGATTCCAGGGGAGCGCGTCGGACGGCTGCTGCAAGCGTCCGCCACCATGTCGGGCAACGAAAGCTTCGGCCTGTGCATGGCCGAATCGCGGCTGTTGTCCAACCTCGGGCCGGTAGGGTTGCTGATCCGCGACCAGGCGACCCTGCGTGACTCGCTGTGCGTCCTGATGCGCTATCAGACCCTGCTCAACAGTGCGCTCTCGCTGGCGGTCGAAGAATGCGACGGGCTGGCGATCATTCGCGAGGCGGTCATCGCCGGCAACGCCCACCAGCCCACGCGCCAAAGGGCGGAGCTCGCACTCGGCGTCATCGTGCGATTGATCCGGCAGCTGCTGAGGCCGGACTGGGAACCGCGACGCGTCTGCTTCGAACATCCCGCGCCACGCGACCTCAGTACACACCAGCGGTTTTTCGGCGCTTGCATCGAGTTCGACCATGAATTCAACTGCATCATCTGCACGAAGGCCGATCTCGATGCCCGCAATCCCGCTGCGGATCCCGCCATGGCGCGTTACGCGCAACAGTTGGTAGACGCTTCCGCCATTGCCCGGCAAGTGACCATGCTGGAGGACGTGCGGCGCATCATCCCGTTGCTGCTGCCCAGCGGGCGCTGCACCATCGAGCAGGTGGCGGACCATCTCGGCGTGGTGTGCCGCACGGTCCAGCGGCGGCTGGCGGAAGAGGGGCAAAGCTTTTCCTCGATCGTCAATGGCATTCGCACGGAACTTGCCGCGCGCCATGTCATCGAGAGCGATCGTCCATTGACCGAGGTGGCGACCTTGCTCGGTTTCTCCGCGCCAAGCGGATTCTCGCGCTGGTATCACGTGCAGTTTGGCTGCAGCCCGAAGGAAAGCAGGGCGGCGCGGGGCACAATGCGCCGGCGCGCAGGCCATCCGCAAGCCAACGCATAGCACTTCACGACGCCATGCCAGATGCGACGTTCTGGTTGCCGCCGAGGGCTGGGTGGACTTAGTATTGTCGACAAAAACCTAACCAACGAGCGGAACCAAGGATCACCACGCATGGGTCGACTCAAGACCACCAACACACCAGACCTGCAATCGCTGCTGGCGCTGCAAACACCGCAAAACCCGGTCATGCTTGCCGTCGAGCACGCGCTCAAGCATGGCCGCGACTGGTCGGCATCAGTCGCGGACCAGATTGCGGTGCGGCTGGCGGGCCTGATCACCGTCGATGCGATCCACGCGGGCCAACGCCTGCTTGAGAATGACATCTGCGAAGTGTTGGAGGTCAGCCGCGCGCCGGTGCGCGAAGCTTTGCGCATTCTGGAGCGGGAGCGCCTGGTCGAGTTTCGCGCGCGGCGCGGGGCCATTGTCACCGAGCCCAATGCCCAGGATCTGCGCGATATCTACGTCGTTCGGGATGCGCTGTTTGCAATCCTGCTCAGGCAGCTGGTGCAAGAGCGTGCGGACGCGCTGGATGCCTGGTTCGAGAAGTTCATGCCGCAGTTCGGCAAGGCCGTCGAGGAATCGGTGGACGCCTATATCAGCGTCACCTTTGTGGCGAATATGGCCATGGCAGACCTGTCGAGCAACCGGCTGGTCGGAGAGTTGCTGAATTCCATCTCGCTGCGGGTGCTGCGCTACGTGCGGCTCGGGCTCGCATGCCATCCCGGCTCGCTGGAGAATTCCCTGAAGACCTGGCGAGCCCTGCAGCGTGCCGTTTCCAAGCGAGACATCGATGCGGTCTTGCAGACGGCGCACAAGCGCATCGCAAATTCGCGTGAAGCGGCCATTCGCGCCCTGGGAAGCCACCAGCGCTAGCGCGCCATCAATTGCGCCATCATTTCCGCCAGCGAGCGGGAATGTGTTGGCGTTCCCGGCCCCTGGAGAAGTGCACTAAGCTAGAGAACAAGACCTTTCGATGGGGCGCCAATGCAACTCCACCTCTTGTTCTCACGCCTCGGCAAAGGCCGTGCCCTGGCCCAGTGCGCGGTCATCGCCTTTCTCTCAGCCGGCCTGGCGGGATGCGAAGGCGTTCCGCGGGATACCAGGGGGACACCGCCACCGCCGCGCGAGCCTATCGCGGCTGGTGACGAGGTGTATCCGGCGCCAACGTCGGTACGAGATACGCGGCCTTCGACTCGCGCGCCGTAGACGCCTGCCGCGGATCAGCGTTGCCTGGCACGCGCACGATGCTGCACCGGTGGCCAGCGCGGAGCAGGACAGGGATCCGCTGGCCAGCGCTGTCCGGCATATCCGGCAGTGCCCGCTCAGGCTTGCGTCCCACGGTTCGCCTCATCCATTGCCGCGAATACCTCCTCGGCCATATGGAAGGCCGAGTTGGCCGCCGGCACGCCGCAGTAGATGGCGGTCTGCAGCAGCACTTCCTTGATCTCGTCGCGGGTCACGCCATTGTTGGCGGCGGCGCGCAGATGCAGCTTCAGTTCGTCCGAGCGGTTCAGCGCCACCATCATGGCAATGGTCAGCAGGCTGCGCGTGTGCCGCGGCAGCCCTTCACGGGTCCAGATTTCTCCCCAGGCATAGCGTGTGATCAGGTTCTGGAATTCCTCGTTGAGCGGTGTCAGGCGCGCCAGCGACCGGTCGACGTGAGCGCTGCCTAGCACCGCACGGCGCACCGACAGACCGGCCTCGTAGCGCGCCGCGTCATCGGTGACGGGCAGGCGGCCCAGGATGAAGTCGAGCAGCGCCGCGGTAAAGCGGCCGGGTTGCTCGAAGCTGGAGATATGCGCGGCCGGCAGCTCGACGAAACGCGCATCCGGCATCGCGGCGGCCAGGTCGCGGCCTTCCTGCGCCGTCGTGGACGGGTCGTTGCTGCCCGCGATGACCAGCACCGGCACGGTAATGGTGCGCACGGCCTCGCGGAAATCCGCATCGCGCACCGCGGCGCAGCTGGCGGCATAGCCGCGCGGGTCGAGTGCCGCCAGCACCGCGCGCAGTGGATCCAGCGCGCGCTCCGCGGTGGCGGCAAAGGCAGGGGTGAACCAGCGCTGGATGGAGGGCGCCACCATCACGCCCATGCCATCGCGCAGCACGCTGTCGATGCGGGTGTTCCAGCCGTCGGCATTGCCTATCTTCGCCGCGGTATTGGCCAGCACTATCTTCGGGAAGCGTTGTGGCGCATGCACGCCCAGCCACATGCCGGTCAGTCCGCCCATCGACACGCCGCAGAAGGCGGCCTGTTCGATGCCCAGCGCATCAAGGATGGCCAGCACGTCGCTGCCTAGCTGCTCCATGGTGTAGGCATCGCCGGGCGCGGTCGAGCGTCCGTGGCCGCGCGTGTCATAGCGCACCACGCGAAAGCGCCCGGCCAGGGCGTCGGCCTGCGGCTGCCACATGGTGTGGTCGGTGCCGAGCGAATTGGAAAAGACGATGGCCGGCGCTTTGTCCGGGCCATCCACGGTATAGAAGAGCCGGGCTCCGGCGTGATCGAGATAGGGCAAGGCTGTCTCCTGGAATCCTGTCTGTGGTGGTGTGCAATCAGCGGACGCCGCGTTGTGCCAGCGCCGCGTGCCAGGCCTGCACGGCGGCATCGGTGAACGCCGCGGACTGGCCGGAATAGTTGGCGGGGTCGGCCAGGCGGTCGAGCGCGGCATCGTCGAGCAGCCCCGCATGGGCGGGATTCTCATCGAGCGTCTGTGCCAGCGCCTCGCGCAGGGTGATGCCGTGCGTCACCGCGCGGCGCGACGCCTGCTCGACCACGTGGTGCGCTTCCAGTCGTCCGATGCGGCCGCCGAGTTCCAGCATGGCGGCCTCGCCAAGGATCAGCCCGTGCGTGAGGCCGAGGTTGGCGCGCATGCGCGCGGTGTCCACCTGCAGGCCGGCGGCCACCTCGCCCATCTGGCGCAGCGCTCCCGCGGCGAGCGTGACGATCTGCGGCAGCGTGTCCCATTCCGCCTGCCAGCCACCCAGCGCGCGCTCGTGCTCCTGCACCATGCCCGACAGCATGGTCGCGACCAGCGGCGGTACCCGCACCGCGGCGGTCAGCACGGCGGCGCATCCCACCGGGTTGCGCTTGTGCGGCATGGTGCTGGAGCCGCCGCGCCCTGGGCCGGACGGCTCGGCCACTTCCGCGACTTCGGTCTGCATCATCAGCGAGATATCGCGCGCCATCTTGCCCAGCGCGCCGGTGAGCATGCCGAGCGTGGCGGCCACCTCGACCAGCCGGTCGCGATGCGCGTGCCAGGGCAGGGCGGGCAGGTCCAGCCCCAGCTCGCACGCCAGCGCGCGGGCCACGTCGGGGGCAGCCCCGCCGAGGCTGGCCAGCGTGCCGGCCGCGCCGCCGAACTGCAGCGCGCGGGCGCGGCCCCGTGCCGCGTCCAGCCGGCCCAGGTCGCGGCGCAGCGCGTCCAGCCAGCCCGCGGCCTTCAGGCCGAAGGTGGCGGGCAAGGCATGCTGCAGCCAGGTGCGGCCGACCATCGGCGTATCGCGATGCGCTGTGGCCAGTGCGGCGCAGGCATGGCCCAGTGCGAGCAGGTCTGCTTGCAGCAGGGGTAAGGCATCGTCCAGCTGTAGCACCAGCGCGGTGTCGAGGATGTCCTGGCTGGTGGCGCCCCAGTGGACAAAGCGCGCGGCTTCGGCATCGCGCGCCGCCACGGCGGCGGTCAGCTGCTTCACGAAGGGAATGGCGAGGTTGCCGGCGGCAACGGCGGCCTGCGCCAGGGCGTCCAGGCCGATGACGGCAGGATCCGCGCAGACTTCGGAGATGACCGATGCAGCCGCCGCGGGAATGACGCCGCAGCGGGCCTCGGCACGGGCCAGCGCGGCTTCGACCGCGAGCATGCGCTGCACCGCGCCGGTATCGGAGAAGATCTCCAGCGCGGCCGTGCTGCCGAACATGGGATCGGTGAGGCGGGTCGAGCTTGGCATTTGGGGGCGTGGGAAATGCGTGCCGCCACGATATCAGCGGCGGCACGATGTTGCGAGATGCGTCAGATGTCGAAGAATACCGTTTCGGCCAGACCCTGCAGCACCACGTCCCAACGCAGCGTGCCATTGCCCTGGGCCGAAGCGACGAGCGTGCCGCGCCGCCCGGCCGGCACTTGCGCCAGCACGCTGTCGGCGGCATTGGCCTCGGCTTCGTCCGGGAAGTACAGGCGCGTGGCCACATGCTTGACCAGGCCGCGCATGAACACCGACACCATGATGTGCGGGGCCTGCGGCTTGCCGTCCGCGCCCGGCACCACGCCCGGTTTGACGGTGACAAAGCGGAAGGAGCCGTCTTCGGCGGTGGGCACGCGGCCGAAGCCGGTGAAGCCCGGCACCAGCGGCAGTTCGCGCGTGTCCTCCGGATGGCGGTAGCGGCCGGCCGGGTTGGCCTGCCAGATCTCGACCATGCCGTCGGGCACCGGGGCGCCGGTGCCGTCGGTCACGCGGCCTTCGATGACGATGCGCTGGCCGGCCAGTTCAGGGGCGTCGGCGGTGAGGTCGGCGCAGTTCAGGCCGGTCAGGCCGATGTGCAGGTAGGGGCCGACAGTCTGGGAAGCGGTGGCATACAGCATGGTCTTACTCCATCGGCGTGGCATCGCGGCCACGCAGCACGATATCGAAACGGTAGCCCAGCGCGTACTCGGGCTGCGTGGTCTCCCAGTCAAGCGTGGCGATCAGTCGCTGGCGCGCCTTCTCGTCGGGCACGCACTGGAAGATCGGGTCGAACGGCAGCAGGGGGTCGCCCGGGAAATACATCTGCGTCACCAGGCGCGTCGCATACGCGTTCCCGAACAGCGAGAAGTGGATATGCTGCGGCCGCCAGGCGTTGTGGTGGTTGCGCCAGGGGTAGGCGCCGGGCTTGATGGTCTTGAACTGGTAGCGGCCGTCGGCGTCGGTCACCGTGCGGCCTTCGCCGGAGAAATGCGGGTCCAGCGGGGCATCGTGCTGGTCGCGCTTGTGCACGTAGCGGCCGGCGGCATTGGCCTGCCAGACTTCGATCAGCGCATGCGGGACCGGGCGGCCGTTCTCGTCCAGCACGCGGCCGGTGACAAGGATCCGTTCGCCGATCGGATCGCCGCCGTTGCCGACGGTCAGGTCGTTGTCGCCCTCACGCATAAACTCGGCGCCGAAGGTCGGCCCCGTCACTTCGGACAACGTCTGCGGGATCCGTACCAGCGGCTGCGACGGCGAGCGCAACACGGTCGAGCCATAGGGATCGAAGCGGTATTCGGGCTGGGTGTCCCAGTAGGGACGGCGGTACTGGGCAAGGCTGGGCATGCTGCTTGTCTCCATGGTGTCGGGGGGTGGAATGACTTTAAGACACACTCAAATTCAAGTAAATTGAGATATTCGGAAAATTAGATGAATTTTAGATATGGAACGACAAGGACAGGGCACCCAGGACATCTTCCGCAACCGTGTGCGGCTGCGGCACCTGTCCTGCTTTGTGGCGGTGTCGCAAACGCAGCATCTCGCACGCGCCGCTGAGCGTCTCGGGCTGACCCAGCCGGCCGTTTCCAAGACACTGAGCGAACTGGAGGAACTGGCCGGCACCCGGCTGCTGGTGCGGCGGCGTGCAGGCACCGAGCTGACCACCGCGGGGACCCGCTTCCTGCAGCATGCGCTGCGCATCCTGGCCGACATCGACGCCGCCGCCGGCAGCGTCACGGGCGAGGCGGCGCAGACGCACGAGCGCATCCGCCTGGGGGCGCTGCCAAGTGTGGTGCCCGCCGTGCTCACCGATGCCGTGCTGCGGTTTCGCGCCAGCTTTCCGGAAGTCGGCCTCGACATCCGCACCGGCATGAACCGCAACCTGATCGACCAGCTCAAGGCAGACGTGCTGGACCTGGTGATCGGCCGCATGGACGACCCGGTCGCCATGGAAAGCCTGTGGTTCGAGTCGCTGGGGCCGGACTCCCTGGTGCTGGCCGTGCGTCCCGGCCATGCGCTGGCGCAGGCCTCGCGCGCGACGATGCTTGACTGCCTGGCGTGGCCGCTGGTGATTCCCGCCGTGGGCTCGATTCCCCGTCACAACACCGAAAGCCTGCTGGCGCGCCACGGACTGCGCCTGCCGGACGGCTGCGTGGAGACCTCAGACGCCTATCTGGGGCGCCTGCTTGCGGAGCAGAGCGACTGCGTCTGGGCCGCGCCGACGTCCGCCGCCCGCCGCGCGCTGGACGAAGGTGGCCTGGTGGCATTGCCGATCGATACCCTCGGCACCGAGGAGCCGGTCGGCCTGCTGCGGCACAAGGACCGCGCGCTGACGCCGATGGCGGAGGCGCTGGCGGACTGCGTCCGGGCGGCGGCGCATCGGGACGCTTCATGGCACGGCCGGCCGGCGCCGTGACGGACGATCTGTATTTTCGGACCGAATGTTCGTGTCACGCAGGAGCGCGTCAACCGGTTTGGCGAACTTTTGATTGCCGGGGTCGGTGTGTTATCGAGAGCGCCCGGCAAGCGTGAAACCTGAGCCTGGTCATCAGGCTCAGGTTCCACGGCGGATGGGCTTCGCGACTTACTCGGCAACGACATGCGCAACCTTGATGGTCTGCGCATAGCGAGCCGCCTCGTCGGCAATGACCTTCACGTAGTCCGCGCTCGATCCTCCCACGGGTTCGATACCGGCAATGCATAGTGAGAAGCGCGCCTGACTGCATGCGCGACGAGTCTATTAAATGGGAAGAATCGGCTTGAGGCGCTTTTCGAGCAGGATGGGGGCGATGCGGCGTACAAATCCGGCGCGCTGACAGGCGTCCATCGCCAGCGAGCGGGGCTTGCCGCCCCCTTCGTACACGTTGACTTTCTACCGCCCGGAAGTCTTTCCGCGGTGTGAAAAGAATTGGCGAAAGATGCCCTAGGCAGATGCGGTGGGGGGCGCACTAACCGGCGCCGTGACGCCTCACACCGCGCGGCGGACCATCAGCTCCTTGATCTTGCCGATGGCCTTGGTCGGGTTCAGACCCTTCGGGCACACGTCGACGCAGTTCATGATGCTGTGGCAGCGGAACAGGCGGTACGGGTCGTTCAGGTTGTCCAGGCGCTCATTGGTGGCCTGGTCGCGGCTGTCCGCAATGAAGCGGTAAGCCTGCAGCAGGCCGGCCGGGCCGACGAACTTGTCCGGGTTCCACCAGAACGACGGGCACGACGTCGAGCAGCTCGCGCAGAGAATGCACTCGTACAGGCCATCGAGCTCGTCGCGCTCTTCCGGCGACTGCAGGCGCTCTTTCTCGGGCGGCGGCTCGTCGTTGATCAGGAACGGCTTGATCGAGTTGTACTGCTTGAAGAAGTTCGTCATGTCGACGATCAGGTCGCGCACTACCGGCAGGCCGGGCAGCGGACGCAGCACGATGCGGTCCGGCAGCTCGCGCATGTTGGTCAGGCAGGCCAGGCCGTTCTTGCCGTTGATGTTCATCGCGTCCGAGCCGCACACGCCTTCGCGGCACGAACGGCGGAACGAGATGGTCTCGTCCAGCTTCTTCAGCTTCACCAGCGCGTCCAGCAGCATGCGCTCGTGGCCGTCGAGCTCGACCTCGTAGGTCTGCATGCGCGGCGCCGCATCCTTGTCCGGATCGTAGCGGTAGACTTCGAAAATACGCTTCATTTCTGTGGGTCCTGTTTTCTCTACGATGCGGTGCTCAGAAGGTACGGGCCTTCGGCGGCACGCTTTCAGCCGTCAGCGGCTGCATCTTCACCGGCTTGTAGTCGAGGCGGTTGCCTTCGCTGTAGAACAGCGTGTGCTTGAGCCAGTTCTCG
>NZ_AUFE01000047.1 GCF_000426345.1 Cupriavidus phytohabitans | reverse complement strand
AACTACTTCGACCTCTGCTGACTTCTCGCTCCGGCTCGACGCCGTTGCCCTTTCAGGCATGAGGCGAGATCTCCCCAGGTAAGAACGCACTCCTTCGCTGCGCAGCCGCCGGATTTACGCCGCCTCCCCTTGATCACGAGAACTTCGCGGCTTTTTGCCCGCTCGTCCTGGTCGGCACCGCCTTCTATCCGGTTCGTGTCCCTCGGCTCGCAGCTTCGCTCCACGCTTCCTCCCCACGATCGGTCGCCCTTTCGCAGTTGCGCTTCGCTTCGTTCGCTGTGATCAACTTACGGTGGGACTTGCACCCACAAGAGTGCGCCCATGCTGGGCGCACAAAAAAAAGCGCCAGTCCCCGCCTAAGGACTGGCGCCGAGCTCCTTACCTTCCCTCTCAGGCTGCGTCTTCCCGCAGCTGCTTCTTGTTGATCTTGCCGACGCTGGTCTTCGGGATTGCCTCGACAAACGTGATGCGGTCGGCTTCGGGCACCGCATACTTGCTGATGCGCTGCGACGCCACGTGTCCCAGCAGATGCCCGCGGACCTGCTCCGCATCCACGTCAACACCCGGCTTGCGCACCACGAAGGCCATCGGCCGCTCGCCCCACCGGGCATCGGGGACGCCGATCACGGCGCACTCCAGCACGCCGGGCACTTCGGTGATCAGGTTCTCCACCTCGATCGACGATACCCACTCGCCGCCGGTCTTGATCACGTCCTTGATGCGGTCGACGATCTGCACGAAGCCGTCCTCGCCCATCACCGCGACGTCCTGGGTATGCAGGTAGCCGCCGGCCCACAGCTCTTCCGATGCCGCCGGCTTGCCGAAGTACGCCTTGGTCAGGAACGGCGCGCGCAGCACGATCTCGCCGCGGCTCTTGCCGTCGTGCGGCAGATCCTGCATGTCTTCGCTGACGATGCGGTAATCGACCAGTGTCACCGGCCGGCCGGTGGAGCAGCGCATGCGGACTTCCTCGGCGCGGTCCTTCGGCGCGCGCCCTGGCGGCAGCTGCGCCAGCGACACGATCGGGCCGGTTTCAGACATACCGTAGCCGGCGAAGATGTCGATGCCGCGCGCCAGTGCCGCCTCGCACAGCGCGGGCGGCAGCGCCGATCCACCGATGATGATCTTCCACCCTGACAGGTCCGGCTTGCCGTCGGCAGACGCCTGCAACAGCATCTGCAGGATGGTCGGCACGCAGTGCGAGAACGTGACCTTCTCCGTCTCGCGCAGCTTCAGCAGCTGGTCGGGCACGTAGCGGCCCGGCAGCACCGTGCGCAGTCCCAGCATCACGGCGATATACGGAATGCCCCATGCCAGCACGTGGAACATCGGCGTGATCGGCATGTAGACATCCTCGCGATGCATGCGCTGCCCTTCGCGCGGCGAGCACAGGCTGGTCGCCGACGCCAGCGTGTGCAGCACGATCTCGCGGTGGCTGTAGCAGACCCCCTTCGGGTCGCCGGTGGTGCCGGTCGTATAGAAGGTGGCGGCCTTGGTGTTCTCGTCGAAGTCCGTGAACTCGAAGTCGGCCGACGCCTGCGCCAGCAGCGCCTCGTACTCGCCGGCGAACGGCACGCTGGTCTTCGGCACGTCCTGGCCATCGGCCAGCAGCACGAAGCGCGGGTTGCCGGTGAGCTGCGGGCGGATCTGCTCGATCACGGGCAGGAAGTCCGGATGGACCAGCACGATCTCGGCGGCGGCATCGTTGAGCGTATAGAGGATCTGCTGGGGCGACAGCCGCACATTCACGGTGAACAGCGTGGCCCCCATCATCGGCACGCCGAAATAGCATTCCAGGTAGCGGTGGCTGTCCCAGTCCATCACGGCGACGGTGCTGCCATGGCGGATGTCCAGCGCGGCCAGTGCCGAGGCCAGCTTGCCGATGCGGTGGCGGAAGTCGCGGAAGGTATAGCGCATCTCGCCGCGATAGCTGATTTCCTGGTCGCCGTAGAGGCTCAGGGCATTGGTCAGCAGCTGCTTGACCAGCAGCGGATAGGCGTAGGCCGACTTGGCCGGGGTGATCAGGTTGTCTTGCATGCTCGTTTGCTCAAAGCAATTGTTCAGTACGGCCGCGTGCCGATGATGCCGGCCCGCTCCATCTTGCGGTGGCAGGGCGGATAGTCCATCACCGCGTAGTGCTGTGTGGCGGTGTTGTCCCAGATCGCCACGCTGTCGGGCGCCCAGCGCCAGCGCACCTGGTACTCGGGGATATAGGCCTGGCTCACCAGGTAGCGCAGCAGGTCGGCGGCGCCCGGATTGGCGTCCTGCCCGAAGCGCACGCGCGCGGCGGTGTGGTAGTTGGTGAAATGCGTGGTGAAGGCGTTGACGTAGAGCACCTTCTCGCCGGTGTCCGGGTGCGTGCGCACGACCGGATGCTCGGCGTCAGGATACTGAGCCTTCAGCGCCAGGCGCTTCTCGATCGGCATGGCGGCGCCGAAGCTGGCTTCGATGCTGTGGCGCGCGCGCAGGTCGGCGATCTCTGCCTTGATGTGGTCGGGCAGCCGTTCGTACGCCAGCGCCATGTTCGCCCACATGGTGTCGCCGCCGACCGGCGGGCATTCCACGCAGCGCAGCACGGCACCGAACTGCGGCGCCTCGCGCCACGTGGTGTCGGAATGCCAGGCGTTCTCGTAGCGGTCGTTCGGCTGGTCGGGCGTCTTGTAGATGCGCACCAGGCCCGGGTGCTCCGGATCGCTGCCGGCCACCGGATGGTCCTCCAGTTCGCCGAAGCGGCTGGCGAAGGCAACATGCTCGGCCCGGCTGAGCTTCTGGTCACGCAGGAACAGCACGCGGTGCTGCAGCAGCAGCGCGCGGATCTCGGCGAACAAGCCGTCGTCGCGCACGGCATCGGCCAGGTTGACGCCGATCAGTTCGGCGCCCAGCGCGCAAGTGAGTTGTTGGACTCGCATGGCATTGGCTCCTCAGATGACAAAGATCGACGAACCGGTGGTCTTGCGCGACTCCAGGTCGTGGTGCGCCTGCACCGCATCTTCGAGCGCGTAGCGCTGGTTGATCTCGATCCGGATGCGGCCAGCGCCCACGTGGTCGAACAACTCCCCGGCCAGCTGTGACTTCTCGGCGGGATCGAAGATGTAGTCGGCCAGCGCCGGGCGCGTCAGGAACAGCGACCCCTTCATCGCCAGCAGCACCGGGTCGAACGGCGGGATCGGGCCGGAGGCAGTGCCTACGCAGACCATGGTGCCGCGGCGCCGGAGCGAATCCAGCGACGCCGCGAAAGTGTTCTTGCCGACGCTGTCGAACACCACCGCCACGCCGACACCGTCGGTCAGCTCGCGCACACGCTTGGCCACGTCTTCATGGCTGTAATTGATGATGTGGTCGCAGCCATGGGCGCGGGCCACTTCGGCCTTGGCCTCGCTTGACACCGTACCGATCACGGTAAGGCCCAGCAGCTTGGCCCATTGCGAGACGATCAGTCCCACGCCGCCTGCCGCCGCGTGCAGCAGGATGGTGTCGCCGGGCTGGAATGCATGGATGCGGCGCATCAGGTAGGCGGAAGTCAGGCCGCGCATGGTCATGGCCGCGGCGGTCTCGAAGCCGATGGTGTCGGGCAGGCGGATCAGCGGCGCCGCCGGCACCAGGCGCTCGGTGCTGTAGGCCCCCAGCGTGTTGATGAAGCCGGTATACGTGACGCGATCGCCCACGGCGACGTTGGTCACCCCCGGCCCGATGGCCTGCACCACGCCCGCGGCTTCGACGCCCATGCCGGACGGCAGTGGCACCGGATACGTGCCGTTGCGGAAGTAGGTGTCGGCGTAGTTAAGGCCCACCGCCACGTGGCGGATGCGCACCTGCCCTGCACCGGGATCTCCCACCTGCGCGTCTTCGTAACGCAATACCTCCGGGCCGCCAGTCTCATACATGCGGACGATCTTTGCCATGCAATTGTCTCCTTGGAACACTGCGGCACCAGCGTGTGCCGCCTATGCATGCAATGTAGGTCGCCGCGGCCCCGGCAGCTTTGCAATAGGCACCAGCCGCTTTGCATTTCATGCCAACCGCGCATATCATGCCGGGCAAAGACCATGCGGCAGCCCCAGGCAAGCCCGCCGCCATAAGCAGGGAGACAACATTGGACACGCTGGTACGTGCCGCGGCACTGACCAATTTCTTTGAAGTGGCCAGCGAACTTGGCCTCAATACGCAGCCTTTGCTGCGCACCGCCAGGCTCAGCCGGGCGCTTCTCGCGGATCCGGACCAGCGCATTCCGGTGAGCGCCTGCGCCACCCTGCTGGAAGCCGCCGCCAAGGCCGCGGACTGCCCGACCTTCGGGCTGCGCATGGCGGAATCGCGGCAGCTTTCGGACTTTGGCGTGATGAGCCTGCTGATCAGCCAGCAACCCACGCTGCGCGCGGCGCTCGCCACGATCATCCGCTACCGGCACCTGGTCAACGAATCGGTGTCGATCCTGCTGGAAGAGGCCGGCGGCGCGGTCATCATCCGCCAGGAAATCGTGCTGGACCAGCCTTCGCGCCAGGGCACCGAGCTGGCGCTGGGCGTGGTGTTCCGCCTGTGCCGGGCCTTGCTGGGCTCGCATTGGCGCCCATTAAGCATCAACTTCACGCACCCGGCGCCCGACGACCAGCGCGTCCACCGGCGCCTGTTCGGCTGCCCGCTGGAGTTCGACAGCGAATTCAACGGCATCGTGTGCCGGGCAGCCGACCTCGACGCGCCCAATCCCACCGGCGATCCGGCGATGGCGCGCTATGCCGAGCGCTTTGTCGACACGCTGCCGCGCATCAACGCGCCCAGCATCGGCCGGGACGTACGCAACGCCGTCTACCTGATGCTGCCGATGGGCCGCGCCACCTGCGAAGGCGTGGCGCAGGGGCTGGGACTGAGCCTGCGCACCATGCAGCGCCAGCTCGACGAAGCCGGCGAAACCTTCACCGATATCCTCAATGAAGTGCGGCGCGAACTGGCGCTACGCTATGTGGAGAACCCGCAATACGCCATGTTGCGGGTGGCAGAGCTGCTGGGATACAGCTCGGCCAGCACCTTCACGCGCTGGTTCTCGATCCAGTTCGGCGAACCGCCGCTGGCATGGCGCCGGCGGCACGCGCATCCTGCGGGCTCTGAGGGAGTGCGGCGATGAGCGCGAGCACTTCGGACCGCTTGCATTTCGCGACACTGGGATAACGCGATGTCCTACTATCTGCGCAGCGCCAGCCTTACCAACTACGTCGAAGTGGCCCGCGCCGTCGGCCTGGATCCGCACCAGCAGATGCGCGCCGCCAAGATCAGCCGCGACGTGCTGCTCGATCCCGATATCCGCATCCCCGCAGCGCTGGTGGGACGGCTGCTGGATGCCTCGGCACGCGCCGCGCAGGTGGACGACTTCGGCCTGCGCATGGCGGAGCTGCGCCAGTTCTCGAACCTCGGGCCGCTGGCCTTCGTGGTGCGCGAGCAGCCCACGCTGCGTCGCGCGCTGGAGTCCATGGTGCGGTACATGGGCCTGCAAAACGAATCGCTGGCCATGCGCCTGGAGGAATCCGAAGGACTGGTCATCATCCGGCTCCATGTCCTGAGCGAGGAGTCCGGCGTGCTGCGCCAGGCCACCGACCTCGCCGTGGGCGTGATGTTCCGCATGCTGAGCCTGTTCCTGGGCACCTCATGGCGCCCGCGCAGCATCTGCTTTACCCACCCGGCACCCGCGAGCGTGGCGACCTGCATGCGGGTGTTCGGCATCGAGCCGCTGTTCAACCAGGACTTCGACGGCATCGTCTGCGCCGCCGCCGACCTGGAGGCCCCGCTGCCGTCCTACGATCCGGCGATGGCGGGCCAGGTCAAGCGTTACCTCGGCAGCCTCCTGGCCCAGGCCAATGCCACCGCGCCGGACAAGGTGCGCAAGCTGGTCTACGTGCTGCTGCCAACCGGCATGTGCTCGGTGGACCGGGTGGCCCAGCATCTCGGCGTGGACCGGCGCACCATCCACCGCCGCCTGGCGCGCGAGCAGACCAGCTATTCCGAGATCCTGAACCAGGTGCGAGCGGGGCTGGTGGTCGGCTATATCGAGAACCCCGACAGGCCGCTGTCGGAGGTGGCGACGCTGCTGGGATTTACTTCACTGAGTACGTTTTCGCGCTGGTTCAGCGGCGAGTTTGGCTGCAGTGTGTCGAAGTGGCGGTCACAGCAGGCACAGCAGGCACAGCACGCGTAGGGGCGCGGGGCGCCGGCATCACGCCCCCCGCCGGGCCGCCTCGATTTTTGCGATATCGATTTTCCGCATCGTCATCATGGCGTCGAACGCGCGCTTGGCTGCCGCGCGATCGGGGTCGGTGTACGCCGCGGTAAGCGCGCGCGGGGTGATCTGCCAGGACACTCCCCACCGGTCCTTGCACCAGCCGCATTCGCTTTCCTGGCCGCCATTGCCGACAATCGCATTCCACAAGCGGTCGGTCTCGGCCTGGTCGTCCGTCGCGATCTGAAATGAGAAGGCCTCGCTGTGCTTGAAATGAGGGCCGCCGTTCAGGCCGATGCAGGGAATGCCGGCAACGGTGAACTCGACTGTCAGGACATCGCCTTCCTTGCCGTCGGGATAGTCGCCAGGGGCGCGATGGACGGCCTTGACAGCGCTGTCGGGGAAGGTCTCGGCATAGAAGTTCGCGGCATCCAGCGCGTCGCGGTTGTACCACAAACAGATCGTATTCTTGCTCGGCATGGTGTGTCTCCTGGAAAGGTGAGCACGGGCATCCGTGGTCGTCGAACACTCAAGAGCGTCCGCCGGGCACGGTTTGCCGGTCGTCCGCCTCAGGGGTCGATATTAGCCCTATCTTGTCGCCCACCCAATGTGGAGAAAAAGCCACGCCGCGCAGTGCGTGCCTCGAAACGCCCTCTCTATCCCCGCCACTGCGGCCGGCGCTTTTCCACGAATGCCGCAATGCCCTCCTTCGCACCACCGACCATGCGGCACATTTCTTATCGTGAAAGCGTCGCTTATTGCCTTTGCAGGGATCCATGACCGTCGCCTATCCTGTCCTAACCGGCAGATTAATCTGTGCGGTACCAGACATAGCAGAACAATAACAAGGGGATATTCCCCAAAAGCGGGCTGATGCGAGAAGCGCGCGCCGTCCGCGCGACCGGCCTGGCTGGAGTCAAGGGGATGCAACCATCGCACGCGGTGCTGTAGCGGCCGCGGGCGAGATACTCCATTGACAAAACATGGCCGATGCATTCCTGTTCAGCAAGCCGTTCACGTTTCTCGCCTGTCCCGGCATGTCCGAGGTCAGGGCCGGCGTCGATGCGCTCGAATCCCTGCCCGGGCATATGTTCTGGCTCGAGAACGAAGACTTCATCCGCCACGTCCACGTGCCGGACTTCCTCGCGCAGAGCCGTGCCGCGCTCGAAGCGGTGATGCCCGGCGGGGCCGCGCTGGTCGACGCGAAGGCCGATGAGATCCGGCGCAGCACACATCTCATCCCTGCCTTGCAGCGCCTCGATGCGGAAGCGGCCGCCGCCGCCCACTCGTATTGCTACTGGCACTATTCCGCCGACGTACTCGGACGCTCGCAAGGCATTCCGCGCAGCGCAATCGAGCGCCAGTTCGACCGCGCGGTCGCGCCGCGCGACGGTGCGCACAAGCTGGAATGGATCTGCCCGTGCTGCGACGGCCAGGCGCACTATCAGGTCGATGGACTGCTTGCATCGCAACGCGCCTCGCGCCAGGGTGGCTTTTCGGTGGAATGCCCGCACTGCGGGCACCGGGAACGCCTCTATGCCGGCTTCCTGCACGCGGGCCGCCTGGAGTGTCATTGCAGCGTCTGCACCAGCTTTATCCAGACGCTGGCAGGCCAGCTTGCCAGGCCCGCGCGCAAGCTGGCGGGCGGCCTGGAAGCATTTGCCTGGAAGCAGGCCGCCGATACCGTCGCGGAGATCCACGAACTCAAGGAAGCCGCCTTGCAGCGGCTGGCGCGGGGCGACAGCCCTTCGGACAACGCGATGGCATTTGCGCTTGCCGTGCAGGCGGACAGCGGCCGCCCCCTTCCGGATATCCTCGGCCAGATCGATCCCACGCTCGACGGGAGGTTCGACAAGAACCCTCGCGTGTGGGCCCTGCTGTGCGAGCTGCTGCAGGAAGGCGTGCTCGACTGCCAATGCACGATCTACGACCAGGAAGGGCGCCAGCAGGTGGCGCTGGAGCTTGCGTTGCTCGACGACGACCCGGCCGCGGCCAACCCCGCGGCCCAGGAGCAGCTCGGTACGCTGCTGAAGGGCTACCAGCCATCGGAGCGCGACGCCTTCATCGGCTGGCTGCAGGCGCTGAAGGGCTTGCGGCTGTGCGCGGCGCGTTTCAATGTCGCCGTCGACGTGTCCTGGAAGACCAGCGTCGAGCATTGCCGCATCCTGACCGCGCGGCAACCGGACAGCGTGGCCGCTCCCGGCACGCATGCCAGCGCCGCCCCGCAGCGCTTGCAGCCCACGCGGCGCCTGCGGCGCCCGGAACGGCCGGTGTACCTGGATGCCGAACTGGAGGCAGTGCAGCTGTTGAAGTCCCTCGGGTATATCGTGTTCAGTCCGGAGGATATCCGGTCGCAACATGACCATCTGGAAGACATTTCGTAGCCCCCCGCTGAACTGAGACTGGACGTCATCGGCGCGCTCCGAAGCTGACCTGCCCGCCGGGTCGTGCCGGATGGCAAGGTTCCTGGCAGCGCCTCTTGCGATGGACGGCTTTGCGCACTAATCCTATGAAGGAAGCGTCCCCGAGGAGGCCCCATGGCGCAGTGCACAAAGTGCGGATGCGATAACCCCGCGGGGGCCAACTTTTGCCAGCAGTGCGGCAGCGCCCTCGCCCGCCAGTGCCGCCGCTGCGGCCATGCCCTGGCGCCGGCGGCGCGCTTCTGCAGTGCTTGCGGCGAACCTTGCGGCGATCCGGCACCCGCTGCGCCCTCCGCGCCGGCCTCGCCGATCTCGCCCGTCTCGCCCGTGTCCTATACGCCGCCCCACCTGGCCGAGCGCATCCGCAGCGAGCAGGCGGCGCTGGAAGCCCGCGGCGAGCCCGCCGGTGAGCGCAAGACGATCACCGTCCTGTTCGCGGACATGGCCGGTTCGACCGCCCTGATCCACGACCTGGACCCGGAGGACGCCCACCGGCTGATCACGCCGGTGATCGACCTGATGATGGAGGCGGTGCACTACTACGAGGGCTACGTCGCCAAGTCGCTGGGCGATGGCATCCTGGCGCTGTTCGGCGCGCCGATCGCGCACGAGGACCACCCCCAGCGTGCGCTCTACGCCGCGCTGCGCATGCAGAAGGCGATGCAGCGCCACAGCGACAGGCTCAGGCTGGAGCAAGGCATTTCGCTGCAGATCCGGGTCGGCATCCACACCGGCGAGGTGGTGGTGCGCTCGATCCGCAAGGACGACCTGCACACCGACTACGATCCGGTCGGCCACACCATCCACATTGCCTCGCGGATGGAGACCATGGCCGCGCTGTCATCGATCTTTGTCAGCGAATCCACACACCGGCTCGCCGAAGGGTATTTCGCGTTCAAGCCGCTTGGGGTTGCGCAGGTCAAGGGCATCCCGATGCCGCTGGCCGTGTACGAGCTGACCGGCATCGGGCCGCTGCGCACGCGCCTGCAGGTGTCGGCGCACCGCGGCCTCGCGTGCTTCGTCGGGCGGGACATGGAACTGGAGACGCTGCAGCAGGCGCTGCAGCGGTCCGCGGAAGGACACGGGCAGATCGTCGCGGTCGTCGGCGAGGCCGGGGTCGGCAAATCGCGCCTCTTCCACGAATTCAAGGCGCGCGCGCCCGGCGGCTGCCTGACGCTGGAGACGTTCTCGGTGTCTCATGGCAAGGCCTTTGCCTATCTCCCGCTGATCGAGCTGGTCAAGAACTACTTCCAGATCGAGGTCCAGGACGACGAACGGAAGTGCCGAGAAAAGGTTGCGGGCCGCGTGGTGATGCTCGACCGGACCCTGGAAGACGTGCTGCCGTACCTGCTGCACCTGCTGGGCATCAGCGAGCCCGGCTCGGCATTGCCGAACATGGATGCGCTGATCCGGAGGCAGCGCACGTTCGAAGCGATCACCAGCCTGCTGGCGCGCGAGAGCAGCAATCAACCTCTGGTGCTGTTGTTCGAGGACCTGCAATGGCTGGACAGCGAGACCGAAGCCTTCCTCGATGTCCTGGTCGAGCGCCTTTCCGGCGCCAGGATCCTGCTGCTGCTGAACTACCGGCCGGAGTACCAGCATGGATGGAGCGGGAAGGACTGCTACACGCCGCTGCGGCTGAATCCGCTGGGCCAGGCGGAGGCCGGGCAACTGCTCACCGCGCTCCTTGGCGACGACCCGGCGCTGATGGCCCTCAAGCGCCTCATCCTGGCCAAGACCGAGGGCAATCCCTTCTTCATGGAAGAGGTAGTGCAAACCCTGTGCGAGGAGAAAGTGCTGCTTGGCGAACCGGGCCATTACCGCATCGAGGAGACACCCACGGCGCTGCATATCCCGACGACGGTGCAAGGCGTGCTTGCTGCCCGCATCGACCGGCTGTCCCGTGCCGAGAAGGACCTGCTGCAAACGCTGGCCGTGATCGGCAAGGAATTTTCCCTCAGCCTGATCCAGCGCGTGGTCGCGCAGCCGGATGAACAGTTGCGTCCGCTCCTCGCCCAGCTGGAGGCGGGCGAATTCATCTACGAGCGGCCGGCGTTCCCCGACACCGAATACACGTTCAAGCACGCGCTGACCCAGGAGGTGGCCGGCAACAGCCTGCTCACGGAGCAACGCACCGCGCTGCACCAGCGCACGGCGCAGGCGATCGAGGCGCTCTTCCAGAACCAGTTGAAGGATCACTACGGTGAACTGGCCCGGCACTACAGCCTCAGCGGCAACGGTCCGAAGGCGGTGGAATACCTGCAGTACACGGGACAGCAGGCCGTCCAGCGCTCTGCCTACCAGGAGGCGATCAGCCACCTGGATGCCGCGCTGGAGTTGCTCGGCCGCCAGCCGGATACGCCGGAACGCGCCCACCAGGAACTCGTGCTGCGGCTGGCCATCGGGCCGGCGCTGATCGCCGCCCGGGGCTTTGCCGCATCCGAAGTGGAAGCGACCTACAGCCGCGCGCTGGCCCTGTGCGGCCAGGGCAGCGATACGCCACAGCTGTTTCCGACGCTGGTGGGGCTGCGTAGCTATTTCTCGCTGCGCGCGGAACATGCGAAGGCCTACCGGCTGGGCAAGCAGCTGCTGCGGCTGGCCAGGCAGACGAACGATCCGGAGCAGTTGGGAGAAGCGCATGTGGCGCTCGGGATGACCGCGTACTACTCGGGGAGATTCGGCGCCGCGCGTACCCATCTGCGCGATGCCCTTGCGATCTATGGCTCGGGACCGCATCTCACCCACCTGAATGTCCATGGCGTGGATCCGGAAGTGCGCGCCCTGTCGGCTTCAGCGCTCGTGCTCTGGACTCTTGGCTATCCCGACCAGGCCCTCCAGTGCGCGCAGAGCGGGCTTGCGCTGGCGCGGCAGCTATCCCATCCCTTCAGCCTGGCGCATGCCCTGTGCCAGGTAGCGGAACTGCACCAGTTCCGCCGCGAGCCGCGGCTCACGCAAGAATATGCCGACGCCGCCATCACGCTGTCGACCGAGCATGGCTTCCCGCTCTGGCACGCGTGGACGACGCTCCTTCGCGGCTGGGCGCTGACAGAACAGGGGCAACAACAGGCCGGAATCGTACTGATGCAAGAAGGGCTGGCTGCCTATCACGCCACGGGCGCAGTCCTGGGCAACTCCCACTTCCAGTGCCTGCTGGCCAATGCCTATGGACGCCAGGGACAATGGCAGGCGGGGCTGGACGCGCTTGCAGCGGCGAAAGACGCGGTGGATCAGACCGGGGAGCATTATTGCGAAGCGGAGTGGCACCGTATCAAGGGCGAGCTGGTACGGCAACGCTCGGCTGTCGAGGGGCAACCTGAAGGCGAGGCGGAAGCGCAAGCGTGTTTCCACAAGGCGATCGAAGTCGCTCGCCACCAGCATGCCAGGTCGCTGGAGTTGCGGGCCGCGCTGGATCTGGCGCAGCTATGGCGGCAGCAAGGCCAGGAGCAATCCGCCACCCAGTTGCTGGCGGACATCCGGGCTGCGTTTACGGAAGGCTTCGACAGCGCGGACATGCAGGGCGCGCTTGCGTATCGTTGATGCGATGCCGGGGCCCGGATTCCAGGAGCCGGCAGGCGCCGCGGACTTCACGATCCTGTTCGGCGCCTTCGACCGCCACAACTTCGGCGACCTGCTGCTCGCGCATGTGGTGCGGCGCATGATCGGCCAGGACGGTCCCTGTGCCAACCTCCTTTACGGAGGTCTCGCCGGGCGCGACCTGAGGCCCCATGCCGGCCATCGGGTCCACGCCCTGGCGCGTCTTTCCGCCACAGTGGGCGACGCCGCCGTCGATGTCATCCACGTGGGCGGCGAAATCCTGACCTGCTCGCTGTGGGAAGCGGCCGTGATGCTGCTGCCGCCCGAGCGGGCCGACGCGGTGGTGGCACAGCTCGATAGCCGGCCGCACGCGCGCACCGCGTGGGCGCGCGACCAGTTAGGCGTGCCGGACCTTGTTCCCTACCTGTTGCCTGCGAACCTGTTCGTCAATCTCCGGCGCGTGATCGTCCACGCCGCGGGCGGCATCGACCTTGGATCGGTCGAGCCTGGCATGCGCGCCGAGGTGGTAGCCAAGCTTGGCACCGCCACCAGCGTCGGCGTCAGAGACCGGCAAACCCTGACCGTGCTTGCCGAGGACGGCATCGATTGCCACCTGGAGCCGGATCCGGCGGTGCTGGTGGCCGATCTGTTCGGCGAGCGCATCCGCCGGCGCGCCGGCCATGGCGAATGCGCCCGCATCGGGTCGGGTTTCCCTGGCGGATACCTGGCGGTGCAGTGCAGCGCTGATTTTGGCGACGACGAAACCCTGTCACGGCTGGCGTCCCAACTCGATCGCATAGCCCGGGACAGGCACCTGGGCGTGGTGCTGTTCCGCGCCGGCGCCGCACCGTGGCATGACGACCTGGCATGCTACCGGCGCCTCGCCGCGCGGTTGTGCGGCACGCCCGCCGCGCTGTTTGGCTCGCTTGACCTGTGGGATATCTGCGCGCTGATCGCGCACAGCCAGGGCTACATCGGCAGCAGCCTGCACGGCGGCATTGTCGCAGGCGCCTTCGCGTTGCCGAGGCTGGGCCTGCTGCGGCCCGCGCAACCGCCCGAAGCCAGCAAGCAGGTTGCGTTCGACGCGGCCTGGGGGGCGGCTGGCGCGCCAGGGGCCGTCCCAGTGGAGAAGCTTGCGGCAAGCATGGACCAGGCGTTGGCAATCGGGCCCGCACAGCGCCGCGAGCTGGCCCGGGAATGGGTTGCGGCATGCCGGACTGCATTCAAGCTGGTTCAGGACGGCTAGCACTCCGGACGGTTGGCACGGGTGGGCCAACGCAAGACGGCGCGACAGGGTATCTGCCCCATCGCTTTGTCGCTCCCCTTGCGGGCCGGAGACTCAGTGCCCGGCGCTCTGGCCGCCGTCGACATGCAGGATCTCGCCCGTCACGAACGGCGCGCGGTCAAGGTACAGCACGGCATCGACGATATCGCGCATTTCCCCCATATGCCCCACCGGATGCAGCGCGCCCAGCGCCTCATGCGTTTCCGGCGGGTGCATCGGCGACTTGATGATGCCGGGCGATACCGCGTTGGCACGGATTCCGGTCTTCGCATACTCGATCGCCAGCGACTTCATCGCCGCGTTCAGCCCGCCCTTGGTCAGCGAGGCCAGCACCGACGGCACGCCGCTGATCGCATGGTCGACCAGGCTGGTCGTGATGCTGACCACATGGCCGCTGCGCTGCTTCTCCATTTCGGCGATGGCCAGTTGCGTGATATGGAAGAAGCCCGTCAGGTTGGTAGCCGTGACGGTGGCGTAGTCCTCGTCGGTATAGCTGGTGAATGGCTTGGCGACGAAGACCCCGGTATTGTTGACCAGCGTATCGATGCGGCCGAACTTTGCCACGGCTTCCGCGATGACGCGGCGCGCGGTGGACGGATCGGCGATATCGCCGGCGACCGCCAGGATATCCTGGTCGTCAGACGGCTTGATGCTGCGGGCCGTGGCGACCACCCGGTGTCCGCGCTCGCGGAATGCCTTGACCAGTTCCGCGCCGATGCCTTGCGATGCGCCAGTGATGACGACAACCTTCTGTGCTGCACTCATTTTGTAACCTCGATGTCAGTTGACTCGGCCCTCTGGCCGATCGGGCCAACGGCTCCGATGGGCTCAAATCTAGGGGAACGGTCGCGGCATTCGAAGACCTCCACGGAACAAACAGTTATGCACGCGCGGAACAAATGGCGCCGGGAGCACCGTTGCCGAAGCGGCGCGACATAGGCTCCCGGCCGCTTTAGCGCCCGGGAGCCTGCCGCCATCGACTTCTGGCAAAGGCCCACATATGATGGCGACACCGCTCCCCCCACCCCCATCCACCGCCTGGTCCGCCCCGATGAAAAGGCAATTCGATGACCTCCAGCTCGGCAGCATCGAGCTGTTCTGCCTGGCCGCCGAACTGGGCAGCTTCACCGCCGCCGCGGTCGCGGCCGGCGTGACGCCGCCGGCGGTCAGCCGCACCGTGCAGCGGCTGGAGGAACGGCTGGGGGTCCGCCTGTTCGTGCGCACCACGCGGCAGATCCGCCTGACCGACGAAGGACGGCTGTATTTCGAGCAAAGCCGGGGCGCGCTGGCGCAACTGCTGGATGCGGAGCGGCAGGTCAGCGGCCGGCGCGCTGCGCCCGCGGGCCGGCTGCGGATCAGCTTGCCGACGCCATATGCCCACTACCGCGTGCTGCCGGTCCTGCCGGCATTCCGGGCGCAATACCCGGAAGTCGAGGTCGACGTGCACATCAGCAACCGTAACGTAGATTTCGCCGATGACACCTATGACCTGTCGGTACGCGGCCGCGCGCCGGACGACTCGAACCTGATTGCGCGCAAGCTGGAAGATGCCGAGCTGGTGGTCGTGGCGACGCCCGCCTACCTGCAGCGCGCCGGCACGCCCCGGTCACTGGAAGACCTGCTCAGGCATGAATGCATCCAGTTCGAACGCCCCAGCAGCGGCCGGCGCATTCCGTGGACCTTCCGCGTCAATGGCGAGGACACCGATATCGTCACCACCGGCGGCTATGCGGCGACCGAAGATATCCTCGGCGGGGCCACGCTGGTGCGGGCCGGCGCCGGCCTGTTCCAGACCTATCGCTTCGTCGTGGAACAGGACTTGCGCGACGGCACGCTGGTGGAAGTCTTGCAGGAATTCAGCGGCAGCACGCGGCCGTTCGTGCTGCTTTACCCGTCGGCCCGGCACGTGACGCGCCGCGTGCGGGTCTTCGTCGACTTCCTGGTCGAGAAATTTTCCGCGTAGATTTCCACCTGGACGGGCACGCCGCGCTCACGCAGGCCTGACCTGCGCAATGACCACGAGGATCACCGCTGCATTGGCGGGCTGCTGGAAGTGCGAGGAAATGGTCCGCGCATGGCCGGCCTTGTCACCAAGCACATCGCGGAACAGGTCGGAAGCGCCGTCGAGGACCGCCGGCTGGTCGAACCAGCCCGGCGCACTGGCAATATGGCCATCGACGCGGACGATGTGGTCCAGGCGCTCGAAGCCACCCAGGTAAGCATCGATCTGCGCCAGCACGTTGAGCGCCGCGAGTTCGGCGGCAAGCTTGCCCTGCTCGACCGTCAGGTCCTTGCCGATCTGGCCTTGCCAGGCCACCTTGCCGTCCTGCCATGGCAACTGGCCGGAAATAAAGAGCAGGTCTCCCGCCTGGCTGACGGCGGTATAGCTTCCCAGTGGTTGCGGGGGCGGCGGCAGCGCCAGGCCGCGCGCCGAAAGTCGTTCATGTACGGGCATCGTGTATTCCAGTCAGGTCGGGTGTGCTGACAACGGGCAGGAGTACCGTTGGCCTCCTCCTGTCAGGCTCACTGTAGGTGCGCGTTGACTGGAAATACAGGCACTGGCGGGAACAGGAATAGAAACGTCATGGAACAAGCCAGCCGGCCTGCCCCGGACTCGTCAGGTTCCATGGATTTGCAGGAGCGCAGTCGGGCCGTTCGGCCGCTTCGCGAACGAAGGGTGCGAACGGGTTCGGTGGTCGACAACTGCCAATGTCTCAGCCGCGTCGAAACTTCGACCATGCCCGCGGTTCTAATTTTTGTATGCTGAGCAATTTGTCTGCCAATCGGCGCACCATCTGGTTCTGGGCTGCGATCGGCACCATGGCGGTGCTGGTCGCATTGGTCGTCCTGTCGCCGCCCTTCAAGGGCTTCGCCGACCAGGCCATCGCCTGGGCCCAGGCGACGATGGAACAGCACCCCGGAACGGGCGTGCTAGTCTTCTTCCTGTTCTCGGCTGTATCTGCCATGCTCGCATTCGCCTCGAGCGTGGTCCTGGTGCCGCCTGCCAGCGCGGTGTGGGGCAAGCCCCTCACCGTTCTTCTGCTCTGGGGTGGCTGGGTGCTGGGCGCTGTTGCCGCCTACGGCATCGGCCGGCTCGCCTATCCATTGCTTGCCCGCAGTGGTTACGCGGACAAGCTGGCGAAGTACCAGAACTATGTGTCGCAGCGCATGAAGTTCTGGGCCGTGCTGTTGTTCTGCATCGCGGTGCCATCGGAAATTCCCGGCTATCTCTTCGGTACGATGCACTACCCCTTCCCGAAGTTCCTGGCCGCCATCGCCATCGCCGAAACGGGCTACGGGATCGGCATCGTTGTCGCGGGCGAGAGCCTGGCAATCGACCGCCCCCTGCCCTTCCTCATCGCCGTCGGCATCCTGGCGATCGTCGCGGTGCTGGCGGGCCTGGCGCTGCGTACGGCCAGGAAGCGCAAGTCTGGCGGCCTGCGTCGGCGCTGAGGCCGCCGCCTGCCGCCCGCTCTGAAGGTGCCGGCAGCGCACAGGCATTGAGTTCACAAGCTCGGCGATTTGCAGCGCTTGCCCACCGCCGTCGAACGAAAGCGGCTGGGCGAGATCGTCAAGGCGGCCAGGATGCAAGAGAAGTGATGGCGGCGCGGGCCATCGCGATGGTCCGCGCTCTCAGGCATCCGGTGACTAAGTCCAGGCTGCGCGTGGCGCGCTAGTAGGCCAGCTTCGGCATGAACTGCCCGCGCCCCTCGGGCGTCATGTCGAGCAGGCCCCAAAGCGCACTGACAGCATCGCCGGAGCGGTGGTCGATGCCAGGTTCCGATGGCGCCCAGGTAAGATCGCTGCCCCAGAAATGTCGGACCTTGCCATTGTCGAGACGGAATACGTTGAACGCGGTGTCGTCCCATTCCTCGCCAGGCTTGCCGCCGCTCAACGCCCGTATCTCCGCCGGCAGTTTCGTCGAGTCTCCGAAATAGTCGGCGTCGTAGCTGTTGCCTGCGGTCGAGAGAAACTGAGGATGCGCCCATCCCCGTTCGCGCGCCCACGCGACCAGCCGCGCGATTGGCGACTTGGCGACGATGTAGAGCGCAGCGCGCTGGCCGATATGCCTGGCCGCGCCGTTGACGGAGTCAAGCAAGAGCGTGCACATCGGGCATGGCGTGTCGCGGTCCGGGCCGTACATGAAGCTGTACAGGATCAGGGTGGGATGCGGGCCGAACAGCCTGGACATTGCGACGGTTTCGGGCATGCCGGTCGCGCCGATACGCTCGAACAGGTAGTCCTGCGGCACATCGCCGCCTGGCGGCAGCGCGCGGCGCTGCGCTGCGACGGCCTCGATATGCCTTCGCAAGGCAATTTCCTCTTCAAGCAGTGCATTGCGCGCCTTGCGGTATTCGGCGCTTTCGTTGGGATAAGTGATGTGCGACATGCTTGTCTCCCGGGTTTGCTGCCTGTTAGTCCGTCAATGCCGGGATCGGTTCGTCCGCGCGATGCCGCAACGCCCGCCCTGCGAACGTGGCGCCCGGTCGCGTGCCGGCCGGCTGGCGAAACTGGCCCAGAAGAAATCCTGGAAACTGTCCCTTCCGATTGCGCCAGTTACAGGTCACAGTACCTGCGACGCCCAGGACACCGTTAACCCCATGTACATCCCTGCCCACTTCGCCGAAACCCGCCCCGAAGAACTTGCGCGCATCATCCGGGCGCACCCGCTCGGCATGCTGGTCACCCAGGCAAGCGGCACCCTGGATGCCGACCACATTCCGTTCGAGTTCGACGCCGACGCGGGACCGCACGGCGTGCTCGCCGCCCACGTGGCGCGCGCCAACCCGGTCTGGCAGCGCTGCGCTGCCGGCACGCCGGTCATGGTCGTCTTTCGGGGCGCCGAGGCCTACATCTCGCCGAACTGGTACCCGAGCAAGCACGAGGCGCACCGCCAGGTGCCGACCTGGAACTACGAGGTGGTACACGCGCACGGCACGCTCACCGTGCATGACGACGAACGCTTCGTCCGGCGCATCGTCGCGCGCCTGACGCGCCGGCACGAAGCGGACGAACCCAGGCCGTGGAAGATGGGCGATTCCGCCCCCGAATTCATCGACGGCCTGCTGCGCCATATCGTCGGCATCGAGATCGCCGTCACTTCGCTGCAGGGCAAGGTCAAGCTGAGCCAGAACCGGGAAGCGCGCGACCGGCTGGGAGCCGCGGAATCGCTGGAAGCGCGGGGATACGGCGGGCTTGCGCAGTCAATGCGTCGCGCCGGGTAATGCAGGCCGGGTAATGCAGGAATGTAAAAAGGCGAGCCGCGCGGGCTCGCCCCTCATTCTGCTACGCCTGCCTGCGCATCATTGCGTCGCGCAGGTAAAGCTCGATGCCGCGTTGACATCGCCGGAGCCGTTGTACTTCGGCCAGGTCGGGTATTCGCACAGCGGCCGCGTGCGGCCCGGCACGCCGATCGTGTCGGTCACCGTCAGCGAAGCCGGCGCGGTACCCTGCTCGACCCACTTTTCAAGCGCCGTCAGCGAATCCCACGCAGCATTGAACACCGAGCTCACCGAGTGGCCATAGCCCGGGATCTCGTAGTAGCGCATGAAGTTGCTGACATTGCCCGCACCCATCGCGCCCTGTACGCGCGTGAAGTAGTCCTCGGTCGCGCGCGTGCTGACCAGCGCATCGGACATGCCGTGCGCCATCAGGATCTTGCCGCCCTTGTTCATGAACGCGGACAGGTCGGTCTTGTTGATGTCCTGCAGCCCGGCAAGCTGGCTGATGCGGTCCTGCCAGGGTCCCGGGTTCTGCGGGTCGAGCGTGAGCGAGTTGAAGGTCGGATCGCGCGTGACGAAGTAGCGCACCCACTGGTCCCAGAACACGCTCAGGTACGGCGCGGTAGCCGGCATCGGATTGACCGGGGCATCGAGGTTGAGCGCCAGCGCAATGACCGTCGGCTGGACGGATGCGTTGCCGGCCATGCCGAGGTCGGCACCCCAGACGTTGAAGCCCGGATACTGCGTCTCGCCGCTGCCCAGCGCATAGCCGAACACGATCTGCGAGTTGTACACCTTCAGCGCGCCGATCTGCGCGTCGGACAAGCAGGTGTCGCCGGTGTCGGCGCCGTTGGCGCAGCGGACCGGCTGGCCGTTGAGCATCGCCGTGGACGGGTCGAAGCTGGCATTGCAGGCGGCGACATTGCTGATCAGGCCGTCATTGACGCCGTCGAGGTTGTCGCACGCAGCAATGGCGGCGTCGTACAGCACCTTGCGCTTGGGCTGGTTCGGGTAGGCGCCCGGCGCGGCCAGCGCGCGGGTGATGCGGCCGAACTGCAGGTCCAGGCTGGCGGCATTCCAGGCGGGATAGAGCACGATGGCACCATCCCAGTCCTGCGGCCAGCGCTGCACCACGGCCAGCGCTTCGCGGCCGCCGGTCGATCCGCCTGCAAAGTACGCTTTCTTCGGGCCATCGGCCTGGTAGTGCATCTGGATCAGCGCGATCGCGACGTCGCGCGTCTTCTTCAGCGCATCGCCGGCATAGTTGCGCAGCGCCTCCTCATTGGTGCCGAACGAGCCGTCGCGGCTGCCGAGCGCGCCCGCCTGGTGGCCGGAATCGCTGGCGAAGGTGGCATAGCCGCGTGCCAGCGGCGAGGGCTGGTCAGTCGGGCCGGCCGGCACATTGCCTGCCGTGTTGGGGATGGTCCCGTCATAGCCACCGCCGCCGAACATCACCACCTTCTGGTTCCAGCTGGCGGGCATGTTGACCTCGAACCGGATCGATGGCGCCGTGGGATCGACGGGCGCGATGGTCCCGGTCACCTTGCAGTACGCGCCAGTGCCCAGCTGCCCGCCGCCGGTCGCCGGCACCATGTCGGCCTCGGCAACCGTTGCGCCCTTGGTGGGCAGGCCGATGCTGCTCGCGGCGACGGTCTTGCCCGGCAGGTTCTGGCACGATACCGGGGTCTTTACCGGCGGGGAATGGTCGTCGTCGTCGCCGCCGCCGCAGGCACTCAGCACAAGGCCGGCCGCGGTCGCAACAAGGACGGGGGCCAGTTTAAAGGTCACTGGCAAGACTCTGCTTTGCATGTCGGTTGACATTTGTCTTCTCCACGGTGTCTCCTGGGGACGGGATAGCGCCAGCGGGACCGGCCCGGCGGGATATCCTCGGCGCCTGCGTCTGCATTCGGCATGCCAGCGCGCAGGTGATGAGACGGATGTGGAGCGCGAAACATGCTCCGCACTGCGGAGGCGGAGGGCCGGGTGGTTCTTGGATGGAGGCGTCACACGCGCGCCCGGCCTGCGGCGAGAAGTTCTTTCAATCGAATTGCAAAAACGGCCCGGCAGGCAGCTGTCTATGCCGCAGCCGAGGGGAGGCCCGCCAGCGCCTTGCGCGCTGATCAGGCCGCGGCGTTCTCCATCGCCGCTTCGTATTGCCCCAGGCACGCCATGGCGTTGAGCCGCGAGCGCTGCAGCAGCGCCCGTTGCGCCAGCGCGGCGTTGGCCGGCTCGCCGCGCCACGCCAGCAATGGCGGCTCCTGCAAGGCGCGCCCGTAAGAGAAGCTGAGCCGCCAGGGCAACGGGCCCAGCCGGTTCATCGCGTCGAGATTGGCCGTGGCTTCGGCAGGCGTCTGGCCGCCGGACAGGAAAAAAATACCTGGCACCGCGGCGGGCACGGTGCGCCTGAGCACCTGCAGGGTCTGCGTGGCAACCTCTTCCGGCGCCGCCTGCCCGGCATCCTTGCCAGGGAGCACCATGCTGGGCTTCAGCAGCATGTGCTCGAACACCACCGCATGCTGCTGCAGGGCGTCGAACACTTCATGCAGCACGGCTTCAGTGACTTCCGCGCAGCGCGCCATGGTGTGCGCGCCGTCCATCAGCACCTCCGGTTCGACGATGGGCACGATGCCTGCCTCCTGGCAGATCGCGGCATAGCGCGCCAGCGCCTCGGCATTGGCGTGAATGGCAAGCCGGCCCGGCAGCTTGTCGGAGACGTTGTAGACCGCGCGCCATTTGGCAAAGCGCGCGCCCTGCTGGCGATAGCCGGCAAGCCGTTTTGCCAGCCCGTCAAGGCCCTCGGTGATTTCGTCCCCGGGAGCATGCGCAAGCGCGAGCTTGCCCTTGTCCACCTTGATGCCGGGCACGATGCCCTGGCGCACGGCCAGCTCCGGCAGCGGCGTGCCATCGTCGGCCCGCTGGCCCAGCGTCTCCTCGTACAGGATCACGCCGCTGATAAACTCGCCCAGGCCCGGCGTGGACAGGAGCAGGTTGCGCCACGCCCGGCGGCTCTCCTCGTTGGATGCCACACCGATACGGTCGAACCGCTTGGCGATGGTCGGCCCGCTTTCGTCTGCGGCCAGCAGGCCTTTGGCGCCCTGCACCATAGCGTCGACGGTGGCTTGCAGTTCGCTTCTGGTGTCCATGACGTTGCTCCGCGAGTGGGTATGCGAGTGGGTATAGCAGAAGCATTGGCGCCTGGGTGCGAATGCGCAAGCGCCGGGCGTACGGGGCGTCGCGGACTGGAGACGGGGGAGCCGAGGCAATCCGGGTGGAACCGCAAGTCGCCATCTCCACCAAGTTCCGCGGGGCCGCGAAGCGTTCCAGCGCGCGGGAGGGGAGCGTATGCGTGAGCCCGATCACGTCCCCGGCGGCGCCGTTCAGCGGTAGAGCCCCGCCATCCTCTCCATCGCCACCGGCTTGATCCGCGCCGCCCGTCCGGCGCAGCCGAAGGCCTCGAAGCGCAGCTTCACCACGCCCTTCGCCCCCTTCTTGGCCGCCAGCAGCGCCTTGCGCGGATCAAACTCGCTGCGGTCCTCGGACAGCGACTTGCGGATCGCGCCGGTCATGGCCAGCCGGATATCGGTGTCGATATTCACCTTGCGCACGCCCATCCGGATGCCACGCAGGATCTCCTCGACCGGCACGCCGTAGGTCTCCTTGATATCGCCGCCGTACTAGCGGATGATCTCCAGCCATTCCTGCGGCACCGGGCTGGAGCCGTGCATCACCAGGTGGGTGCCGGGGATCTGCTCGTGGATCTCGCGGATGCGGTCCATCGCGAGGATGTCGCCGGTTGGCTTGCGCGAGAACTTGTAGGCGCCGTGGTGGTGCCGATGGCGATGGCCAGCGCGTCCACGCCGGTGCGGGCGACAAAGTCGCGCGCCTGCGCCCGCCGGCCAAGGTAATCACACTGGGCAGCAACGAGACCATCAAGCAGGCGGTGATGGCGGGCATGGGGATCAGCCTGCTATCGCTGCATACGCTATCGCTGGAACTGCGTACGCGGGAAATCGCGTTGCTGGACGTGACGAGTACACCGATCGAGCGCGTTTGGCATGTAGCGCATATGGAAGGCAAGCGCCTGTCTCCGGCCAGCGAGAGCTGCCGGGCCTATCTGCTTGAGCACACTGCCGAGTTCCTGGGGAAGGAATATGCGGGGCTGCTGCCTGGGCGGCGCGTGGCGTGATGCACCAGGTTTGCTTGCCCATCTCCGACAACTGAAAGCGCGTTTCACATTGCGAAATTCACTCCGGACTTTCGCGACGCACCTTTTCGTTTTCTGAAAACACGTTCCGCATCACGAAATACAACACCTATCTCCTTGAAAAATAAGGATAAATTAACTCTTATGTCTTATATAAGACCTTGCCGCGACGCATCAAAAACACCCTACAATAAGTCCACGCTGCTTGCTTCGACATCCGTAGCGGGACACACAACCATTTCTTCAAACGCGCCTTACCCCTAGGAAATTCACCATGGCCCAGTATCAAGACGACATCAAGGCAATTGCCGGTTTGAAAGCGAAACACGGCAGCGCGTGGGACGCCATCAATCCCGAGTACGCCGCACGCATGCGCGCCCAGAACAAGTTCAAGACGGGCCTGGACATCGCCAAGTACACCGCCAAGATCATGCGTGCCGACATGGCCGCCTATGACGCGGATCCGTCGAAGTACACCCAGTCACTGGGCTGCTGGCACGGTTTCATCGGCCAGCAGAAGATGATCTCCATCAAGAAGCACTTCAACAACAGCACCGACCGCCGCTATCTGTACCTGTCGGGCTGGATGGTGGCCGCGCTGCGCTCTGAGTTCGGTCCGCTGCCGGACCAGTCGATGCACGAAAAGACCTCGGTCAGCGCGCTGATCCGCGAGCTGTACACCTTCCTGCGCCAGGCCGACGCCCGCGAACTGGGCGGCCTGTTCCGCGAACTGGACGCCGCCAAGGACGCCGCTGCCAAGGCCGCCATCCAGGAAAAGATCGACAACCACGTCACCCACGTCGTGCCCATCATCGCCGACATCGATGCGGGTTTCGGCAACGCTGAGGCCACCTACCTGCTGGCCAAGCAGTTCATCGAAGCCGGCGCCTGCTGCATCCAGATCGAAAACCAGGTGTCCGACGAGAAGCAGTGCGGCCACCAGGATGGCAAGGTCACCGTGCCGCACGAGGACTTCCTGGCCAAGGTCCGCGCCGTCCGCTACGCCTTCCTGGAACTGGGCGTCGACGACGGCATCATCGTGACCCGTACCGACTCGCTGGGCGCCGGCCTGACCAAGCAGATCGCCGTGACCCACAAGCCGGGCGACCTGGGCGACCAATACAACTCGTTCCTCGACTGCGACGAAATCCCGGCCGACGCACTGGGCAATGGTGACGTGGTTATCAAGCGGAACGGCAAGCTGTTGCGTCCGAAGCGCCTGCCGAGCAACCTGTTCCAGTTCCGCGCTGGCACGGGCGAAGCACGCTGCGTGCTGGATTGCATCACCTCGCTGCAGAACGGCGCTGACCTGCTGTGGATCGAAACTGAAAAGCCGCATATCGAGCAGATCGCCGGCATGGTCCGCGAGATTCGCAAGGTCATCCCGAACGCCAAGCTGGTGTACAACAACAGCCCGTCGTTCAACTGGACCCTGAACTTCCGCCAGCAGGCGTATGACGCAATGAAGGCCGCAGGCAAGGATGTGTCGGCCTACGAGCGCAGCCAGCTGATGAGCGTGGAATACGACGACAGCGAACTGGCAAAGGCCGCCGACGACAAGATCCGCACCTTCCAGGCCGACGCGTCGCGCGAAGCCGGTATCTTCCACCACCTGATCACGCTGCCGACCTACCACACCGCCGCGCTGTCGACCGACAACCTGGCCAAGGAGTACTTCGGCGACCAGGGCATGCTGGGCTATGTGGCTGGCGTGCAGCGCAAGGAAATCCGTCAGGGCATCGCCTGCGTCAAGCACCAGAACATGTCCGGCTCGGACATCGGCGACGACCACAAGGAGTACTTCAGCGGCGAAGCGGCCCTGAAAGCGGCGGGCAAAGACAACACCATGAACCAGTTCTGATACCCGTAATTCCCCGCAAGCAGAAGACGCCGACCCATAACGGGTTGGCGTTTTTTTTATCCGGTGAGATAGCTCGCGGGGTTCTCATCGAACGTATTCTTGTGCGGTTACGTGCAGAAGCTGTACGTGTGGCTCGATAGAGAGCGACGAAGAGCGGCCGATTCGCAGGCGGCGATTCGATGATCACGTTCGACCCTGAATCTCGCGCGCCTCAGCAAAAAAATGCCTCTTGGATCACCCTCGTCTTTGGGTTTCTAGCGTGGAACCCCTTATGCAGTGAGTTTGATAGAATTTGCGCAAAAGCTTGCAATGAAAGCTAAGTGAGAATTCGACTCATGGCCACTACTTCTGCTACAGCCAAGATGCTGACTATTACGAATCCGGCGTGCCTCGTAAATGGTTCCGACAGCGAATTTCGACATCTCGTAAACGGCTTGCTGCCATTCGCCGCGCGCCTGCTCTCGGTTCGCGATGGCTTCGGCAGCCTGATCGGCCTGACTGGCGTCCAATATTCCCTGCTCCGCTCGATCTCTCACCTTTCCCAGAAGGGCGAAGTTTCGGTCAACCAACTGGGTGACCATCTTCATCTGAGTGGGCCATTCATTACCATCGAGACGAACAAGCTCAAGGAGTTGGGCCTGATCGAGAAAAAGCCGCATCCCGACGACAAGCGCAAGATGCGGCTTACGATCACTGCCCGAGGAATGAAGCTGCTTGGTGAACTGCTCCCCGTTCAGCAGCAAATTAATGACGTGTTATTCGATAGCATCACCAAATCGGAGTTCAAGATGCTGTGCTCGGTTGTCGACCGGCTCGTTGCGAATGGTGACCGCGCTGCGCTCGATCTGGAGCACTTGAAAGCCCGCAAGCAGAAAGGCTGACGGGCTTTCTCAGAACCCTTCGCGCGATATCTCTTCCCTAGCGATTGACAGGCGCTACAGGCTCAAGACGATGGTCTGACTGCACGTGCGCGGTCCCCTGCACGCCCTCGCCCTTGATACCGCGCTGGTCGACCAGCCCGATACTGATCGTCGCGACGATTGCCGGAATTGCGATGGCAAGAAAATTCAACTGCAACGGCAGTTGCATTGCCACCAGCGCACCAATCGCAATCGGCGCCAGAATTGCGCCACTGCGCCCGACTCCGGACGCCCAGCCAATGCCGGTCGAGCGTACCGCCATCGGATAGTACTGGCCGACATAGGCATACGCCAGAATCTGCGTGCCGATAGTGGTAGCGCCTGCCACGGCAACGAGGAAGTACACGACTTCAATAGGAGCCTTGTACCCGAGAAGCGATATCGACACGCCTGCAAGCGCAAAGAAGACCATCAGTACGTACTTGATGTTGAATCTATCGGCCAGCCAGCCGCCACCAATGGCCCCGAAAATTGCCCCGAAGTTGAGGACGAGCACGAAAGTCAACGCGGAGCCCAGGCTATAACCCGCACTGGCCATCAGTTTGGCGAGCCAGGAACTGAGGGCATACACCATGAACATGCACATGAAGAACGCTGTCCAGAACATGGCCGTGCTGAAGCCGCGCCCATCCTGGAACAGGTGACGGATCGGCGTCCCATCGGCCTTGTCCTGCGACGGCAGCGCAAAATGATCACCTGCCTGCGGACGATAGCTTGGCTCGATCTTCGCAACCGTCTTACGCAATTCGTCGAATCGCCCCTGCTTGATCAGGAACGGCATGGATTCGGGCAGCGATTTGAGAACCAGCGGAATCAGAAGCACCGGAAGCCCGGCCGCGATGAAGACTGACTGCCAGCCGTACGATTCGATGAAGCTCTTGCCAAGGATCGCAGCCAGTACCCCCCCTACTGCATAGCCGCTGAACATCAATGTGACCATTGTGCTCCGGATGCGTTTCGGTGAGTACTCGGTCATCTGGGCCACCACGTTTGGCATGACGCCACCGATTCCCAGGCCCGCCAGGAACCTGGCGATACTGAAGAGGACCGGATCCTTCGTGCATCCGGCTGCGGCCGTGAAAACACTGAACAAGGCAATGCAGATCGCCATGGCCCGAGGACGGCTGATTCTGTCGGCAATGGTGCCGAGGAAGATGGCGCCCACCATCATTCCGAACAATGCGGAGCTCACCATGAAGCCGGCTTTCGTCGCATCGACGCCCAGGTCTTTCATGATCGATGGCAAGGCTATGCCCGCCACTGCCAGGTCATAACCATCGAAGATGATGATGAGCGCGCACCAGAACAGAACTTGCGCGTGAAAACGGTTGAAGCGGGCGTCATCGGCCAGCTTGTGAACGTCAATGTGACGCATGTCTTGTCTCCTCCATGCATTGCGCACGTTGAATAGAATGCCTGCCAAAGAACTGCTTTAGGCAGGTGCTGTTGTTACTGCGTGAGTAAAGTCCCCGATGAGTAAGCGACTTCCGAAGAAACCACGAACTCTGTACAAACGGCCCGCTTGTTATGCGGCGCTGAGCTGCCTCCGAGTCCTACAGTGATATGTTTATTATCTATTTTTCAAAGCTTTTTTTTTCGTAAAGGATAGTGCGTGGCTGCTTTGGATGTAGCGGGGATAAACCCTGAGAAACGTGAAGATTTCACGGCGAAGCCAGAGACGCGGGGGTTGCCGCGGCGCGGCAAGGAGGCATGAGTGCCAGCATGAAGACGTTCCAGAGCGCCAAGCAAATTGGGGGCGCATCGCCCCCAATTTGCTTGCTCCAGACTGCGGGATGCAGCGCTGCTGACTAGCGTCGCTCGTGACGTAAGGCGGCTTCCACTGCCATGCCGATGGCAAGCAGCCGGCGGTCCGACCCGTGCCGCCCAAACAGCATGAGGCCGACGGGCGCATCGCCAAGGACATGGCACGGGACAGACAGAGCGCAAAGGTCAAGCATGTTCGCGATGGCCGGATTGCGCAGCAGAAGCCTGTTGGTGCTGAAAAATGCTGCGTCGTTGTCCAGTTCATGGATGCCCGGCGCGACGATGGGAACCGTGGGCAATACGACCGCATCGACCTCCGCAAGCTCGGCGTCCGCACGATGGCAGAGCTCCGCCCGCCTGCGCAGCATGCGCACGTAGTCGGGAGCGCCCTGCTCATCGGCTAACCGGATACGCGACAGCACACGAGGGTCGTAGCGGTCTGCCTGACTGGCAATCAACTCTGCATGCCAGGCCATGGCTTCCGCCGCAACCAGGCCTCCGTTTGCACCGAGATCCGTCAAACTGTTCCAACTGTCGAAGGTCACGTCTCTCAGCTGAGCGCCCGATGCGGACAGCCGGCGTAGCGTTCGGCTAAAGACCTCTGCAACTTCAGAGGACATCCCGTCCATGACGATTCCCGTGGGTATCGCCAGACGCAGCCCTGCAAGCTGCGCAGCACCGTGTGGCGGAGCCTCCCCCGACAGAACGGCGTCGACGGCGGCACAGCAAGCCACGGTGTTGGCCAGACATCCGACGGAGTCATAGGAGCTTGACAGTGGCACGATGCCGTCCAGAGGCACGCGGCTCGCTGTCGGCTTGAAGCCGACAATCCCGCAAAGCGCAGCGGGAATCCGGCATGAGCCGCCTGTGTCAGACCCGATCGCGGCGAGTGCCATGCCATCCGTTACCGAGACGGCTGCACCGGAGGATGAGCCCCCGGGAATGCGCCCGGATTGCCGGTCATATGGATTGCGAGGCGTGCCATAGTGCGGATTGATGCCGACACCAGAGTAGGCGAATTCGGTCATGTTGGTGCGGCCAACAAGCACTGCGCCCGCCGCCCTCAGCCGCGCAATGGCAGGCGCGTCCTGAACGGCAGGCTGTTCCGGCATGACGCGCGCGCCGGCCCGCGTAACGTCGCCCTGGACGTCGAACAGGTCCTTGACCGAGATCGGAATGCCGGACAAGGGGCCGATAACGCCCTGCTCACGCAGCATGTCACTGGACTGCGCCTGCTTATGCGCCGCCATACTCACGCCGTGCGGGAAGACCCTGCTGCCTTCGCCGCCTGGATCAGAGATGCGCTCCACACATGATGTCAGCAATGACAAGGCATTGGCGCTGCCGTCAGCCAGTTGGCGCTGCGCGGAGGAGATGGTTGTCGCCATGGTCAATTCTCCGAAGCGTGAGCGGCTAGGCAGCCCGGGCCTGTGTGGACAGTTCGTCTTCCAGCGAATAGCTGCCCAGCAGGTTGTCCACGAGACCCGATGCCTTCTTCCAGTCGTACGTGCGGTACGCATGACCCTTGGTCACGAAGGTGGCGCCCGCATAGAACATTTCGTACTGGTTGTGCCGCGACGCGAATTCGGAGCCAACTGCATCCCAGGCTAGCTTGAAGAACTTGACGCGATCTTCCGGGCTGCAAACCGGGGACTTCTGCGTCTTGGCGATGATCTCAGCGAGGGCCGGGTTGTTGAAGTCCTCGATGCTCGAAGGGAGCATGATCATCCCGCCTCCGGCGAGTTCGCGCAGTGTGTTGAGCACCTTGGCGTAAAGTTGCTGGGTCACAACCTGAGAGCCATAGAGCATGCCACGGTCCGGTACGAAGTAGCCGCCCCTGGTCATCTGTCCCTTCGCTTCCATCCCGTACACCCACGCCTCTACCATCCCCGCTTCCGCGGCAAGCTGGCCGAGCATTTCCTTCACTTGAGGGAAACCGCTTGTGCCATTGATCTCGGTAATCTTGTGCGCCAGGCCAACGAGAAAGCGCAGCTTCACCATCAGCCGCACCTGGCACTGGTAGTTCTGGTACACGTGAGCAGGCGTTGCGTGGAACTGCCTGGCGCACATGGCCACGTCACCAGCCACGAAAATGCGTTCCCAGGGGGCCTTGACGTCATCAAAGTAGAGCACTGCATCATTCTCGTCAAAGCGGCTGGCCATCGGATTGTCGAAGACCGATGTCGCATTGGCTTCATACGACTTGCGCGACAGCACCTTCAGCCCCTTGGTGTTCATCGGGATGGCAAACGAAAGCGCATACATCTCGTCGCCCTCGCGCAGCGGCTGGATGCAACTGCAGAACACCTCATTGGCCATGATGCCGCTGGTGGCCAGCATCTTTGCACCACGCACCGTGATGCCTTCCGCGTCCTGGTCGACAATTCCCACCGCCAGATACTTGTCCTCCTGCTCGTGGGCAACCTTTGACTGGTTCGCCTGCGGGTTGACGATCACGTAGGTCAGGAACAGGTCATTGTCACGGGCATATTTGTAGTAATCGCGCAGGGCACCAGCGCGGGCAGGGTCCGCCTGCTCGAACACGTCGATTCCCATGTACATGCCGGAAATGCACGACGCGACGTGATCCGGCGAGCGTCCCATGAACCCGTAGTGGAGCTCGGTCCAGGCTTCCAGCATGTGACGGCGCTCGACCAGCTCGTTGTAGCTGGTGGGCAACTGCCAGATTCGACTCACGCGCTTGTCAGTACCCTCCGGCCGGAAGGTCATCTTGTCCACGCTCTCGGGACGCGCCTGGAAATCGTAGAGGTTGGCATAGCTGCGAATGGAGTTGCGGAACGCAGGATGCGTGGTGACATCGCTGACTCGCTTGCCATCGATGTACACCTCGCGGCCATCGCGCAGCATCGCAATGTGCTGGTTGCCTGTCTTGATCATGTTGTTCTCCTGTCCTGTATTTCTGTGCGTTCTGCGTTTAGGCGTGGGACCGGATATCTTCAAGAACCCGGTACTTTCCGCCGAAGAAGATCAGTGGCCGGCCATCGTGCCGGGCCTGGTGATTCACGACGCGACCGATGAAGATCACGTGGTCGCCGCCATCGTGTTGCGCATAGGGTTCGCATTCGAAGGTGGCGAGGGAATCCGGCAACAGGACGTGCTCGCCGTGCTGACGGGCAGAGAAATCGATGCCCTCCCACTTTCCGGAGCACGCCTTGGCAAACCGGTTCGAGACCTCTTGCTGGGCTTCGGCGAGAACATTGACCGCGTATCGCGGCGCGACGCTCAGGTCGCCCAGACTCAGACATCTGCGATCGACCGAAAACAGGATCAAAGGCGGATCCAACGAAACCGCGTTGAACGATGCCACCGTGATGCCAACCGGCGCGCCCTCGTCCCGGCGGGCCGTGATGACTGCCACGCCGGTTGCGAACATGCCGAGGGTGTTGCGGAACTGGCGCTGTGCATCCGCATCCACTTGCGCGTTACCATTGTTGTTCCTTGATTCAGCCATCTTGCCTCCCGCATTGGTTACGCCGCAGCTTAACTTCGTTTAATAGCTTTGTTTGTTAGTTACTATTCAACGCGAAAGTGCGGGGCCATGCAAGGTAGTGGAAACCCTCGGAAGCAGCGCAGTAACAACGCCGCCAGCCGAAATCCTTTCATGCATAAGGATTGGCGGGCGGTCGCGCCTGCCAGACCGGGGCACATGTTCCTTCGAACGTGCCGGCAGTGCCGAACAGGCATGTGTAGCGCCATCTCTACTTCCCACCAAGCGACTGGGTACCTCGCTCCCGCCGGCGTGCATGGCCTCCTGCGCCAGCGCACTCATGTCGGTCCAATCGCTAGGGTTTCCACCAGCTTGCATGCCATCGGTGTCTGACGTTCAATTAAAGCTAACTTACAAAGCTTTTTGTAAGCGTTAATTTGCGCCAGATTCCCTTTCTGGACGTTCCCTTGCCTTGATCGCGGAGACACCATGGCTATCAACAAACTGCACGACGAATTCCACACGCTGGACCTGGCCTCCGGCTGGGAGGTTCCGGAAGGCTACCCCGCGGGGATTCATCAGAAGATCCTGTCCGGATCGCTGGACGAAGGGATTCGCGCGGGCAGCCGCACGCGGCTCCTGCGCTTCGACCCGGGCGTGTTCACCAAGTCCCCCTTCGTGCATGAATACTGGGAAGAGGTCTTCCTGCTCAGTGGCGATCTCACCGTCGGCAACGACGCGAACGGTGAAGGTGGCGAGGCGTTCTCGCCAAACACTTACGCATGCCGACCTCCGGGCGCCTTCCATGGCCCGTTCAAGTCCCACGGGGGCTGCATGCTGCTGGAAATCCATTACTACGATCCGGCTTGATCGATCCGACCGAAAGGGCCTCCTGGAAGTCGCTCCTGCCAGACGGCCAATGTCATCCACACTCGCACGACAAGAACTGATCATGAAGACCCTCACTTTTGACATCGAGAGCAGCCAGGGCAAGCAGCAGCGCGCACTGGTCATCGGCCAGCTCATCGTGGCAGGCTGGACTGGCCGCGACGTGGCAGCCATGGAAGCCCATATCAAGGAACTTGAAGAACTCGGCGTAAGGCGCCCGCCCTACACACCGGTGTTCTATCGCGTCGCGGCGGAACGACTCGGGCCCGCTTCCGACATCCAGGTAAGCGGCGAAGCCAGCAGTGGCGAGGCGGAATTCCTCCTTGTCGGCGATGGCAGCGATATCCTGGTTGGGATTGCGTCAGACCATACGGATCGCGAAGCGGAAACCTATGGCATCACGCTTTCCAAGCAGATGTGCGAGAAGCCATGCGCCTCCACGCTCTGGCGGCTCGAGGAGGTCCAGGGACATTGGGACAAGTTGGTGCTGCGCTCGTACGCCACCATCGGTGGGGAACGGGTGCTGTACCAGGAAGGGCCTGTCACCGCCATGCGCTCCCCCGCCGACTTGCTGGAACGCTTCGCCACCCATGGCGGGAAGTTCGGCGATGGCAGCGCGATGTTGTGTGGCACGCTGCCGGCAATTGGCGGCATCCGCCCCGCCGAGCAATTCGAAATCGAACTGGAAGATCCGGTTCTTCAACGCACGCTGCGCCACACCTACGCCGTTTCGACGCTGCCCATTGCAGGCTAGGACACTTCCCGCGCACTGTCCGGCGCTCAGGCTGCCGGGTTCCCGCGATCTGTAGTGACCTCGCACTGAAGCGGCGTGAGTCGCTCGTTCAATCGAGGTCAGTTTCCCAATTCAGTCTTGCGCGTCCCCCGGCAGCGATCTCAACCGTGGCAGCGGCGGACCTGCAGGTGACCGAGGTCGAGCGCCGCGCGGTCACCATTGACAACGAGCCGATCAATGACCGAACACAGCAATCTGAACTCGGTTGGCGATACACCTTCGAACAGCACATCATTGATCCGCTGCTGAACCGGCAGGAGTTCATCCAGAAGCCGGTCTCCCTCTGCCGTCACGCTCAGGCACATCTTTCGTCTGTCCTCGGCATGAGACTTCTTGTCGATGAGTCCGAGCTTTTTCAGCTTCCCGGTTTCGATGGTAATGAACGCTCCACTCAGGTGAAGATACTCCGCCACCTGGTTCACAGTAACCTCGCCCGATAGCGCATGGAGCGTCGCAATTGCGCGGATGATCGAATACTGTGCACCGGTCAGATCAATGAGGCTTCCGAACCCATCCCGAACCGACAGCAGCCGTGCGGCAAACGGCAACAGACCGTTCACCAGGGTGCGAAACTCGCGGTCCGAACCATCCACCAGGCACTCGGGATGCGTGACGGTCAAGGTCAATGGTGTGTGCTCCGTATTCATCATCTCTCCGAGTCTCTCTTTTCCGGAAGGAAGCTGAGCATCTACGCAAAGGGGCCGTAAAAAATGCCGCGCTGGGCGGGTGCCAGCGCGGCAGAAAGGATCATCGATGCGCCCGGGTTCGTCGCTGCCAGGGCAGCCTTCGGCGAAGCCCGCCTGGCAGGAGTCTCAACCGAACTTCGGGAACCGGCTCAGACCGCCTGGCCGTGCCGGCAGTTCACGCGATACTGGATCTCATCGTTGTAGTCATCCGCCATCAAGAGATGGGGGTAGTGGCCGCCGGTGGAAAGCTGGACCTTGCGTGCATCAGGATAGGCGCTCACCAGTTCCTTCCACGTCTCGGCGTGGATGACCTTGTCGTCCTCGCACCAGAGGAGGGTGATCCGGTCCGGGGGCAGGTCGAGTGGCGCGATGCGATTTGCGAAAGCGATGGTGCGGGACCGGCCGTCGAGCTCCGCCGCGGATTGCCGCGCGCCCGCCGCCTCGAGCATGAAGTCTTTCAACTCCGGATTCGGCAGCGCCTGCACAAATCCAAGCCAGGCACTCTTGACTGCAGCCGGCTCGTTCTCGGCAAGGAAGGCAGGGCTGAACATTCTGATAAAACGCAGGCGGGCAGGGTCCAGGAACGTATTCCCTAGGACAAGGCTTTTGACCCGCGCGGTGTCGCCCCGGAGGAAGACCTGCAGCCAGTATCCCCCCAGCGACGAGCCAACGAAGTGGGCCTTGTCGATGTCCAGTTCCTTCAGCAGCTCACGAAAGCTAGCAGTCATCGCCTCCGGATTCGAGGCCCCCGGATAGCCGAGTACGACAACGCGGCATGTCTGCGAGAACTTCAGCAATTGCTTGTAGAAGACCTCGACCGTGCCCAATGTACCGGGCAGGAGAACCAGCGTTTCACGCCCCCGCCCGGCCTCCAGCACTGACCACTCCAAACCGCCGGCAACCACAGTCCTTCGCTTCGAGCGCCCCCGGAGCACTTCCGACACGCTCCACGATGTCCCAGCAGTCTTCGTCATATCAGAGGTCATTAAAGTCATGGCCTGTCAGCGGCGTTTCAAAGATCCAGAACCAGCCTGCCGCTCATCGAACGCGAGCAGCACGGCGTGATGCACTGACTATCCGCTTCCTTTTCTTCGTCGGTCTGGAACATGTCACGATGGTCCGGCTTGCCTTCGATCACCCGTGTCAGGCAGGTGCCGCATACCCCCTGCTCGCACGACACCGGGACCGCAATGCCAACGCGTGCCAGGGCCTGGACAATGGTTTCCTCCTTCGAGACCACCACTTCCGCCTGGCTGCGCGCCGCAACGACGACAAAGGAATCGCCGGTCACATCCACATTGGCGCTAAAGCGCTCGACGTGTACCTGAGAGGCCGGCCAGCCTGCCGCCTCCGCCCCACCCACCACATGGTTGATGAAACCTTCCGGCCCACATATGTACATGTGGGTGTCCGGCTCCATCTCCGGCAGGCAATCCGCAAGCACGAACCGCTGGTCCGGGGTGCCATCGTCCAGATGCAGCCTGAATTCTTCGCCAGGGTCCAGGGCCGCGATCTCTTCGAGGAACGCCGCCTTGTCCCGGCTTCTGCAACAGTAGTGGAGCGTATATGACTGGCCTCGGGCGGAGAGTTCACGCGCCATCGACAGAATGGGCGTAATCCCGATCCCGCCGGCGAAGAGGATGGAATGCTTGGCCGATGTCAGCAGCGGGAAGTTGCACCTGGGAGAGCCGATGCGGACGGAACGGCCCACGTGGAAGTCCGAGTGGATCGCCTTGGAGCCGCCGCGAGACTTTCCATCCAGCAATACCCCGATCACATAGTGCCCCCGTTCACCAGGGTGGTTGATGAGCGAGTATTGCCGGACAAGGCCCGCATCGACGTGGACGTCGATATGCGAGCCCGCGGCAAACTCCGGCAACTGCTCACCGTCCGGCGCCGCCAGCGTAATGCGAACAATATCGCTCGCGGCGCGCTCCCTTGCGATGACGGACACCTCCAGGCTGTTGGTAGTCATCTTATCTCCTCGCTTGCTCTGCCCTTACCTGAATTCGAACCGCTGTCTTCACGAAGCCTTTCTCGTATCACCATCCACCTCATTGGCAACACGTTCCTGCTGAAGCAGGCGGTCGAGCACACGGCGATAGCGCATCGGTCCTGCGTCGATTGCGAGCAGGGTCGGCGTGAGCGGCGTGGGCGATTCGTCCATGCGGCGTTGCTGGGCTTCGATAATGGGTGCGTCCTGTTCCGCGAATGCGAAGGTCCGGAGCTTGCCGATCTTCTCGCGAATCTCTTCGTTCGTTTCCTCGCCTTCGGTCATCACGTTCCAGCGCACCGCGCTGTAGCGATAGTGCGTGGACCGCTCGTTCTCCGGCGTGAGCAGATGCAGCGCGAAATAGCCGGTCCCCTTCTCCTTTGGCTCACCAACCTTGCTGACGCCATATTCCAGGATCAGGTTCGACGGCGCATACCAGGAAATCGTGCTCCACTGGTCGCCGCGTTCAAGCCCGCTCAGCATCTTGAGCATGCCAGGCGTTTCCGCATCCTTGGACGGACGGCTCACGACCACCACATCGCCTCGCTGTTCGACGCCGATGTCGGCGACGACCGTTCCGGCGGTGCCCAGGATGCCTTCGTGCACGTAGGTGGTATGGGAAAGGTCAAGCAGGTTATCGACGATCAGCTCATAGTGCGCAGCAATCTTCAGATACCCCGGCGTCGTGACGTGCGCGGCAGGGCTCGTGTCAAGGCAGCTATAGTCGGGAATCAATCCCGGGTCGGCAACGCGATCGCCCATCCAGATCCAGACAAAGCCGTGCTTCTCCACGACGGGGAACGACCGCAGATGGGCTGCGTTCGGAACGGTGCAGTTGCCGTGCGGATTCTTGACACAGGCGCCGGTCGCACCGAATTCGAGTCCATGATAAGGACACTGGACCCGGTCGCCGGGAAGCAGCTTGCCCATGGACAGCGGCGCGAAACGGTGGGAGCAGCGGTCCACGATCGCGGCAGCCGAACCGTCCTCCTTGCGGAAGAAGACAACAGGCTCGCACAGAATGGTCTGTGGTACGAGCTTGCCCGCCGGCAGCTCATGCGCCCACAGGCCAACATACCATGCATTGCGGGGGAATCGGTCGGCACCTTGCTTCATCGCGGCGGGACCCTTCACTTGCGTAATCACTGCGTTCATCTCAAACCTCCAGGTCAACAGTCAGTCGATGCAGGACGCCAGGCCCCATGACCCGGCGTGCCCCGCCTTCAGTGCATGATGTGTCCGCCGTCGACGACGATGGTCTGTCCCGAGACGAATCCGGAAAGGTCCGAGACGAGATAGATGGCCGTGCCGACCAGGTCATCCGGACGTTGCTCGCGTGACAGCGCACGCGCCTTGAGGAATGACTGCTGCCATTCCGTGGGACGGTTCTTCGTCGCATCTGTCAGCACGAAGCCCGGTGCGATGCAGTTCACCCGCACGCCATGCTGGCCGACCTCCTTGGCCAGCCCCTTCGTCATCGCCAGCACGGCGCCCTTGCTCGACACATACTGCAGGTAGCCCGGCTGGCCCGCGAGGGCTACCACAGAAGCAATGTTCACGATCGCGCCGCGTCGCTGCTCGCGCATGGCGGGGAGAACGGCCTTGCAGCATTGCCAGACGCCTTTCACGTTGACAGCAAAGATGCGATCCCACTGGACCGGATCGATCTCTTCGAAGCTGGTGAGCTTGACCTCGCGGAAGTAGGCTGCGTTGTTGACCAGGCCATCGATCGAACCGAACTTCTCAAGCGTCGCTTTGGCCATGCCTTGCACCGACTGCTCGTCGCTGACGTCTGTCTTGACGTAGAGCGCCTCGCCGCCGACGTCTTTGAGCGCCTGCATCGTCTCATCGGCCGGGCCCATATCCGCTACAACAACGTTGGCACCTTGGGTAGCAAGGCCCAACGCAAACGCCCGGCCGATACCAGTCGCCGCGCCCGTGACGATCACAGTACGGCCACCCAAAAGATTTGCAGTGTTCACGTTTGTCTCCTCCAGATGAGTTTCGTTGACTGCCGCACCACGCGGTGACAGCTAGTTTTCTTGCGGCTACCCCACCCTTGCTACGTCGATTGCAGCGAGGCTGCCTCACCGCATCGTCACTTACATAACAAAGATAGCTTGCTAACTTACGTAAAAATATAGCTATTGATGTTAGGAGTGTCCATGGGGCAAACCCTAACGGGGGATGGCTTGCAGTGCGGACGTGCTCGCGCGAGCGCACAGCAGCAGGCTCGTTTCCATCGGGAGGATGTCTCGAATCGTTCGAGCTCCAGCGGTACAAGGTACCTGGAGCGCTTTGTCCGAACGCACAGCGAGTCATTCGACCGGTGCTCCCTGTCGGCCAGCCCTTTCACGAATGTCGCCGGCCGACCGATGCAGTCTTCGGCGCCGATGTCGTGTGGCGGGATTGATCGCGAAGCCGGCATTTCGGCCCGACGACCCGAAACCGCCCTCCTTGGGCTGCCACCGTGTCATTCGCTAATCGCGGCGCCAGTTGTCGGAGCGGCTAGGCCGGAAGCCCGGCGCCATTGATCACCCAACGCGCTCGTTCTGCCGAAAGGCCGAGCATTGGCTTGCGCAGGTGCTCAAGTGAAATCCGGCTTTCAGGTGGAGGAATCGCCACGTATTGAAGAAACTTTGGCCATCTCATCTCGCTCCTGGGTCACACTCGCCTGCCTGGCATCAGTTGACGCCCCGCGCATGGATTGTCTAACATTTGTAGACAAATAATATTTTTTGCGCAGGCAAACAGCTATCGGGGTTTACGCCCCCGCCAGATTGAAACGAGCATTACGCCGGAGAAGTGGCGACGGGCCATGCTGCTCCAGGTGCTCTATAACTCTTCAGGCGACCGCAGCCGGGCCAGCATGAGACGTTCGACAGCCACGACCAGTTGGCAGCAATCGTTGGCATACGGGTGCGGCCGACCGGCCGTCCTTTAGCTCACGCCATCGACCCTATTGCTGCGTGAGCATCAAGTTCAGGTTCTGAACCGCGGCACCGGATGCGCCTTTGCCAAGATTGTCGAAAACCGCGGACAGCAGGACGTGCCCGTGCTCCATGTTAGGAAATACGCTTAAGTGCATGTCGTTCGTACCGTTCAGCACTTGCGGATCCAGGTGCTTTAGAGCACGCGATTCGTGCAACGGCAGGACATGTACATGGGCCGCGCCGGCATAGTGGCGGGCGAGGCATGCGTGGAGCGTGGCGCCATCCACGTCGGGGGCCAGCAGCCGCAATGCGAGGGGCACCGTCAGCACGATGCCCTGGCGGAACGCACCATACGCGGGAACGAAGATGGGACGCTGCGCGAGCCCGGCGTGCTGCTGGATCTCCGGGGGGTGCTTGTGCGCGAGTTCCAGGCCATACACCTGGAATGCCGCGCTGACGGCATCCGGCCCCTCATACTCCTCCACGCCGGCACGCCCGCGTCCGGAGTAGCCGGACACCGCATGAATGCTGACGGGGTAGCTGGCTGGGACAAGCCCGGCCTGCACCAGGGGACGCAGCAGGCCAATCGCACCGGTCGGATAGCAGCCGGGATTGGTGACCCGTCGCGCGTTCGCGATGCGCGCGGCCTGTCCCGGTGCCATTTCCGGAAAGCCATAGGTCCAGTCCGGATGCGTGCGGTGGGCGGAACTCGCGTCGATCACCCTGACGGCGGGATTGACGATGGCGTTCACCGCCTCGCGTGCGGCGGCATCGGGCAAACAGAGGATGGCGATGTCGCAGGCATTGATGGCTTCCGCACGACGCCGTGGGTCCTTGCGTTCCGACGCGGCAAGCGTGAACAGGCTGAGGTCGGTCCGGCCGCGCAGCCGTTCGTGGATTTGCAACCCGGTGGTGCCTTGGTCGCCGTCGATAAAAACCAGGGGAGAGCTCATGCGAGGAATACTCCGGTGACTGAAGGGGGTAACACGTCGAAGGAGCCCAATATTCCATGGACCACTAGAATAGGGAAAGTTGAATTTCACAACCTTGACATTCAGTTTTCCTGAATCTGGAGCCGACATGCGAGAGATCAGCCTGGACCGCCTGCGCACGCTGGTCGCCATTGCCGACCATGGCTCATTCGCCGAGGCGGCGCGTGCATTGCACCTTGCGCCGCCCACGGTCAGCCTCCACATCGCTGACCTGGAACACCGCATCGGGGCACCGCTCCTGTCGCGAAAACGCGGACAGGTAAGGCCGTCGGCGATCGGAGAGGTGCTGGTGGAGCGCGGGCGTCGGCTGCTGGCCGATGCGGAGCAGGCGCTGGACGATATACAACGACAGGTAGAGGGGCTCGAAGGGCGCGCCCGGCTCGGTGCGTCGACTGGCGCGATCGCGCACCTGCTGCCACAGGCGCTCGAGGTGCTGCGCCAGCAGCATCCCGCCATCGACATTCAGATTGCGGTCCTCACTTCGCAGGAAACACTGTCCCGACTGGCGGACGGCACGCTGGATATCGGGCTGGTTGCACTGCCTCAGCCGCCGGTGGCCGGACTGGTGATAAAGCCCTGGCGCCGCGACCCCGTGATGGCCTTCGTGCCGGCGCATTGGCAGTGCCCGGCCCGCGTCACGCCGGAATGGCTCGCCGCCCAGCCTCTGATTCTCAATGACGCGACCACGCGCCTCTCGCGTCAGACCGCGGAGTGGTTCGCGGCCGCGGGACACCATCCCGCACCACGCATTCAGCTCAACCACAACGACGCGATCAAGAGTCTGGTCGCGGCGGGTTACGGCGCGGCGCTGTTGCCCCACGAGGCCACCACGCCATTGCCGGACAGGCGCATCGTCATGCGTCCGCTGCGCCCGGCGTTATGGCGTCGGCTCGGCATCGCGCATCGTGCGGGGTACGTTGAACGCTCCACCCAACACGTACTGGATGTGCTGTGGGATCTGCGATTGGTGTAGTAGTTGCCAGTCGCAGCTTCGGTTCGTTCTCGCTACGGCGAATGAATGGCCGGTTTTACCGGGTAGCCGCGGGCCGAGATGCCATACGGGCCCCGAACGATCCTTCGCGATCGATTCGCGAAGGATCGTTCACCAGGGAATCCTCACATTTCTGACGGGCAACTGAAGCCGGCAAGCCTTCCGCCCGCATCCAGATGCGCCGAGGCGATCGGACCCGCGCGGACGCAACTGGCAACGTGGCTCGGGAAGTACTATCCTCCTTCATGGGTTAAGGTAAGGAGGCAAAATGTCGCAATGTTCTCGGCATTTTTGCAAAGCGAGTTTCGCTGTACTCAGCATGGCAGGCGCGCTCGTTTCGTGTACCACACCGAGGATATCGGCTCCGCCCGAACTCCAGCCCACCGACGCGCGTGGAACGATCGCGGTGCTGCATGCATCCGGTGTACAGATTTATCAGTGCAAGCGTGCGAACGACGGCCGGTTGTTATGGATCTTTTCTGCTCCGGAAGCCACTCTGAAGGATGACACCGGACAACTCGCCGTCAAGCATTACTCTGGTCCGACCTGGGAAGCGCCTGATGGCAGCAAGGTGACCGGCAAGGTATTGCGGCAGACGCCCAATGCGCAGGAGCCGGAGAGCATTCCACTCTTGCTGTTGCAGGCAACGAGCACCGGCGGAACTGGCCTGCTTTCGAGGGCGCGTTACGTGCAACGGCTGAATACCCAAGGCGGACTGGCCCTCCCTCAGGCTTGCACACAGGAGGGACAGGAGAATCGCATGCCGTATCGGGCGGACTACGTCTTCCTGGAATAGCTATGCGATTCAGAAGCAGAGCTACCCAATGCGAGGACTCTTGAAACCAGCGACGACGGAGGGCACATCTTTGAGCTCTTCTTGGCCCAGCGCGTGCTGGTGCGCGATGACTGCCAGGCCAGCGCCTGGGTGAGCTTCCACACCGCGGCGGAACTGGAAAGCGCTCCCCCATTGCCGGCCGGCCAGTCGGCAGCGCGCCGCTGGCTGCGGCGCAGCGGCGGATTCTTGACACGGTGGGCGCGCAAGGCGCCCCGGGCTGATTTACCCGGCCAGGCCTTTGTTCGGGTTGATCAGGTACTTCTCCCCCGTCGCACGCTTGTTGTAGACGGCGATCACGTCCAGGTCCAGCACCTCGGCCAGCGAGATCTCCTTCGCGTAGTGGCTGGCAAAGGTGGTCTTCAGCTCCGCCACCACGCGTTGCTTCAGCGCGTTGGCCCGCTCGCGCCCGATCTTCTGCAGGAACGGGAACAGCAGCCAGCCGCCCATGCCCCACGCCATGCCGAAGTTGCGGTTGAACTCGGTCGGGCTTGTGTCCAGGCCGCCGTAGAGGTAGACCTGCTTGTGGGTGGTCGAGCCATAGCGGCTGTATTCGCGGGCCGTCTTGTTCAAGGTGTTCAAGGCCGCTTCCATGCAGGTGAGGATCTGGCCGCCGAGCTTGCCGCCGCCCGTGGCGTCGAACGCGATTGTCGCGCCAGTAGCGCGAGTGCCTCGGTGAGGTCCTGCATGAACGTAGGCGACGTGGCGTTACAGACGTAGACCGCGCCTTGTGCCTTGAGCAGGTCCGCCTGCTCTTGCTTGCGCACGATGTTCACCAGCTTGATGCCATCCTTGAGACAGATCTGATTGAGCATCTGGCCCAGGTTGGAGGCCGCGGCGGTGTGCACCAGGGCACTATGTCCTTCGAGCCGCATGGTCTCGACCATGCCCAGTGCGGTGAGCGGGTTGACGAATGACGACGCGCCGTCAGCAGGCGTGGCGCCTTCGGGCAGGACCAGGCACTGGTCCGCGGGAATGCAGCGGTACTGCGAGTACATCGCGCCGCCGATGGCAGCCACGGTCTTGCCCATCAAGGCTTGCGCCGCAGGGGACGAGCCTGCATCGACGACCACGCCCGCGCCCTCATTGCCAACCGGCATGGACGCATCCAGGCGGCCCGCCATGCTGCGCATCGCGCCTTCCGGAACGCGCGCGGTGACGATGGGGCGCTCGGCCGTGCCGCTGGCCTTGGCCGTGCTCATGTCGGCCGCACCGAACAGCAGGCCGAGATCGGACGGGTTGAGGGGGGAGGCTTCAATGCGGATGAGCACTTCATCCGGGCCAGGGCTCGGCGTGTCGATGCTGGCTAGCGACAGCTCGAGTTCACCGCTGCTCTTGATTTGCGAACGAAGTTGAAGTGCAGTGCGCATTCGATGTCTCCTTGGTCTGTCGATTTGCGATGAGCGGGACGGCAGCGTGGGGCTGCGTTCGTCAGCAGTCAGCAATGTAGCAAGTTCCTGCGAATCCCGTACTGGGCCGGAAATTCAGTCATGCGCCAACCGACAGGCCATCATGCAAGCTCCACATATTTACGAATCCCCCCGGCCAACTTTCGTATCGGTGCGCTTGCCGGTCTGGTCGTGCCAGCCTCCGCCCAGGGCCTTGTACAGGTTGACTTCACTGGAGAGTTGCTCGAGCCGGGCTTCGATCAGCAATTGTTGCGCGTTGTAAAGCGAGCGCTGCGCGTCCAGCACGGCAAGGTAGCTGTCGACACCCGTGCGGTAGCGCCGGTCGGCCAGCCCATAGGCGTCCTGGGCAGCTTCCACGAAGCGGACCTGGGCCTGGAGCTGGCTGGTGTAGGTGCCCCGCGCCGCCAGCCCATCGGCCACTTCGCGGAAGGCGGTCTGCACCGTTCGCTCGTACTGGGCAACGTTGACGTCCTTCTGGATGGTGGCGTAGTCCAGACTGGCCCGCAGGCTGCCGGCGGTAAACAGCGGCAGATCGATGCGCGGCTGGAACAACCACGTGCCGGAGCCGGCCCCGAACAGGCCGGAAAGCTGGCTGCTGGCGGTGCCCGCCGATGCGGTCAGGCTGATACTGGGGAAGAACGCCGCCCGCGCGGCGCCGATATCGGCGTTGGCGGAGCGCAGCCGGTGCTCGGCCGCGAGCACGTCCGGACGGTTCTGCAGCAGGTCTGAGGGCAGCCCGGCCGGCACATCGGCGAACAGCTTCTGCTCCAGCGGCAGGCCTTCCGGCAGGTCCGCTGGCAGGGACATGCCGAGCAGCAGCACCAGGGCATTCTCATCCTGGGCGACCAGCCGGGTGTAACGCGCAAGGCTCGCGCGGGCGGTTTCCACGGCGGTCTGCGCCTGGCGCAGGTCCAGCCGGGAAGCGATCCCTTCCTCGTAACTGCGCCGGGTCAGGCCATAGCTGCGCTCATAGTTGGCCAGGGTTTCCCGGGTGAGCCGCAGCAGGGTTTCATCGGCGCGCTGGGTCAGGTAGGCGCTGGCAACGCCCGCCACCAGCGAGATCTGGGCACTGCGGCGTACCTCGTCGCTGGCGAAATACTGTTCGAGCGCGGCTTCGCTGAGGCTGCGCAGGCGGCCGAACAGGTCGATCTCCCACGCCGTGGTGCCCAGCGACACGCCATACTGGCTGCCGATCAGGCGCCGTCCGGTGGCGGACAGGTCGGCGGGAATGCGCTGGCGCGTGCCCTGTGCGGCCGCGCCGATGGCGGGAAACAGGTCGGCGCGCTGGATGCGGTACTGTGCCCCGAACGCCTCCACGTTAAGGACGGCCACGCGCAGATCGCGGTTGTTCTCCAGCGCCAGCTCGATGAGACGGCGCAGGCGCGCATCGGCGAAGAATTCGCGCCAGCCCAACTCGACCGCAGGCACCTGGCCGGCCTCGGCGGCGGCATCGGCGGGCAGGTAGGCCGGGCCCTGCGGGTACGCTGCCGCCACCGGCGAGGCCGGGCGCTCGTACCCGGGAATCAGGCTGCAGCCCGCCAGCATGGCCATGGCGGCAGCGCAAAACAAGGTCTTCTTCATTCGAGCGCGCCTTTTTCCGCGGAGGCGCCATGCGGCTGCAGCCTGCGCTTGCGTCCGAACATGGAGGTGACAGCGACAAAGAACAGCGGCACCCAGAAGATCGCCAGCACCGTGGCCGTGATCATGCCGCCGATCACGCCAGTTCCAATGGCGTGCTGGCTGCCGGCACCGGCCCCGGTCGACACGGCGAGTGGGAACACGCCGAGCATGAAGGCCAGCGAAGTCATCACGATGGGGCGCAGGCGCAAGCGGCACGCCTCCACGGCGGCCTCGACCAGGCCCTTGCCCTGTTCGTACTCGCTCCTGGCGAATTCCACGATCAGGATGGCGTTCTTGGCTGACAGGCCGATGGTGGTCAGCAGGCCCACCTGGAAGAAAACGTCATTCGACAAGCCGCGCCCCAGTGTGGCAAGCAGCGCGCCGATCACGCCGAGCGGCACCACCAGCATCACCGAGAACGGGATCGACCAGCTTTCGTACAGCGCGGCCAGGCACAGGAACACCACCAGCAGCGAGAGCGCATAGAGCGCCGGCGCCTGCGAGCCCGACAGCCGTTCCTCGTAGGACAGGCCGGTCCAGGCATAACCCACGCCTGGCGGCATCTGCTTCATGATCTCCTCGATTGCGTTCATGGCCTCGCCGGAACTGCGCCCGGGCGCGGGCTCGCCGAGCACTTCCACCGCGGCCACGCCGTTGTAGCGCTGCAGCTTGGGCGAGCCATAGCCCCACTTGCCGTCGGCAAAGGCCGAGAACGGCACCATTTCGCCCTTGCCATTGCGCACGAACCATTTGTCGATGTCGTCCGGCTTCATGCGGGAATCTGGGCGGCCCTGCACGTAGACGCGCTTGACCCGGCCGCGGTCGATAAAGTCGTTGACGTAGCTGGAACCCCAGGCGATCGACACCGTGCTGTTGATGTCAGCCAGCGAAACGCCGAGCGCGCGCGCCTTCTCATCGTCGATCACCAACTGGTACTGCGGCTGGTCATTCAGGCCGTTGGGACGCACGCGCTGCAGCACCGGGCTTTGCGAGGCCAGCGCCAGGAACTTGTCACGCGCGTTCATCAGCGCCACGTGGCCAATGCCCGCCTGGTCCTGCAGGTAGAGGTCAAAGCCGGTGGCATTGCCCAGCTCCTGCACCGCGGGCGGGGCGAACGCGAACGACATCGAATCGCGAAAACTCATGAACTTGCGCTGCGCGCGCGCGGCCAGGTCGAATACGCTGGTGCTGTCCCCGCTGCGCTGTGCCCATGGCTTGAGCAGAATGAATGCCAGGCCCGAGTTCTGGCCGCGGCCGGCAAAGTTGAAGCCGTTGACGGTGAACAGCGATGCCACCACGCCGCCCTCTTCCTTCAGCAGGTATTCGCGCATCTGGTCGAGCACCTTCTGCGTGCGCTCGGCGGTGGCGCCGGCAGGCGTCTGCACCTGGGCGTACAGCACGCCCTGGTCTTCTTCGGGCAGGAATGAAGTGGGGATGCGCGTGAACAGGAAGCCCATCACCACCAGGATGGCCACGTAGATCAGCAGGAACGGCAGGCGGCGCTTCAGGATGCCCGACACGCTGCGTTCGTAGCCCTGGGTGGTCGCGCTGAACTTGCGGTTGAACCAGCCAAAGAAGCCGCCCTTGTTCTCGCCATGATCGCCCTTTTCGATGGGCTGGAGCATGGTGGCGCACAGGGCCGGCGTCAGGATCAGTGCGACCAGCACCGACAGCACCATGGACGAGACAATGGTGATGGAGAACTGCCGGTAGATCACGCCAGTCGAGCCGCCGAAGAACGCCATCGGCAGGAACACCGCCGAGAGCACCAAGGCAATGCCCACCAGCGCGCCCTGGATCTGGCCCATCGAGCGCCGCGCCGCCTCCCTGGGCGGCAGGCCTTCCTCGGCCATCACGCGTTCGACGTTCTCGACCACGACGATGGCGTCATCCACCAGCAGCCCGATGGCCAGCACCATGCCGAACATGGTCAGCGTGTTGATGGTGTAGCCGAACGCCGCCAGCACGCCAAAGGTGCCCAGCAGCACCACCGGCACGGCGATGGTGGGAATCAGCGTGGCGCGCACGTTCTGCAGGAACAGGTACATCACCAGGAACACCAGCACGATGGCTTCCATCAGCGTCTTCACCACTTCGTGGATGGAGCCTGCGATCACCGGCGAGGTGTCATATGGAAAGACCACCTTCATCCCGGGCGGGAAGAACGGCTCGAGCCCATCCAGCGTCTTGCGGATGGCGCGCACGGTTTCCAGCGCGTTGGCCCCCGCGGCCAGCCGCACGGCAATGCCCGAGGCCGCCTGGCCGTTGTACTGCGCGTTGATGTTGTAGTCCTGCCCGCCCAGCCCCACCTCGGCCACGTCCTTCAGGCGTACCTGGGAGCCGTCCGGATTGACCTTGAGCAGGATGTTGCCGAACTGCTCGCTGGTCTGCAGCCGGGTCTTGCCGATTACGCTGGCATTGAGCTGCTGGCCGCGCACCGCCGGCAGGCCGCCCAGCTGGCCCGAGGCCACCTGGACGTTCTGCGCCCGGATGGCATTGCTCACGTCCAGCGGCGTGAGCTGGTAGCTGTTGAGCCGGGCCGGGTCGATCCATACCCGCATCGCATACTGCGCGCCGAACACCTGGAAGTCGCCCACCCCGTATGTGCGCGACAGCGGGTCCTGGAGACTCGAGACAATGTAGTTCGACAGGTCTTCGCGCGTCACCCTGGGATCCGTGGAAATCAGGCCCACGATGACCAGGAAGTTGCGCACCGACTTGGTCACGCGGATGCCTTGCTGCTGCACTTCCTGCGGCAGCAAAGGCTGCGCCAGCGCCAGCTTGTTCTGCACCTGCACCTGGGCAATATCCGGATTGGTGCCCTGCTCGAAGGTCACCGTGATCGTCATGCTGCCGTCGGCGTTGCTTTCGGAGGAGATATAGCGCAGACGGTCCAGGCCGTTGAGCTGTTGCTCGATCACCTGCACCACGGTGTCCTGCACCGTCTCGGCGGAGGCGCCGGGGTAGTTGACCGAGATGGCGATGGTGGGCGGCGCGATGGCCGGATACTGGCTGATGGGCAGCGCACGAATCGACAGCACGCCGGCCAGCATGATGACCAGGGCGATCACCCACGCAAAGATGGGCCGATCGATAAAGAAATTGGACATGGCTACTCCCTCGCCCGGGCGGTGCGCTCAGGGCTTGGCCGCGGATGGGGCGGATGGGGCGGATTGTGCGGATTGTGCGGATGGGCCGGATGCAGCAGCCACCGGCGCACCCGCCCCGCTCCCGGCCTGGGCTACGCGCACTTTCGCCCCGGGCCGCACGAACTGCAGGCCCTCCACGATGACGCGGTCGCCGGCACTGAGGCCTTCAGACACCAGCCACTTGTCGCCAACAGCGCGCTCGGTGCGGATCTGGCGCAGTTCCACCTCGTCCTTGGCATTGACCACCAGCGCCGTTGCCTGGCCCTTGAGATCGCGCGTCACTCCCTGCTGCGGCACGAGCAGCGCATCGGTCTTGACGCCTTCACGCAGGCGGGCATGGACAAACATGCCCGGCAGCAGCTCATGGCGCGGGTTGGGAAAGACCGCGCGCAGCGTCACCGAGCCGGTGCCCTGGTCCACGGCCACTTCAGAGAACTCCAGGCGGCCGGTTTCGGGATAGCGGGTACCGTCTTCGAGCACCAGGCTAACCTGGGCCGCGTTGGTGCCGGCACTCTGCAGCGCACCATTGGCCAGTTCACGCCGTAGCCGCAGCAGCGACGAAGAGGCCTGGGTCACGTCGACGTAGATCGGGTCGAGCTGCTGCACCACTGACAGCGCGGTAGCCTGGCCGTTGGTCACCAGCGCACCTTCCGTCACATTCGAGCGTCCGATGCGGCCGGAGATCGGCGCCAGCACCCTGGTATAGCGCAGGTTGATTTCGGCGCGGTCCACCGCGGCCTGCGCCTGCAGCCAGGCGGCCCTGGCTTCGTCATACTGCTGCTTGCTGACCGCCTCGTCACCAACCAGGCGCCCGTAGCGCTCCGCCAGCAGCCGGGTGGATTCCAGCGTCGCCCTCGCGCTCTTGTAGGTGGCCTCGTAGGTAGACGCGTCGATCTGGTAGAGCTGCTGGCCCTGCGTGACGTCGCTGCCTTCCTTGAACAGGCGGCGCAAGATGATGCCATCCACTTGCGGCCTGACTTCGGCAATGCGGAACGCCGTGGTGCGCCCCGGCAGCTGGGTATCCAGCGTCAGTTGCTCGGCCTTGAGCGTGACCACGCTCACTTGCGGTGGCGGCGGGCCTGCGGCCTCCTTCTTGTTGCCGCATCCGGCAAGCATTGACATGGCGATGGCCAGCGTGACCGGAACCCGGGCGCTGCAGCCGCGTGATCGTTGCATTGCGATGTCCCGCGTAGGATTGAAGCCGAGTCAGAATGTCGCTGGCGAACCGGTTAGCCGGCGAAAAGATCCAGGTAACGCAAACGCCATGTCCGCAATGGGTCCAGCTGCAGCGCCAGTTGCAGGCGCAGCCGACAAAGTCTAGCGCGACTCGGCAGAAACTACGCGATCCAAAAGAAACCCCCACGCCCGGCCCTGTGGGTCCTACTCGAATTCTTCACCATGATTGGAGGCAGGCTTCACGGAGGATGTGATGAACCAGGCACTGCAAATAATTGCTGCATTCACTGCGATACTCTTCGCCGGGGCCGCCTTGTATGTCAACGTGGTTGAGCATCCCGCAAGAATGGTGCTTGAGACAAGGTCTGCGGCCCGGCAGTGGGCGCCCAGCTATAAGCGCGCCACGCTCATGCAGGCTCCATTGATGCAGGCTCCATTGGCGCTGGTCAGCTTACTGAGCGGAGTGATGGCATGGCTATTGGGTGCCAGTACCTGGTGGCTTGCTGCCGCGCTACTGATCGGATCTGTCGTGCTGTATACCTTGCTCGTCGTAATGCCCATCAACCACAAGATCCTCGAGCCGGATCGCGATCTGTCGTCGGTGGAGACCCGAGAACTCTTGCAAAAATGGGCCAGGCTCCATGGAGTGCGCACAGCATTGAGTCTTGTCGCGTCCGCCATCGATGTGTGGCAGTTGGATGGAGCTGGAAATGGAGTCACTTGAACTGAAGATCCCGCCACCAGTCGTGGCGTTGCTGACCGGCTTGCTCATGTGGCTGGCATCCAAGTTGATTGCCCCGGTTGTAGTTCCGTTCGGACTTCGCGTAGGTGTCGCAGTTGCCATTGCTTGCATTGGCGCGGTTATCGGGGTCTCGGCCATGGTTTCATTCCGGCGGGCGAAGACCACAATGAACCCGATCAAGCCCGGTACTGCGTCGTTGCTGGTCACTGACGGGGTGTTTCGCTTCACGCGCAATCCCATGTACCTGAGCCTGCTGCTGTACCTGTTCGCGTGGGCGGTGTACTTGTCAAACTGGCTGCCCCTGCTATTCCTGCCTCCGTTTGTGCTCTACATCAACCGGTTTCAGATCGCACCCGAGGAGCGCACGCTTTCATCGCTTTTCGAAGCACAGTACGCCGCATACAAAGGGAAAGTCCGCCGGTGGCTGTGACACATGGCCATCGAGCTTGCAATGTCCAATGGGCAGAGGAGTTGTGTCCTGCGGCGTGAGTCGGCAGTCTGGCACTACTGCTGCGTGCGGAACGCTTCCCTCCATGTCAGGATAGCTGTCGCCTCGCCGACTGAGTCCTCAGCACGTCATGACAATCCATCAGTCTCTGGCTTCGCCGCAGACCCGTCTTCGCGCAGCCAGACGATAAACTCCGCACCCTGCCCCACCTTGCTTTCCACGGTAATTCGGCCACCATAGCGCTCCACCAGCGCATAGCTGATGGACAGGCCGAGGCCGGTTCCCATCTGCTTCCTGGTGGTGAAAAACGGATTGAACAGATTAGGCAGGTCTTCCTTGCGGATGCCGCGGCCCGTGTCGCGCACATGCAGCGTCACGCCGTGCCCTTCCCAGTCGCGCGTGGCCAGCGTAAGGTTGCCGCCCTCCGGCATGGCGTGGATGGCATTGGTCAGCAGGTTGACGATGACCTGCTGCAGTTCGCTGCGGCTGATGCGCACGCGGCGTGTGGCCGGGCAGGCCAGTTCGACCCGGATGGCGGCGTCCTTGAGCATATGCCGGACCAGGTCCACGCAGCCGGCCGCGACCTCGCCCACATCCAGGCGCTCGGTATTGCCGGCGTATGCCTCTGGCCGGACAAACTGCAGCAGCCGGTTGGTCAGCAGGTAGATGCGTCGCACCTGCTCATCGATCAGCCGCAGTTCATGCCGAACCGGGCGATTCACACGCGACATGGGGGACCTATCCGGAATTTTGTGTACGAGGCATATCATGGAGGTAATGACCATGGATATGCCAATGAAGAAGAAACGTACAGTGGCGTCTCAGGCAGCGGCCCGCGGGCCGCTGCCGGCTTTGCCTGAGGGCTTGCTGGATGAGGTGGTCAAAGG
>NZ_AUFE01000046.1 GCF_000426345.1 Cupriavidus phytohabitans | reverse complement strand
CCGCCCTCTACTCCGCGCCTCAAATTCCCCGCCTGTACACCAGTTTCGACTTTAGCTCCCCGCCGACATTGGCGCTCTTGTCGAGCGCCAGTTGGTCCGTCTCGAAGCTGCGACAGCAGACCGCAGGCAAATCCGCGTAACCGGGAAAGGGCGGCAACTTCTGGAAGCGATCTGCAGCGGCCGTTGACAGAGCCGGTTCAGTGCGGCCGGAGGTGCGTGGCGCCCTTGTCTGCCGGGGTATCCTCGGCCAGAAACGTCCTGGCTGCATTTGCCTGTCCCGAGGTACGCAGGGTCTCCATCGCCTGCCGTTCGATGCGCCGAACTCTTTCCCGCGACATGCCGGTCCGCCTGGCGATTTCCTCGTAGCCCATCGGGGTAACACCGCCAATGCCAAACCTGCATCGCAACACGGTGGCTTCATCCGGTGTCACGGCTGAAAGCATGGTGGCGACCAACTCGCGCATGCCCTTGTCCGCCACCGTCGTGAACGGGTCGGGCGCCGTCTGATCCTCGATCATTTCCGCGAGAGCGGTATCGCCGGATGGTATCGGCGCATCGCCATGCCGTGCCAAAGCCGCCCAATCACTATCGTGTAGCTTTGACAGGAGTCAAATTGCCCAATGAGAGAGCGCCTAGGATGATTTGTACACTGACCCCACAGGCGGATCTTGAAATGGCTGAATCTCAAACTACGGTGCCCGTGAAGAAAAGCGAAGACGCCGCCAGGCACCCCTGGTCTCCCCAGGCCTGGCACCCCATTGCGAGCCTGCGGCGTGAGATGGAACGCTTGTTTGACGATTTCGATCACGGCACACGCTTCACGCCGGCACGCCTGCCGCGGTTCGGCCTCGAGCCATTCTGGCGGCATGACTGGAGCATGCCTTCCGCTCCTTCCGTAGACCTTGCCGAAACGGACAAGACCTACGAGCTGACGGCCCCGAGTTGCCGGGGATGGACGAGAAGGATATCGAGGTGAAGCTGGCCAACGGCGGCCTGACCATCAAAGGCGAAAAGCGCGAGGAGAAGGAGGAAAAAGAGAAGGACTATTATTTGCGCGAGCGCTGCTTCGGTTCCTTCGAGCGCTATTTTCAACTGCCCGACGGCGTTGATGCCGACAAGATCGAAGCCAGGTTCAACAAGGGTGTGCTGACGATCACGCTTCCCAAGACGGTTGAGGCGCAAAGTGCGGCAAAGAAGATTCCGGTGAAGGGCGCCTGACGGCAGGCTATGATCGCGGCGAGAGTTCGGCGACGATGGCATCGCCACTCTCGTCGATCCCGTCTTCGCGGACAGGCACGGCATCCACTTCGCCGCCCTCAGTCACGTGGGCGGTCCCTTTTGCGAGGAGTGGCAATGGATACGCACAATGCAGCACCGCAGGCCGCTACCGCCAGCGAGATCCGCGACATAGTCGGGCCCGTGGAGGATCAGGTGGTCGAAATGATTCTCGACGAAGGGCCTACACGTGCAGAAGTCCTGGAAGCCTTCACATGGTTGCGTTCCGACCAGCGGTTACGCCATCGCCCGGGCTTCGGCTTGGAGGGAAAGTCCGCACGCATTCTGGAAATTCTGGAAAGCGAAGAGCCGGATTCGGACGCCTGAGGAACCGTGTGCCCCACAACACAGGCCGATCTTGCTATGGGGCCAGGCGCCTTATAAGGGCTCGCGATATGGATGGGAGGTTCCCGCAATGGCATGGAACGGTGCGGCAGTGCCCAATGACTCGATGCCGGTTGCAGCCAAGGTGGCGCTGCTGCGTCAACCCGGAATCTACCCCGATCATCCACGAGATGTGCAAGTGGTGGAGACTCACATGTCCTGGGTCTTCCTCACTCGCGATTATGCGTACAAGCTCAAGAAGCCAGTCCGTTATGACTACCTCGATTTTCGTACGCTTGCGGCAAGGCAGTACTATTGCACGGAAGAAGTGCGCTTGAATCGACGGCTGGCCGGCTCCGTCTATCTTGATGTCGTGCCTGTGGTCTTGGAACCGGGCGGCGCCGCTCGATTAGGCGGCAAGGGCACGGTGGTCGACTGGTTGGTCAAGATGCGCCGGCTGCCGGCCGATCGCATGCTGGACAAGGCACTATCCCAAGGCACCGCGACGCAGGAGGACGCGCGCGCAGTGGCAACCCGCCTGGGCGAGTTCTACATGACGCTGCCACCCGCGCCGGTCACGGTTGATGAATACCGGGGCCGCTTGCGCCGTGACATCGACGAATGCGAGCGCGAACTCAGTAACCCGGCGTTTGCGCAGCCTGTCGCGCTGGTGAGAGAGGTCTGCCTCGCTCAGCGCCGCCTGCTGGCGCAGGACCCGTCGCGCTTCGATCGGCGTGTCAAAGAAGGCCGGATTGTGGAAGCGCATGGCGATTTGCGGCCGGAACATATCTGCCTTGCGCCGCCGCTCGCCATCATCGATTGTCTGGAGTTTTCACGCCAATTCAGGACCCTCGATACGGCCAACGAAATCGGCTTTCTCGCTCTCGAATGCGAGCGGCTGGGCGCTGCCGACTTTGCCCAGGTACTGATTGGTACTTACCGCGACGTTACCGGCGACAGGCCCGATGCCGCCCTGTTGCACTTCTACCAGAGTTGCAGTGCCTGTTTGCGCGCGAAGATTACCGTCTGGCATTTGCGGGAGGCAATATATCGTGATTCGCCAAAGTGGCCCGAGAGAGCAAGATGCTACCTGCGACTGGCCGTGCAGCACATGCAAGCCTTTGCGCAGGCATAATCGCACGAAGGCGTCAACCCGCCAGCAGTTCGCTGATCGACTCGCCGCTGTGGCTGTGCGCGATCGCCTGCGCGAACAGGGCCGCACTGTCCAGGATGATGAGTTTGTCCCTGACCTTGCCTTCGGGGAGGCGGAATGGCGGTACGGTATCCGTGACAACGACCTGTACCAACGCATCATCCGCAAGCACCTGCGCGGCGCTCCCCACGAACAGTCCGTGCGATGCGGCGGTGTAGATCCGGCGGGCGCCGAGACCGCCGCACGCTTTCACGGTACGGGCTATGGTCGTTCCGGTGCCGATCAGGTCGTCGACAATGATGGCGCACTTGCCTTGCACGTCGCCGACTATCAGTTCACCGCTCACGATTCCCTCACTACGGTGTTTTTCGGCAAAAGCGCTGGCTACCGGGCGGGCCAGGGCATGGCTCAAACGCTGCCGGAAATCCTCGGCCCGCTTGATGCCGCCTGCATCCGGAGATACGACAGCGATCTCCTCATCGCGCAGAAGCGACGCGAAGTAGGAAACAAAGAGCTTGTTGGCCCCAAGGTGATCGGTGCGGCAGCGGAATGCATTCTGATAGGCAGCAACATTGTGGACATCGAGCGTGATGACATGATCGGTACCGACCGCCTCAAACAAGCCTGCGACGTAGCGCGTGGTGACCGGGTCGCGGGCCTTCGATTTCTGGTCCTTGCGCGCGTAGCCCAGGTACGGAACGATGGCGGTTACGCAGGCTGCCGAGGCATCCTTAAGCGCGCCAATGAAGAAGAGCAGTCGGCAGAGTTTGTCGTTAACGCTTTGGCGGGCATCGCCGTGCAAGGATTGCACCACGAAGACGTCCCTGCCGCGTACGTTCACCAGCGGGCGGCTTTTGTGCTCGCCGTCCTCGAAAGCCCGCTCCTCATGCGGACATAGCTCGGCCCCCAGGTGGCGGCCAACTTTTTCGCCGAACTCGCGCGTGTCATCGAGTGCGAACAACATCAAGTCAGGATGGATCATGGCTAGCCGGCTCCCCCTTTCTCCGTATGGTGCCCCAGCGTGACACACTTCGACGTCTTCAATGGTGACGCAGACGGTATCTGCGCGCTGCATCAACTACGCTTGGCCAACCCGATTGCATCCTCATTGATCACGGGCGTCAAGCGTGACGTGACGATGCTCGCGCGCGTTCCCGCCCGCCGAGGCGATGCCGTGACGGTGTTGGACATCTCCCTGGATACGAACCGCGAAGCATTGCTTGAACTCCTCGGGCGCGGCGTCCAGGTGGAGTACTTTGATCATCACTTTTCCGGGGACATTCCGCTGCACCCAAGATTGATGGCCTGCATTGAGACGGAGCCCACTGTGTGCACCAGTCTGCTCGTGAATCGCTATCTCGGGGGCAAGTATCCGCTCTGGGCCATTGTCGGGGCATTTGGGGACCATCTGCCCGATGCCGCGCACAGGCTCGCGCGGTGCCACGCCCTGCGAGCGGAGCAGACGCATCAGTTGCGCGAACTCGGCGAATCCATCAACTACAACGCCTATGGCGATGCCGAAGCGGATCTTCTGATCCCGCCTGCCAGACTCTATGAGAGCTTGCTTCCCTATGCGGATCCGTTCCAGTTTATCCTTGCCGCCCCAATCACGCGGGCGCTGCACGACGGACGGCGGCAGGACATGGAAATGGCTATGCGGCAGCGCGCCAGCATCGTGCTGCCGTGCGGCGCCATTTATGTGTTGCCAGACGTGGCCTGGGCGCGGCGTGTACGGGGCGTCTTTTCGAACCATCTGGCAAGTAGCCACCCAGGGCTAGCCCACGCGGTTTTGACGGTGAATGCGCAGGGGGGCTACACGGTGAGCGTGCGCGCGCCGATAGCGTCGCCATTTGGTGCTGACAGGCTGTGCCGGCAGTTTGAGAGTGGCGGGGGGCGCTCAGCTGCGGCAGGCATCAATTGCCTCGCGCGCGATGGCTTGCCGCAGTTCATGCGCGCGTTCGAGGAAGTCTTCAGCGTTGGAGGCGCGGCGCAAAATGCATCTCCCTGATCACGGGGCTGCAGCTGGGGAATCCCGATTCTTCCTTCAAGCCGATCCTGCCGCGGCCCCGGCCGATGCGCCGAGTGCGTCGGCGGTACGGGCCAGTTCGATAAGGGAAGGGCTGATAACGTCGCCATGATTGCTTTCTGCCCGGCCAGGTGGCCTTGCCTTCGGAACGTTTGCGTCGCGGCAAGCCCGCGTATTCCGTGAGCTTGTAGGCGCAGTCAACGTACGGTGAATCCGCCGACGTGTTCATTCGTGTGCCTACCCCGAAACCATCGATTGGTGCATCTCCGTACGCGGTATTCATCGAGATTGCCGCTGGCGAAGATGGCGGCTAGTCTGCCTCTGCTACGGTAGGCGCTGCGCCGGTGACAACGTTGATGCGCAGCGCAAGGCGGTGCTTCTAGACTTCCATCGCATTGAGAGGGAAGGAGACGACAGCGGCGAGGAACCGGCTGAAATGACAATGGGGACCGAAGTCCCCATCGGCTGTCTTGGTTTACAAGGCTTCAGCGGCCCCGGCATTGGCCTCAGGCGGCCAGTGCGAAACGCTCATCGTTGGCGTTTATGAGATTTGCTTCATTTACGTCGATCGCCTGACGGGTTGCCTGCGCCCCTTTGTACGTCCTGTCGAAACCGGTACACCCCCACCTCAGCGCGCCGCGTGTCACGGTACGCTGAGGTGGAGGTGAGGGGATTCGAACCCCTGTCCAGAACGCCGCCAGATTGCCGGGATGACAACCATGTCTCCGATATGGAGCGGCAATGGACATTTTCAAGAGCAAGGGCGCCGCCGAGCCCTGCGATGAACCTGGTCACGAGACAGGACGTTCACGGCGCATTGGAGCGTCAGGCGTGGGCCACTACACACCGGGATAGGGCGGTGACGGTCTGGTCCCTGGTCTTGTTCCTTATCAAACTGCGGCGCCAGGACGCCCCTATTTGACCTTGCACAACCGGTACGAAATTGTTGCCGCCTCGCGACGTAGTTTCAGAATAGGGAGTGGACGATGAACGCGATATCCGAGTAGATCTTGCGGTACACAGGGGCCGTTGATTCGCGACATCAATGTATTGCTCACCGATGTACAGGCCTTGCTCAGGGATGTCGCGGACGACGTGCTTCCGAATGTGCCCGCCGAGCTTGTGACCGCCTTGCAGGCGATCGAGTCGCCGGGGTTGCTCGCCGACACAGTGGCAGGCCTGGTCGACATCCCGCTCGAACGCAAGCAGGAAATCCTCGAGACGGTTGATGTCGGCAAGCGGCTGGACAAGGTTCTCGACGCCGTGGCCGGCCGCATCGAAGTGCTGCGCCTGTCGCGCGAGATTGGCGAACAGACCCGCGGCCGCCTCGACCAGCGGCAGCGGGAAATGCTGCTACGCGAGCAGCTCCGGACCATCCGGCACGAACTCGGCGAAGGCGGCGAGAACCAGGAAGACATCAGCAGGCTGGCCGAGGCGATCGACGGTGCCCACATGCCGGCGTACATCGAGACGCAGGCCCGCAAGGAACTGGCGCGCCTGGAGCGGATGCCGGAAGCGTCTTCCGAGTACTCGATGTGCACGAGCTACCTCGAATGGCTGACCGAGCTGCCGTGGGGCCTGCCGCAGGAAAAGTCCGTAGACATGGCAGAGGCGCGCCGCATTCTCGACGACGAGCATTTCGGACTGGAGAAGGTGAAGCGCCGCATCCTCGAATACCTTGCTGTGCGCAAGCTCAATCCGCAAGGGAAGGGACCGATCCTCGGCTTCCTCGGGCCCCCGGGCGTCGGCAAGACTTCCCTGGGCCAGAGCATCGCGCATGCGATGGGGCGGCCCTTCGTGCGCGTAAGCCTTGGCGGTCTGCATGACGAGTCCGAGATTCGCGGCCACCGGCGCACTTATGTCGGTGCCATGCCGGGCAATATCATCCAGGCCATTCGCAAGGCCGGCACCCGTGATTGCGTGATGATGCTGGATGAGCTTGACAAGCTCGGCCGTGGCGTGCACGGCGACCCTGCCGCCAGCCATGCTGGAGGTGCTCGATCCGGAGCAGAACGCTACCTTCCGAGGACAACTACCTGGGCACGCCGTTCGACCTGTCGGCCGTCGTCTTTATCGGCACAGCCAACCAGGCCGAGAGCATTCCGGGCCCGCTGCGCGACCGCATGGAAGTGCTGGAACTTCCGGGGTATACGGATGCCGAGAAACTGCAGATTGCGACGCGCTTTCTCGTTCCCCGGCAGCTCGCAGCTTGTGGCCTGACGGCCGACCAATGCGAGCTGGACGCTGCGGGACTCTCAGACATCATCCGCCGGTACACGCGCGAGGCATGGTGCGGTACCCAAGGACGGTCCGAGCGCTGGTGTCGCGATATTCATCGCGATAGCTTCGCTGATGATGGGCCGCCCCGTGCGTCGGGATGTGGCCATGACCGGCGAGATCAGCTTGCGCGGCGTGGTATTGCCGGTCGGCGGCATCAAGGAAAAGGTGCGCGCCGCACAGCGCGGCGGAATTGGGACCATCATGTTGCCCGTGCGCAATATGCCCGATATCGAAGACATTCCTGCCGACGCGCGCAGCTTGCTTCGTTTCGTGGCACTGGAAACGGTGGACGATGCGCTGGCGGGAGCCCTGGAAGCGCAGCAGTGACCTGCCGCGCCCGCACATGACGATGATCGCTGAGCTTCCGCCGGAAAGGCTGTACACACCGTGCGGACCGAAAAGCCTTGGGTTCGACACCACCGAATCACTGGTTGATGTCGATCTTGCCCTGATACATCCGCGCGCCGTGGCCGCCATCCAGCTCGGGATCGGCATGCGTGTTCGCGGCTGCAATCTGTTCGTACTGGGCGATCCGGGAAGCGGGCGCCGTGCACTGGTGCGTCACATCCTGGAAGCGGCGGCGCCCGAAGGGCCGCAGCCGGAGGACTGGTGTTATGTCTGCGACTTCGCGGCATCGGAAGGCGTGAAGCTGCTACGGCTGCCGGGCGGCCGCGGCAGGCAACTCTTTCAGGATATGCAGTGCTTCTCCCGCGAGGTAGGACTCGCTGTGGCAGCGGCGTTCGAGGACGTCCAGTACCAGAATCGTGTCGAATTGCTTGAAGAGGAAGAGAAGGCGCGAGAAGACGCCGCGCTGCAGGCGCTGGGCGAGGACGCGCGCAAACATGGCATCGCCATGTCGCGCGAGCCGGACAGCCTGGCCTTTGCGCCGCTCAAGGACGACGGTGAGAAAACGATCTCCGAGGAGGAATTCGCTGGACTACCGGAGGCGCAACAGCAGAAGCTGAGCCAAAGCGTCAATGCCCACTACGAGCAGCTGCAGCGCCTGATGAGCAAACTTCCCCATTGGCGGCGGAACTTGCAGAAGGCTATCAGAAAGGTCGGCCACCGCGCCCTGCGGCTGGCCGTCGGCCACCTGATTGGGGAGATCAAGCCAGCTTACGCCGATTTGCCGGCTGTGGTCTCATACCTCGACGCGATCCTGCAGGATGCTGTCGAGACGGGCCAAGCCTCGTACGAGGCAAACCGGGGGGCGAAGCGGATACGGCGCCGGATACCGGAATGCTTCGGAAGAAGCGACAACCACGGTGAAACGCGCGAGTGTAGTCCGCGCGGCCCGTGATGTCGAAAGCTGGGCGCCGGCAGTGCGCATTGCCTTCGTGTGACGTCAGCGGATTGCGCCTGGCCAGCCGCTGCGCGCCCATGCACTTTGACATTCCGCAAACCGTTCGGCGACCTGTCGACCAGAATGTTTGGGAATGGATACGCGCGGGAGTTAGCTGTGACGGCCAGAGTACGAGATGCCATTGCCGCGAAGGGGGAAAGCGCGACGTCGCTACGAGCGCCGGCGCCGCTGCAAACGCTGGCAAGGGTTGCGGACGTGGAAGATCGCCTCGGATCACGGCAGGGCTTGCTCAATGAGGATGTCATTGCCATCTTCAATGAAATTGCCGACCTGCTTGATATCTCGGGCGCGAACCCGTTCCGGATTCGTGCGTACCGCAATGCCGCGCGCACCATCAGCGGGATGACAGAGGACCTGCGGACCTTTCTCACGCGCGGCTGCGATCCCGCCGATCTGCCGGGCATCGGGCGGGATCTGGCCGGCAAGATTCGCGAGATCGCCGATACCGGTACGTGTGCGCTGCTGCGCCAAGTGCGCGACGAGGTGCCCGGACAGGGAGCAGCATTGATGAAATTGCCCGGCCTCGGGCCTCGGCGTGTTCAGGCGTTGCAGCGTGAACTCCATATCGCGTCGGTGGACGATCTGGGGCGCGCGGCGCGCGAGCACCGTGTCCGTTTGCTGAAGGGATTCGGGGCGCGTAGCGAACAGCGCCTGCTCCAGGCTATTCAGGCGCAGATGGATCGCAACCGGCGTTTCAATGTCGATGTCGCCGCGCGTACTGCCGACCCGCTCATGCAGTACCTGCGCGAGAACGCGAAGATAGCGGCCATGACGGTGGCGGGGAGTCTGCGACGGGGCAGGGACACGGTAGGGGACCTCGATATCGTGGCCACGTCCGCCGTGCCCCGCACGGTCATTCTGGCCTTCACCGCCTATCCGATGACGCAGACGGTCTTGTCGGCGGGCGTCACGCGGGCGAGCGTGATGTTATCGAACGGGATGCAGGTGGACCTCAGGGTCGTACCACCGGCGGACTATGGCGCGGCCATGGTTTACCTGACCGGCTCGAAGGCACACAACCTGGCGTTGCGCCAGCTCGCGCAGTCAATGGGGCTGAAGATCAACGAATACGGCGTTTTCCGGGGGCGCAGGAAGATCGCAGGCCGCGATGAAGCATCGGTCTACGCTGCGGTTGGCCTGCCGTGGATCCCGCCCGAACTGCGCGAGGACACCGGGGAAATACAGGCTGCTCGCGATGGCAGGCTGCCCCGGCTCGTTGCGAGGGAGGACATCAAGGGTGACCTGCACATCCACACCCGTGACAGCGACGGACTTGCCAGCCTGGAAGAAATGGTCGAGGCAGCGGGCAGGCTTCAATACCTGGCGATCACGGATCATTCGCCGCGCATGGGCATGACCCATGGGTTGGGGGCGCAGCGGTTGGCCGTCCAGGCCGAACGCATCGATGCGCTCAATGGCGTGGGTGGCATGCCATGGATACTGAAGGGCGTGGAAGTCGACATCCTGGAAGATGGCTCGCTGGATCTGCCGAACACGGTGCTGGGCCGGCTCGATCTGGTGGTAGGTGCCATCCACAGCCACTTCGAATTGTCGCCAGCCAAGCAGACAGCACGCATTCTCCGTGCCATCGACCATCCGCATTTCAGCATCCTTGCCCATCCTTCCGGCCGCCTGCTCGGTGAGCGGGACGGCTGCAGATTCGACGTTCCCCGCGTAATGAAGGCGCTGGCCGAGCGCGGCTGCTTTGTCGAAGCCAACAGTCAGCCGAGCCGGCTGGACCTGTGGGACAGCGCTTGCCGGATGGCCAGGGAGCATGGCGTACTGGTGAGCATCGCTTCGGATGCACACCGCGTTGCCGACCTGGACAATCTGCCGCTGGGCCTGACACAAGCCAGAAGGGGCTGGCTGGAGGCCGATGACGTTCTCAATGCCCGGGAGCTTCCGGAGTTGCGCTGCCTGCTCAAGCGAACCATGTAGCAAATGGACAAGACGTTCACGCCCGCATCTCGTGGCCCTCGGTGGGGGATCTTCTGCATTTTCCGAGCCCTGAAGACCGGTCGCATGGAAAAGAGAATGCGCTTTCTCGCATGGCTGGGTTGCTTGTTCCTTGTGCCGACCCTGGCGAACCCTGGGCGCGCACAGCCTGTGGCGCGAGATGTGCCTGTGCTCGTCTACCATCGCTTCGCCGAACGTGCGGTCGACACGATGACGGTCCGCACGGAAACAATTCGTGCACATCTGCGCTTTCCCGAGAACAACGGCCACAGGATCGTGCCACTGGCGGATGTGCTAGCGTGGCGGGCCGGTGATTCCGACAACCTGCCGCCGCGTGCGGTTGTGCTCAGCGTCGATGACGGCCACCGCTCCGTCTACGCGGTGTTGTGGCCAATGCTCGCTACGAAGAAGCAGCACGGATGGGGTTCGACGAGGTGCAGTTCGACTATCTGCGGTTTCCCGATGCGCCAGGAGGGAGATCCTGGAGTGAGCTCCCCGGCTTAGATGGGATAGACGTCGCTGCGATACTTCGTTCACCAGATGCGCGCCCGGGGTAGCGCCTTTTCCAACGCTTGAAGGCGCTGCCCTAGGCTGTGGTTTCTTGATTGCAGCCTCGTCTGAGAGCGTGCGGCCCCGAACGAAGCGTTCGAGCCCTGCACCGCATATCCTGCCAATCAGCTCTCTGTTGCGAGAAACGTCTGTGCCGCCCGTGCCGCTGCCGGACAAGGCAGTCCAGCTTGGGCGGCGTATCGTCATCCTGACGGTCTCTGCCGGCTCGCGCGACGGGAAGTTGCGCGCTGCCATCCGCCGAGGCTTTCGCCTGCGCGGGGGAAAGGAGTCCTGGACGCGCTGCACGGCCTACGCGGGCAGCGAGCGAGCCGAGACCTGCCAACGCCAGGACGCTGCCCACTCGTGCCAATGAGAGGGCGGAGCCCAACGGCCAGTGGCGGCTATCCAGAAATTGTTGCTTGATCAGATTCCCAATCAGGATGGAGCGGGTACCGCCGACTAACTCTGGCACCGCGAACATGCCAAGGCAGGGCGTAAAGACGAGTGCCGCCCCCGCCCATACGCCGGGGAGGGAGAGCGGCCATGTGATACGCCAGAAGCACTGCCAGGTAATTGCACCTAGGTCCTTGGCGGCATCGCGAAGCAGGGGATCGTGCTTTTCAAGGTTTTCGTAGAGCGGCAGCACCATAAACGGCAGATGCACATAGACCAGCACGACAATCACTGCAGCCGGCGTAAACAACACCTGTACGGCGTCAAGGCCTGACCATGCCATCACCCCGTTGATGGCACGCATAATGTAGCCGCGCGGACTCAGGATTATCATCCACGCATAGACCCGAATCAGGAAACTCGACCAGAATGGCAGGATAAAGAGGATCAGCATCAGGTCCCGCTGGTGCCGGGCGCTGCGCGCAATCCACCAGGCGAGGGGATAGGCGACGCCGCGCTCGATGCGGCTTGCGACATGCCGCGAACCGTTGAGCGGGGTTCGGGCAGTGCTTCATTCAAGATAGCGGCGGGCCGGTGCCGACGATTGTTCGGCGTCAACGTGTGCGTGCTGTCGCGGAAGTTGCGCAAAGAGGGAGATCGTGCCTAGGATGAGAGGAGTTCTTGCAGGGACGGCCGTAGCGGCACATGGCTGGCGACACTCGCGCATGATCTGGTTTGAGGAGCTCCGGCGCTCTGACATCGGATTGTTTGACGGGGATGATTCCATTTCCGTGACGCCCGCAGCTTCATAGCGGTCGAGCACACAGTTGCTGCCGCTATAGCGGCCGTGGTGATGGCGCGTTGAACAACAAACCTTCAGACATTACGGCAGGGCCATGCCAATCATTGGATGATGACAGACATTCTGACCATTACACCGAATCCCGCCGTGGATGTGGCAACCTCGATCGACCGAGTGTCAGATACGCGCAAGCTAAGATGCAGCGAGGCGAGGCGGGATCCAGGCGGCGGCGGGATAAATGTGGCACGCGTTATCCAGCGGCTTGGCGGTGATTGCCTCGCCGTCTATCTCGCTGGAGGTGCCACGGGGACGCTATTGCAACATCTGCTCGATGCAGAGCGAGTGCCAGGTGTGTGCCATGCGATTGCCGGGGAGACACGCGAAAATTTTTCCGTGACTGAATCCTCCACCGGACGCCAATTCCGCTTCGTGCTGCCAGGGCCAAAGGTAACGCAGGACGAATGGGAGCGTTGCATCATTCATCTTGAGACGCTCGCCGAGCCGCCGCGGTATCTGGTGATGAGCGGCAGTCTGCCACCTGGTGTTCCTGTAGATTTCTATGCAAGGCTTGCACGCCTGGCGCGGGCGCGCGGCACGCAGATCGTCGTGGACACTTCGGGTCCCGCGCTCGTTTGCGCATTGAACGAGGGAGTCAGTCTGGTCAAACCGAGTCTGGCCGAACTGCGTGAGTTGACTGGCTTGCCATTGCACGGTGAAGAAGAGTGGCGCAATGCCGCGTTGGAAGTTGTCCGAGAAGGGCGCGCGCAGATGGTGGCACTTACGCTCGGCGAGCAGGGCGCATTGCTGGTTACCGCGGATCAGACCTTGCGAGCGCCAGCCTTGCCTACGCCAGTGTCCAGTTCTATCGGGGCGGGCGACAGCTTCCTTGCTGCAATGGTCTGGGCGTTGAACCGTCACACAAGCAAGAGGGAGGCATTCCACTATGGGCTGGCGGCCGCTTCTGCGACCTTGCTGAGCGCGGGAACAGGGCTTTGTCAGCGCGCAGACGTCGACCGGAAGTACCGGGAAATCTCGGGGGATGAAACCTGAGGCAGGAGAAGGGTTGGAGCACCGCAGCAAACGATGATGCCTGCACCGCTCACTTCGCACCGCCGCTTCAGGTACTGCTTCTCACGATTTAGTCTCGATCAGTTCGTCGCGAATCAGGAATCGGCAGCACAGCTCTGGTGGGCAACGCCCTGGATACTCTGCCCCAGTCCGTGAATGGCAAGTGTGGCCGACTTCACACGCGGCTCATCGGTCTCGGCTGCGTCCCATTCCTAATGCCATACGGCCTTAGTCCTCGGCGGTGACGCGGGCCCGAGCCGAGGGCGCCCTTGATCGAGATCAAATCCTTGCCGGGCACAGCGTCAAGAATTAGACACGCACCCATACGACTGAGGAGCGCGATTGTGGTGGAATTGGCTGATGCTGCAACCCGGCAGGTGCGACACGGCAATGACAATAGTACTTTGCGCCAGTTGTTGGTGGCATCGGAAATTTTCCCTCTGGCCAAAACGGGTGGTCTCGCTGACGGGCTGTATGAAACGCGGCCTAAGCGCTGGTCAGAACTCCGGGAGCTGGCCATGTCGAGCGATTTTGCCTGGGCGCGCTCGGCAGCGTGCTACGCGTGTATCTCCTGATGCCTTTGCACTGACGCAGTAGACTAGTTGTCTGTCGGCATACGCGGAGCGGCCCGACATGCGCAGCCAACCAAAGCAGCGTGGCGCCGGGCAGTTGCAAACCAACCTATTGTGCTGAGGATCCCACGTGTATGCGTTCTTGCCGCGAACCCTGCCGGAGACGTTGTCTGCGTTGACGGACCTGGCACTCGATTTGCGCTGGACTTGGAGTCACGCGCTGGATGCCTTGTGGCAAACCATCGAGCCAGAGCTCTGGGCGCGCAGCCCCAATCCATGGGTGATCCTGCAAAACATTTCGCAAAAGCGTCTGGATGAACTCGCGGGCGACAGCATCTTTTTGCAGGAGCTCAATCGGGCGATTGAGAATCGCCGGTGCTATCTCAGTGAATTAGGTTGGTACGCTAGAAGGCGGGATAGCGACAGCCCCATCAGGGTTGCCTACTTCAGCATGGAGTTTGGCCTGAGCGAAGCGCTCCCCCTGTACGCGGGCGGGCTCGGAGTGCTGGCGGGCGACTATCTCAAGACGGCCAGTGATCTGGATGCGCCAGTGATTGGCATAGGACTGCTCTACCAGGAAGGCTATTTCCGCCAGATCATTGATGCGAATGGAGACCAGCGCGAAGCCTATCCCTACAACGATCCGACGAGCCTGCCGGTCCAGCCGACGATCGGCGCGGATGGCGCCTGGCTGAAAGTTGAACTGAGGCTGCCTGGCCGTATGCTGTTTGTCCGTGTATGGCAGGCGATTATCGGACGCACCCGGTTATACCTGCTCGATAGCAATGATGTGCGCAACGGTGCCGCGGATCGCGGCATCACGGCTAAGCTGTACGGCGGGGGGGCGGAAATGCGACTGCTCCAGGAGGTGGTGCTCGGCATTGGGGGATGGGCCATGCTCGAGGCGCTCGGCATCGAGGTGGAAGTGTGTCACCTCAACGAAGGTCACGCGGCGCTGGTGGTCCTGGAGCGAGCCCGTCGCTTCATGCAGCACACGAATGTTTCGTTCCGGGAGGCCATGTGGGCCACCCGCGCCGGGAACGTGTTCACGACGCACACGCCAGTACCGGCAGGATTCGACGCATTTCCGCCATCATTGGTCTATATGTATGCGCGCGAGTATCTTCGTGAATTCAACCTCTCGGTCGATGATTTTCTTGCGCTGGGCCGGCTTGACCCGACCGACAAAGACGAACCGTTCAATACTGCCTATCTGGCACTGAAAGGGTGCGCGCATGTCAATAGCGTGAGCCGGCTGCATGCCGAGGTCAGTCGCAGGCTTTTCAGCGGCTTTTATCCACGCTGGCCGCTGGATGAGGTGCCTATACGACATGTCACCAATGGCGTGCATATGCCGTCGTGGGATTCGGTTTGGTCGGATCATTTCTGGACCTGCGCCTGTGGGAAAGACCGCTGGCTCGGTACTGTAGAAGGTCTGGCCGAGCCCATGTCCGCGAGTGTTGACGAGTCCCTTTGGACGCTGGCTGCCAAGCAACGACACGATCTGGTGCGCTACGCGCGGGAACGCCTGGCGTGGCAGCTGGGCCAGCGCGGCGCCTCGCCGCAACTGGTTTCGGAAGCTGCGCAGGTACTCGATCCCAATGTCCTGACGCTTGGCCTGGCACGCCGATTCGCTGAATACAAGCGACCGAATTTGCTGCTAAAGGATCCGGCGCGCCTGACACGTCTGCTCACGGACGCACAGCGACCCTTGCAACTGATCATCGCAGGAAAAGCCCATCCGGAGGATGCGCAAGGCAAGGCGCTGATTCGTGAGTGGTTCGAGTTCACACATCGCTCGGAGCTTCGCCGGCACGTGGTGTTTCTGGAAGACTACGACCTGGCGCTCGCACAGCATCTGCTGCAAGGCGTCGATGTGTGGATCAATACGCCGCGAAGGCCGCGGGAGGCCTGTGGCACGAGTGGCATGAAAACGTTGTGCAATGGCGGGCTGAATCTGTCGACGCTGGACGGCTGGTGGGCGGAAGCTTATCGGCCCGAGTACGGCTGGGCAATCGGAAGCGGGGGGGATGGCAGCGACGAGGCTGACGCCGACAGCCTGTACCGCCTGCTCGAGGAGGAAGTTGTGCCTGCATTCTATGCACGCGACGCGCAGGGTATTCCGCGCAGCTGGGTGCAGCGCATGCGGGCCAGCACGTCGCATCTGGCACCGCGTTTCAGTACAAATCGGATGCTTATTGAGTATATGGAGCGCTTCTACCGGCCTGCGGCACGCACCTATCGGCGACGCTGCGAAAGCGGAGCGCGGCTGGCGCGAGCATTGCACGCATGGGACTCCGCGCTTGCCACGGATTGGCACGAGGTACATTTCGGGGCGGTCGAGGCAAGGCGCGAAGCAGACCAATGGCATTTCAGGCTACCCGTGTATCTGGGTGAAATTTCGCCAGATTCAGTCAAGGTGGAACTCTATGCGGCCGCGGATGGCAAGCTTCCCGCCGAAAGTACTCTAATGAGCGCCGAAGGGTCGATGGCGGGTGCGATTTCAGGGTACATCTTCTCAGCGTCTGTGCCGGCGTCCCGTCCGGTAGAACATTACACGGCAAGGGTACGGGCCTGGCATGAAGAAGCGTTCCTGCCCGCGGAGTCTGCATGGATTGCATGGCAGCGCTGAACGGTGCTAGCTTCGTCGCGCATCAGTTTCTGGAATCCTTGATATCCGTTCGCGGGGGTGTTCCCGACGGTGGGAACGCGGGTCATGCTGGCATGGAATGGGAGCCGGGAAGCGACAAGGGCCCTGCACGACTCCATTCCGCTCATCGCCGGCGCGGAGGTCAGGATCCTGAACGTGCAAACCACCTCCAAGGAGATGCGCGCGGACGCAACGCCTTGCAGCCACGCGGCCCGGACGCTGATGCGCTACGGCGTTGCCGTAGAGATCGAGCACGGTACCGGGGGCTCCGATCTAACCATCGGCGAGTTGCTGCTCTCTCGCACGGCAGATTTCAATGCTGACCTGATCGTCATGGGGGCCTACAGCCATGGCCACGTGCGTGAGCTCGTGCTCGGCGGTGTGACGCGCACGTTGCTGGCGTCCTTGACGGTTCCCGTGCTGATGTCGCACTGACCTCCGCCTGGACCGCCGGCGTGTAGAGGGTCGCTTCGAGCAGGCCGCAATGGCGATGGCGGGGATATCTTCCGAGCTTCGGCAAATCGAGCGGTGGACCGGCGTGATGGTCGCGTGCATGTTCAAGCAGATAGGCGATCGTATGGAGTGGCAGCGAGTGCGGTGCACGATCTCCAGCAGCGCGCGGGCGTGGGTGGGCCCCTTCCAGGTCGGCCACGGCACGCGAGCGCGGTTCTTCCCCCTGCGGGGAATAGGAATAGGAATAGGGCGAGGCCGGGATGGCGCATCAAATGAAGCGATCGGCGGGCGTGGTTGTGCTGCGGCCGGAGGCGGGCGAATGGCGTTGTCTCATTCTACGTGCCTACCGGAATTGGGATTTCCCCAAGGGGTTGCCTGAACCAGAGGAGACCGAACTGGTGGCGGCATTGCGCGAGACCGAAGAGGAAACCGGCCTGACAAGGCTGCAGTTCCGGTGGGGCGAGCAGTACTACGAAACCGAGCCCTACAACCGCGGCAGCAAGGTGGCTCGCTATTATCTGGCGGTTTCGGCCCGGGGCGACGTTGCCTTGCCGATTAGCCCGGAACTGGGCCGGCCGGAACACCATGAATTCCGCTGGGTGTCTTTTGCTGAAGCTGAGCAGCACTTGCCGCCCCGGCTGTTGCCTGTACTTGAGTGGGCGCGGAGGATCGTCGAAACGAAAAGTCGCGAGGGACCCTCCTGAAAGGGGTAATCTTGCTTCACGCTGATGTAATCCTTCTGATACGGCCGGTCATGGGCCAGAACCGCCCATATCATGCGCGCCATCTTGTTGGCCAGCGCAACGACTACGACATTCAGAGGCCGCCGCTTTGTCATTTGCTCAACCCAGGGACCGGGATCCTTAGCACGCGTCACGACGCTGCGCGCACCGTGGATCAAGAGGGTACGCAGATACGTATCACCTCTTTTGCTGATCCCGTGCAGATTCACCTTTCCGCCCGATCCGGTTTGCTTTGGCACAAGGCCTGCCCACGCGGCAAACTCCCGCCCTGACCGGAATGTCTTCGCATCGCCCATCATCGCGACCGTTGCTGTCGCCGTCAGCAGTCCCACGCCAGGGATCTCGCTGATCGCCTTCACAGCTTTGTCCTCTTTGACCCAGTCGCGCATTCGTCGCTCAATGCCGGCTATCTGTTCGTCCAGCTTCGTGAGGCCACTCCATTGCTCGCGCAATGTCTCTACCAGCGCCGCCGGCAAGCGCTCGGCAACCCGGGCGAGCACTTCCGGTATCGCCTTATCCAAGGCTATCCGGCCTTTTCCCATCACTTCACCGTACTCCGTTAGGAGACCGCGCAATGCGTTGATCTGCATGGTGCGGAACTTCACCAGTTGCTCACGCATACGGTGCAGCGCCAGCATTGCCTGCTGCATCTCGGTCTTCACCGCAACCGCCTTGCTGGGCTGCTGGACCGCCAGCCAGATCGCCCGGGCATCCGCTGCATCATTCTTATTGCGGATGTTGAACGCCTTCACGAACTCTGCTGGCATCAGCCTCACCTGGTGCCCCATTTTCGTGAGCTGCCTCGCCCAATGGTGTGCACCGCCGCACGCCTCCATTCCGATCAGGCAGGGAGCACGGTTTGCAAAGTGCTCGAGGAACTTGGCTCGCTTGATCTGCTTGTTCACGATCTCGCCCGTTGCCTGGTCGATGTAGTGCACCTGAAACACCGACTTCTCGATATCCACACCCACGGCCATAGAATTCATTTCAGGATCCTCCGATTGCCGGGAAATGTGCACATCATCCCACTTGGACACTTCGATGTCTTGGCCCGTGAGGATCGACCTCAAGATCTCTTGACCCCACCGCCCCGCGGGTGGGACGCGTTCATTTCAATTCGTACTTTTCGCTTGGCGTCACTCCTTCCTATATATGAAAGGGGCCGGCTGCTGGCGAATCAAGTCGCGCCCGGCGGGTGACGCTGCCGGCCGCGACCGCATTAGAAGCTAGCAGAGCGTAGGGTTGGTCTTCTTCGCCGAACAGGTCCAGTGGACTGACGGGTTGCTTCTGCAACAGAGTTAAGACCGGGCCGTCGTCCACACTACAGTACATCTCGAATGCGGGAAAATCGTTGACGGCACCCTTGACCAAGATGCGGCGTCCCTCGCGATCAATGGTTAGCGTGCCGGACCAATCGATGTCCGGTGCTGCCATCAACGGATTGGCCGCGGAGCCCTGGAAGTCGATCTGCATGGAGCCGGGTATGCCGTCGACAACGCCGCCTTCGGGGGCCACAGTCTGCGAGCCGCGCAGGTTCTGGAAAAGGATGCGATCGGCAGGTGCCGTCGCCGTCCTGATGATGTTGCCGTCATCGTCCAGCTCATGTGTCTCGCCGCAGCGATGAACTTGGCCCAGCACAACGGTGGAATCCTGCGATTCGAGACCGCCGATAGTGACCTCACTGTGCGCTCGACTACCCGAATCGGCGGCGGGCACCCCTCATCTTTGCGCTCGCAGCGACGGCATGTCCGTGATCTGAGACATAAGCCCGGCTCATATCTACCTTTCATAACGCCGAATTGCGCTGCCATGGCCATCGCCTATTATCCGTGAGCGCTTGACACCGTTTCTTCGTTCGAGCGCTTTTTGTTCCTCCGATTCTGCAATCCACACATCTATAGAAGCGATGGGATAGGCGTATCCCAAGGCAGCCCGCATGCCCGCTGCCCTTGTTCCTCTTGTATTGACCGGGAAAATCAGGAGATCACAAAAATGGCTTTTCTTGACACAATTCGGAACGCGCTCAAGCCCGATGACACGAAGGCGCGTGAGCAACTCGACATACTGAAGAAGGCAGCAACCGGTGAACTGGACCGGTATCGCAACGAGCTCGTGCAGAAGATGCGAAACCCAGACGCGTTCCGCGAGGAAATCGTTCCATACAAGATGTTTGAGCACATGGAGCAGTACCGCGTCAGCGTGACCGACAAAGCCGCCGAACAGATTTCCTCCATAGTCGACTCGTTCTTTTCCGGCGGTGAAAAGGACGTCAAGGAAGGCTTCTCCACCCTCATTAAGTTTGCCTTTGATGCAATTCTCGGTAGCCAGTCTGCCGGCGAATCGTCGACGCAGAATTGGTATATCGCCCTCGAGCGCGGCGCCCTTATCCGGGTCGACGTGATGGCCTGGCGCTACAACTTCACTGGCGAAGGCCTGATCACGGATGTGAAGAATGCGTTCTGTTTCACCGCGACGAAGTCGTTCGTCGATACCGCCACACTCAAGGACCAGGAACTCATCTACTTCGTCGCCAAAAGTCTTCACCTTTCGTCGGTGGACGAGATTATCAAGAACAAGGTCCTGGCAGACTATGTCGAATTCCTGCGCAAAGGATTCAGAGCGCAACCTGTCAATGCAGCAATAGCGCACTACGAACGTCTCGCCGGCAAACCCGTTGTCTTGGTGTAAGAGGGGGCTTGCCATGCCATTCAACGACACACAGATCGACTCCATCATCCGGAAGTACGCCGAGAACCGGGAGGCGCTCGGCCGCTTCCCTCCACCAACCAGAGAGACAATTCAGGTCATCGACGCAGTCATGAATCTCGTGGCCCCGCTCGACTTGATCGACGGCAAGGCGCCGATCGAGGATGAGCTCGGTCATATCGCCATGGCGGTCTTCCACTTGCAAACGCCGAAGATCCAGAATGCTTTCATCGTGGCGTTCTCTGGCGGGGCGGCTTCACGTCCGAACTTCGACCAGATCAAGGCTGTATTGAAGCCGGCGCCTTTGCTTGCCGCTCTGGGTATGGAAGACGCGGAAGACCACGAGGTGGCTTTCCAGTTCGAATACCGCATGGACCCGGAGGTCGCTGTATGGCCTTGCGCCGAACCTAAGGCGCTGGTCGTCGCTGAGAGATTGGACTCGAAGCTCCTTGGGTTTGCCTGCCGGTGGTATGCCGCTTCGCAACTCTCTACGCCGCACAGACTGAACATTTCGTTTGTGGAGACCCGAGAGGCGTTCATGTTGCCTTGCGAGCAATGCCTTGGTTTGTTCGGCAAGGCAGAACGGTGGCCGCACATCCACGTGTGAGTCCGGGCGCACAGACTCTAGATCTGCCTTGATGACCTCCTTCGGGAGGTCATTTGCTTTTGGACGTCCGCACCGAACTCGGGGTAATCGAATGAAAGGGACTTCCCCGACCCGAGGTTGCGGCGGAAGGCCAGTTGGCACCGACGTGCCATGATGGCGTGTCGAAGCTCATCACAACCAACGAAGAGGAAGTCCATGGCTATCGTTACCGTTGGAATTGATCTCGCCAAGAACGTGTTTGCCATTCATGGCGTCGACGAGGCCGGCAAGGCAGTGCTGGTCGACCCGAAAGTCTCACGCGATCAGCGGGTGCCACTGATTGCGCAGTTGCCGCCTGGCGCGCATTACTGGGCACGGTGTTTCGCCAGCACGGACACATGGTCAAGCTGATGTCGCCGAGACTGGTGGCGCCTTACCGGATATCCGGCAAGGACGGCAAGAATGACGCAGCCGACGCGGCAGCCATCCGCGAGGCGGCGACCCGACCGAGCATGGGCTTTGTGCCGGTCAAGTACGAGCGCCAGCAAGCGACCCTGAAATTGCCTGGAACCCGACTGGGATTCGTAGAAGAGCGTCCCCCGACTTACAACCGCCTGCGCGGATTGCTTCGGCTGCATTCTTAGCGCCGCGAAGTTCAGATTGATGCGCCACAGGAACCGGACCTTGTCATAGCGGCAGCCAAGGTCTACTCCCTTCCAGCTGTCCCGTTTTGAAGCCGATATCGGCACCCTCGTGCGCGCCGTGGAAATGAATTTTCCGCCTTTGATGACAGGTTGCCGTGCTAAACGCCTTTGCCATCCCCTTCACCTTGGGTGAAATATGCAGTTTTAGCCACTATACTGGACAATTTTGGCTCTTTCCGTGCGCGGTGGCAGGATGGAGTGCCCAATGCGCATGGGAAGGAGCGTCTTTCTCCCAAGTGCTTGGTTCAAGCGAGTAGCGCGTCACACACAAGCATGCCGGCCTTGACAAGACCACGGCCGCCTGCTTGATCTGAGAGTCAGGTTCCCATGTCGTATCGGATTCGCATTAGCGGATGAAGCTGCATCTACCCTGACTTTGATTGTGAATCCAATGTCGCCAGACCCATCGCTTTGTGTTGCATTGCGCTCCAGTATGACTTCCCACGCCCGCTACTCCGTCTGTTTGTTTGGAGAGTTCCAGCTCGACGGCGCTGACGCGCCCCGGTTTAACGCAAACTCGCCCCGCTTGCAGGCACTGCTCGCCTGCCTTGTCCTGCATCGGGACGCACCGCAGACGCGGCAACAGCTTGCTGTCCTGTTCTGGCCTGATTCCTCGCAGGCACAGGCGCGCAATGCCCTGCGTCAACTGCTGTTTCAGCTGCGTAAGGCCTGGCCGGAGGCAGATCAGTTTGTCCATGCCGATGCGCAAACGGTGCGATGGCTGCCCGATGCGGAGCTCGACCTCGATGTCGCTCAATTCCAGTCCGCGCTTGCGGCAGCAGCCAGGGCCTCGAGGCACGGCGACGCAGGCGCTGAAGAAGAGTCGCTGACGCATGCCGCGGATCTCTATCGCGGTGATCTGCTAGCCAACTGCTATGACGAGTGGATCCACGCCGAGCGCGAAAGGTTGCGCGAACAGTGCATCGCCGCGCTTGCGCGCCTCGGTCAACTGAGTGAGGACCGGCGAGACTATGTAAAGGCGCTGAAGTACACACAGCAGTTGCAGCGGCTCGACCCTTGCCGCGAACCCACTTGCATGGCGCTGATGCGCTTGCATGCGCTGAACCATGATCAAGCATCGGCCATACGCGCCTATCAAAACTGTGTGGAAACGCTCGCTCGCGAATTGGGTGTCCTGCCCGGCGAATCCATGCGCGAGGCCTATGCGCGGCTGGCTGCGCAGGCTGCGTCAATGCAGCGCCAACGCCCGCGGGACGCAATGCTGCCAATGATTGGTCGGCATGGCGAATGGCGCCGGCTTATTGAAGTCTGGCAGCGCACCCAGCTGGGCGACAAGCAGTTTGTCCTGATCCTGGGCGAAGCCGGCATCGGCAAATCGCGCCTGGCAGAGGAACTGCTTGTCCATCTGTCCGAGCAAGGCATCACCGTGGCGCATTCGCGCGCCTATGCGGCCGAGGGCCAGCTGGCGTTTGCACCGGTGACCGGCTGGCTTCGCAGCGCTGCTCTGAGTGGTGCGATTGGCAAGCTCGACAGACTGTGGCTGACCGAGGTCACGCGCCTGTTGCCCGAACTCCTCACGCAGCAATCCGGACTGTCGCCGCCGTCGCCTCTGACCGAGTACTGGCAACGCCAGCGGTTCTTCGAGGCGCTTGCGCGAGCGGTGCTTGCACAAGGCGGGCCATTGCTGTTGCTGCTCGACGACCTCCAATGGTGCGACGGCGAGACGCTTGAATGGCTGCGCTTCCTGATGCGCTTCGACTTGACGGCAAGGCTTATGGTGGTCGCAACGGCGCGGCCAGAGGAAATCATGCAGCTACAGGCGGCGAACAGGTTGCTGGACGCACTGCGCCGCGACGACCAGTTGATCGAGATCTCATTGGGGACACTCGATGCGGCCGAAACGGCAAAGATAGCGGCCCATATCTTGGACCGGCCGCTGGCCGACACGGAAGCAACCCGGCTGTTTGAAGAGAGCGAGGGTAACCCGCTGTTTGCGGTCGAAATGATGCGGGCCCGCTCCGACACCATTCCGGTCGGGAACGCACAGGGCGGCATGGCGTCGAAGTTGCCGCCCAAGGTTTACACCATTATCTCGAACCGGCTAGCGCAGCTTCCTCCGGGGACCCGCGATATTGTCGGGGTTGCTGCAATCATTGGCCGGGCGTTCACGACCGACATCCTCGCCCAGGCAAGCGACCTCGGCGAGGATGCCCTGGCAGGCGCGCTGGACGAGTTGTGGCATCGGCGCATCGTGCGCCAGACGGACAGTAGTGGCTTGGCGTTTGACTTCAGCCATGACAAGATCCGCGACGTGGCATACGCCGAAGTGAGTCCGCTGCAGCGCCGCCGCATGCATTTGCGCGTGGCGCGAGCGCTCGAGCAGGCGCCAGGCGATGCGCCCGACGCGGCAAGCGCGCAGATCGCCTCGCACTATGAGCAGGCTGGCCTGCCAGCCCAGGCGGCGGCATTCTATCGGAGCGCGGCCGGCGTTGCACAGAATGTGTACGCCTATGACGATGCCATTGCGTTGCTGACGCGCGGGCTGGAACAAGCGGACCGGATTGCCGATCCTCAGGAGCGCGCCCGTCAATCGCTGGCCCTCCAACTCGACCTTGCGCCACCGATTCGCATCGCCCGAGGTTGGGCGGCCCCCGAACTGGAAGCGCCGCTGCGACGCGCGGTGGAACTGAGCCGGCTGGCGGGCGACAGACATCAGCAAGCACGCGCCCAGGTCAGCCTTTCATTTTTCCTTGAGGTCAGGGCGGAGCTTGCACAGGCACGCAGCCTGAGCGAGGAACTGCTTGCGGGTTTGGGCACTTCGGGTTCCGGTACGTACTCAGTGATGGCATGGACCTGCGTCATGGGCAGCCTGGTCCAGCAAGGCGACTGGATGGCCGCCGAGCCGGCGTATCAGCGCGCGCACGCGGCTTATGACCAAACCCAGCACGCCGAGCATGCGTCCCTGATGGGCGGTAACTTCGGCGTGCTGGCTGCCGCGTGGTCGGCGCACGCACTATGGTTCAGGGGGCTTGCCGATCAGGCCCTTCAGCGTGGACACGAAGCGCTGGACATGGCGAACCGGGTAGCGCACCCGTTTTCGCAGGCGCTCGCGCTGTCATATCTCGCCACGCAGCATGCGCTGCGGGGTGAGCACGATCTCACGCTGCACTACGCCCGCCGGGCGCAGGAGATCGCCGAGCAGTACCACGTAGGCTACTACCTCGCCTGGGCAGGCGTGCTGCTCGCCTGGGCGAAAGCAAAGCAGTCGCCAGGCGCCGACGCAGTGGCGGCGATGCAGACGGCGATCGAGGGCTTTCACGCGACGGGCGCACGCCTGCGTTTGCCGCTCTACCTCGGCATGCTCGCGGAATGCCTGGGCGATGTGGGAGAGACCGAGGCGGCGTTGGCGGCGTTGGACGAGGCATTCGAATGCGCAGAGCGCACCGGCGAGCACTGGGTGAACGCCGAGCTGTACCGTCTGCGCGGTGAATTGCTGCTTCGCAGCAGCGCCAACCTTGCCGAAGCTGAGTCATCGTTGACCAAGGCGATCGAGATCGCCACAGCCCAACGCGCGCTCCCGCTTGAACTGCGGGCTACCCTGTCATGGACAGCGCTGCGCATCTCGCAGGGCGCGTCGGTCCGGATGAGGTGATTGGGGCGCCGCTTGCGCGATTCACCGAGGGTTTCGATCAGCCCGACGTCGTCAGGGCGCGGGCCTTACTTGCGCGTTAATCCCGGCCCGACCGCCGCGGGGCCCGTCGGGAGCCGAATCCCCCTTGTAACGGCGCACCTAACGCTTTCGAAACGCCGAGGTTGCTAAAACTCCTGCATACCAGCCGGACAGGAGGCAACCATGGAAGCTTCGTTGAGCGAACCCGTCGCGACGGATCTCAAGGCGCATTTTCGGGGCCAACTGATTCAACCGGGCGATGCGGCTTACGACCAGGCACGTGCCGTGTACAACGGCATGATCGACAAGCATCCTGCGCTCATCGCGCGCTGCGTCGATGTCGCGGATGTCATCGCGGCGGTGAACGCCGCGCGCGACGGCGGGATGCTGCTGGCCGTGCGTGGGGGCGCGCACAATGGCGCCGGGCTCGGCACCTGCGATGGCGGACTGGTGATCGACCTGTCGCCAATGAAGGGGGTGTTTGTCGATGCCGGACGCAAGACGCTGCGGGTTGGCGGTGGCTGCACATGGGGCGACGTGGATCACGCCGCCAGTGCCTACGGGCTGGCGACGCCGAGTGGCTTCATCTCGACAACTGGCGTGGGCGGACTGACGCTCGGCGGCGGCATCGGCTACCTCAGCCGCGCCTACGGCCTGACGATCGACAATCTGCTCGGCGCCGAGGTCGTGCTGGCCGACGGGCGTGTCGTCACCGCAAGTGAAGAGGAAAACGCCGACCTGTTCTGGGCATTGCGCGGCGGCGGTGGCAACTTCGGCGTGGTGACCTCATTCGAGTTCAAGGCTCATCCCCTTGCCACGGTCTATGGTGGCCCCATGCTATGGCCGATGGAGCAGGCACGCGAGCTGATGACATGGTGGCGCGACTTCATCCTGAGCGCGCCGCAGCACATCAATGGCTGGTTCGGTTTCGTCACGGTGCCGCCTGTCCCGCCATTCCCAGAGGAAGTTCACCTGCAAAAAATGTGCGCCGTGGTCTGGTGCTACACCGGGCCGCTCAATCAGGCCGAGACGCATTTCCGCCAGATTCGCCAGGCGGTTCCGCCGGCGGTGGACTTTGCCGGGCCGATCCCCTGGCCAGCCCTGCAGAGCCTGTTCGACGGACTGTATCCGGCGGGCCTGCAGTGGTACTGGAAAGCCGACTTCGTCAGCGACCTGAGCGACAAGGCCATCGATCTGCACATCAAGTACGCGCAGCAATTGCCGTCGATGCACTCGACCATGCATCTGTATCCGATCAATGGCGCAGCGCATCGTGCCGGTTGCGACGACACGGCCTTCAGCTACCGCGATGCCAACTTTGCCAGCGTGATTGTCGGCGTGGATCCCGACCCGGCCAACAACGATCGCATCGTGCAGTGGGCGAAGGACTACTGGCTGGCTCTGCATCCTCACTCTGCTGGCGGCGGCTACATCAACATGATGATGGACGAGGGGAACGACAGCGTGAAGGCGTCCTATCGCGACAATTACGCGCGACTCGCGCAGATCAAGCGCAAATACGATCCGGCCAACCTGTTCCGCGTGAATCAGAACATCTGGCCCGCCTGACGCAACACGATTGCGACGTGGGCGCAGGTACCCCTTTGCATCCCGCGGAAGGAGACTTTCATGAACAGGTTGTTGTGCATGGGATTTGCAGCGTTGATGCTTGCTTGCGCCGGTTGCCGCGACACCGGGGCCACCGCAGATGGCTCCAGCGATAACGCCATGGGTGCTATCGCGAGCACGGGCGAGCGAGCAAATGGAGAGCTGCATTCGCTGTACCTGTTGCGCTAAAGCGCATTCGGACACACAGGGCGCACGCCTGCACAACCAAAGGAGACTGGCCCGCGTGGAAAGGTTGACGGGCCTTCACTGACGTCGCTGGCGCCGCTGTTCGTGATGCTCCGATGGCTACACTGAGGGCGCTCTTTCGCCGCATCCGCACTAACTGATCCAGAGTCCGGCGCGACGTCGCTACCACAAGATGGCAGTCGGCACGCGCCAGGCAACGGCTTGCACGGCAGAGGCGATCCCGTGCGGCCCGTGCCGTTCCGTCTGATCGCCTGCACGAGGAGTGCGGCCGCAGCAGCGCCGCCGACACCCCTGTTGGAGATAGCAATGCGTAAGAATCTTGCCAAGACCCTGCTTGCCACTGTCGCACTCGCCGCCGGCCTCAGTCAGACCGCCCACGCCGGTGCATATGCTGATGCACTGATCGTTGCCGTGTCGGGACACAACGGCCAGCGCGACGCCTTTACCGATGGGGGGCGCATCAGCTCTCGCGATGGCTTCACCGACGGCGCGCGCAGCGGTGCACGCGACAGCGGGGCATGCCTGTCCTGAGCCGGGGCAGGGCAACGGAGCGGCTTCTCGGAGCCGCTCAAGGTTTTGCGAGTTGCCTTAGAGGGTAATTGTCCGAACCGTCGAATTGTAACGATGACGGTCCGGAAAGCTGCACTGGTAAAGCCGATTTCGCATCCATCGAGATTTATGACAAGCCTCTGAATCACAAGGATGCAGGCCAAGACCTGATGCTGGTGCGAGATCCTTTTGCCGCCAAGGCTTAGCCGATGACGCGGCTGCTGTCCGTCATCGACCACAAGCGTCGAGCCTGTGAGAAGGGCGAGATCCCGTTCCGTAAGGTCAACACGCATCGGCGCGTCCGCTATCAGGAGGTTGTCAGCTACAAGCAGCGCATTGATGGCGAGCGACGCAAGGCACTTGATGAACTTGCAGCACAGGCCCAAGAGTTGGACATGGGCTATTGAGCATGACTTCCAACTTCGCTGTAGTCTACGATGCTTGCGTTCTCTATCCTGCTTCGCTGGGCGATCTGCTGATCGGCTCGCGGTGACGGATCTGTACCGTGGAAAGTGGACGAATCAAATTCATGACGAGTGGATTCGCAACCTCCTCGCGCGGCGGCCGGAGCTTTCCGCGGATCGCCTTGCAGGCACTCGCGAACTGATGAACCGAAGTGTTCGGGATTCGCTAGTTTTCGGCTATGAGCACCTTAATGAATCCATTGAATTGCCTGACCCTGACGATCGACATGTGGTTGCGGCCGCAATTCATAGCGGCTCGGAGAGAATCATCACGTTCAATATGAAAGACTTCCCCGCAAGCCGCACCCTTTCGGCGCAGGGCCTGACGCAAACGGTGTTGATCCTAACGCAGTACAGTCTGGCAATCTAAATCCCCAGCCTCATCTTGGCATTCCGCCGCGACAGAAGATACTGGGCCTCCAGACATTGGCAGCTGCAGCGAGCTTACGGTTTTCGTCCGTTTGCATAATTTTGTTCCCGCTGGTCGCACGCCAGTTCGCCGTTTTCGAGGTGCCGAGAACAATTTTATGCAAAGAAATCTTGCAGAACATTGTTCTTCCGGCCGACGTTTTGCGTAATTTTGTTCCTTTCCCGGCGGATCGGTCAGCCGGTGCGCAGCCCGCTGCAGCTTGCGAAGCCGAGGACGGCCGCCGTTAGGGGCACCGCGTGCACCGTCGTGCGATCAAGGGCCAATCCGGGGCACGCCGGCGGAGGCTGCAAGGCGGCCGCCGCGCGCCTTCCCGCGGCGCTCCTTGGCCTGGCCCAGGGGGGCCAGGAACAAAAATCTGCAAAATCCGGGAACAGTTTTATGCAAACCGACGATAACGTCGCGACGCACAGTCGATTGCCTTGCCTTTTTGACCTAACGCCCGAAGGGCGATTTTTTGCGGGGGGTGATGCTTAATGAGACGCCAGCCGGCTGCGGTCGCAGCCAGTTGCTCAGTCCACTGTCGGCGCGCTGACGCTGGAGGCAGGCGCAAAGTCGAAATGGGCCGCGGCATACAAGCCTTGCACGCCCAAACTTCTTCACCGTGCTGATAGAAGACGACCCATTTGCCGTCGCTGCGCGTCAAACCGCGCTGCGGCTACGCGCATGTAGCAAATTGCACTTTCTGGCAATAAGCCTTCACTCCGAGAGAGTCTGGCATGTTTCCTGCGTCGCGAGAGCCATTGCCACGTTGCCCATGAGCATTTGGCGTGCGGCGCCAACGCGTGCCAGCCACGCGACGGCGCAGGGAAGCAGCAGAGAGCGCTCACGTCTGCGTGTTGACGGTAGACGTGAATTGTGTGGACGCCCGCATCTTGCGGAGCACGCGGCGCTGCCAGGCCGGGTATGAAGTCGCTGGAAATACTTAGATCCGGTCGGCAATTTGTGCAAGAAGGGCGGCCGGAAGGCGATGCCGAACGAACACGGCACCAATTCGTATGAGCGATGAAAAACGACAGAGCCAAGTGAGCCCGCAGAACGACCCGTTGCCGGCTGCTGCCGGCGGCGTGGCGGACAACTTCGTCCGCGTGCGCGGCGCGCGCGAGCACAACCTCAAGAACGTCGATGTTGATATTCCGCGCAATGCGCTGGTGGTGTTTACCGGGGTATCGGGTTCCGGCAAGTCGTCTCTGGCGTTCGGCACGCTGTACGCCGAAGCGCAGCGGCGCTACTTCGAGTCGGTGGCACCCTATGCCAGGCGGCTGATCGACCAAGTGGGCGTTCCGGAGGTGGATGCCATCGAGGGGTTGCCGCCCGCCGTCGCGCTGCAGCAGCAGCGCGGTGCGCCAAACGCGCGCTCCACGGTTGGCAGCGTCACCACGCTGGCGAGCCTTGTGCGCATGTTGTATTCCCGCGCCGGCACCTATCCCCCCCGGCAGCCAATGCTGTATGCGGAGGACTTCTCGCCTAACACGGTGCAGGGCGCCTGCCCCATGTGCCATGGCCTGGGGCGTACCTATGATGTCAGCGAGCAGTCAATGGTGCCGGACGATTCATTGTCGATCCGCGAGCGCGCGATCGCCGCATGGCCGCCCGCATGGCACGGGCAGAACTTGCGCGACATCCTGGTCACGCTCGGTTACGACGTGGACAAGCCGTGGCGCGAGTTGCCAAAAAGGGACCGCGACTGGATCTTGTTCACGGAGGAGCAGCCTTCGGTGCCGGTATATGCCGGATTCACGCCCAAGGAAGTCCGCGCCGCGCTAAAGCGCAAGATGGAGCCCAGCTACCAGGGAACGTTCACCGGCGCACGCCGCTATGTTCTGCAGACATTTGCCACGACGCAGAGCGCGCTGATGAAGAAGCGGGTCGGGCAATACATGATCGGACGGGAATGCCCGGCGTGCCACGGCAAGCGACTGAAGAAAGAAGCGTTATCGGTGGAATTCGCGGGTATGGACATCGGTGCGTTCGCGAGTCTTCCGCTTGCCCGCGTCGCGGAGATCATGCGCCCGATCGCGCGGGGAGAGTGGGCGGGCGCCGAGGATGCATCCGGCGCGGTACTGAGCAAGAACGCGATGCGCGCTGCCACCGCGCGGCGCGTGGCGGCGGGGGGATCCGCGCACAAGGCGGCGCCCGATGTGCGGCGCACGCCCAACCTCTCCGACGAAAAGCGGCTGGCCGCGCAGCGCATCGCGGAAGAGTTGATGGAACGGTTGTCGACGCTCATCGATCTCGGCTTGGGCTATCTGTCGCTGGACCGCAGCACACCGACGCTGTCGTCGGGCGAATTGCAACGTCTGCGGCTGGCCACGCAGTTGTCTTCCCAACTGTTCGGCGTGGTCTATGTCCTCGACGAACCATCGGCTGGGCTGCATCCGGCCGATGGCGAGGCGCTGCTGCTGGCGTTGCGACGGTTGAAGGCGGCGGGCAACTCGCTGTTCGTGGTCGAGCATGACATGGAGACCATGCGCAACGCGGACTGGATCGTAGACGTGGGACCAGCTGCGGGCGAGGGCGGCGGGCGTGTGCTCTACAGCGGGCCACCTGATGGACTCGCCGCAGTGCAGGCATCGCGTACCGCAGCGTATCTTTTTGGCCAGCGACAGGTGCCGCTGCGAACCTCGCGCGACCCGGCGGGTTGGCTGAAACTCGTGCATGTATCGCGCAACAATCTGCACAAGATCGATGCCGCGATACCGCTGAGTTGCTTCACGGCGGTGACAGGGATCTCAGGATCTGGCAAATCGAGCCTCATCAGCCAGGCATTGCCGGAACTGGTGAACCGGTATCTGGGCCGCGTGAACGATAGCGACGCCGACGAGGAACGCGATCCGTTGTTCGCGGTGACGGATGCCCCGACGGGAGGCCGCGTCGCGGGCGGCATGGAGACTGTGCGCAGGCTGGTGCGCGTCGATCAAAAGCCCATTGGCCGCACGCCGCGGTCGAACCTCGCCACCTACACCGGGCTGTTCGATCATGTGCGCAAACTGTTTGCGGGCACCTCCGCGGCACGCAAGCGACGCTATACGCCAGGACGCTTTTCCTTCAATGTGGCGCAGGGCCGTTGCCCGACCTGCGAAGGCGAGGGCTTTGTTAGCGTGGAGCTGCTGTTCCTGCCGAGTGTCTATGCACCCTGTTCCGCTTGCCACGGCACGCGCTATCAGCCGCAGACGCTGGAAATCTGCTGGCAGGGCCGGAATATCGCTGAAGTCCTGGACCTGACCGTCGATGCGGCATGCGAAGTCTTCGCTGACGAACCCGCGGCGATGAGATCGCTGAAGGCGTTGCGCGACATCGGACTGGGCTATCTTCGGCTGGGGCAACCGGCCACCGAACTGTCCGGCGGAGAGGCGCAACGCATCAAACTCGCCACTGAACTGCAACGAGCGCAGCGGGGCGACACGCTTTACGTGCTGGACGAACCCACCAACGGCCTGCATCCGGCCGATGTGGACCGCTTGCTCGTGCAACTTCAGGAACTGGTCGATGCGGGAAATACAGTCGTAGTCGTCGAACACGACATGCGTGTCGTGGCACAGGCGGACTGGGTGATCGACATGGGTCCCGGTGCTGGAGACGAGGGCGGTCGCGTCGTAGCTTGCGGTCGCCCCCCGGAGATCACCGGCGTGGCGGCGAGCCGGACGGCGGAATATTTGGCAAGGGAATCAGGTTGATCTTGTACTGGTCGGCTCTTGCCGACCCACTGCGGCCATCCGATCCGGTACCACCTCGGCGGCAGCTATCGAGATACAAGGGACATTCGTTCGATAGCGTTTCATTCTTCCGTCCGTATGGACGCTGGCATTCTGGTGGCGTCGCGAGCTCTATCTAAGTGTTGGCCGGCACCAACGTGTGCCGCGACGCTACCGGGGCCGCGATGCCAATGACGGTAGGTTGCATTTCGACGACGACCTGGAAGCCAATCTGCGCGCGGCCGATCGAAGCTTGGAAACGTTCGTGGCGACGATCAACGCGCATTTCGCGCCAACAGGCGGGCTCGACGTCGAGCCCGCCCCCGACAAGCCCTGTGTTCCTGCCCGGACGATGGCTCATTCGCCAGCGCTGCTCGATGCACGCGCGGAGCGCGTTGGCAGCGTGATCTGGGCCACCGGCTACAGCTTCGACTTCGGTTGGATCGAGCTGCCCGAGGTGTTCGATGTGGCCGGGGCGCCCATCCACAGCCGCGGCATCACCGACATGCCGGGGCTGTACTTCCTTGGCCTGCCATGGCTGCATAAACGGAAGTCGAGTTTCCTCGCGGGAGTCGGAGAGGACGCGGCTCATATCGCCGCGGCTATCGCTGACGAGGGGGGATAACGACGGCCGGGTAATCCTCGTCACCCAAAGGTGGAGCCGCGGTGCCGCGCTGAATCAGTGAAATTGGCATCTCCGTACGGCCAGGTTCCGTTCCGTCCTGCAGCCATCGCAATAAAGCTTCCGCAGTCTTCTTCCCCAACAAGCTACTTTCCAACGCTACGGTTGTGAGGCCCGGCGTGACTTCGGCCGAAATCGGTAGGTCGTCGCAGCCAACGATCGAAAGCTGATCAGGCACTTTGAGGTTTAGCGCTGTTGCCTCGAACAGACAACCGAGCGCTAGCACGTCATTGCCACAAAAGATCGCCGTAGGCCTGGTCGATGCATCGCGAAGTATGTTTCGCAGTCCGGTGCGGCCTCCTGCAAACGAGTAAGGCTGCTCGCAGGCCGCGCCGGGAAGGATTTCAGCACGCAGAGCTCGCAAAGTGTTGACAAAGCCTTCGGTGCGTAATCGTGCGCGATCGTTGTTTCGCGAGATACCAGAAATCATGCCGAAGTGCCGATGCCCAAGATCGAACAGGTATCTGGCCGCGAGCGCTCCGATTTCAAAGTTATCGAACCCGATGCAGGGGCACTGGTTCGACAATGCCCATGTGATGATAGTCCGCGTGCCCGATTGTCGTAGGACTGACAGCGTTTCAGGAGCGTGGTCGGCGCCGACGAGGACCATGGCGTCGACGGCGCGCTCTGACAACGCACGGACGACATCTATCTCGGCTTGAGAATCGTAGTTGTGGGAGCCTAGGAGGAGTTGGTAGCCGTTCGCGGCCAACACACCCTGCATCCCTTGGATGGCATGCGAGAAGATGGCGTTGTCCAGAGTAGGCACGACCGCTGCGATTGTGCGGGAACGACCGGAAGCCAACGTCCGTGCGGAAGCGTCCGGGACATATCCGAGTGCCTGAATGGCATGTCGCACACGGGCCAAAGTCTCTTCACGCACCAACGAGGGTGAGGAAAGTGTCCGCGAGACCGTCGCCATGGAGACTCCGGCGAGCCTCGCTACATCTTCAAGTTTCGTTTTCGGCACTTTCATTGCTCCCCGTCCAGTGTCTTATTGTCGCCGATCTGTGAGGGGTGCTCTAGCGACTACAAGTTGGGCGCGGACAGATCGGGGAAAACCCTTTCTTGCGGCTCGCCGCGGACGCGCTATCCTTTGCATGAAAGCGCTTACATTTGCGGCACGACGCATTTTGTGGGTCATTTCTCAGAAAATGAAAGCGATTACATTCATGCCCCTACCCCAACCTGAGGACTTGCAGAAATGATTTCGTATCTGAAAAAAGCGGAAAAGACGCCCCAGACCGAAACGGCGACAGCACAGAAGGTCGTGACAGAGATGCTTGCCGAGATCCAGGCGCGCGGTGAAGACGCCGTGCGTCAGTACGCCAAACAACTCGACGGCTGGAATGGCGATATTGTCCTTACGTCCGATCAGATCCGGGAGCAGACCAAGGACGTGCCGGCGGCCGTGCGCGCCGACATTGACTTCGCCATTCGGCAGGTCACCGATTTCGCACTGGCGCAGCGCGATTCCTTGAAAGAGTTCTCCGTCGAACTGCATCCGGGCGTCACCGCGGGACAACGGGTGCTGCCAGTCAATGTGGTCGGTTGCTACGCACCGGCAGGACGTTACGCGCACATCGCGTCAGCGTATATGGGCGTGGCGACTGCCAAGGCGGCCGGCGTCAAGACTGTAGTGGCGTGCTCGAGCCCGTTCCGCGGCCAAGGCATTCATCCGCACGTCCTTTACGCCTTCCAGGCGGCCGGCGCCGACGTCATCATGGCGCTGGGCGGGGTTCAAGCGATCGCATCCATGGCCTATGGTCTCTTCACTGGCAAGCCGGCCGACGTGGTGGTGGGTCCGGGCAACAAGTTTGTGGCCGAGGCCAAGCGGACGCTGTACGGTCAAGTCGGCATTGACGTGTTCGCCGGACCGTCGGAAGTCGCCGTCATCGCCGATGAGACGGCCGACCCGGCCATCGTCGCCAGCGACCTCGTCGGACAAGCCGAGCACGGCCATGAGTCGCCCGCCTGGCTGTTCACCACTTCGCGCGATCTGGCCGATCGTGTCATGGCGCTGGTGCCGGAACTGATCGCCAAGCTTCCCCCGACCGCCCGCGATGCCGCCACCGCCGCTTGGCGTGATTACGGCGAGGTGATCCTGTGCGACACCCGTGAGGAGGTGGTGGATATCTCCGATCGTTATGCCTCCGAGCATCTGGAGGTCCACACGGCGGATCTCGACTGGTGGCTGGCCAATCTGACCTGTTATGGCTCGCTCTTCCTCGGTGAGGAAACGACCGTGGCGTTCGGCGACAAAACCAGCGGGCCCAACCACGTGCTTCCGACCAAGGGCGCAGCGCGTTACTCCGGCGGCCTGTCCGTACACAAGTTTATGAAGACGCTGACGTGGCAACAAATGACGCGTGAAGCGACGCGCCAGATTGGCCAGGTGACGGCTCGCATCTCGCGGCTTGAAGGCATGGAAGCGCATGCCCGTACTGCGGATGACCGCATGCTGAAGTACTTCCCCAACACGTCCTTCGAAATGGGCACGCCGGTGGAGGTGTAACCATGATCGGACTGCAAAATGCAGGGAGGCTTGCGCCTGATCTTTCGGGAAGGCAGGCGCTCGTAACAGGCGGCAGTTCCGGTATCGGAGAGGCCATTGCTACCGCGATGGGCCAGGCCGGCGCGCGAGTGATTCTCGCGGCGAGACGCCAGTCCCAGCTCGATGCTGCAGCATCACGCCTCGACGCCATGGGAATCGCGGTCGATACACACGTGTGCGATGTGTCCGATCTTGATGCCATTCCGGTTGCGGCGAATGCGCTGCAACAGCAACATGGCACGATCGATATCCTAGTCAATGCGGCCGGCATGAACCTGCGTGAAACGTATGCAAGCGTCACGCCGTCTTCGTGGCGGCTCCAGCTCGACACCCATCTCGGCGCGCCGTTTTTCCTCACGCAGGCGCTGGCACCCGCGATGCAGGCTCAGGGGTGGGGACGCATACTGAACATCGCTTCCCTGCAGTCGTACCGTGCCTTCGCCAACAGTGCACCGTATGGCGCGGCAAAAGGCGGCATCGTCCAACTCACGCGAGCTATTGCCGAAGAGTGGTCTCGTCACGGAATCACTTGCAACGCAATTGGTCCGGGCTTTTTCCCGACAGCGCTGACAGGTCCCGTGTTCGCGGATGCCGGTCTCACGGAGTATCACGCCAGCCGCACGTGTATCGGGCGCAATGGCGAACTAGCGGACCTGCACGGATTGGTCGCCTTCTTGGCCAGCGATATGGCAGCGTACATCACTGGCCAGACTTTCATGGTTGACGGAGGCTATACGGCTCGGTAAGCAACGCGGAAACCCATAAGGGCGGCGCGCGGCAAAAGTGTCACCGCTGCCCGTACCGAAAATAGCGCCTCTGACGCGCAGCCACGGGACAAGACCTAATTAGGAGACAAGCATGACGAAGCAGGCAACGGCGGTGCAGTCCGCCCAGGACGCGGGGCGCAAACTGCGGCAGGTTGTTACGTCGAGCACGATTGGCGCGATGGTTGAGTGGTACGACTTCTTCCTTTACGGGGTGGTAGCCGGCCTCGTGTTCAACAAGCTGTATTTCCCTTCAACTGATCCCGTAGTGGGTACGCTGCTGGCCTATGCAACCTTCGCGGCAGGCTTTGTGGCCCGGCCGCTTGGGGGTGTGATTTTCGGACACTTCGGCGATACCCTGGGTCGCAAGCGCATGCTGGTACTGACGCTGATGATCATGGGCGTGGCGACTACCGCCATCGGCCTGATTCCCACCTATGAACAGATTGGTGTTTGGGCGCCGATCCTGTTACTGGTGTGTCGGGTAGCGCAGGGGATTGGCCTAGGTGGCGAGTGGGGCGGCGCGGTGCTGATGACGTTCGAGAGCGCTCCACGCGGGCGTCGCGGCTTCTTCGCGAGTCTGCCGCAGACAGGCATGTCCCTCGGACTGGTACTGGCGAGCGGCGTCATCGCCATCCTTTCGCTGCTACTCTCCGACAAGGATTTCCTCGCATGGGGCTGGCGCATTGCCTTCTTGCTCAGCGCAGTGATGGTCTTTATCGGTTCGTACATGCGCTCCCATGTGGAGGAGTCCCCGGAATTTGCGGCTACCCAGCATGAGCGCGAGGATCCGCCCGGACTTCCATTCTTCGCCATGCTTCGTCAATATCCCGGCGTAGTGCTTGCCTGCATGGGCGCGCGCTTCATCGATGGCGTCTTCTTCAACGTGTTCGGCGTCTTCTCGCTGGCTTACCTCACGCAGACGCTGAAGCTGTCGCGTGACCAGGCGTTGCTGGGCGTGCTGATCGGTGCCGGTGTGATGACGTTCTTCATTCCGCTGTGGGGCGCCGTATCCGACCGTGTCGGGCGGCCCATCGTCTACGGTACTGGCGCGCTGCTCGCAGGTCTGTCGGCCTTCCCGGCATTCTGGCTGATGCAGCATTCCGGTGGCAATGTGCTGCTGGTCTGGGCGGCGATCATAGTTCCGTTCGGCATCTTCCACGCGGCGGTGTTCGGCACGATGTCGTCGATGTTCTCCGAAGTTTTTGATCCTCGTGTTCGATATACCGGCATCTCCTTTGTCTACCAGTTTGCCGGCGTGTTTGCGGGAGGATTGACGCCCATCATCGCCACCTGGCTTAACGCAAAGGCGGGCGGGGAACCCTGGTATTTGTGCGCGTACGTACTGGCAATCGGCATCATGAGCGCCGCCTGCACGATGTGGATTGCCTTTCGGTCGGCGCACGCCAACCGCGTAAGCCTGAGGCCTTCCAAGGTCCATGGCTGACGCGCGGCTCCCCTTCATCACCTGCAATAACACCCGATTCAGGATTAGGTAAACCCATGAAAGCTATCGTCTATACCCAACCGGACGCTGTCGCGGTCCTGGACCGAGACATGCCGGACCTGGAGCCCGGTGAGATTCTGTTGCGCATCGATGCCAGCGGCATCTGCGGGTCAGATCTCCACGCCTACCATGGTCACGACCCCCGCCGGAAGCCCGGCCTGGTCCTCGGCCACGAGTTCGCCGGCACCGTGGTCGCTTCTTCCGATGAAGCGCGCATGCCCGTCGGTCAGCGCATCACGGCGAACCCTCTTGTTACCTGCGGTCACTGCGAATACTGCCTCCAGGGGCGTGACAACCTCTGCGCTAATCGCGGCATGGTTGGCATGTGCCGGCCCGGCGCAATGTCCGAATATCTGGCGATCCCGACTCGCTGCGCTATCCGGATCCCGGACACGCTACCGAGCGTCAGTGCAGCGCTGACCGAGCCAGCAGCTACTGCGCTCCATGCCGTCAACCTCACGATGCGCGCGATGAACCGCCCCTTGCCTGAGGCGCGTGTGCTGATCATCGGCGGTGGAGCGATAGGCATGCTGACCGCCGCTTTGGTGACGTCTTATGGCTGCAAACGTGTATGCGTTGCCGAGACCAATGCGCTCCGACAGGCGTCGGTAAGCCGGCATCTTGGATGCGAGGTGATCGATCCAATCGCCAGTCCACCTCCCGAATCCGCCTTCGATGTAGTCATCGATGCTGTTGGTGCCGCTCCAACCCGCAACCTTGCCATTGCCGCGACGCGACCCGGGGGGGTTGTCATGCATATCGGCTTGCAAGCGTGGTCGAGCGAGATCGATATGCGCAAATTGACCCTTGCCGAGTTGACGCTGCTGGGAACTTACACCTACACGATGTCCGACATGCACGCCACTGTTCGGGCCCTGGAGCACGGCAACTTTGGCTCGCTGGAATGGGTAGAAACACGTTCTTTGGCCGATGGCCCGGCCGCTTTTGCCGACCTTGCCGCGGGGCGGGTGGCAGCGGGGAAGGTCGTGCTGATTCCTGAGCTCGCCTAACGAAAGTCCCACCCCGTAACCACATACGCAATCATTTTTTTTTCCATCACGTCATATATATGATGTAGTTACCATATATGAGTTGGCTGCCTAAGATGAATTTACCGATGACCCACATGAAGGAGACAAAGATGATTCACGTAGTACTACATGACGCCAAGGACACCGTTGCGGTGGCCGTGGTCGAGGGGATTGAGCCGGGCACCAAGCTGAACGCCTGGATCATGGACGAGGACAAGGTCATCACCGTTACCGCGCTCCAGCCAATCCCCATCGGCCACAAGGTCGCGTTGCGCGACATGGACGTGAACGAGACGGTCTACAAGTACGGCATCGACATCGGCAAGGTTGTCGCGCCGATCAAGGCTGGTGAACACGCTCACGTTCACAACATCAAGACCAAGCGCTGGTAAGCCGCACCACCGCCTCCCTCCGAATCCACCTTTTCAACAAAGCACCCGAGGACCACGTCATGTCCGTGATTGACCAAAACACCACTTTCTGGGGCTACCGCCGCGGCAACGGTCGCGTGGGCGTTCGTAACCACGTCATCATTCTGCCGCTGGACGATCTGTCCAACGCCGCCGCCGAAGCCGTCGCTGTTGCCATCAAGGGCACGATGGCTATTCCTCATCCGTATGGCCGCCTGCAGTTTGGTCCGGACCTCGACTTGCACTTCCGCACCCTGATTGGCGCGGGCAGCAACCCCAACGTCGCCGCGGTAGTGGTGATCGGTATCGAAGACGGCTGGACAAAGAAAGTCGTTGACGGCATTGCCAAGACCGGAAAGCCGGTGGTGGGCTTTGGCATCGAGGGCCACGGCGACCACGAGACCATCATGCGGGCATCGAAGGCGGCGAAGGAGTTCGTGCAATACGCCACGACGCTGCAACGCGTGGAGTGCCCGATCAGCGAACTGTGGGTGTCGACCAAGTGCGGCGAGTCGGACACCACTTCCGGCTGCGGTGCCAACCCGACGGTCGGCAATGCCTTCGATAAGCTCCATCCGCTTGGCACCACGCTGGTGTTCGGCGAGACCTCGGAGCTGACTGGCGGCGAGCACATCGTCGCCGCCCGTTGCGCTAACGACGACGTGCGCAATAAGTTCATGGAAATGTTCGAGCGCTACCAGGGCATGATCGACCGCTGGAAGACCTCAGACCTTTCCGAGTCGCAGCCGACCAAGGGAAATATCGCTGGAGGTCTCACCACGATTGAGGAGAAGGCGCTCGGCAACATCCAGAAGATCGGCAAGAAGTGCACCGTCGATGGTGTATTGGATAAGGCGGAAGAGCCGAACCATCCGGGCCTCTGGTTCATGGACTCATCATCGGCCGCTGCCGAGATGGTCACGCTCTGCGCCGCCGCGGGCTATGTCGTCCACTTCTTCCCGACGGGCCAAGGCAATGTGATCGGCAACCCGATCATCCCAGTCATCAAGCTGTGCGCCAACCCGCGTACGGTCCGTCTCATGAGCGAGCACATGGACGTGGACTGCTCGGGGCTGCTGCAACGCGAACAGACGCTGGACCAGACTGGCGACAAGCTGCTGGAATGCATGTTGGAGACTGTCAATGGCCGATGGACTGCGGCTGAGGCGCTCGGGCATCGTGAGTTCGTGCTGACCCGCATCCATGAGTCCGCGTAACGACACCGCACTGCATCAGTGAAGATAGGAATTCCTTCGCGGTGCAGGGGCTGGGCACCCGGCTTCGACTTACGGGACGAGCCGGGCTACGTCGGCATGCGCAACAACCTGGTCGAGGCTCTTAACGGTGCCCCGGTGCTGATTGTCGTATGGGCACCCAGGTAGATGCGGGGCTGCTGGCTTCTCCAATTTTCCAGAGTCGCTGGCATATGTGAAGTCAGGCAAGCTGCGCGCCCTGGCGGTGACCACGCGTGAGCGTCATCCGCTGCAGACCTGACGTACCAACCGTGACCGAGGTCGGCTATCCGGACTTGATTGTCGAAAACTGGACTGGTTTGTTGATGCCCGCTGGCACGCCGCGCGCTACTGTCGACAAGGTTGCCACCTTCGATTCACGCATGTTGGCATCTGAAACCGGAAGCAATCGCATTATCGCGGCGGGTATTACGTCTGCCCCAGAACGGCCTGCCGTTTGCTGAATACTTTAGCGCGGAAGTGACGCGGTGGGCAAAGCTCATTGAAGAGAGGCTCATCAGAGTTGAGTGACAGCAAGTCCCCGGTAATTAAGGAGCAAGACCGGCCGGGAAGCCGGTCTGTTGATGAGGTTTAACGTAATCGAGACAGGAAAGTAACGTGCACATCGGCATCCCTCAGGAAACACGAGTCGGCGAGACTCGAGTCGCCGCCACCCCGGAGACGGTGAAGAAGTATGTCGCGCAGGGCCATCAGGTCACAGTGCAGTCCGGCGCCGGTGTGCGCGCCAGCGTGCCCGACGACACCTACGAAAGCGCTGGCGCCCACATCGGCACGGCGGCCGAAGCCCTTGGCGCGGAACTCGTTCTGAAGGTCCGCTCGCCGGACGACAACGAATTGGCGCAGATGAGGCGCGGTGCGACGCTGGTGGGCATGCTCAATCCGTTCGATGCCGAGAACAAGGCGCGCATGGCCGCGGCCGGCATCACCGCTTTCGCGCTCGAAGCCGCGCCACGCACCACGCGTGCGCAGAGCATGGACGTGCTGTCCTCGCAGGCGAACATCGCCGGCTACAAGGCCGTGCTGGTCGCCGCGCACCACTACCAGCGCTTCATGCCGATGCTGATGACGGCAGCAGGCACCGTAAAGGCGGCGCGCGTACTGATCCTTGGCGCTGGCGTGGCGGGCCTGCAGGCCATCGCCACGGCCAAGCGCCTGGGCGCGGTGATCGAGGCCTCGGACGTGCGTCCGGCCGTAAAGGAGCAGATCGAATCGCTCGGCGGCAAGTTCGTGGACGTGCCTTTCATTACCGACGAAGAGCGCGAGATCGCGCAGGGCGTGGGCGGCTATGCCCGTCCGATGCCGCCGGGCTGGATGCGTCGCCAGGCCGAACTGGTGCACCAGCGCGCCATCCAGGCCGACATTGTCATCGCGACCGCGCTGATCCCGGGCCGCCAGGCACCCGTGCTGCTGCACGAATCGACCGTGCGGCAGATGAAGCCGGGCTCGGTGGTCGTGGACCTGGCAGCCGCGCAGGGCGGCAACTGCCCGCTGACCGTGCCCGACGAAGTGGTCGAGCGCTATGGCGTGACCTTCGTGGGCCATACGAACCTGGCCAGCATGGTCGCGGCCGACGCCTCGGCGCTGTACGCCCGTAACGTGCTGGACTTCCTCAAGCTGGTCATCGACAAGGAAGGCCGGCTGGTGATCAACATGGAAGACGACATCGTCGCGGCATGCCTGATGTCGCGCCGAGTGGAAGAGGCGGTGGCCTCCTAAGGAGCATACGATGGAAATGGTGAACCACACGGTGATCAACCTGATCATCTTTGTCCTGGCGATCTACGTGGGCTACCACGTGGTGTGGACGGTCACGCCCGCGCTGCACACCCCGCTGATGGCCGTGACGAATGCAATCTCGGCCATCATCATCGTCGGCGCCATGTTGGCCGCTGGCCTCACCGAGGGCGCCACGGGCCGCATCATGGGCACGCTGGCAGTCGCCCTGGCTGCCGTCAACGTGTTCGGCGGCTTCCTCGTCACGCAACGCATGCTCGAGATGTTCCGCAAGAAGGCGCCCAAGGCGCAGCCCGCAAAGACGCCCGCGCATGCTGGCGGCGAACTGCTGGAGATGCCGCGATGAACGGACTGTCCATGAATACCGTGACGCTGTTCTACCTGGGCGCGTCGGTCTGCTTCATCCAGGCGCTCAAGGGGCTCTCGCACCCGGCTTCGGCTCGCAGGGGCAATGCCTTCGGCATCATCGGCATGGCCATTGCCGTGGTCACGACGCTGGTGCTGATCGTCAAGCTCAAGAACGAGTTCCTCGCGGCCGGCACGGCGCAGTCCTCGGTCGCTTCGAGCCTGGCGCTGATCTTCGGCGCGCTGGTGGTGGGCGGCGGCATCGGCGCTTACGTAGCGAAGAAGGTCGAGATGACCAAGATGCCCGAGCTGGTCGCCGCCATGCACTCGCTGATCGGTCTCGCGGCGGTGTTCATCGCGGTGGCGGCGGTGGCCGAGCCTTCGGCCTTTGGCATCGCGCCGGCTGGCTCGCATGAGATCCCGACGGGCAACCGCTTCGAACTGTTCATCGGCTGCTTCGTCGGTGCCATCACCTTCTCCGGTTCGGTGATCGCCTTCGGCAAGCTGGCCGGGCGCTACAAGTTCCGCCTGTTCCAGGGCGCGCCCGTGGTGTTCCCCGGCCAGCACTGGCTGAACCTGCTGCTGGCGGTGGCGATGGTCGGCTTCGGCATTGCCTTCTTCCTGACGCAGGCGTGGGAGCCGTTCCTGGTCATGCTGGCCATCGCCTTCGTGCTGGGCGTGCTGATCATCATCCCGATCGGCGGTGCCGACATGCCGGTGGTGGTGTCGATGCTGAACTCGTACTCGGGCTGGGCGGCGGCGGGCATCGGTTTCTCGCTGAACAACCCGATGCTGATCATCGCCGGTTCGCTGGTGGGGTCGTGCGGTGCCATCCTCTCGTACATCATGTGCCGCGCGATGAACCGCTCGTTCTTCAACGTGATCCTGGGCGGCTTCGGCGGCGACGCGTCGGCCGGTGCGGCGGCCGGCGCGCAGGCGCAGCGCAACGTGAAGTCCGGCTCGGCCGACGATGCCGCGTTCCTGATGGGCAATGCAGAGACCGTAATCATCGTCCCCGGTTACGGCCTGGCGGTGGCACGTGCGCAGCATGCGCTGAAGGAATTGACCGAACTGCTCACCGAGAAGGGCGTGACCGTCAAGTACGCGATCCACCCGGTGGCGGGCCGCATGCCGGGCCACATGAACGTGCTGCTGGCCGAGGCCGAAGTGCCATACGACCAGGTCTTCGAAATGGAAGACATCAACAGCGAGTTCGGCCAGGCCGACGTAGTGCTGGTGCTGGGCGCCAACGACGTGGTCAACCCGGCCGCCAAGACCGATCCGAAGTCGCCGATCGCCGGGATGCCGATCCTGGAGGCGTACAAGGCCAAGACCATCATCGTCAACAAACGCTCGATGGCCGCCGGCTACGCCGGCCTGGACAACGAGCTGTTCTACATGGGCAAGACCATGATGGTGTTCGGCGACGCCAAGAAGGTGGTCGAGGACATGTTCAAGGCGGTGGAGTGAATAGCTGGCACTTCCGGGATCGGTGTTGGGCTCATGTGAGCATCTCCCGGGCCCAGTGCACGAGCGCCATCTCTTGCTGATCTCGTGGAAGTGAGATAGGTCGCGTCGTCGAAGAGTAATAGCGGCGGGTAAGGTGCAGTTCGATCGTGCGCTTCCGCTAGAGTTTGCGATTTTCTCGCCGCGTTCGAGGTTGCTCTTCTGGATGGCAAGTGGGAGACGGCCGTCATTGCCATGGCGACAGAATCAGCGGAAGGCGTCTTCGGGCTGTCATCCTATCGAAACGCTCCGATGCGCCTCCAAGCCCTTATGTGGGGCGTAGACGATCTGGCTGCAGACCTCGGTGCGTTCTCAGCCCATGCGGGCAGGGAGTTGACCGCCCCGTTCTCAGTGGCGCGCACGATGTGTCTGCTTGCAGCCGCGCAAGCAGGCATTGATGCAATTGATGCTGTTAGCACGACCCTCACCGACCCGTCGCATATCAGTGAAGAAATGAACGTCGGCCGGCGGGTATCAATTACCGACCCGTGCGCCGGCAACGGTACCGTTTCAACGCAGCCCCCCTTCGCCAGCCCACTGCCGCCGCCGAAGACCGAGGATGGCGGTCAGGAAGATGTAGGGCCGTCGGCTGCTGCGGAACGTGCGGCATCGTACGTCGACGAGGCCATGGAACCGATTGCAGCATACGAAGAGTGGAACGCCGCAAGGGAGTTCGAGTGGATGAAAGGCGAAGCGCACTAATGCCTGCTCTTAGGTGGAGATGGCGCTTGTCCAATCCCGGCAGCCGGGTCGGCCATTACCTGGGTTTCGATAAAGGGCCGCTTCGACTCGGCCTAGTCAAATATGGCGGCAATTGGAATATCGGCGGCATCCCGGCCGGTGCCGACGCCAGTCGGAATGGATACCCTCAGGGGACGAGCAAAAGTATCATCCGCCTGACAGGAACACCTCGACCACCAAGGCGGAAAATCCGCGGCCACAGTCCACGCTGCTGGACAACAATTTGATACTGTTTCGCGGACGTCGTCAGCTCGCTGGCTTGTGGCGGCCTGGCGAGTACGCATCGATTGCTGTGGGATTTCATTGACCGCGAAGCGGCATGCCTGTATAAGAATTAGTGCAGGATCTTCAAGCGTAACCTCGAAGCGTTAGGTACACGCCCCAGCGGCGCCACTTTCTCTCCATGTTTCCTCCTTGATCGTTATGCCTCGCCCGCTTTTCTGGCTAGGCGAGAATTTTTTAAAGAGTCTTCACATGGAAACCGGTACAGTAAAGTGGTTCAACGATTCAAAGGGTTTTGGCTTCATTACGCCTGATGCAGGCGGAAATGACCTGTTCGCCCATTTCTCCGAAATTCAAGGCAACGGGTTCAAGTCGCTCCAGGAAGGCCAGAAAGTGCGTTATGTGGCGGGTGTGGGCCAGAAGGGTCCGGCCGCGACGAAGATCGAACCGATCTAAGTCGACCGATCAAGGTGCGCAAAGAGCCCCGCCGGGAAATCCGGCGGGGCTTTTCCTTTATTGGTTCACCGTGATGGGTGCGGAAGGATTAGAGTCGGAAACGGGTCTTGAAGTTGGAGGCTCTCCCGAAACTCTTGGCTCTCCAGTCATGTACAGTGCAGCGCCTGCAGCGCGCCTTGGGCTATTCGAAGAGAATGGTGCTTGCTGTGCCTTCGCTCTAGTTGTAACCCAGCACGGCGACGGTCCTGACATCGGGGCGCTCGTTTGAGCCATCCATGAGCACGTCCGTGGGCCTCTTGCGCACAAGGTGCGTGACAAGGTCTTGGCGCGCAAGATGCATCGATTGCCGCGACTGTTGCGGTGAGCCTTCTGCGTGAATGCAGGAAAGCGGTTCGACATAGGTGGAAATCATCGTGACTCCTTTGGGCGGACGTCTAAACACGCGAAGGTAATCGTGCCGCTGAACCCCCTCCCGCGTTCGTCGGAGGGGGCATACCTTTTACATCGCTGCAGCGAAGATTGCGATGACTTGCGCCGTGGTGGCCCTGCGCGGATTCGTCAGCATGCATGCATCTTTTTGTGCGTTGTGCGCCATCACCTCATGGTCTTCCGCCTTGACGCCCAGGCTGGCCAGGCCGGCAGGAATGCCGATCGACGCGGCGAGAGCCCGGATCGCCGAGATCGCAGCCTTGGCCGCGTCACTGGTACTGAGGCTCGCAACGTTTTCGCCGAGCAGTTCTGCGATCTTCGCGAAGCGTTCAGGCGCGGCAATGAGGTTGAATTCCGATACATGGGGCAGCAAGATCGCGTTGCACACACCATGTGGCAGGTTGTAGAGGCCGCCAAGTTGATGGGCCATCGCGTGCACATAGCCGAGCGACGCATTGTTGAAGGCCATGCCCGCAAGGTATTGCGCGTAGCACATCGCGGCACGCGCTTCCATCGAATTGCCATTGGCTACGGCCTTGGGCAGCCACTCGCCGATCAACGCAATCGCTTTTTCCGCGCATGCATCGGTAATTGGCGTGGCCGCGATGGAAACGTATGCTTCGACGGCGTGCGTGAGCGCATCCATGCCGGTCGCGGCAGTCAATGCGGGCGGCATTGCGACCATCAGCCGGGGATCGTCGATTGCGATCAGCGGTGTGCAGCGCCAATCGACGATGGCCATCTTCACGTGATTGCTCGAATTGGTGATGATGCAAAAGCGAGTCATCTCCGCAGCGGTGCCGGCAGTCGTATTGATGGAAATCAGCGGCGTCATTGGCACCGTCGATTTGTCGATACCCTCGTAGTCACGGATATGTCCGCCTCCGGCGGTAACGAGGCCGATTCCTTTCGCGCAGTCGTGCGAGGAGCCGCCGCCCAGCGAGACAATGAAGTCGCATCCTTCCTGCTCGAACAGCTTGACGCCGTCATGAACATTGACGTCGGTTGGATTGGGTTCGGCCCCTGGAAAAATGGTGGCCTGAAGCCCTGCCTCGCGGATGTACCCCGCGATGGTTTCGGATAGCCCCATCTTGTGCAGGCCGGCATCCGTGACGATGAGGGCCTTTCTTGCGCCTAGCGCTTTGGCGCGCGTGCCGGTCTCGCGCGCACAGCCTGGACCAATGAGAGTCACGCAGGGAATGAAGAAGCTGTCGATGCGATCAGCGGCGTTCAGGTGGGTCATGGCGTCTCCAACATTGTAGTGATGAGGTGTCTTGCACCCACATGCCATGACGCACGAACTGTACCTGTGTCCTAAAAGAGATTTTTTGGCAGCGATTGATCCCGTGCGAATCGCAGGGTGTTGTGATTTGAATCGATGTGTTCAATCCTGGAGCAGTGTGGGGTGTCTCCGACGGGTTGAGCGGCCGACACGGAGGGATTGACCGACGCCGGGCAGACCGGCTGCCAAGCCGGATAGCCAGTTTGCAATGCCGGTCTGTGGGCGTGGCAGTAGCGCTTCAAGCGCGCGGTCTGGAACGTTCGGTGATGGGAGGGGCACATACCAGCGGCGGCGGTCATCCGATATGGCGACGCGTTAGCGTCGGCTTTGAAGTTCAGTTCGGCCATCGAAAGCCGGACCCGATGGACGCAAGCTAGTACGGAAGGGACTTTCCGTTGAACCCAATCGCGCAGAGGGCGCGGGCAGGCCGCGCTAGAGATCTGGCTACATCTGCAGCCTCCGTTGACTTAGGTCAAGCGCGCCAGCGAGATAGCAACTAGTTTAAAAGCAGAGGCTGCGACGTTGCGACGTTGTTTTGGAACGAGGCGGATACTCTTCAACGTTATGAAATACAGGCGCATCATAGTCACCAACTACGGAGGGCCCGATGCGCTTCACGTAGTGGAGGAAGAATGCCCCGAACCCAAGGTCGGCGAAGTGCGGGTGAGGGTGCTGGCAGCAGGGGTGGGCCAACCTGACCTGATGATGCGCGAGGGCTTTCACCCCGAAACGCCCCCGCTGCCTTTCACGCCAGGTTGGGATCTGGTCGGCACGGTGGATAAACTCGGTAGTGGAGTCTCAGGGGTTAGACCGGGTCAGATCATTGCAGCCCTGCCGATCAGCGGCGCATACGCTGAGTTCATTTGTCTGGCTCAGCGCGAACTGGTTCCTGTGCCTCCTGGAGTGGACGTGGCCGAGGCTGTCAGCCTCGTCCTGAACTACGTCACTGCGTACCAGATGTTGCATCGCTGCGCCAAAGTCGAACCGGGTCAGCAAGTTTTGATTCACGGTGCGGCGGGCGGGGTCGGCTCCGCACTAATGCAGCTTGGGCGCCTCGCCGGGCTGCAAATGTATGCAACCTGTTCATCGCAAGATGCCATCGCGGTTTCCGGCCTGGGCGGCATACCCATTGACTATCAAAGGCTTGATTTCGTGGAAGAGATACGCCGCCTGACGGGTGATGGCGTAGACGTCGTCTTCGACGGGATCGGCGGTAGCCACATCTGGCGTTCCCGCCACGCTCTCCGTCCCGGCGGGAAAGTCGTAGCCTATGGTCTTACTGCCTCGCTACGTGGGGGACGCCTGGCGTCAGGTCGCTCGGGGCGCCGTAATCGCTTCCAGCGACTCGCGATTTTCGGTTTGTGTATTGTCGGAGGTTGGATCCTCCCTGGCCGGAAGCGGGTGGCCCCCTACAGCATCCAATGGCTCAAGCGGATGAAACCGGCATTGTTTCGGCAGGACTTGACTGTTCTGCTGGACCTACTTCAGCAAAAGAGAATCAAGCCGCTGATTGCTCGGAAATTTCCTCTTGACGAGGCAAGACTTGCGCACGAGTTGCTCGGCGAGAAAGGGGTGACCGGAAAAATCGTGCTTATGGCCAACGCGGCCTTGATGCGGTGACCGACGGCAAGCTTGATAACTCGCAAGTCAGGATTGGCTCCAAGCGAGGCGAATGGCCGAGCATGAAACGCTCGCCTTGAGAACACTCTGCAGCCAGACCCCGACGGAGTCGTTGCTATCGCATCCGCCGCCGGCGCGATCCGATGAGTGGATAGCCAGACGCTGCCTCCCCATTGCAACTGCCGCGGCGCGAACTATATTGGGGGTATATACCCGCAATCCATATGATCCAGACGCCTTGCGCCTGCACCAGGGTACGTCGGGCAGCTCGCGCCCTTACCGATGTGTACGATGACGTGCTGCAGCCCCTTGGCCTGAAGGTCACGCAGTTTTCGCTGCTGCGGACCATTGCGCGAATAGGATCGCCCAGCCTGACCGAGCTGGCCGGGGAAATGGCGCTAGACCGCTCCACGCTCGGGCGCAACGTCGGCGTGCTTCAGCGCAAGGGCTTGGTGCGCTTGTCAGAGGGCAGCGACCTGCGCGAGCACACCGTATCGCTATCGCCGCGGGCACGCCGGTTGTTGGAGCAGGCGGTTCCGCTCTGGCAACAGGCGCAACGACGCGTCGAGCATGCGCTCGGCGTCCAAGGCGTTGCGGTGCTGTTCGATGCGCTGGCTAAACTGGAGGAGCTTCGATAGGAGGTTCCTAGTCCAGTGTCGTGGGGGTTGTACTGGTCGTCAGGGAGGTGCCGCCATGAAGCTCGAACCGCTCACTTACCAAAGCGTTGAGGCTCGTGCGGTTCTCGTTCCGTTAAGGCGACCGATCATTTCGAAGGTCGGCGCATTCGACCAGTGGCCACTGATCCTGGTCGACCTTCACACTCGGGAGGGTATTGTCGGCCGCAGTTATCTCGAGCCATATTTGACACAGGCGGCGAAGTACATCGTGCCTGCGATCCGGGATCTTTTAGCATCGCGGGCCGGTAGCAGGATCGCACCGCTGGATGACTTCCAGAACGCCAGACGTTCAACGCATCTGCTGGGCTACGAAGGCATCACGATGATCGCAATCGCAGGGCTCGACATGGCGGCATGGGACGCACTCGGAAAAGCGGCGGGCCTGCCTCTCGCCGCTTTGCTTGGCGGAACAGTGGGCAACGTGCAGGCGTACAACAGTAACGGGCTGTGGTTGAGCGACGTGGGAGGCCTTGCCGAAGAAGCTAGTTCGCTCATTGCAGAGGGAGCATTCAGCGCTCTGAAGCTGCGGCTGGGCCGCGAGAAGTTGCAAGACGACCTCGATGCCATTCGCGCGGTGCGCGAAGCGGCAGGCGACGAGTTGAAGCTAATGGTGGATTTCAACCAAGGCTTGTCGTTTGATGACGGTCTGCGCCGCTGCCATGCACTCGACAACGAGCGTCTGTACTGGTTTGAGGAGCCCCTCGCCTACAACAACACGAGCGGTCATGCGCAGCTGGCCCGCGACATCAAGACGCCGATCCAGCTAGGTGAGAATTTCTATGGCCCGCGCGAGTTATTCAAGGCTGTGCAGGCCGAGGCGTGTGACTGCGTCATGCGGGACATGATGCGGATCGGCGGCGTGTCGGGGTGGCTGCGGGCTGCGCCGATCGCTTCGGCGGCGGGAATCCCTGTTTCCACGCATCTGTATCCGGAAGTCTGCGCCCATCTGATGCGCATCACCGAGACGGCGCACTGGCTGGAATGGCAGGACTGGGTGAATCCCGTGCTGAAGGAGCCTTTTGCGCTTGCAGATGGAAAACTGGTGGTGCCGGACAGGCCTGGATCAGGCATCGAGTGGGACGAGAGTGCGGTGAAGCGGTTTCAGTACGACTAACGCTGGCCGTGACGCGTGCGACGGTGAAGGTGGGCATTGTGAGCCCAAAGAAAAAAAATTCATCGCCGAATTCCAGGGAAGGCGGCGCGGATCTTGAGGAAGAAGTAGTGGTCGTCACGGAAGCCCTAGGACATGCGCTTGATTACCTTGATCCGGTTGTTGATGCCTTCGACCAGATTGGTGACTGAAGGTGCGTTCGCGCGTCTTTGCGTTGCAGCGTGACGTCGCCGGTGATGCGCACGAGCCGCTCATGGCGGTGCTGCCCGGTGTCGCCGTGGGCGAGCTTTGGCAGATCGTCAGTATCGGTGAGAAGGGTTTGATGCTGATGTCCGCGTTGATCGTCGTGGTGGGTCTTGCCGGACTGGCATCGTCGATCCTGGCTGCGCTGGGCGAGCGGCGGCGCGAACTGGCTCTGCTGCGCGTGGTGGGCGCGCGGCCGGTTGACCTTCTGCTCCTGCTGGCGATGGAAGGAATCCTGCTGATGCCGGCAGGCACATTTGCCGGTTACCTGCTGCTGACGGCGCTGGGCATTGCGCTGGCGCCGTGGCTCGAAGGCAGCCTCGGCGTGGCGCTGCCCGTGGCATGGCCGCATGCGAGCGAGTTTCCGCTGCTGGCGGCGATCATTGCCGCCGGCGCCATCGAAGGCTGTATCCATCTCGCCCCAGAGCGTGGTCAGCTTCGGCGTGTAGTGGCGATGCACCGGGCCACTAATCCGCGCGTCTTTGGTTCGGTCGTTCATGGCAAACACCGAGGGCAGCGATCTGGACCCTCTCATTGATCCGACGCCAGACACGACGTTGCTCGACATCGGCGCGATTCGCCACGAACTGCTTCAGTTGCTGGGTGTGCCCGTCGATGTGTTGACGCCAAAGGCCTTGCCGGAAAAATTCCGCGCCACCGTGCTTGCCGAAGCGACGCCGGTATGTGTCGCGATAAGCAACGGCTGACCGACTACCGGCGTACATTCAACGATCGAACGCATTGGGGCGGTATAGGGAGGACTTGGGAGGCGGGCAGCGTTCCTGGGCAATGAGATGGCGCAAGACGCGATGACTCGCATCGGGCATCCATATAGTGATTCGTAGTTAACTGTCCAGGCAAAGTTGAAATGTCCGGTTTCCAGCAAAGCTAAAATGTCCGGTGAGCCTTCAACTTGCTTGGTCAGTTTTCTGGGTGTTCCGTAGGGCGGTGGTGATCCGAGCAGGGCTGTCAGGCAGAGCGGAATGGATTTGAATTGCCAGCAGCCAGCCGCAACATCATAGCCGGCCATGGCGAAGCTCGCCGCCGCGGTCGTCACAGGAGGGCGGCCCGATCATCCCCTACGCGTGTGTTTGGCCTTGCGCTGACCTTAGCTTTCCCCGCATGGATGGGACACATGACGATCGCGTGACTGCGGATCGCTGCATCACTCTGGCGGCGAGGTGGGCTGGCGATCGCGAACCCAAAAAACGCCTTTTATGGCACATTCATAAGCATAATCTATGATAATTGCCACATCATAGATGCATCGTCGCTTCCGAACTGTGCTGTACTGAAGATGGAAGAAGGCCTCCCGAAGTCGGTTTTCAGGAACAGATTTCAAACCGCCCGATGCGATGGTACATCGGGCGGTTCGCTTTCGCGCATCTTCCGAATACTGCTGCGTCCAAAAGGCATCGCGGTGGCGATATGGGAAAACCCATTAATTGAGGACGTCAGGTGAGTTTTCGACTTGAACTGCGACGCCTCGCCAGTCGAGGCTAGCATTGTGTACCCGTTATACCCCGCGCGTGCCGGGGCTCAGCCTCGGGTTAATCTGACCGTCTCCGGTCGGGCACAGACAGACTGTCGCGTTCGCCTGACATCTGAGATTGGCTAACGGCCGGCGTGCGAGAATACGCCGCGGCCGAAGGCGGGACTCGCTCAGGTCGCGAAAACACAACGCGGAGACGATATTGGCCAAGAACTTACTGTACGGCCTGGTAACGATGGTACTTGCAACATCGGCGTTTGCCGGCGAGCGCTACATAGAAGTATGGAACCCGCCGGAGGCGCACAGTTCTGCCGGGAAACACCTTAAGCCATCGGCACACAAACCGAAGAAAAGTCGTGTGGGTCCTCCTGCAACCAGCCGGACGCGTCGAGTAGCGGAAGTATCAACGTTACGGCCGGCCACAACGACAAGGCCGGGCAGGCCGACATTCAACGACATTCCGAGGCAGATTACGCCAGAGGGCAACGTGCTTCGTGTGGCAGGCGGCCAGTCTCGAATTGACGTTGAGCGCTGATGCAGTCCCGAGCGCTACAAGAGGTGATTGTCCTATTGCTGCAATTTGATAAGGTCGCGCCCCCAAATTCATTGGGAGTCAATGACTTGCGAAAGAGTCGACATTTTCGATAGAAGGGACCTCGGCAGCTTTGCTGCGGGCGGGTTTCCCGACCGGCCACCGTTTCAATCTACTGAGATGGACCCGGCGCCTCCCTTCGGGGGACACTGTCGACCTCAACCTGACACGTGGAGGTTCATCGTGGAAATCGACATCCTTGGCATCGATCTTGCCAAACAAGTCTTTCAGCTCCATGGCGCCGACCAGCGCGGACGCCCCGTGCATCGAGCGAAGGTTTCGCGTGGCTCGCTCCTGGAGGCGGTGCGCACACTGAATCCGAGGATGGTCGTTATGGAAGCCTGCAGCACCGCCCATCACTGGGCACGTCGCTTTCAGTCGCTCGGCATTGAGGTCCGGCTAATCAGTCCACAGTATGTGTCACCGTTCGTTAAGACCAACAAGAATGATCGCAACGATGCCGAAGCAATCGTCGAGGCCGCCAGCCGACCCGCCATGCGCTTCGTTACAGTCAAATCGGTCGAGCAACAGGACATCCAGGCCGCACATCGGATGCGCGCAGTCCTGATCCGCCACCGTACAGCCATGATCAACCAGATGCGTGGCTTGCTCGGTGAACGAGGACTCACGATTTCGCGTTCACCCGAGGCGTTCAAACGCGCAATCCCGGAACTACTCAGCAAGAGCGCCGACGAATTGACATCGTTCTGCCAGACGCTGCTGACTGATCTGATGCAGCACCTGAAGGCAATCGAGGAACGTGTCCAGCTGATCGAAGCGTCTATCCAGTCGTTCATGAAGCAATCCGCGCTGTGCAAGAAGATCGCGGAAGTGCCTGGCATTGGTCCGATCACCGCCACAGCCATGGTTGCCGCTGTCGGCGACGCCAAGCAATTCAGGAACGGGCGGCATCTGGCGGCTTGGCTGGGCCTGGTGCCACGTCAGTATTCCTCGGGAGGCAAACCTCGGCTGCACGGCATTAGCCGGCGCGGCGACACCTACCTGCGGACCCTGCTGATCCACGGGGCGCGGGCGGTTCTCCGCTACGCAACGAATAAGGTTGATCCGCAGAGCATCTGGCTGCAGCAGCTGATCGCGCGACGGGGGCACAACTGCGCGGCAGTCGCGCTGGCCAACAAAAACGCGCGCGTCATCCAGGCGCTGCTCAGCAGCGACTCGACCTACATAGCGCGCAACGCGGCTGTATAACCCAACAACCAGCTTGCAAGGAGGAGGATACCCACACAGGATTGCGAAGCTTCTCAAAGCGATGACGAAATTGGTTGAACCAGCATCCTAAAGCCTGTTTTTGCTGTCGGCGGCCCGTGAGGCACGCCGCCAATCTGCTAAGGACGGGATGCGCGGATCTCATCGAGGCTGCGGGCGTGCTTCGGCAAGCGCCCATCGGGCAAGCCGGATACATGTATGCAGACCGTTTCGATATCACGAACAAGAAGCTTGCAAAAGGCGTCGGGTCCATACATGC
>NZ_AUFE01000045.1 GCF_000426345.1 Cupriavidus phytohabitans | reverse complement strand
GCCTGCAGGCCGGCGACGCCGGCGCCCAGGATCAGCACGCGCGCGGCCTTGACGGTGCCGGCGGCGGTCATCAGCATCGGCATGAAGCGCTGGTAGTGGTGCGCGGCCACCAGCACGGCCTTGTAGCCGGCGATGTTGGCCTGCGACGACAGCACGTCCATGCTCTGCGCGCGCGTGGTGCGCGGCGCGGCCTCGAGCGCGAACGCGGTCACGTTGGCTGCTGCCATGCGTGCGTTGTTCTCGGCATCGAAGGGATTGAGCATGCCCACCAGCACAGCCCCGGCCTTCATCTGGGCCAGTTCGGCCGGCTCGGGGGCGCGTACCTTGAGCACCAGTTGCGCCCCGAGCGCCTCGGCAGCGGTGCCGATGGTGGCGCCGACCGCTTCATACGCGCCGTCGGGCTGGCTGGCGCGAACGCCGGCGCCGGCCTGGACGACCACCTTGTGGCCCTGGGCGACGTACTTCTTGACCGTCTCGGGGGTGGCGGCGACGCGAGTTTCGCCTGCCCGCGTCTCCTGCGGGATGCCGATGTACATCGTCGATTTCTCCTTTAGCTGGCGTCGTGATCTGGTTGGGCGGACCGACGTCTGGTCCGTTGCTCGCCGTGCCGGCCTGGCCGCAGCGCACAATTTTTTCGCAGCTTACAGCAATCTGACGCGCTATGGTGTGACCGCGCGGTCGGTTTTTGTTGCAGTGCGGCGACGAATTTCCGGACAGTTCCGAACAGTTTCGCCTGGCTGTCTGGTCGGCGGCCGATGCCGCTGCACGATGCCCCGGCAACCGGTAGAATGCGAGATTGCCTAAAAATTGAGCATCATGCCACGTGATTGGAATGCCAGCGTGACCGTTGCCGCCGTGATCGAGCGCGGCGGACGCTTCCTGCTGGTCGAAGAGGAAACCGCGGAAGGCCTGCGGCTGAACCAGCCCGCCGGCCACCTGGATCCGGGCGAGAGCCTGATCCGCGCCGTTATCCGCGAAACCCTGGAAGAAACCGCACACACCTTCGAGCCGCGTGCGTTGCTGGGCTGCTACATGGGCCGCTCGCTGTCTTCGCGCAGCGGTACGGATGTCACATACGTGCGCTTTGCCTTTACCGGCGACCTGGGCTCGCTCGACGCGGGCCGCCAGCTCGACACCGGCATCGTGCGCACGGTCTGGATGAGTGCCGACGAGATCCGCGCGTGCCCGGAACGCCATCGCTCGCCGCTCGTGGTGGCCTGCGTCGACGATTACCTGGCCGGCAAGCGCTTCGCGCTGGACGCGTTGTACACGCACCCTTCGGCGTTGTCCGTGGGAGCACAGTTGTGAGCGCGAACGCAAACGCGAAAGGCAAGCGCGTGGTCGTGGGCATGTCGGGCGGGGTCGATTCGTCGGTCACTGCCTGGCTGCTCAAGCAGCAGGGCTACGAGGTCATCGGCCTGTTCATGAAGAACTGGGAAGACGATGACGACAGCGAGTACTGCTCCACACGCCAGGACTGGCTGGACGTGGTGTCGGTGGCCGACCTGATCGGCGTCGACGTCGAGGCGGTCAACTTTGCCGCCGAGTACAAGGACCGCGTCTTTGCCGATTTCCTGCGCGAGTATTCGGCAGGCCGCACGCCCAACCCCGACGTGCTGTGCAATGCCGAGATCAAGTTCAAGGCTTTCCTGGACCATGCGATGTCGCTGGGCGCCGAGACCATCGCCACCGGCCACTATGCGCGCGTGCGCCAGAACGCGGCAGGGCGCTTCGAGCTGCTCAAGGCGCTCGACCACACCAAGGATCAGAGCTATTTCCTGCACCGGCTGAACCAGGCGCAACTGTCGCGCACGCTGTTCCCGCTGGGCGAGATCCCCAAGACGCGCGTGCGCGAGATCGCTGCCGAGATCGGCCTGCCGAACGCGAAAAAGAAGGATTCGACCGGTATCTGCTTTATCGGCGAACGGCCGTTCCGCGATTTCCTGAACCGCTACCTGCCGACCCGGCCGGGCCCGATGAAGACGCCCGAGGGCAAGGTCGTGGGCGAGCATATCGGGCTGGCGTTCTATACGCTGGGCCAGCGCAAGGGCATTGGCCTGGGCGGCAGCCGCGATGGCAACGGCGATGCCTGGTATGTGGCGCGCAAGGATATGGCGAACAACACGCTATACGTGGTGCAGGGCCACGACCACCCGTGGTTGCTGACGCCGGTGCTGACCGCCTCGGATCTGTCGTGGGTGGCCGGCGCGCCACCGGCCGCGGGCGCGGCGATGGCGGCCAAGACCCGCTATCGCCAGAGTGATGCCGCCTGCACCGTGCAGGCGGCGGACGGGAACACGCTGCAGCTGGGATTTGCCGAGGCCCAGTGGGCCGTCACGCCGGGGCAGTCGGCGGTGCTGTATGACGGCGAGGTGTGCCTGGGCGGCGGCATCATCCAGTAGGCGCTGCCGGCGGCCGGATAAAAAACACCCGCTGTGTGCGGGTGTTTTTTATCAAGGCGGGCGGGTTTCAGCCGCGCGGCGGCGCGGTATCGATGAATGACTGCCGCTTCGACAGCTTTTCTTCCAGCGCCGCCAGGTTGGGATGGCGCTCGCGCCAGGCGATATCGGGGAAGCGGAAATCCAGGTAGGACAGCGCGCAGCCCACCGCGACGTCCGCCAGCGAATAGTGCGTGCCAGTGCAGAAGGGGCGGTCGGCCAGGCCGTGTGCCATGGCGGCCAGCGCCGCGTCGATCTTGCCGAGCTGGCGCTTGACCCAGCGTTCGCTGCGCTCGTGCGGCTCGCGCTGCGTCACTTCCAGGCGCGCCAGCAGGGCCGCGTCGAGCAGGCCGTCGGCCAGCGCTTCCCAGCAGCGCACTTCCAGCCGCTCGCGCCCGCCTTGCGGGATCATCCGGCTGACCGGCGTCAGCGTGTCGACATATTCGACGATCACGCGCGAATCGTAGATGGCGCCGCCGTCTTCCATCACCAGGCAAGGCACCTTGCCGAGGGGGTTGTACTGGCCGATCTTCGATTCCGGCGACCAGACGTCCTCTTCAACCAGCTGGTAGTCGATCTTCTTTTCCGCCATCACCACGCGCACCTTGCGCGCGTAGGGACTGGTATGGGACGCATACAGCTTCATGTTCTCCCCTTGAGCTTGTTATGAAGTGCATCGCCTGCGGCGTGGCAGCGGCGCCGGGGTGCGCTGCTGCCCGATGCACTTCATAACAGGCTACTGGAACGGCGTGCGCGAGTATACCTGCGGTGCCGGATGAATGCGGGGTCGCGCACCGATGCCCCGCGGGCGCACTTGACCGCTGCCCCGGAGCCGGGGCAGCGGTGGTAAAATCCCGCGTTGCGCAGCGCCGGACGCCGGTGCGGCGCGTGCGGGCGAACCCGCCGGTGCGGCGCATCGGGCGCTTCGCCCTTGTTGCCGGCGGTTGCTTCCGCCGATCCGACGCTGATATCGCGCCAGCCCCCGCGGCGTGCACCGTACGTCCCCTATTTCCTCCTTTCCCCGGTTTCCAGCATGACCACCTCCTCGCTTTCGCCGCTCACCGCTCTATCCCCGATCGATGGCCGCTACGCCGCCAAGGCCGACGCGCTGCGCGAATGGCTGTCCGAGGCGGCCTTCATGCGCAACCGCGTCAAGGTCGAGGTGCACTGGCTGATCGCGCTGGCCCAGACCGGCCTGCCCGACATGCCGAAGTTCTCCGCCGCCTCCGAAGCCGCGCTGCTGGCACTGGTGGACAAGTTCTCCGAAGCCGATGCCGCCCGCATCAAGGAAATCGAAGCCGTCACCAACCATGACGTGAAGGCCGTCGAGTACTGGCTCAAGGAGCAGGTCAAGGGCAACGCCGAACTGGAAGCGGCCAGCGAGTTCATCCACTTCGCCTGCACTTCGGAAGACATCAACAACACCTCGCACGGCATGATGCTCAAGGGCGCCCGCGACGGCGTCATCGTGCCGGCGCTCAGGCGCGTGCACGCCCGCCTGGTGGAACTGGCCAGGCTCAATGCCACCCAGCCGATGCTGTCGCGCACCCACGGCCAGCCGGCCAGCCCGACCACGCTGGGCAAGGAAATGGCCAACGTGGCCGCGCGCCTGGCGCGCGCGATCCAGCGCATCGAGCAGGTCGAGCTGCTGGGCAAGATGAACGGCGCGGTGGGCAACTACAACGCCCACCTGTCGGCATACCCGACGTTTGACTGGGAAGCCTTCTCGCGGCAAGTGATCGAGACCCGCCTGGGCCTGACCTTCAATCCGTACACCATCCAGATCGAGCCGCACGACTACATGGCCGAGCTGTTCGACGCGGTCGCCCGCGCCAACACCATCCTGCTCGACCTGAACCGCGACATCTGGGGCTATATCTCGCTGGGCTACTTCAAGCAGAAGACCAAGGCCGGCGAAATCGGCTCGTCGACCATGCCGCACAAGGTCAACCCGATCGATTTCGAGAACTCGGAAGGCAACGTCGGACTTGCCAACGCGGTGCTGCGCCACCTGTCGGAAAAGCTGCCGGTGTCGCGCTGGCAGCGCGACCTGACCGACTCGACGGTGCTGCGCAATATCGGCGTGGCCTTCGGCTACAGCCTGCTGGCCTACGAGGCCTGCCTGCGCGGCCTGGGCAAGCTGGAAACCAACCCCGAGCGCCTGAACGAAGACCTCGACAACTGCTGGGAAGTGCTGGCCGAGCCGGTGCAGACCGTAATGCGCCGCTTCGGCGTGCCCAATCCGTACGAGCAGCTCAAGGAGCTGACCCGCGGCAAGGGCATCTCGCGCGAGGCGCTGCAAACCTTCATCAACGGCCTGGCGATCCCGGCCGATGCCAAGCAACTGCTGCTCGACATGACGCCGGGCAGCTACATCGGCAAGGCGGTCTCGCTCGCAGAGCGCATTTAACGTCACATCAGTCGGCCGCAGCGCCGGCACAGTCAGAAAAAGCCATCCGCCAGGATGGCTTTTTTGCTTTGGCCGCGCCCGATTGTGCTACCTCGAAGCCGTCTGCGGCGTTGTGGCGCTTGCGGCAGAATGACACTTCAAAGCATTTGAATAACTTAATGAAGGACTGTCCTGCATGGGCGCACTTCCCGCCGCAATAATGCGAGAATCTTCAGCGCCCCGGCGGATCCAATTCCAGGGTGCTCCCCCAAATTTGTGAAATGCCCATGACCCGGGCGAGAGGAAACAGATGCGTTCTACCGCCAATGCCCCGGCCGGCTACGGTGCCACAGCCATCGCGCTGCACTGGATCGTCGCCCTGGCGATCTTCGGCGCGTTCGGGCTCGGCCTGTACATGACCGGCATCCCCGGGCTGACGCCGACGAAGCTGAAGCTGTATTCGTGGCACAAGTGGCTGGGCGTGACGATCTTCGCCGTGGCGCTGCTGCGCGTGCTGTGGCGCGCCACGCACGCGGCCCCGCCGGTCGCGCCCGGCACGCCGGCATGGCAGGCCAGGGCCGCCGCCGGCGCGCATCACCTGCTGTACCTGTTGATCGTGATCGTTCCCATCAGCGGCTATTTCTACAGCCTGGCGGCTGGCGTGCCGGTGGTCTACCTCGGCCTGTGGAAGATGCCGGTGCTGATCGAGAAGAACGACGAACTGAAGGAATTGCTCAAGTTTGCGCATGCCTGGCTGAACTACCTGATGGCCGCCGTGGTCGTTGTCCATGCGGCGGCGGCAGTGAAGCACCAGTTCGTCGACCGCGACGGCACGCTGGGCCGGATGCTGCCCTTCCTGCGCTGATATTCTGCGCTGACATTTCCCATACTGCGGCGCCTTGCGCCGAACCTCGAACCTGATACAGGAGTCATTGAAGATGAATCGCCATTCCCGCCGCGGCTCGCTGGCCCTCAACGCCACCGTGGCAGCCGTGCTGGCCGCCGCAGGCATCGCCGCCAACCTGGCCTGGGCCCAGGTTGACGCGGCCAAGAGCTCGGTGACCGCCGTGGCGCGCCAGATCGGCGTGCCGATGGAAGGCAAGTTCAAGAAGTTCGATGCGCAGGTCAGTTTCGATCCCGCCAAGCTGGCCGCCTCGTCGGCCAAGGTCGAGATCGACGTCGCCAGCTTCGAGATCGGCGACGCCGAGACCACCAAGGAAGTGAAGGGCAAGGACTGGTTCGACGCGGCCAAGTACCCCAAGGCCGTGTTCCAGTCCACCAGCATCAAGAACGGCACGCCGGGCAAGTACGACGTCGCCGGCAAGCTGACCATCAAGGGCAAGACCGTCGATGTGGTGGTGCCGGCCACCTACCGCCAGGAAGGCGCCAGCCAGGTGTTCGAGGGCGCGCTGCCGATCAAGCGCACCGCGTTCAACATCGGCGACGGCGAGTGGAAGGACACATCGGTGGTGGCTGACGATGTGCAGATCAAGTTCCGTATCGTGCAGGCCAAGAAGTAAGGCCGGCAATCCGCTGACGTACCAGGACGTTAATAACCAAGAACGTTCCGCTTAACCTGTTAACCTGCTTTTGTCGGGAGATCCCATGAAACTGCGTTCCGTCGTTGCCGCCGTCGCGGCCATTTCCGCAACCGCCGCCTTCGGCGTGGCTTCGGCCAATACCGTGACGTACAACCTCGATCCGACCCATACCTATCCGAGCTTCGAGGCCGACCACCTGGGTGGCCTGTCGACGTGGCGCGGCAAGTTCGACAAGTCCAGCGGCACCGTCACGCTGGATCGTGCCGCCAAGGCTGGTACCGTCGAGGTGAAGATCGATCCGTCTTCGATCGATTTCGGCAATACCAAGCTGAACCAGCACGCCAAGGGTCCGGACATGTTCAACGTGGAAGCTTTCCCGGAGGCGACCTACAAGGGCAAGTTCAGCAAGTTCAAGGGCGACGTGCCGACCGAAGTCGACGGCGTGCTGACGCTGCGCGGCGTGTCCAAGCCCGTCAAGCTGGAAATCCGCGAATTCAAGTGCATCCAGCACCCCATGCTCAAGCGCGAAGCCTGCGGCGCCGACGCCGTGGGCGAGTTCAACCGCGCCGATTTCGGCCTGGACTACGGTGTGAAGATGGGCTTCAAGCCCGAAGTCAAGCTCGCCATCCAGGTGGAAGGCGTGCGCGCCGAGTAAGCGCCACGGGTTGGCCCGCCAGGGCCCGCTCACAGAAAGCGACACAAGGCCGGCGATCGCCGGCCTTTTTTCATGGCTTTAGGTATCCTGTAGCCGACCCCGCCGCTAGAGGGGCGGACAAGGCACTTGGTTGTACGCGACTCAATTGCCACAGTACAATGGGCCGCGGCAATTCCAGACGATCCGGGCATGTCGGTGCTTTCCCGCAAAGGGTGAGCCCGCCGCCCGCCAACAGGCTATAGCGCATTCCTATGAGCATTCGCTGCACATCCCGATACCGGTAGCCTTCCCCGCGATTCTCTCGCCCCTCCTGCTGTACCCGGCCGTCCCGCCCAGGCAGTATGGCCCGCAGCGTTTCTCGGATTTCCCTGGCGCAATACCGTGTATTCCAAAACGCAAATCGATCCGGTAGTTAGTTTCCGCAACTCGCAGGGCGAACAGGTGCGGGGCACGATCATCAATCTCCAGAGAAAGTCTCTGGTGATGGAAATCTACAATCCGTACTCGATCGTGCAGGTCAGCGAGGTGCTGAGCGAGCTCAGCGTCCGCATGGGCGCCAAGAATGCCTACCTGGGCAAGGCCGTGGTGATGAGCCTGGTGAACACCGGCCTGACTGCGGTGGTATCGCTGACGCTGATCGACGAGTGGCGCGAGCTGACCGACCTGAACAACGAGCCCAAGTCGGTCGCGCGCGAAGCCGAGCTGTTCGTGCAGGACTGGGATACGCGCTTCAATATCCGGCGCGACTACCAGATCGTGGTCAACGAGATGCGCGCCTTCCTGTCCGAAGTGTCGCGCTGGGTCGAGCAGGTCGACCTGACCGAATCGCTGCCCAAGAAGGACGGCAAGCTGCGCGAGGACGTGTTCTACGAGCTGGCCACGCCGATCATGGCCAGGACCAAGACCTATCTCGACTGGCTCGAGGGCGAGGCCGAGCGCGTGGACCCGGAGATCGCGCCGGTGCACCGCACCTATGCGCAGTCCGCGCTGCACCCGCTGCTGCTGCGCGCACCGTTCGTGTACCGGACCTTTACCAAGCCGCTCGGGTACGCGGGCGACTATGAGATGGTCAACCAGATCCTGAGCGATCCGCAGCAGGGCCCGACCACTTACTTCCAGATCGTCAACACCGCCTTCCTGAAGGCGGCAGTGGCCACCGCGCACCGCAACCGCATCGACCTGCTGGTGGACTTCCTGACGCGCCAGGCCGAGCGTGCGCGCGCCGCCGGCCGCCCGCTCCGCGTGCTCAACGTGGGCTGCGGACCGGCCTTCGAGATCCAGCGTTTCGTGCGCGAGTATCCCAATCCGGAGCTGCTGTCGTTCCAGCTGGTCGACTTCAGTGAAGAGACGCTGGACTACACGCGCAACTCGATCGAGCGGGCGGCCTCTGGCGCCGGGCGCAAGGTATCGGTCGAGATGGTGCACCAGTCGGTGCACGATCTGCTCAAGCGCCGCATCTCGCCTGACGATATCAGTGCACGGGAGTTCGATGCGGTCTACTGCGCGGGGCTGTTCGACTACCTGTCGGACAAGGTCTGCACGCGGCTGCTGGCGTATTTCGCCTCGCGTTCGCGTACGGGCGGCCAGATCCTGGTCACCAACGTGCATGCCAACAATCCAGAGAAATTTGGCATGGAGCACCTGCTGGAGTGGTACCTGATCTACCGTGACGACGCCGGCATGGCGCAGCTGCTGCCGGAGAATTCGCATTCGCACCGCATCTACGTCGACGCCACGGGCGTCAACGTCTTTGCTGAAGCCACCATTGAATGAGGCTGTCCGGGCGGACCACCCCATGAGCACCAACCAACTCTACGCCGGCTACCAGTCCGAGCTGGCCGATTTCCGCCTGGCGTTCAGCCGTGGCGGCGCATATACCGCGATCGTGCTGGTCCTGCTCGGTGTCGGGCTCGACTACGGCCAGTATCCACAGCAGCAGCTGGCGTTCGCGGTGGCGCGCGTGGTGGTGTCCCTGCTGATCGCGGGCGTGGTGGTGATGCTGTACAGCGCCATCGGGCGCCGGTTCGCACCCTGGCTGACGCTGACCTGGCTGCTGCTGCCGCAGATCATGATCGCGTGGATGATCTCGCAGACCGAAGGCGTGCAGTCGCCTTACTACGTCGGCCTGAACCTGGCGATCTTCGCCTCGGGCATCGCGCTGCCGTTCGGGCTGTGGCAGAACCTGGTCTTTGGCCTGCTTTCCTACCTGCTGTACGTGCTGGCGTGCCTGTTCCACGCCGGGGGCATCGAGCCGATGGGGACCTTCATCGTCAACTCGCTGTTCCTGCTGTTCGCCGCGGCGGCCAGCGGGGTCTATACGTTCTTCAATGAGCGCGCGCGTTTCATCCTGTTCCGCCTGAAAGCGGAAGTGGCCGAGAAAAACGCCGAGCTGGAAGTCATCAACCGCAAGCTGGTCGACATCAAGGGCCAGATGCTGCAGCAGGAAAAGATGGCCGCGATCGGTACGCTGGCGGCCGGGCTGCTGCATGAGGTCAACAACCCGGTCAACTTCTGCCTGATGGCGATCGAGGTGGCGATGGAGGAGCCGCAGGCCAAGGAAAGCGAATCGCTGACCGAATGCCTGGTCGATGCCAAGCAGGGCATGCAGCGCATCCAGCATATCGTGTCCGACCTGAAGACCTTCGCCTACCGCAAGCCGGGCGCCGAGGTAGAGGGCACGCCATTCCTGTTCGAGAAGGCGCTGGACTCGTCGATCCGCCTGACCGCGCACGAGCTGCGCGGCGTCAAGGTGACGCGCGAGCTGCCGGGCGACACGCTGGTGCTGGGCGATGAGGCCGCGGTCATCGGCGTGCTGATCAACCTGTTCTCCAACGCCGCGCTGGCCATGCGCAAGGCCGGCACGGCCGCGCCGGAGATCCATACCACGGTGCGCTGGGCCGACAGCCGGCTCCATGTCACGGTGCGCGACAATGGCCCCGGCATCGCCGAGGAAAACCTGGCGCGCGTGTTCGAGCCCTTCTTCACCACGCGCGACGTGGGGCAGGGCCTGGGGCTGGGGCTGTCGATCAGCTACGCGGTGATCGAGCGCCACGGCGGCCAGCTCTTCGCCGAGAGCGAGCTGGGGCAGTGGGCCGCGTTCAGCTTTGACCTGCCGCGCGCGGAGTAAGCCGTCATGAGTGCCATGACCGAGGTGCAGCAAGCGCGGCCGACCCTGCTTTACGTCGACGACGAAGACATGGCGCGCAAGTATTTCGCGCGCGCGGTGGGCTCGGAGTATGAAGTACTGCTGGCCGCCAGTGCCGAGGAGGCTATCGCCACGCTCGCCACCGAGGGCGCGCGCATCGCCGTCCTGGTGACCGACTTCCGCATGCCCGGCCGCGATGGCGGAGAACTGCTGCGCGAAGTGGCGCAACTGTACCCGCAGATCGTGCGCATCCTGGTGACGGCGTATGCCGACAAGGACATGCTGCTGCAGACGGTCAACAGCGGCGAGGTGTTCCGCATCCTGGAGAAGCCGCTGAGCGTGGCGCAGGTGCGCGAAGTGCTGCGCCTGGCCGGCGAGCGCCACCGCGAACGCGCGCTGCGCCAGCACCGGCTGATGGCGATCGACGAGACTCTGGCTTTCCTGGCGCACGAGCTGAACACGCCGCTGGCGGCGATCGCCAACTTCGCGCGCGGCATCGAAAGCCGGGTTGCGGGCGAATACACCGAGCAGCGCCAGGGCGAGATCGGCCAGGCCGCCAGCGCCATGCACGACAACGCCCAGTATTGCCTGGCGGTGCTGTCGTCGTTCCTGCAGTCGGTGCGCAACAGTGCCGGCAGCAAGGCAGCGCGGCCCGAGCCCGGTGGCGAGGTCAGCGCCGGTGCGCTGGTCGCGTCGCTGCTCGATACCTACCCGTTTTCCGGCGACCAGCGCCAGTGGGTGCAGGTCGAGCTGCACGGCGATTTCCCGGTACAGACGCTGCCCAACTGCGTGGCGCTGGTGCTCTCGTCAGTGATGAGCAACGCGCTGCGCGCGCTCGCCGGCACGCCGTCGCCGGCGCTGCGCTTCGTGGTGGTGGCCCAGCCGCACCAGGAAATCCATATCACCGACAACGGACCCGGCATCCCGCCCGAGGTGATGGAGCGCTTGCTGGTCGACCCCGTGACCACCCACGCCAGCGCCGGCGGCAGCGGCCTGGGCATGATTTTCTGCAACCGCGTCATGCAGTCCTTTGGCGGCGGCATCCGGATCGCGTCCGCGTCCGGTGCCGGCACGACCGTGACGCTGGACTTTCCGAGTTTCAAGAATCGAATGATTAGGAGTGACCGATGAGCGAACCGAATGCCACCCAGGCACCACCCCCGGCGATTCTGTTCGTCGATGACGAGGCAACCGCCGTCAAGTATTTCCAGCGCGCCATCGGGGCGCTGGCACCGGTGGTGACCGGCGGTTCGGTGGAAGAGGGCAAGGCGCTGCTGGACGCGCACGCCGACAGCCTGGCGGTGCTGGTGTCGGACCAGCGCATGCCCGGCGAATACGGCAACGAACTGCTGCGCTATGCGCGCGAACGCTACCCGCATATCGTGCGTATCCTGACCACGGCCTACTCCGAGCTGGACCAGACCGTCGAGGCGGTCAACCAGGGCCAGATCCATCGCTATATCAAGAAGCCGTGGGACATCACGGCATTGCGCATGGAACTGAAGCAGGCGCTGGAGCTGTCCGGACTGCGCAAGGAGCGCGACCAGCTGGTGCGCGAGAAGCTGGCGGTGCTGCAGACCCAGACCGTGGCCACCCGCATCGGCATGCTGCATGCGCTGTGCGCGAGCCTGATCGGCCCGGGCCGCTTCCAGCCGGTCGAGACCTACCTGGCGGCGGTCAGCCTGGCCGGCGCGAAAAACGCTGACCCGGACTGGCAGCGCATGGATTACGCCGACCTGGTGCGCGCCGAGTCCGAGCGCAGCGGCAGCTTCGGCCATGCCGTGGCCATGCGGCTGGCGGCGCTGCGCAGCGCCAACGCGGGCAAGGGCGCGGCCGATGCGGTCGTGGTCATTGCCGACGCGCTAGGCGGCGACGTGGTGCGCCGCGACGGCGATGCCGTGGTGTGGACCACGCCGGCCACGCTGGTCGAATTCCTGGCGCAGCCGGTGGGCACGCCGGTGTCGTCCCATCACGCGGCCTGGCTGGCCAGCCTGCTGTGGCTGGACGAGGCCGGCGGCGCGCTGCAGTTCGCGCGCGATGGGGACACCATCCTGTGCCGCGCAGCGCCGCGTACGGAGACGTTCGCGGCCGACCGATTGGCGGCGTGGATCGAGCGGTTCGCGCAACAGGCCTGATGCGGTTGCATCCCGCCGCAATAAGAAATGGCGCCCCTCGGGGCGCCATTTCTATTTACCGGAGCAGCAGATCGTCAGGCCTGCGCGCCGAAGTTCGGGTCGTTGCGGTCGGTCGACTCGCCCTTCTTGTCGGCCTTGACCAGGTCTTCCCGCTTCACGCCCAACCACATCGCCAGCGCCGCGGCCACGAACACCGACGAATAGATGCCAAACAGGATACCCACCGTCAGCGCCAGCGCGAAGTAGTGCAGCGTCGGGCCGCCGAAGAAGAACATCGACAGCACCATCATCTGGGTCGAACCGTGGGTGATGATGGTCCGCGAGATCGTGCTGGTGATCGCGTTGTCGATGATTTCATGCGTGGTCATCTTGCGGAACTTGCGGAAGTTCTCGCGGATCCGGTCGAAGATCACCACCGATTCGTTGACCGAGTAGCCCAGCACCGCCAGCACCGCCGCCAGCACCGATAGCGAGAATTCCCACTGGAAGTAGGCGAAGAAGCCCAGGATGATCACGATGTCGTGCAGGTTGGCGATGATGCCCGCCACCGCGAACTTCCACTCGAAGCGGAACGACAGGTAGATCACGATCCCGACTATCACGCACAGCAGCGCCAGCAGGCCATCGGTCGCCAGCTCCTTGCCGACCTGCGGGCCGACGAACTCGACCCGTTGCAGCTTGACGTCAGGCGAGGCGGCCTGCAGCGCGCCCATGACCTGCTCGCTCTGCTGGGCCGACGTGACGGGCTTGCCGTCCGGGCCTTTCTGCAGCGGCAGGCGGATCATCACGTCGCGCGAGGTGCCGAAGTTCTGCACCTGCACGTCGCTATAGCCCAGCTTGCTTACCTGGCCGCGGATCTTTTCCAGGTCGGCCGCCTGCTGGTAGCTGACCTCCATCACCGTGCCGCCGGTGAACTCGATCGACAGGTGCAGGCCTTTTTGCCAGAGGAAGAACACGGCTGCGGCAAACGTCACGAAGGAGATCACGTTGAAGACCAACGCGTGCTTCATGAACGGAATGTCGCGCCGGATGCGGAAGAATTCCATGTTGAATCCTGTTCTGTACTGCTAGTTTTGCTGATCGGCTGTCCCGGCCGCTTACTTGGCGACCGGGGTGTCAGAGGCGTTGCCCGGCTTCCAGATCTGGCCGATGGCCACGCTCTGCAGCTTCTTCTTGCGGCCGTACCAGAGGTTGACCAGGCCGCGGTTGAAGAACACCGCCGAGAACATGGAGGTCAGGATGCCCAGGCAGTGCACCACGGCAAAGCCGCGCACCGGGCCCGAACCGAAGGCCAGCAGCGCCAGGCCGGCGATCAGCGTGGTCACGTTCGAGTCCAGGATGGTTGCCCACGCGCGGTCGAAGCCGACGGCGATTGCCATCTGCGGCGATGCGCCCGCGCGCAGTTCCTCGCGGATTCGCTCGTTGATCAGCACGTTGGCGTCAATGGCCATGCCCAACACCAGCGCGATAGCGGCGATGCCCGGCAGCGTCAGCGTGGCCTGCAGCATCGACAGCACCGCGATCAGCAGCAGCAGGTTCACGCCCAGTGCCATCACAGAGAACACGCCGAACAGCATGTAGTACAGGATCATGAAGACGCCGATGGCGGCAAAGCCATAGGCGACCGAGTCAAAACCCTTCTCGATGTTGTCGGCACCCAGCGACGGGCCGATGGTGCGCTCCTCGATGATCTCCATCGGCGCGGCCAGCGAGCCAGCGCGCAGCAGCAGCGCCAGGTCGTTGGCGGCTTCGGTGGAGTAGGAGCCGGTGATCTGGAAGCTCGAGCCCAGCTCGGACTGGATCGTCGCCACCGTCAGCACTTCGCCCTTGCCCTTCTCGAACAGCACGATCGCCATCGGCTTCTTCAGGTTCTCGCGCGAGACGTCACGCAGCACGCGGCCGCCCTGGGCGTCGAGCTTGATATTGACCGAGGGCTGCTGGTTCTGGTCGAAGCCGGCCGACGCGCTTTCGATGCGGTCGCCGGTGAAGATGACCTGCTTCTTCAGCACCACCGGGGCGCCGTTGCCATGCGTGAACAGCTCGCTGCCGAAGGGGATCGGGTCGCCCGGACGCGGGCTGCGCGGCGCGTCGTTGTCGACCAGCCGCGCTTCCAGCGTGGCGGTGCGGCCGATGATGTCCTTGGCCTTGGCGGTGTCCTGCACGCCGGGCAGCTGCACCACGATGCGGTCGGCCCCTTGCTGCTGGATCACCGGCTCCGCCACGCCGAGTTCATTGACGCGGTTGTGCAGGGTGGTGATGTTCTGCTTGACGGCGGCATCCTGCACGGCCTTGCGGGCGGCCTCGGTGAAGGTGCCGACCACGTTGTTGCCGTCCATGGCGAAGGCCACTTCGCGCAGGTTGTCGGCCAGCAGCGCGCGGGCGCGGTTGGCGTCGTCGGCGTTGTTGAAGCGCACCGTCAGGCGCTCGCCGTCGCGGTCGATGCCGCCATGGCGCACGTTCTTGTCGCGCAGCAGCGTGCGCGCGTCGCCGGCCAGGCTGTCGAGCTTCTTGTCGACGGCGCCCTTCATGTCGACCTGCAGCAGGAAGTGCACGCCGCCGCGCAGGTCCAGGCCCAGGTACATCGGCAGCGCGTGCAGCGAGGTCAGCCAGCGCGGCGAGCCCGACAGCAGGTTCAGCGCGACCACGTAGGTCGGATCGGCGGCATCCGGGTTGAGCGCGCGCGACAGCACGTCCTTGGCCTTGAGCTGCTCGTCGGTGGTGCGGAAACGCGCCTTGACCGAGCCGGACTGGCCGGAAATGTCGAAGAACACGCCGTCAGGCCGCAGCTGGTTTTGCGCCAGGATCTCTTCGACCTGCTTCTGCATCGACAGGTCGACCTTGACCGTGGCCTTGCCCGAAGACACCTGCACGGCGGGCGCCTCGCCGAAGAAGTTCGGCAAGGTGTAGAGGATGCCGATGGTCAGCGCCACCAGGATCACGAGGTATTTCCAAAGCGGATAACGATTCATCTCGGGCCAGTCATTCAGCGGTTGGCGGGGCCGAACCGGTTTGGCAAACAGCCGCCTGGCAGCCACGGCACGGAGCCACGGGGGCTCCGTCGGGCTGGATCAGGCGGCTGCCGGGGCATGCGCGAACGGGCATGCCGGAAAAGACAAAGGCGGGAGTCGCTTAGTCGATCGGGGCGATCGGCGGATCAAAGCGCCGGATCAAAGCGCCGGATCAAAGCGCCTTAAGCGAACCCTTCGGCAGCACCGCGGTCACGGCGTTCTTCTGCACGGTAATCTCGGTGCCTTCCGAGATTTCCAGGCTGACGTACTGGTCGGTGACCCTGGTCACGCGGCCCAGGATACCGCCGGCGGTGACGACTTCGTCGTTCTTGGCCAGCGCTTCGAGCATTGCCTTCGCTTCTTTCTGGCGCTTCATTTGCGGGCGGATCATGATGAACCACAGCACCGCAAACATCAGGATGATGGGCAGGAAGCTCATCAGGCCGCCAGCCGCGCCGCCGGCACCGGCGGTCTGGGCAAATGCGTTAGAAATCAGCACGTTGATTCTCCGTCACAAAAGTCAGTCAAGTAATCGATCATTCTACCATTCGCATTCCGCCCGCCTTTGGCATTCTAGGGCGGAATACGGGTTTGTTCGGGGTGCTTTACGGGCGACTCGCGGCGCTACCCGCTACGCCTCACCCGTCATTTCCGCGAAGGCGGGGATGACGGAAAAAATGACCCGGCTATTCGACCGCCGCAGGCAGGAAAGTTCGCACGCCGTGCCAGCTTTACTGCGTGCCGCGCGCGCGGTCAGCCGCAAACTGGCGGCGGAAGTCGGCGAAGCGGTGCAGTTCGATCGACTCGCGCACCTCGCGCATCAGCTGCAGGTAGTAGTGCAGGTTGTGGATGGTATTCAGGCGCGCGCCGAGGATTTCGCCGACCCGGTGCAGATGGTGCAGGTAAGCGCGCGAGAAGTTGCGGCAGGTGTAGCAGGCGCAGTTTTCGTCGAGCGGGCGCGGGTCGCTGCGGTGCGCGGCGTTCTTGATCTTGACGTCGCCGTAGCGGGTGAAGAGCCAGCCGTTGCGCGCATTTCGGGTCGGCATGACGCAGTCGAACATGTCGACGCCGGCGGCGACGCCCGCGACCAGGTCCTCGGGCGTGCCCACGCCCATCAGGTAGTGCGGCTTGTTGGCCGGCAGGCGCGGGGCCACGTGCTCGAGCACGCGCATCATGTCTTCCTTGGGCTCGCCGACGGACAGGCCGCCGATGGCGAAGCCGTGGAAGTCCAGCTCCGACAGGCCCGCCAGCGATTCATCGCGCAGGTCCTCGTACATGCCGCCCTGGACGATGCCGAACAGCGCATTGGGATTGGCCAGCCGCTCGAACTCGTCGCGCGAGCGCTTGGCCCAGCGCAGGCTCATGCGCATCGACTTGGCCGCTTCCTCGTGCGTGGCGGGACGGCCGTCGATCTCGTACGGCGTGCACTCGTCGAACTGCATCACGATATCCGAGTTCAGCGTGCGCTGGATCTGCATCGAAATCTCGGGCGACAGGAAGAGCTTGTCGCCATTGACCGGCGACGCAAACGTGACACCATCTTCGGTGATCTTGCGCAGATCACCGAGCGAAAACACCTGGAAGCCGCCGGAATCGGTCAGGATCGGCTTGTCCCAGCCGATGAACTTGTGCAAGCCGCCATGGGCGTTGACCACGTCCAGGCCCGGGCGCAACCAAAGGTGGAAAGTGTTGCCCAGGATGATGTGTGCGCCAATCTCGTTCAGCTCCAGCGGCGACATCGCCTTGACCGAGCCATAGGTGCCCACCGGCATGAAGATCGGCGTCTCGACCACGCCGTGGTTCAGCGTGACGCGGCCGCGGCGGGCGTTGCCGTCGGTGGTGATGAGTTCGAAGTTAAGCATGCTTGGGTCAGGGTTCAGGCCGCGGTGTCCGCGGTTTCGGCGGTATCGGCACCATTCCGGCGGGTCAGCAGCATGGCGTCGCCATAGCTGAAGAAGCGGTAGCGCTGCTCGACCGCATGGCGGTAGGTGGCGCGGATGGCTTCCACGCCGGCCAGCGCCGACACCAGCATCAGCAGCGTCGACTTGGGCAGGTGGAAGTTGGTGATCAGGGCATCGACCAGCCGGAAACGGTAGCCCGGGGTGATGAAGATATCGGTGTCGCCGCTGCCGGCGGCCAGCGTGCCGTCTGGCTGCGCGGCCGATTCCAGCGCGCGCAGCGAAGTGGTGCCGACCGCTATCACGCGGCCGCCGCGGGCGCGGGTTTCACGCACGGCCCGGGCCAGTTCCTCGGAGACGGCATACCACTCCGAATGCATCTTGTGCTCTGCCAGGTTTTCGGTGCGCACCGGCTGGAAGGTGCCGGCGCCCACGTGCAGCGTCAGGAAGGCGCGGCGCACGCCGGCGGCATCCAGCCGCGCGAACAGCGCGTCATCGAAATGCAGCCCCGCGGTCGGCGCCGCCACGGCGCCCGGATTGCGCGCGTAGACGGTCTGGTAGCGGGTCTCGTCGTAGGCGTCGGGATCATGCGTGATGTAAGGCGGCAGCGGCAGGCGGCCGTAGCGCTCGATCAGGTCCAGTGCCGGCTCGGGGAAGCGCAGGGTGAAGAACTGGTCGACCCGCGGGCCGACCGTCACCGCGAAGGCGTCTTCGGCCAGGTGCAGCACGCTGTCCTCGGCGGGCGTCTTGGAGGCGCGCACCTGGGCCAGCACGGTATAGGAGTCCACCACGCGCTCGACCAGCACCTCGACCTTGCCGCCGCTGGGCTTGTGGCCGAAGAAGCGTGCCTTGATCACGCGCGTGTCGTTGAACACCAGCAGGTCTTCAGGGCGCAGGTAGTCGACGATGTCGCTGAAGGCGCGGTCGACCAGGCGTACCGCATCGGCGGTATCGGCGGGTGCGACCCGCTCCACCACCAGCAGCCGGCTGGCGCTGCGGTCGGGCAGCGCGCTCTGGGCGATCAGTTCTGGCGGCAGCGGAAAATCGAAATCGGAAAGCGTCAACATCGTGGAAACGGCGCGCGGGGCCCGCGACGGGTCGGAAAGCGAGGCACAAAACGGCACTCGCCGCCCGTGGTGGCAGCCGGCATGGGTACAATCGGCGAATCCGATATTGTAAGGCCACGGGCGTGTTCGCCGCCGGGCCGGGCGTGATACCGGCTATTCGCCGGCGCTCCCGCCCGATGCCAGCGGCCCCGGCCGCCCCTGCCGCCAGTCTTTGTTGCCGATGCCCGGAACCGCCACCGAAACGACCGACCTGTCCGCCGATGCCGCCAAGGAGGCGGACGCGCCCGCGCGCGGCAAGGCCGGGGAGGGCAAGGGCAAGCCGGCATCATCCGCCACCTCGTCCGCCACCTCGTCCGCCGCCTCGTCCGCAGCAGCCCGCCTCGCCAAGCTAGGCCTGCGCCGCCCGGTCGACCTGGTGCTGCACCTGCCGATGCGCTACGAGGACGAGACCACGCTGGCGCCGATCGCCGACGCGATCCGCCGCGCGGGGCTCGGCCAGCCGGCGCAGGTGGAAGGCGAGGTCATCTCCAACGAAGTCACGTTCCGCCCGCGCCGCCAACTGGTGGTCAAGATCGCCGACGCGTCCGGCGAGCTGACGCTGCGCTTCCTCAACTTCTACGGCAGCCAGACCAAGCAGATGGCCGAAGGCGTGCGGCTGCGCGTGCGCGGCGAGGTCCGCGGCGGCTTTTTCGGCGCCGAGATGGTCCACCCGACGGTGCGCCCGGTGGTGGAGGGCGAAGCGCTGCCGGACCGCCTGACGCCGGTCTACCCGGCCACCGCCGGCATCTCGCAGGCCTACCTGCGCAAGGCCATCGGCGGCGCGCTGTCGCGCACGCCCATGCCGGAGACGCTGCCGCGTCCGGTGCTGCAGGGACCGCTGGCGCGCCTGCACCTGCGCCCGCTGGCCGACTGCCTTCGCCTGCTGCATGCGCCGCCGCCGGAAGAAAGCGAGGCCGCCCTGGCCGACCGCACGCATCCGGCCTGGCAGCGCATCAAGTTTGACGAACTGCTGGCGCAGCAAATCTCGCTGCGGCGCGCGCACGCCGCGCGGCGCGAGAAGACCGCGCCGACCATGCCGCCCCGTGAAGGCGGCCTGTTGACGCGCTTCCTGGCGGCGCTGCCGTTCCGCCTGACCGGCGCGCAGGAGCGCGTGGTAGCCGAGATCGCCGCCGACATGGCGCTCCCGCACCCGATGCACCGGCTGCTGCAGGGCGACGTGGGCAGCGGCAAGACCATCGTCGCCGCGCTGGCGGCGTGCCAGGCGATCGATGCCGGCTACCAGGCCGCGCTGATGGCACCGACCGAAATCCTGGCCGAGCAGCACTTTCGCAAGCTGTCGGCCTGGCTGGAGCCGCTGGGCGTGCCGGTAGTCTGGCTGGCCGGCAGCCTGAAGGCGCGCGAGAAGCGCGAGGCCGCGGCACGCGTGGAGTCGGGCGAGGCGCAACTGGTGATCGGCACCCATGCGCTGATCCAGGACACGGTGCGCTTTGCGAAACTGGGCCTGTCGGTGGTGGACGAACAGCACCGCTTTGGCGTGGCGCAGCGTCTGGCATTGCGCGGCAAGGCGGGGGCGACCGATGTGCCGGCGCCCGATACCGTGCCGCACCAGCTGATGATGTCGGCCACGCCGATCCCGCGCACGCTCGCCATGACGTATTACGCGGACCTGGACGTATCCGTGATCGACGAACTGCCGCCGGGCCGCACGCCGATCGTCACGCGCCTGGTCAACGACGAGCGGCGCGATGAAGTGATCGCGCGCATCCACCACGCTGCCGCAGAGGGCCGCCAGGTCTACTGGGTTTGTCCGCTGATCGAGGAAAGCGAGGCGCTGCAGCTGCAGACAGCGGTCGAGACCTATGAAACGCTGGTGGCCGCGCTGCCCGACCTGCGCGTCGGGCTGGTGCACGGCCGCCTGCCGCCTGCCGAGAAGGCCTCGGTGATGGACGACTTCAGCGCCAACCGCATGCAGGTGCTGGTCGCCACCACGGTGATCGAGGTGGGCGTGGACGTGCCTAACGCCTCGCTGATGGTGATCGAGCACGCCGAGCGCTTCGGCCTGGCGCAGCTGCACCAGCTGCGCGGCCGGGTGGGGCGGGGCAGCGCCGAATCGGTGTGCCTGCTGATGTACCAGGCGCCGCTGTCGCCCACCGCGCGCGAGCGGCTGGCGACCATGCGCGAGACGACCGACGGTTTCGAGATCGCGCGCCGCGACCTGGAAATCCGCGGCCCGGGTGAATTCCTGGGTGCGCGCCAGTCGGGCGAGGCCATGTTGCGCTTCGCTGACCTGCAGACCGACGCGTGGCTGGTGGAGTACGCGCAGGAAGCAGCCGAGCTGATGCTGGCACAGTTCCCGGAAGCGGTGGAAACGCACCTGTTACGCTGGCTCGGCGGGCGCGAACACTACCTGAAAGCCTGATTGGGCAGATGCTTGTGCCGCATCGTACGCATACCGCACAAATCACAAGGGCGCTCTGACAGATCCCGGAATCGAAGGTAAAATCTATCGACTACCCGGATTTGATAAGTCATGACGCTCACCGAACTCAAGTACATCGTCGCCGTGGCGCGCGAGCGCCATTTCGGCCGGGCTGCCGAAGCCTGCTTCGTGTCGCAGCCGACACTGTCGGTCGCCATCAAGAAGCTGGAGGACGAACTCAACGTGCAGATCTTCGAGCGCGGCACCTCCGAGGTGTCGGTGACTTCCGTCGGCGAGCAGATCGTGGCGCAGGCCCAGCGCGTGCTTGAACAGACCATGGCCATCCGCGAGATCGCCAAGCAGGGCAAGGATCCGCTGGCCGGGCCGCTGCGCGTGGGGGTGATCTACACCATCGGGCCGTACCTGCTGCCGTCGCTGGTCAAGCAGATGATCGAGACCGTGCCGCAGATGCCGCTGATGCTGCAGGAGAACTACACGCACAAGCTGATCGAGCTGCTCAAGCAGGGCGAGATCGATTGCGCGGTCATGGCCGAGCCGTTCCCCGATTCCGGCCTGACGGTGCGTCCGCTGTACGACGAGCCCTTCGTTGTCGCCGTGCCGCGCGGTCACCATCTCGCCGAGGCGCGCGCGATCGATCCGGACGAGCTGAAGCGGCAGACCATGCTGCTGCTGGGCAGCGGCCACTGCTTCCGCGACCATGTGCTGGGTGTGTGCCCGGAGCTGTCGCGCTTCTCGCAGGCCGCCGATGGCATCCAGAAGACGTTCGAAGGCTCGTCGCTGGAAACCATCCGCCATATGGTGGCCAGCGGCGTCGGCATTACCGTGCTGCCGCGCACCTCGGTGCCTGACCTGAAGGCCAAAGGCGACATGCTGTCGTACGTGCCGTTCGCCGATCCGGTGCCGGACCGCCGCGTGGTGCTGGCCTGGCGCAAGAGCTTCACCCGCCTGCCGGCGATGGAAGCACTGGCCAACGCCGTGGCCGCCTGCGAGCTGCCGGGTGTGCGCAAGCTCGATGCCAAGGAGTTGGCGGAAGCCGCCTGATTCGCCTCGGACCCCAAGACAAGGCCGCAGCGGGATTTCCGCTGCGGCCTTTGTTTTTCCGCGCCCGCAAACCGGGATGTCAGGATCTTGGTCTCGAAAGTCGAATAGATTTGAACTAATACATAGGTATAAATAATTAAATTCTCAATGTAATAGTTTGCTAATAGACTGCCTCTGGTCGATGCCAACTACGTGAGGCGCGCGCTCGGCCTGAAGCAACCAGTCTGGCGCGGCAGCCCGCAATGGCTGCCGTGCCCGGGAGAAGCACCATGGCGATGATCCGGTTCTTTGTCGACGAATGGCGCAAGCTTTGGCACGATGGCCATGACAGGCCGGAGCGCCCCGATGCCGCGCGGTTGCGCCACAAGCTGTGGCGCAAGGAGGTTGGTGTCGCCGTGATCGTGCTCGGTGCCACGGCGATGTTTATCGAGATAGCCCGGGGTTTGGCCGGGATCGCCGGCTAATGCAATAATGCGGGTAATGCGCTGCCCCGAACCGTGTTTTCGGCAATTTTGGCGGCGCACCTCGCTTTACCAGAATGGAGCATACCTACCATGGCAAAGAAGAATGAGATGAGCGTGAACATCGGTATTTCCGACAAGGACCGCAAGAAGATTGCGGAAGGCCTGTCCAAGCTGCTGGCAGACACCTACACCCTCTACCTCAAGACCCATAACTTCCACTGGAACGTGACGGGTCCCATGTTCAATACGCTGCATCTGATGTTCGAGACGCAGTACACCGAACTGGCGCTGGCCGTGGACTCGATCGCCGAGCGCATTCGCGCGCTGGGCTACCCGGCACCGGGTACCTACAAGGAATACGCCCGCCTGTCGTCGATCGCCGAGGAAGAGGGCGTGCCCGAGGCGACCGACATGATCCGCAAGCTGGTCGAAGGCCAGGAAGCCGTGGTGCGCACCGCGCGCTCGATCTTCCCGGTGATCGACGCCGCCGGCGATGAGCCGTCGGCCGACCTGCTGACCCAGCGTATGCAAACGCATGAGAAGACCGCGTGGATGCTGCGCGCGATGCTCGCCTGACGGCTTGAGCGACTTCCGGCCGCTGCCACCGCCGGCCGGCATTGCGCGCTGCAGCCATCCGGGCTGCGGCGCGTTTTCATTGAATCTTCCTTCCCGGATCCCCGCCGTGCAGTCCCTGTCGCCGTTGCCTCCCGCTCCCATGCTTGAACGCCTTTCTCTCTACGCGCGCCTGGTGCGCATCGACAAGCCGATCGGCACGCTGCTGCTGCTGTGGCCGACGTTGTGGGCCATGTGGATGGCTGCCGGCGGGCCGCCGTCGTGGGGCTTGTTCTGGATTTTCGTCGCGGGGACGTTCCTGATGCGCTCGGCTGGATGCGCGATCAATGACTGGGCGGATCGGGATTTTGACAAGCATGTGAAGCGCACGAAAGACCGGCCGCTGACCGCCGGCAAGATCGCCGCATGGGAAGCACTGGCCGTGGCCGCCGTGCTGGCGCTGGTGGCATTCACGCTGGTGCTGCCGCTCAATGCGCTGACCAAGTGGCTGGCGGTGGTGGCGGTGGTGGTGGCGGGCACCTATCCGTTCTTCAAGCGCTTCTTCGCGATTCCGCAGGCTTACCTGGGGATCGCGTTTGGCTTCGGCATTCCGATGGCATTCGCCGCGATCCAGGACCAGGTGCCGGCGGTGGCCTGGCTGATGCTGCTGGCCAATGTGTTCTGGGCGGTGGCGTATGACACGGCCTACGCGATGGTGGATCGCGATGACGACCTGCGGCTCGGCATGAAGACGTCGGCCATCACCTTTGGTCGACTCGACGTGGCGGCGATCATGATCTGCTACGCAGCATTCCTGGCGCTGATGGCCTGGGCAGGCATGCTGCTTGGCCTGGGGTGGCCGTACTGGCTGGGGCTGGCGGCGGCGGCCGGCTGCGCGGCCTACCACTACACGCTAATCCGCGATCGCGACAGGATGCGGTGCTTTGCGGCGTTCCGGCACAACAACTGGCTGGGGGCGTGTGTGTTTGCGGGGACGGCGCTGGCTTACGCGGTGCGTTGAAGCCTTGCTGAGGGTTTGCTTCCCCGAAGGGAAGAAAACCCTCAGGATATCGACGTTCAATCCTTCCCGAACTCCGCCCCCATCTCCTTGCCCCGCGCCGCCGCCGCATGCATCGCGCGCACGAAGGCATCAGCGATCCCTCCCGCATCCATTGCCGTCAGGGCCGCATACGTGGTGCCGCCCTTTGACGTCACGCGCTCGCGCAGCGTCGACACCGGCTCCGCTGACTGGCCGGCCAGCGTGGCTGCGCCGCGGAAGGTTTCCACTGCCAGTTCGCGCCCTTGATCGGCGCTCAGCCCCAGTTCGGTGGCGGCGCGCTGCATCGCCTCGATGAAATAGAAAACATAGGCCGGGCCGCTACCGGAAATGGCGGTGACGGCGTCGATCTGCGCGTCGTTCTCCACCCACACGCACTTGCCCACGGCCTGGGCCACGGCACTGGCGATGTCCCGGTCCTTGTCCGACAACCCGGCCGGCGCCGCCAGCCCGGTCATTCCCATCCCCGCCAGCGCCGGCGTATTCGGCATCGCCCGCACCACCCGGTTGCGGCCGCCCAGCCACCGCTGCATGTCCTGCAACCGGATACCGGCCGCCACGCTGATCACCAGGTTGCCGTCGCCGGCCGGCAGGTGCGGCAGCAACTGCGCCGCCGCCTCGCGGAACTGCTGTGGCTTGACCGCCAGCACCAGCACATCACTGGCCCCGAACGCGGCATCGGGCGCTCCCGCGGCATGGACGCCGAGATCCCGCGCAAGGCGTTGCTGTGCCTCCGGGAAAGGATCCACCACCCGGATCGAACCAGCAGGAACGCCGCGGGCAATCAGCCCGCCAATCAACGCGGAAGCCATATTGCCGCCGCCGAGAAAGCCGAAGGTAAGGGTATCGAGCATGGGAATGTCTGTCGTGTCTTGGTGGATAGGGAAGGCGCCGGCTCAGCCGCGCGCACCGAAGATCGCGGTGCCGATCCGCACCATGGTGGCGCCCTCGGCGATGGCGGCTTCCATGTCGCCCGACATGCCCATCGATAGCGTGTCGACGTCCAGGCCGGCCTCCCGCAGCCCGCGCAGCAGCGAGCGCATGGTGGCAAACGGCCGGCGCTGGGCAACGGGATCGTCCTCGGGTTCGGGAATCGCCATCAGGCCGCGCAGCCGCAGGCCCGGCAGCGCGGCCACGGCCTGCGCCAGCGCCGGCACGTCAGCTGGCGCCACGCCACTCTTGCTGGCCTCGCCACTGATATTGACCTGGATACAAAGCTGCAGCGGCGCCATCCCTGCCGGACGTTGCGCCGACAGCCGCTCCGCGATCTTGAGCCGGTCGATGGCATGCACCCAGTCGAAATGCTCCGCCACCAGCCGCGTCTTGTTGCTTTGCAGCGGACCGATGAAATGCCACTGCAACCGGTCCCGCAAATCGGCCAGCGCGGCGATCTTCTCCACCCCTTCCTGGACATAATTCTCGCCAAAGGCGAGCTGTCCGGCCTCGGCGGCGGCGCGTACACGGTCGGCGGATACGGTCTTGGAAACGGCCAGCAGGGCGATGTCGCCGGGCTGCCTGCCAGCCTGTTGTGCCGCCGCCGCAATGCGCTGGCGCACGGCTTGCAAGTTGGCGGCAATCACAGACATAATCCGGCGGACATATAAAAGAAGTACTTAAAGTACTGATAACTATTTCAGGGTGGGGTCATTATAGATGGACATCGCGCAGCTATTGGCTTTCGCCGTCAAGAACAAGGCGTCCGATCTTCATCTGTCGTCGGACATGCCGCCGATGGTCCGGATCCACGGCGACATGCGCCGGATCAATGTCGCGGCGATGGCGCACAAGGATGTCCACGCCATGGTGTACGACATCATGAGCGACACCCAGCGCAAGCTCTACGAAGAACGGCTGGAAATCGACTTCTCGTTCGAGATCGCCGGCCTGTCGCGCTTCCGGGTCAATGCCTACAACACGCAGCGCGGCGCCGCCGCGGTGTTCCGTACCATTCCCTCCAAGGTCCTCACGCTGGAAGAGCTGCGCGCGCCGGCGGTGTTCGCCGACCTGTGCATGAAGCCGCGCGGGCTGGTGCTGGTGACGGGGCCGACCGGTTCGGGCAAGTCCACCACGCTGGCGGCGATGGTCGACCATCGCAATGAAAACGACATGGGTCACATCCTGACGGTGGAGGACCCGATCGAATTCGTCCACAACTCCAAGAAGAGCCTGATCAACCAGCGCGAGCTGGGGCCGCACACGCATTCATTCGCCAACGCGTTGCGCTCCGCGCTGCGCGAGGATCCGGACGTGATCCTGGTGGGCGAATTGCGCGACCTCGAAACCATCCGCCTGGCGCTGACCGCCGCGGAAACCGGCCACCTGGTCTTCGGCACGCTGCACACCAGTTCCGCCGCCAAGACCATCGACCGCGTGGTCGACGTGTTCCCGCCGGAAGAAAAGGACATGGTGCGCACCATGCTGTCCGAATCGCTCGAAGCGGTGATCTCGCAGACGCTGCTCAAGACCCGCGACGGCAACGGCCGTACCGCCGCGCACGAGATCATGATCGCCACCCCGGCGATCCGGCACCTGATCCGAGAGAACAAGATCGCACAGATGTACTCGATGATGCAGACCAGCAGCGGGCTGGGCATGCAGACGCTGGACCAGTGCCTGTCGGACCTGATCAAGCGCAGCATGATCAGCTACACCGATGCGCGCGCGATTGCCAAAAACCCAGACGCGTTCATGGGCTGAGGCAACCCCTGAGGCCCCGAAGCCAGCGCCGACCCCTTGCCTTCAGGCCGCCCGCACGCATGCGGCGGCCGCACTCCTGCAGGACACCGCCATGCTCGATCGCGAATCCGCCGCCAAGTACATCAACGACCTGCTGGAGCTGATGGTCGGCAACCGTGGCTCTGACCTGTTCATCACCGCCGATTTCCCGCCGGCCATCAAGGTGGACGGCAAGATCACGCCGGTGTCGCAGCAGCCGCTGAACCCGACGCAGGCGCTGGGCCTGGTGCGCTCGGTGATGAACGAGCGCCAGGTGCAGGATTTCGATACCAGCCGCGAATGCAACTTCGCCATCACCGCGCCCAAGGCGGGGCGCTTCCGCGTATCGGCGTTCATCCAGCAGGGCAAGGCCGGCATGGTGGTGCGGACCATCAATACGCGGATTCCGTCGGTGGCGGACCTGGACCTGCCCCCGACGCTGCACGACATCGTGATGTCCAAGCGCGGGCTGGTGATCGTGACCGGCGCGACCGGCTCGGGCAAGTCGACCACGCTGGCGGCAATGCTCGACCACCGCAACGCGCATTCCTACGGCCACATCATCACCATCGAGGATCCGATCGAATACGTGCATGCGCACCAGAACTGCATCGTCACGCAGCGCGAGGTCGGCATCGACACGGAATCCTGGCACGTGGCGCTGAAGAACACGCTGCGCCAGGCGCCCGACGTGATCCTGATCGGCGAAATCCGTGACCGCGAGACCATGGAGTACGCGATGCAGTACGCGGAAACCGGCCACCTTTGCCTGGCCACCCTGCACGCCAACAACGCCAACCAGGCGATCGACCGCGTGGTCAACTTCTTCCCCGAGGAAAAGCGCCAGCAGTTGCTGATCGACCTGTCGCTGAACCTGAAGGCGATGGTGTCGCAGCGCCTGCTGCCGCGCGCCGGGCGCAAGGGCCGCGTGCCGGCCGTGGAGATCATGATCGGCACGCCGCTGGTGGCGGACCTGATCTTCAAGGGCGAGATCCACGAGTTGAAGGAAGTTATCAAGAAGTCGCGCGAGCAGGGCATGATCTCGTTCGACCAGGCGCTGTTCGACCTGCACGAGGAAGGCAAGATCACCTACGAGGACGCGCTGCGCAATGCCGACTCGCTCAATGACCTGCGCCTGATGATCAAGCTGCACAGCGCGCGCGCCAGGGACACCGACCTGGGCGCCGGCACCGAGCACCTGAATGTGATCTAGGGCCCGGCTGCCGTGCACGCCCGCGTGCATGGGCGTATGCTTCGGCCACATGCAAGAAGTCCGCAGGAGCCTGCCATGAGCAATATCTACCAGTTCGATGCCAATTCGCTGTCCGGGCAACCTGTGCCGCTGTCGCAGTTCCAGGGCAAGGTGCTGCTGGTCGTCAATACCGCCAGCGAATGCGGCTTCACGCCACAGTACGCCGGCCTGCAGAAGCTCTATGAGGAATACCGCGAGCGCGGGCTGGAAGTGCTGGGCTTTCCGTGCAACCAGTTCGGCAAGCAGGAGTCCGGCGATGCGCAGCAGATCGGCCAGTTCTGCGAATCGCGCTTCAGCGTGAGCTTCCCGATGTTCGCCAAGATCGACGTCAATGGCGACCAGGCGCATCCGCTGTACCGCTGGCTGACCACCGAGAAGCGCGGCGTGCTGGGCACGCAGGGGATCAAGTGGAACTTCACCAAGTTCCTGGTGCGGCGCGACGGCACGGTGTACGAACGCTACGCCCCGACCACCAAGCCGGATGAGCTGCGCAAGGATATCGAGACGCTGCTGTCTGACCCGGCGGCCTGAGGCTATACCCCGCTCGCGCGCACGGCGCGCAGGAAGCCGTTGAGCGACCGGTCCGGCGTTTCATGGAAATGGTCGTCCAGCATGCGGATGGTGCGGCAGCGGTCGAGGCGGAAACTGCGGTAGTCCGAGCGCGTGGTGCACCACGCCGCCAGCAGCCACGCATTGCCCCAGAAGAACAGGCCCAGCGGCATCACCACGCGTTCGGTGATGCGCTGCTGCGCGTCGCAGTAGTCGAGCAGCAGCAGCTTTTGCTCGCCCAGCGCGCCGTGCACGACGTCGAAGGCTTCGCGCACATGTGACTGGTTGACGTACTCGGGCGCGAACACGCGGCTCTGCTGCGCCGCCAGCCGGCGTGGCGGCGGCAATGCGGCGACCAGCTTTTCCAGCGCCGGATCGGCCGCGGCGGCGAGTGCGCCGCCGCCCCAGGCCTTCAGCAGCCGCAGGCCGGCCACCAGCGCTTCCACCTCCAAGGCACTGAACATCAGCGGCGGGACATCGAAATCGGCGCGCAGCCGGTAGCCGATGCCGGCCTCGCCTTCGACGGGCACGCCCGACAGCGACAGCGCCTGGATATCACGATAGACAGTGCGTTCCGATACGCCGAGCCGCTGCGCCAGCAGCGCCGCCGTGGTCAGGCGGCGGCCGCGCAGGACCTGGACGATCTGGAAGAGGCGGTCGGCGCGGCGGCTCATCCGTGGCGGCGTCCCTGATGTGGCAAAGGTGCCCTTACCCGGCAACAGGCTCGTGCAGCCCGATGCGGTTGCCTTCGCTGTCGGTGATATGGGCGATGCGGCCGATCTCGCCCGGCAGGCGCAGCGGCCCGAACACGGTCTTGCCGCCGGCGCGCGCGGCGCGCTCCAGCAGCGCGTCCAGCTCGGGTGCGTGCAGGTAGGGCACTGTGCCATAGTAGTTGCTGGGGCGGTAGCCTTCGCCGGCGACGAGCGCGCCGCCGGGATCTGGGTGCGGAAACACGGCCATGTCGACCTGGCTCATGGTTTCGCGGCGCAGCTTGGTGTCGAAGACCTGTTCGTAGAATCCGATGGCGCGGACCATGTCGACGACAGGGATTTCCAGCCAGTTGATCAGACGGTTGCTCATGACGGGCTCCTTGGTTCCGGTTGATGGGGAGTGAGGAGCTCGCATCATGCGCGGGGGCTGCTGACAGCGTGCTGTCAGTAGGCCGTCAGCGTGGCATCAGCGAGGCATCAGCGAGGCATCCAGGCCGCCATCACCGGCACCAGGATCGCGGTCAGCACGCCGTTCAGGCCCATGCCGAGCGCGGCGAAGGCGCCGGCTTCCTGGTTCACCTGGAACGCGCGCGCGGTGCCGATGCCGTGCGCGGCCACGCCGGTGGCAAAGCCGCGCACGCTGTAGTCGCGGATGCGCAGCAGGTTCAACAGGGCGGTTGCACTGACCGCGCCGATGATGCCGGTGCCCATCACCAGCACCGCGGTCAGCGACGGCAGGCCGCCGATCTTCTCGGCCACGCCCATGGCGATGGGGATGGTCACGGACTTGGGTGCCAGCGACCGCACGGTTTCCGGCGAGGCGCCAAGCAGCCAGGCGATACCGACCGCCGACACCACCGCGACCACCGAGCCGGCCACCAGGCCGGCCAGCAGCGGGAACACATGGGTGCGCAGCTTGGGCAGCTGCATGTACAGCGGCACCGCCAGCGCCACGGTGGCCGGCCCGAGCAGGAAATGCACGAACTGCGCGCCGTCGAAATAGGTCTTGTACGGCGTGCCGGTGACGGTCAGCACCGTGACCAGCAGCGCCACCGCGATCATCACCGGGTTGGCCAGCGGCGAGAAACGCGACTTCTCGTAGATGCGGAAGGCGAAGACGTAGGCGAGCAGGGTGGCGGTCAGCCCGACCAGCGGGCTCGCGGCCAGGTAGACCCAGATCTCGTTCAGGCGTGGCGTCATCATGCCTGCTCTCCCTTTGCGTCGGCGCCCGGCGCGTTGGTGCGCTTGCGCATGAGCACGCGCGTGACCACCGCCGTCGTGGCGATGGCGAGCCAGGTGGAAATCACCAGCGCCACCAGGATCGGCATCCATTCGCCTTCGATGCGGTTGGCGTGCACCATGATGCCGACGCCGGCGGGAACGAACAGCAGCGACAGGTGCTTGAGCAGTTCGCTGGTAGTGCCCTGGATGATGGGCAGCAGGCGGTCGTCGAAGACGAGCCAGCCGAACAGCAGGATCATGCCGAGCACGGGGCCGGGCACGGGCAGGTGCAGCGCGTAGCTGATCACCTCGCCGACGGATTGGAAAACCAGCAGGATGGCAAAGGTCTGGAGCATGGGGGCGGTCGCGTCGTAGGTCGCTCTGTTTCTCCCCTCTCCCATGAATGGAAGAGGGGCCGGGGGTGAGGGCCGGCGCGTCTTGATGCGATATCGCCCGACGAACCGCTCACCCTCACCCCCGCCCCTCTCCCGCGAGCGGGAGAGGGGAGACAACCACACGGCCGTGATCCGGCCCCGTGTGCCAGTCAGCCCAGCATGCGGTCGACCAGTTCGACCCAGTGCATCACCGGCGTATCGGTACCGCTCTGCAGGTGCGTGATGCAGCCGATATTGGCTGACACGATGGCTTCGGGCTGCGTGGCCTGCAGTTTGCCGAGCTTGTCGTCGCGCAGGCGGTAGGCCAGTTCCGGCTGCAGCACCGAATACGTGCCCGCCGAGCCGCAGCACAGGTGGCTGTCAGCGCAGAGTTTGACCTCCACGCCGAGGCCGGTCAAGAGCGCCTCCACCTTGCCGCGGATCTGCTGGCCGTGCTGCAGCGTGCAAGGCGGGTGGTAGGCGACGCGCCGGCTGTCGCGCGGTACCGCGCCCGCCAGCGCATGCAGGTCGTTGGCAAAGTCCGGCAGGACCTCGGACAGGTCGCGGGTCAATGCGGAAACGCGTCGTGCGCGTTCTGCGTATTTCGGATCGTTGCGCAGCAAATGCCCGTAATCCTTGACCATCGCGCCGCAGCCGGAGGCCGTCATCACGATGGCCTCGGCGCCGGCTTCGATATGCGGCCACCACGCATCGATATTGCGGCGCATATTGTCGAGGCCGCCGTCGTGGTCGCCGGTGTGGAAACGGATTGCCCCGCAGCAGCCCGCCTCGCGCGCCAGCACCAGTTGTACGCCGACACGGTCGAGCACACGCGCCGTCGCGGCATTGATGTTGGGCGACATCGCCGGCTGCACGCAACCGTCCAGCAACAACATCTTGCGTGCGTGGACATTGCGGGGCCAGGCGCCCGGCTCGGCGGCTTGCGACAGCGCCGGCACCTTGCTGCGCAGCGCGTCCGGCAGGATCGGCCGCACCATCTGGCCGAGCCGCAGCGCGGTGCTGAACAGCTTCGGGCGCGTCAGCCCCTCGCGCAGCACCCAGCGCGCGATGCGCTGGCCGGCCGGGCGCTGGATGCCTTCGGCCTCGAGCTTGTCGTCGACGATCTTGCGGCCGATGTCCACCAGGCGCCCGTAGCGCACGCCCGACGGACAGGTCGACTCGCAGTTGCGGCAGGTCAGGCAGCGGTCCAGGTGCAGGCGCGTGCTTTCCGTGATGGCGTTGCCTTCGAACACCTGCTTCATCAGGTAGATGCGCCCGCGTGGTCCGTCCAGTTCATCGCCGAGCAGCTGGTAGGTGGGACAGGTGGCGGTGCAGAAGCCGCAATGCACGCATTTGCCGACGATGGATTGGGCTTCCTCGCCTTCGGGCGTGTTGCGGAGAAAATCGGCCAGGGTCGTTTGCATGGTGTGGGGAGGTCTTTGCCTGGGCGTGGGAACGCTTGGGTGGTCCGGATCAGAGTCCGGGATACATGCGCTGCGGATTGAAGATGCCGGCCGGGTCGAACGTCGCTTTCAGGCGCCGGTGGATTGCGGCCAGCGGCGAGGCCAGCGGCGTGAACACGCCCACCGACTTGTCGCCGTTGCGGAACAGCGTGGCATGGCCGCCGGCGGCCTGGGCCACGGCGCGCACGCTTTCGGCGTCGGTCCTGGTGGCGCCATCGGCAGGCAGCCACCAGCGCTGGCCGCCGCCCCATTCCACCAGTTGCTGGCCCGGCAGGTCCAGCGGCGCGGCGACCGGCGGCACCGCCAGGCGCCACAGTGCGCGGCCCGCGTGCGCCGGCGCGAAGAAAGCGTGGGTCTGCTCGCGCAGCGATTGCCACAGCGCGGCGGCCTTGGCGTCATCGACACGTTCCCCACCCAGCCGTGCGCATGCGGCGCGCACCGCCGCGGTGGCGCCTGCCAGGCGCACGTGCAGCACGCCGTCATGCCAGGCAGACGCGGCCAGCGGCAGCGGCTGGCCGCCCCACTGGTTCAGCTGCCGGATCGCATCGGCCTGCCCCAGCTCGAAACGCAGCGTGGCTTCGTCGAACGGCGCGGGCAGCACCTTGAGCGAGACTTCCAGCACCAGCCCGAGCGTGCCCAGCGACCCCGCCAGCAGCCGCGATACATCGTAGCCGGCCACGTTCTTCATCACCTGCCCGCCGAAGTTCATCACTTCGCCGTTGCCGTCCATCAGTTGTGCGCCCAGCACGAAGTCGCGCAGCGCACCGACCGACTGCCGGCGCGGGCCCGACAAGCCGGCGGCCACCGCGCCGCCCAGCGTGGCCGTGCTGGCCTGGCCGGGCAGCGCGAAGTGCGGCGGCTCGAATGCCAGCACCTGGCGCTTCTCGGCCAGCGCGGCTTCGATCTGCGCCAGCGGCGTGCCGCAGCGCGCGGTGATCACCAGTTCGGCCGGGTCGTAGTCGACGATGCCGGCATAGGCGCGCGTGTCCAGCACCTGGCCTTCAGGTGCCTGGCCGTAGAAGTCCTTGCTGCCGCCACCGCGCAGCCGCAGCGGCGTGCGGGTTTCGGTGGCTTGCCTGACGGCGTCGCGGAAGGCGTCGAGGGTGGCTTGCATATGCGTGGGTGATGAGGAGGATATTGTTTCTGGCGGCTCAGGATCCGGGGCTGCCGTCGCGGCCGCCGGGGACTTCGGGCCTGTCGTTCTGGTAATCCGGCAGCGCGCTGCCGCAGTGCTTGCAATACTTCGCGTCGGGCTCGTGGCCCTCGGTCAGGCAGTGGGTGCAGGTGCGCGTGGTCAGCGGCTTCTTCAGGATGCTCGCGGCCAGCTCGGCGCCGACGATGCCGGTGGGGAAGGCGATGATGCCGTAGCCCAGCAGGATCGTCAGCGAGGTGATGAACTGCCCCAGCGGCGTCTTCGGCACCATGTCGCCGAAGCCGGTGGTGGTCAGCGTCACCACTGCCCAGTACATGCTTACCGGGATGCTGTGGAAACCGTGCTCCGGTCCTTCGACCACATGCATCACCGTGCCGAGGATCACGGTGATGATGAACACCGTGCCCAGGAACACGAAGATCTTGCGCCGGCTGTTGACCAGCGCCCGGTACAGGATCTCGGCTTCCTCGAAGTACACCGTCAGCTTGAGGATCCGGAACACGCGCAGCAGCCGCAGCAGCCGCACGTCGATCAGGAAGTGCAGCTCCGGCACGAAGAACGCCAGCCATGTCGGCATGATCGAGATGAAGTCGATGATGCCGTAGAAGCTGATGACATAGCGCCACGGCCGGCGCACCACCAGGATGCGCATGACGTATTCGGCCGTGAAGAACAGCGTGAAGGTCCACTCCAGCACCGTGAACAGCAGCCCAAGCCGGCTGTGCACCGCGGCCATGCTGTCGAGCATCACCACCATCACGCTGGCGACGATGGCGATCAGCAGCGAGACGTCGAAGAGTCGCCCTTCGCGCGTGTCGGCCTCGAAGATGATGGTGTACCAGCGCTGGCGCCAGCCGGTCTCGGGCTGGCCCAGGCGCTGGCGAGCCACCGCTTCCTGGTGCTGGCGTCGGCGTTCGTTGGCCATGGCGCGGGCTTCAGAAGCGCGGCAGGTCCGGATGCGGCAGCAGTCCCTTCCTGACGTGCATCTTGCCGTATTCCGCGCAGCGCGCCAGCGTGGGAATGGCCTTGTCGGGGTTCAGCAGCCGTGCCGGGTCGAAGGCCGCCTTGACGCCGAAGAACGCCTCGCGCTCGCTGGGCGAAAACTGCACGCACATCGAGTTGAGCTTCTCCACGCCCACGCCGTGCTCGCCGGTGACGGTGCCGCCCAGCTCGACGCACGCTTCCAGGATGTCGGAGCCGAACAGCTCGGCACGGTGCCATTCGTCCTGGTCCGAGCCATCGAACAGGATCAGCGGGTGCATGTTGCCGTCGCCGGCATGGAACACGTTGATGCAGCGCAGGGCGTACTTGCGTTCCATCTCCTCAATGCGCCGCAGCAGCGTGCCGATGTGCTTGCGCGGGATGGTGCCATCCATGCAGTAGTAGTCCGGCGAGATGCGGCCCGCGGCCGGGAAGGCGTTCTTGCGCCCGCTCCAGAAGCGCAGGCGCTCGGCTTCGTTCTGCGAGACCACGATGCGGGTGCAGCCGGACGCCTTCAGCACCGCGCTCATGCGTTCGATCTCTTCCGCGACTTCCTCGGGCGTGCCATCGGATTCACACAGCAGGATGGCGGCGGCATCGAGGTCATAGCCGGCGTGCACGAACTCTTCCACGGCGGCGGTGGCGGGCTTGTCCATCATCTCCAGCCCGGCCGGGATGATGCCGGCGGCGATCACGTCGGCGACCGCATTGCCGCCTTTCTCGACGTCGTCGAAGCACGCCATGATGACTTGCGCCAGCTGCGGCTTGGGGATCAGCCGCACGGTCACCTCGGTGACCACGGCCAGCATGCCTTCGGAGCCGATCAGCACGGCCAGCAGATCCAGGCCGGGCGAGTCGGGCGCATTCGAGCCGAACACGACCACCTCGCCTTCCATCGTCACGGCGCGCACGCGCAGCACGTTGTGCACGGTCAGGCCGTATTTCAGGCAGTGCACGCCACCGGAGTTCTCGCTGACATTGCCGCCGATGGTGCAGGCGATCTGCGACGAGGGATCGGGCGCGTAATAGAGGTCGTGGGGCGCGGCGGCATCGGAGATGGCCAGGTTGCGCACGCCCGGCTGGACCACCGCGGTGCGCGAATACGGGTCGACCGACAGGATGCGCTTGAACTTGGCCAGCGACAGCACCAGGCCCTCGGCAATCGGCATGGCGCCGCCGGACAGGCTGGTGCCGGCGCCGCGCGGCACTACCGGCACGCCCAGCTTGTGGCACAGGCGCAGGATGGCGCAGACCTGTTCCTCGGTGTCGGGCAGCGCCACGGCCATCGGCACCTGGCGGTACGCGGCCAGGCCGTCGCACTCGTAGGGCACGGTGTCCTCTGGCTTGGACAGCAGTGCGGCATCCGGCAGGATCTGCGCCAGGCCGGCGAGCAGCGCGCTGCGGCGGCCTTCGGCGGTGGCCTGCGCGCCTGCGCTGCCTTCGGTGGCGAGGGTGCGGGCTTCGTGCGGGGCATTCATGGCGACTCCTGGACTCTGGTCGGGCCGGGCGGGCGGCCCGCCGTGGGGACGGCTGACGGGACGGCTGACTATAGCGCAGGCCTCTTGCCGCGCGCACCGCCAGGCACGTGAATTCGGCATGGCAAGCCGATCAAAAATGCTCATCATGCCGGGCAGGCACCGGCCCTGGTTTCAGCGTAGCACCGGCCGGAGAGTGCGTGAAAGGTGGCGCCTCCGCCTCAGCGTGCCGAGGCCGGCAGCCGCAGCACCATGTCTAGCTTGTCGTAGAAGTGCGGCGCGACATTCAGCGCTTCGGGCTCCAGGCCGAACCGCTCGAAGCCGAGCGACTCGTACAGCCGCACCGCGCCCGCGCTGCCGGCATTGACGCACAGCGTCACCTGGCGCACGCCTTCCATGGCGGCGGCCTGTTGCAGCGCGCGCTCCATCAGCGCGCGCCCGAGCTTGCGGTCGCGCCAGCCCGGGGCCACGTACATGCCGAAGACCGAGGCCTTGTGCCAGTGCTTGCGCCTCGGCTCGCGCATGATGCCCACCACGCCGGCCAGCGCGGTGCCCTCGAAGGCTCCAAACACGGCCTTGTCGGCGCTTGGCGCGAGCCGCTGCGCCACCGCCTCGGGCAGCAGGTCCTGTTCTTCCTCCAGGCTGGCGGCAAAGGCTTCCGGCGCCTCGGCCAGGCCTTGCAGGCGCAGCGCGTGGAAGGCATCGGCATCGGCGGGGGTCAGCAGCCGGATCTCCATATGGGCAGTCTCCTACCAGTCCAGGCTCAGCAGCCAGTCGACGAAATAGCGCGCCTCGGGCTTCAGCGGCGCCTGTTCCCGCTCGACGATGTAATAGCCGTGCGGCGATACCGACTCGATATCGAGCAGCCGCACCATCTGCCCCAGCGACAGCCAGTGCCGCGCCATGCGCTGGCGCACCAGCGCCACGCCCTGGTTGGACGCGATCGCCTCCAGCATCAGGCCGATGTCGTTGAACTGCGGCCCGGTCTGTGGCTCGGGCCAGTCCAGCCCGGCGGTCTCGAACCACGGCTTCCACGGCTCCAGCGGGCTGCGCAGCAGCACCAGGCCGTGCAGGTGCTCGGGCCTGGTGATGGCGCGGCCGTTGACGCGTTCATAGTACTCGCGCCCGCATGCCGGGAACACCGGCTCGACCAGCAGCCTGGTGGTCTTCAGGTCGGGATAGCGGCCGGTGCCGTAGCGGATCTCCACGTCGGTGTCCTCGGCCTTGACGTCGAGGAACGGGATCGCCAGATGCAACTCCAGGTCGATATGCGGGTACAGCGCGCCGAACTCGGGCAGGCGCGGCACCAGGTGCTGGCGCCCGAAGGTCGGCGGGATCGCCACGCGCAGCCGCGTGCGCAGCTTGTTGTACTCGGGCCGCGCCAGCTCGTTCAGCGACTTGAGCGCGTCCTGCACGTTGCGCAGGTAGCGCGTGCCGGCCGCGGTCAGCCGCAGCGCGGCGTTGGCGCGCACGAACAGGTCCTCGCCCCATAGCTCCTCGAGGTTCTTGATGCGGTGCGATACGGCACTGGGCGTGACCGACAACTCCTCGGCCGCGCGCGCGAAGCTGCCCAGGCGCGCAGCGGCCTCGAAGGCGATCAGCAGGTGCAGCGGCGGGACGCGGTTGAACATGGAAGCCATGCCGGGCCGGTTCAGTGCGCGCCGCCGCCGCGGGTGGCACTGAAGATCTTGCCCGGGTTGAGGATATGGTTTGGATCGAGCGCGTCCTTGACCGCGCGCATCAGGTCGAGCGCATCTTCGCCGTGCTCCTTCACCAGGAAGCGCTGCTTGTGCAGACCCACGCCGTGCTCGCCGGTGCAGGTGCCGCCCATCGCCAGCGCGCGTTCGACGATGCGCTGGTTGATGGCCTCGGCTTCGGCCATTTCCTCGGGCTTGTCGGGATCGACCAGGATCGCCACGTGGAAGTTGCCATCGCCGACGTGGCCGACGATCGGGCAGGGCAGGGCGGAGGCGTTCAGGTCCTTCTCGGTCTCGGTCACGCACTCGGCCAGGCGCGAGATCGGCACGCACACGTCGGTGGTGACCGACTTGCAGCCCGGCTTGAGCTGCAGCATCGCAAAATAGGCGGTATGGCGCGCGTTCCACAGCCGGCTGCGGTCTTCCGGGCGCGTGGCCCACTCGAAGCCCTGGCCGCCGTGCTCGGCGGTCATCTGCTGCACGGTCTCGGCCTGCTCGCGCACGCCGGCCTCGGTGCCGTGGAATTCGAAGAACAGGTGCGGGGTTTCCGGCAGCGCCAGGCTGTCGTGGCGGTTGATGGCGCGGATCGCGAGCGCATCGACGAACTCCACGCGCGCCACCGGCACGCCCAGCTGGATGGTCTGGATCACGGCCTGCACCGCGCTGCCCATGCTGGGGAAGGCGCACACCGCGGCCGAGATCGCCTCCGGCTGCGGGTAGAGCCGCACCGTGACCTCCGTGATGATGCCGAGCGTACCTTCGCTGCCGATGAAGAGGCGGGTCAGGTCATAGCCGGCCGACGACTTGCGCGCGTGCGTGCCGGTGCGGATCACGCGGCCGTCGGCGGTCACCACGGTCAGCGCCAGCACGTTCTCGCGCATGGTGCCGTAGCGTACCGCGTTGGTCCCGGACGCGCGCGTCGCGCACATGCCGCCCAGCGACGCGTCCGCGCCAGGATCGATCGGGAAGAACAGGCCGGTGTCCTTGATTTCCTGGTTCAGCTGCTTGCGCGTGACGCCGGGCTGCACGGTCACCGTCAGGTCCTCGGGCTGCACCGCCAGCACGCGGTTCATCTGCGACAGGTCCAGGCTGACGCCGCCGGCCACGGCCAGCAGGTGCCCTTCCAGCGACGAGCCGGCGCCGTAGGGAATCAGCGGCACGCCGTGGTGGTTGCACAGGCGCGCCACCTCGGCGACTTCGTCGGTGCTGTGGGCAAACACGACCGCATCGGGCGCCGCGGGCGGGAACGGCGATTCATCGCGCCCATGGTGCTCGCGCACGCCGGCCGAGGTGGTGAAGCGCTCGCCGAAGCGCGCCGCGAGGGCTTCGCTGAAGGCGGGCGGCAAGGGACGGCGTTCGAGCGCGGCGGGCGGCGTGGGGTGGTTCATGCGGGTCTCCGGCGGGTCGGCGCGGCGGTGTTGCCGGCGGTGGCGTTCCGGTGTAGTCCGGAGGGGCAGGCGGGGCGCGACCCGGTTGTCGAATGGATGAATAACGGCATTCTACGCCGCGCGGCGGCTCATGCACCCTTGGCCGGCGCCGGGCTGGCCGATAGCCGCACAAGCGAGCCGCACATGCGGGACCACGCACCGAAGGAGGGGGCTGGCGGACTCTCGCGCGCATGGCGGATCCATGCGCTCAGGCGCGATAATGCGCCATTTCCCCCCAACGCTTACCAGCCAAGAGGAGACCGGCATGGGCAACCGCCTGTCCAAGATTGCCACCCGCACCGGCGACGCCGGCACCACCGGCCTGGGCGACGGCAGCCGCACCGGCAAGGATAGCCTGCGCATCGCCGCCATCGGCGACGTCGACGAACTGAACTGCCACCTCGGCGTGCTGCTGACCGAGACGCTTCCCGACGACGTGCGCGCGGCGCTGCTGCATATCCAGCACGACCTGTTCGACCTGGGCGGCGAGCTTTCCATCCCCGGCTACACCCTGCTCAAGCCCGAGCAGGTGGCGCAGCTCGACACCTGGCTGGCCGACTACAACGCCAACCTTCCGCGGCTGGCCGAGTTCATCCTGCCCGGCGGCAGCCGCGCCGCGGCGCAGGCCCACGTGTGCCGCACCGTGTGCCGGCGCGCCGAGCGCGCGCTGGTGGCGCTGGGCGCGGCCGAGCCGCTGAACGAGGCGCCGCGCCAGTACCTGAACCGGCTTTCGGACCTGATGTTCGTGCTGGCGCGGGTGCTGAACCGGGCCGGCGGCGGCTCCGACGTGCTGTGGCAGCGCGACCGGCAGGGAAGCTGAGCCGCGGAAGTAGATCAGGCGGCATTTTTTTGCCGTCGGCCGGGGCTTTGGCTCAAGCACCGGCCGCAAATGCCGTTGAGGAAACGCAAAATCCGAGAAATTTACTCGGATTTGCCGCTTCTGCCCTTGAAAAGACCCCGGACGGCCACATTTCGGCCTCAGGTTGAATTGCAGCCGCGCGGATGGCGATGGCTCAAGAGGAGAGAATAATGGGTAAGATCATCGGTATCGACCTCGGTACCACCAATAGCTGCGTGTCGATCATGGAGGGCAACACCTCCAAGGTCATCGAAAACTCGGAAGGCGCACGCACCACCCCGTCGATCATCGCCTACATGGAAGACGGCGAAATCCTGGTCGGCGCGCCCGCCAAGCGGCAGGCCGTGACCAACCCGCGTAACACGCTGTACGCGGTCAAGCGCCTGATCGGCCGCAAGTTCGAAGAGAAGGAAGTCCAGAAGGACATCGGCCTGATGCCGTATTCCATCGTCAAGGCCGACAACGGCGACGCATGGGTGTCGGTGCGCGACCAGAAGCTGGCCCCGCCGCAGGTTTCGGCCGAAGTGCTGCGCAAGATGAAAAAGACGGCCGAGGACTACCTCGGCGAGCCGGTGACCGAAGCCGTGATCACCGTGCCGGCGTACTTCAACGACTCGCAGCGCCAGGCGACCAAGGACGCCGGCCGCATCGCCGGCCTGGACGTCAAGCGCATCATCAACGAGCCGACCGCGGCCGCGCTGGCCTTCGGCCTGGACAAGAACGAGAAGGGCGACCGCAAGATCGCTGTGTATGACCTCGGCGGCGGCACCTTTGATATCTCGATCATCGAGATCGCGGACGTTGACGGCGAGAAGCAGTTCGAAGTGCTGTCGACCAACGGCGATACGTTCCTGGGCGGCGAAGACTTCGACCAGCGCATCATCGACTACATCATCGGCGAGTTCAAGAAGGACCAGGGCGTGGACCTGTCCAAGGACGTGCTCGCGCTGCAGCGCCTGAAGGAAGCCGCTGAAAAGGCCAAGATCGAACTGTCGAGCTCGCAGCAGACCGAGATCAACCTGCCGTACATCACGGCCGATGCCTCGGGTCCGAAGCACCTGAACCTGAAGATCACCCGCGCCAAGCTGGAATCGCTGGTCGAAGAGCTGATCACCCGCACCATCGAGCCGTGCCGCACCGCGATCAAGGACGCCGGCGTCAAGGTCAGCGACATCGACGACGTGATCCTGGTCGGCGGCATGACCCGCATGCCCAAGGTGCAGGAACAGGTCAAGGAGTTCTTCGGCAAGGAAGCGCGCAAGGACGTGAACCCGGATGAAGCCGTGGCCGTCGGTGCCGCGATCCAGGGTTCGGTGCTGTCGGGCGACCGCAAGGACGTGCTGCTGCTGGACGTGACGCCGCTGTCGCTGGGCATCGAGACCCTGGGCGGCGTGATGACCAAGATGATCACCAAGAACACCACCATCCCGACCAAGCATGCGCAGGTGTTCTCGACCGCCGACGACAACCAGCCGGCCGTGACCATCAAGGTGTTCCAGGGCGAGCGTGAAATGGCCTCGGGCAACAAGCTGCTGGGCGAGTTCAACCTGGAAGGCATTCCGCCCGCAGCGCGCGGCACGCCGCAGATCGAAGTCTCGTTCGACATCGACGCCAACGGCATCCTGCACGTGGGCGCCAAGGACAAGGCGACCGGAAAGGAAAACCGGATCACCATCAAGGCGAACTCGGGCCTGTCGGAAGACGAGATCCAGCGCATGGTCAAGGACGCCGAGGCCAACGCCGAGGAAGACAAGAAGGCCCGCGAGCTGGCTGATGCCCGCAACCAGGCCGACGCGCTGATCCACTCGACCAAGAAGGCAGTCACCGAATACGGCGACAAGCTGGAAGCCGGCGAGAAGGAAAAGATCGAAGCCGCGATCAAGGAACTGGAAGACGCCGCCCGCGGCGGCGACAAGGCCGAGATCGATGCCAAGGTCAACGCCCTGTCGGAGGCCAGCCAGAAGCTGGGCGAGAAGGTCTACGCCGACATGCAGGCCAAGGCCGGCGAGCAGGGCGCAGCGGGTGCCGCGGGTGCCGGCGCGCAGCAGCAAGCCCAGCCGCAGGACGACAACGTTGTGGACGCCGAATTCAAGGAAGTCAACGACAAGAAGTAATCGGGATACGCGGGCGGCGGTGCAGGCACTGGCCGGCACCGCTCCCGCCCCCGACGCCGGGCGCGGCCATCGGACCCAGCGGGAAACCGCCGTCGGATGCCTCGCTCGGCTTTTTTGCTATTCGCCGGTACGGTGCCGCATGCGCCTGCCGGCCAAAGGGTAATGAGCCACCATGGCAAAACGTGACTACTACGAAGTGCTCGGGGTAGGCAAGAACGCGAGCGACGACGAAATCAAGAAGGCTTATCGCAAGCTCGCGATGAAGTACCACCCGGACCGCAATCCGGAAGGCAAGGAAGCCAAGGAAGCCGAGGAAAAATTCAAGGAGGTCAAAGAGGCCTACGAGATGCTTTCCGACCCCGAGAAGAAAGCGGCCTATGACCAGTACGGCCACGCCGGCGTCGATCCCAACATGGCTGGCGGCTTCGGCGGCGCGCAGGGCTACGGCGGTTTCGCCGAGGCCTTCGGCGACATCTTCGGCGATATCTTCGGCCAGCAGGGCGGCGGTCGCCGCGGCGCTGGCGGCCCGCAGGCCTATCGCGGCGCCGACCTGCGCTACAGCATGGAAATCTCGCTGGAGCAGGCCGCGCACGGCCACGAGGCGCAGATCCGCGTGCCGCACTGGGACGACTGCGACCACTGCCACGGCAAGGGCGCGGAGCCGGGCTCCAGCGTCGAGACCTGCCCGACCTGCCATGGCGCCGGCCAGGTGCGCGTGTCGCAGGGCTTCTTCACCATGCAGCAGACCTGCCCGAAGTGCCACGGCAGCGGCAAGTTCATCCCCAAGCCGTGCACCAAGTGCCACGGCCAGGGCAAGCTGAAGTCGCAAAAGACGCTGGAAGTGAAGATTCCGGCGGGCATCGACGAAGGCATGCGCATCCGCTCGTCGGGTAACGGCGAGCCGGGCATCAACGGCGGGCCGCCGGGCGACCTGTACGTGGAAGTCCACATCAAGCAGCACACCGTGTTCGAGCGCGATGGCGACGACCTGCACTGCCAGATGCCGATCTCCTTCGCCACCGCGGCGCTGGGCGGCGACCTGGAAGTGCCGACGCTGAACGGCAAGGCCACCTTCCCGGTGCCCGAGGCGACGCAATCGGGCAAGACCTTCCGCCTGCGCGGCAAGGGCATCAAGGGCGTGCGCTCGGGCTATCCGGGGGATCTCTACGTGCATGTGAACGTGGAGACGCCGGTCAAGCTGACCGAGGCGCAGAGGGAACTGCTGCGCCAGTTCGACCGCTCGGTGCACGAGGGCGGTTCGCGGCATAGCCCGCAGGAGCAATCCTGGCTGGACAAGGTGAAGAGTTTCTTCAGCTGATCCGGCCTGGCTGTATGAGACCGGCCACGTGTGAGCGTGGCCGGTTTTGTTTTTGTGCGACGATCGCGACGCACGCTCCCTCTTTCTCCCCTCTCCCGCGCGCGGGAGGGGGCCGGGGGTGAGGGCCGACGCTGGCAGTACCGATGCCCTATCGGTTGCTCTCCCCCAGGCTCATTGCCGCGCGATAATGCATGGCTGTTCCGCTGAATCTCAGAGTTTCGCCCCCGTGGTAGCAAGCATCCAGCCCCCGCCCTTCCCCCCGACCCCTCTCCCGCGCGCGGGAGAGGGGAGCACGCCCTCAGCGGAAGGAGAGGTGTTCGTCCTTCTCGATGACGCCACCGCCCCCGCGTCGCAAGCCGCAGCGCGCCTCTACACCGGCTTCCTCGGCGAAGACGTGCTGCCCGCCGGCAGCGATATCGTCCGGCTCGACGCGATGCTTGCCGAAGGCTGGCGCCAGGGCTGGCACGCCACGCTGTTTGCCCCTTATGAGTTCGGCGGCGCGCTGGTCGATGCCCCGGTCCACACCGGCGCGAAGATGCCATGCCACGACGGCGCGCTGCGCCTGCTCTGGTTCCGCGACCTGCGCCGCCTCGACAGCGCGGCCGTGGCCGACTGGCTCCAGGCCAACGCCGCGCCGGCGCCAGCCGGATTGATGGATGTCGCTTCCGACACCCCGCGCGAGGCCTTCGATGACGCCATCGCCCGCATCCACCAGTGGATCGAGGCCGGCGACACCTATCAGGTCAACTACACCCAGCGCCTGCGCTTCAATGCCTTCGGCGATCCGGTAGCGCTGTACGCCGCGCTGCGCGCCGCGCAACCGGTGCCCTACGGCACGCTGGCACGGTTGCCGGGCGATGCCTGGGTGCTGTCGCTGTCGCCGGAGCTGTTCGTGCGCCACGACGGCGGCGGCCACCTGCTGACGCGCCCGATGAAGGGCACCGCCCCGCGTTCGGGCGATGCGCAGCGCGATGCGCGGGCCGCGGCCGCACTTGCCGCCGATGCCAAGAACCGCGCCGAAAACGTGATGATCGTCGACCTGCTGCGCAACGACCTGGGCCGCATCGCCCAGCCGGGCAGCGTGGCGGTTCCCGAGCGTTTTGCCGTGCAGCCGTTCGGCGCGGTGCTGCAGATGACCTCGACGGTCACCGCCACGGCGCGTCCCGGCACCGGCTTCGGCGCGCTGATGGCGGCTTTGTTTCCGTGCGGCTCGATCACCGGCGCGCCCAAGCGGCGCACCATGGAGATCATCGCCGAACTGGAAGGCACGCCGCGCGGCCTGTACACCGGCGCGATCGGCTGGCTCGATGCCCCGCAAGCCGGCGCCGCCATGGGCCCGTTTGCGCTGTCCGTGGCGATCCGCACCCTGGTGCTCGCGCCGCAATCGGCCAGCGGGCTGCGTCGCGGCGAAATGGGCGTCGGCGGCGGCATCGTCCACGACAGCGTGGCCGCCGGGGAATTCGCGGAATGCGGCTGGAAGGCGCGCTTCCTGACGCGGCTCGATCCCGGCTTCACGCTGTTCGAGACCATGCGCGTGCAGGACGGCGAATGCCTGCAGGCGGACCGACACCTGGCGCGCCTTGGAGCCTCGGCGCGCGCGCTCGGGTTTGCCTTCGATGCCGACGCTGCACGGGCGGCGGTGGCCACGCAGGCCGGGCAGCTTGGCGCCGGTACCTGGCGCTTGCGTCTGGCGCTGGACAAGGCGGGCACGCTGTCCTTCTCCAGCGGCGCAGTGGTGCCTTTGCAGGGGCTGGTCGCGGTCGACCTGGCGCCCGAACCATTGCCCGACGCCGATCCGCTGCGCCGCCACAAGACCAGCGCCCGCGCGGTCTACGACGCCGGCTGGCAGGCCGCCGAGCGCGCCGGCGGCTTCGACCGCCTGTTCTTCAATACCCGCGACGAGCTGCTGGAAGGCGGGCGCAGCTCGGTCTTCGTCCGCATCGATGGGCGCTGGCTGACGCCGCCGCTGTCGGCCGACATCCTGCCCGGGGTGATGCGCGCGGTCGTGCTGGAGCAAGGCGGCGCGGCACTCGGCGCGCCCGGCGAAGCAGTGGAGGAGGGCGTCATCACGCGCGCCATGCTGGCGCGTGCCGACGCCGTCGTGGTAGTCAACGCACTGCGCGGCGCGCTGCCGGCAACTCTCACCTGAGCGCTATGGGTGATGTGTGTCCAGCACGCCGTCGCCCAGCTTCCAGCGCACCACGCCCGGCAGGTTGATCAGCTCGCGGTCGTGGCACACCATGATGACGGTGCGGCCTTCGGTGGCCAGGTCCCGGACCAGCGCGATCACCTGTTCGCGCGCATGTCCGTCGAGACTGGAGGTAGGCTCGTCCAACAGCAGCAGTTCAGGCTCCAGCACCTTGGCGCGCGCCAGCGCCACGCGCTGGATCTCGCCGCCCGACAGGTGCGCTGGGTCGGTGTCCTGCAGGTGTGACACGCCGGCCCAGCCCAGCGCCTCGCCCACGCGCCGCGCGATCTCGTCGTGCGGCATGCGGCGCGCATGCAGGCCGTAGGCGATGTTCGCACGCACCGAGGTGCGGAACAGGTAGGGGTGCTGGTGCAGATAGGCAATGCGCTGGCGCACCGCTGCCGGCAGCGGATCGAGCGGCGCGCTGTGGGGCTGGCCGTTGGCATCGGTCCATTGGACGGTGGCGCCGGGCGCGCGCTCCAACCCGGCCAGCATGCGCAGCATCGTGGTCTTGCCGGCGCCATTCATGCCGGTCAGCACGATCGCGGTGGCGCGCGGGACCACAAGTTCGTCGATGGCAAACAGGCGGCGCAGGCCGATGGTGCGGGCCAGCCCACGCACGGTCAGCAATGGGGATGCCGGTGGCTGGGGTGCGGCTGTCATCGCCGGAACCCTCCCGCGCCCTGCAGCCACGCCATGCCGATATTGACCAGCAGCGCCAGCGCCACCAGCACGATGCCCAGCGCGATGCCCTGCGCGAATTCGCCCTTGCTGGTTTCCAGCGCGATCGCGGTGGTGATGGTGCGGGTGGAGCCTTCGATATTGCCGCCGATCATCAGCGCCGAGCCGACCTCGGCGATCACGCGTCCGAAGCCCGCCACCACCGCCGCCATCAGCCCGAAGCGCAGCTCGCGCAGCACCGTGAAGAAGGTGCGCCAGCGCCCGGCGCCCAGCACCCATGCGGTTTCGCGCAGGCGCACATCGGCACCCTGCAGTGTCGACAACGCAAACGCCAGCACCACCGGGAAGCCGATCACCGCCTGCCCAAGCACCATGCCCGAGGGCGTGAACAGCAGGTGCAGGCTGCCCAGCGGCCCCTGGCGCGTCAGCAAGAGATAAAGGATCAGCCCGACCAGCACGGTCGGGAAGGAGAGAAAAGCCTGCGCCACCACCACCACCACTCGCCGGCCGGGGAACTGCCGCGTGGCGATGAGCCAGGCCGCGGCGATGGCGGGCACGGTGGCTATCGCCAGCCCCAGCACCGCAATGGCCAGCGAGGTCCAGACGATGAACCACAGCCCCGGGTCGCCGCTGCCGAGCAGTCGGAATGCGGCGACGGTGGCGGCAGCGATCTCCACCGGGTCAGGCGGAGAAGGTGTGCTCGGGAGCGGGGAAGCTGCCGTCCTTGACCGCGGCCACGTAGGCGCGCACGGCGCCTTCGATCGAGGCCTGGCCTTCCATGAAGTTGCGCACGAACTTGGCCTTGCGCCCCGGGTAGACGTTGATCATGTCCTGCAGCACCAGCACCTGGCCGGTGCAGTCGGCGCCGGCGCCGATGCCGATGGTCGGCACCTTCAGCAGCTGCGTGATCTCGCCGGCGAGCTTGGCCGGCACCGCTTCCATCAGCACCACCTGCGCGCCTGCTTCCTGCAGCGCCAGCGCATCGCGCTTGAGCTGCGCGGCGCCCGTGTCGGTCTTGCCCTGCACCTTGAAGCCGCCCAGCGCATGCACCGACTGCGGCGTCAGGCCGATATGCGCGCACACCGGGATGCTGCGCTCGACCAGGAACCTGACGATGGGCGCGAGCCAGTCGCCACCTTCGAGCTTGACCATCTGCGCGCCGGCTTTCATCAGCGTGACGGCGCTGGCAAACGCGGCTTCCGGCGTCGGGTAGGTGCCGAACGGCAGGTCGGTCACCAGCATGGCGGTCTGGTTGCCACGGGCCACGCATTCGGTGTGGTAGGCCATCTGTTCCAGCGTCACCGGCAGCGTGGTCTGCTGGCCCTGGATCACGTTACCCAGCGAATCGCCAACCAGGATCATCTCGACGCCGCAGTAATCGAGCAGCGCCGCAAAGCTGGAGTCGTAGGCGGTCAGCATGGCGATTTTCTCGCCGGCGTCGCGCATCGCCTGCAGTTTGGGGATCGTGATGGTCTTGCGGGAGGGATCGAGGAGGTAACTCATGGCAGTGCCCGAATGTGACGGCGGGTTGTGCCGCTAAACTACCCGCGATACCACGCAGGGCAACGGCTGCCGTCGTTATTGTGTTGTGGCTGGCAGGCGGGGCCTGTCAGGGCGCAGCGAGATTGAGAAAGGCCTTGCGGCCGCGCATGTTTTCAATGCGCGACAGTAGTGTACGGAAATCGTCATCGTTGTCCACCGGATTGAAGTGGGCGGTATCGACGACCAGCACGGGGGCCTCGTCGTAGCGGTGGAACAGTTCGCCGTAGGCGTCGGCCAGCCGCTGCAGGTAGTGTTCGTCGATGCCGGCCTCGCCCGGCTCGCCGCGGCGCACGATGCGCTCGCGCAGCAGCGACGGCGTGGCCTGCAGCACGATGACCAGGTCGACCCGCTGCGGCGGCAGGCTGAAGCGCGCGGCAATGGCGTCGTACAGCGCCAGTTCGTCAGGCGCCAGCGTCAGCGCCGCGTGCAGGCGATCCTTCGCCATCAGGAAATTGGTCACCATGCGCTGGCCGGCCAGCAGCGCGGCCTGCCATTGCTGCAGCTGCACGGTGCGCTGGGTCAGGCACCACAGCTGCAGCGCCAGCGCGTGGCGCGCGGGATCGCGGTAGAACGGTTCCAGGAAGGGACTGCGGCGCGCGCAGTCAGGCAGCTCGTGCGCCTGCAGCGTACGCGCCAGGCGCTGGGCCAGCGAGGTCTTGCCCGATCCGACGGGGCCCTCGACGACGATGCGGCGCAGGTGATCGAGCATGGCGCTTCGCGCGGATGGCCTGGCTGGCCTCAGCCGGTACGGCCGGCCCCGCCCTCGGCCTGCAGGCGCAGGCACTTGCAGGTGGAGACTTTCTCTATGCGCTGGGACGCCACGCCGGCCAGGAAGTCGGCGGCGCGGCCGCGCCCGGGGATCGACAGCTCGGCGTCAAGCTCCACCAGCGGCACCAGCGTGAAGGCGCGCTCGGTCACGCGCGGATGTGGCACGGTCAGGTGCTCGTCGTCGCATTGTTCGTTGCCGAACACAAGGAGGTCCAGGTCGAGTGTGCGCGGTGCGTTGCGGAACGGGCGCTCGCGGCCGAACTGGTCCTCGATGTGGTGGCAGATGCGCAAGAGCTGCGCCGCGGTGAATGAAGTCTGCACCTTGACCACCGCGTTGTAGTAGTCGTCGCCGCCTGCATCGACCGGCGCGGTGCGATAGAGCGAGGAACGGGCCAGCACCGTGATGCCGACCTGCTGGGCCAGGCACACGATGGCGTCCTTGATGACCTGGCGCGCATCGCCGAGATTGGCGCCGATGCCGATGAAGGCGAGAGTCATTTACGTTTCCTCCGGCTGGCCGGGGCCGGCATGTGCTGCCTGGCCCGCGTCCGAGTCGCTCCGGGAAGAAACTTTATCCGATTTCCGCGGACTGCGCCGGCGGCGCTTCTTGCGCGCCGGGCCTTCGCCTTCCGCACCCTGGGCTCCGCCTTGGCCGCCACCTTGGCCGCCACCCTGGCCCCGCGCGCTGCGCACGGCGTCGATCAGGTTCTCACGCTCATGCGGCTCGGCGTTCTGGAAGTCGTGCCACCAGGCGGCCAGCTCTTCCGGCAACTCGCCGGACTGGCAGCGCAGCTGCAGGAAGTCGTAGCCGGCGCGGAAGCGCGGCGACTCCAGCAGGCGGAACGGCATGCGGCCCACGCGCTTCTCGAAGCGCGGCTGCATGCCCCAGATATCGCGCATGTCGGTGACGAAGCGGCGCTGGATCGCGAGCTGGCCGGTCTGCTTTTCCAGCACCGAGTCCATGGCGCTGTTGAGTGCGGCAATGGCATGTTCGCCTTCCTCGCGCAGCTGGTTCCAGCGCTGCAGCACGTGGTGCCACAGCAGCGCCGCGAACAGGAAGCCCGGCGAAACCGGCTTGCCGGCCTGCACGCGGCGGTCGGTGTTGTCCAGTGCCAGCTGCACGAAACGCTGGCCCATGGGCTGCTCCAGCGCCACGTCCAGCAGCGGCAGCAGGCCCTTGTGCAGGCCCGCCTTGCGCAACTCCTGCAGCGAGGCCCAGGCGTGGCCGGACATCAGCAGCTTGAGCATCTCGTCGAACAGGCGCGCGCTCGGCACGTTGTGGATCAGCTCGGCCAGGCCGGCGACCGGGTGGCGCGTGGCCTCGTCGATATCGAAGCCGGTCTTGGCGGCGAAGCGCACCACACGCAGCATCCGCACCGGGTCTTCGCGGTAGCGCGTGGCCGGGTCGCCGATCATGCGCAGCAGGCGCGCGCGGATGTCTTCCATGCCGTGATGGTAGTCATGCACGGTCTGCGCGGCCGGGTCGTAGTACATCGCGTTGATGGTGAAGTCGCGGCGTTCCGCGTCCTCGGCCTGCGAGCCCCACACGTTGTCCCTCAGCACGCGGCCCGAGGCGTCGATCGCATGGGTCTTGCTGTCGAGCTCGGCGCGCTTCAGGCGTCGGCCTTCGGGCAGGGTCTCGCTGGCGATGGCATCGACCAGCGCGCGGAAGGTGGAGACTTCGATGATCTCCTGCTCGCGCCCGCCGTAGAAGGTGACGTGCACGATCTGGAAGCGGCGGCCGATGATGCGCGAGCGGCGGAACAGCGACTGCACCTGCTCGGGCGTGGCATTGGTCGCGACGTCGAAATCCTTGGGCTTGATGCCGAGCAGCAGGTCGCGCACGGCGCCGCCGACGACATAGGCCTGGTAGCCGGCCTGCTGCAGCGTGGAAGTGACCTTGACGGCATTGCGAGACAGCAGCGTGGGATCGATCTGGTGTTCGTCCACGTTGACGATGCGCGGCGTATGGGCGCGGCCGGTGCGGCGCTGCTTGGGGCCGGGTTTGCCCAGCAGCCGGGTAATGAGCTTCTTGATCACGTCAGAACAGATCCATGATGCGCCAGCCGGCTGCGGCGGCGTGGTGGCGCAGGCGATCGTCCGGGTTGGTGGCGATCGGGTCGGAGACCTTTTCCAGCAGGGGCAGGTCGTTGGCCGAGTCGCTGTAGAAGGTGGTGGTCTCGAAGTTGTCCCAGCCCGCGCCCTGGGCCTTCAGCCAGGCCTCGACGCGGGTGATCTTGCCTTCGCGGAAGCTGGGCACGCCGAAGACCTCGCCGGTGAACTGGCTTTCCGGCTTGCCGTCGATGGTGGCGGGCTCGGTCGCGATCAGGTGCTTGATGCCGAAGGCGGCGGCGATCGGCGCCGTGACGAAGCTGTTGGTGGCGGTCACCACCGCGCACAGGTCACCGGCCTCGATGTGCTTGTAGACCAGTGCGCGCGCCTGCGGCGTGATCACCGGGTCGATCACCTCGTGCATGAACTGCATGCGCATGGCGTCGAGCTTGTCGCGCGGGTTGGCCGCCAGCGGCCCCAGCGCGAAGCGCAGGAACGCCTGGATGTCCAGCGTGCCAGCCTTGTAGTGGTTGTAGAACTCGTCGTTCTTCTGCCGGTAAATTTCCTCGTCGACAATGCCCAGGCGGACCAGGAAGCGGCCCCATTCATGGTCGCTGTCGGTCGGGATCAGGGTGTGGTCGAGGTCAAAGAGTGCCAGATTCATGGGGCGCGATTTTACCTTAAGGCAGGATGGGGCAATGGAGCGGGCGGGGCCGGGGCCGTCGCCTAGTCCCGGAATTCAGCGAACATCTCGCGCAGCAGCGGCAGCGTGACCGGCCGCTTGCGTTCCAGCGAGTACGTATCAAGCGCGTCGAGCAGCGCCATCAGGCTGGGCATGTCGCGATAATGGCGCGTCACCAGCCAGTGCGTGATCTCGGGCGACAGCTGCAGGCCGCGTTCGCGTGCCGCTTGCAGCACTGCAGCCTTCTTGTCGTCGTCGGACAGCGGCGCGACCTGGTACACCAGGCCCCAGCCCAGCCGGGTGCGCAGGTCTTCCCGCACCGGCATGGCGCGCGGGGCCAGGCCGCCGGCGACCACCAGCGCGGTGCGCACGTGGGCGCGCACCTCGTTATACAGCGAGAACACCGCGATCTGGCGCGCTTCGTCCAGCAGTTCGACATCGTCGACGGTATAGAGCTGGCACCACGGGTCGAACAGGAAGTCCGACAACGGGTGGTGCGGGCTCAGGTAGCGCGAACGGATGCCATGTTGCGGCGCGGCCTCGCAGACCGCGTGCAGCAGGTGGGTGCGGCCGCAGCCGACCTCGCCCCACAGGTAGACCAGCCGGTCGGTGGCGCGCTCCTGCGCGACCGCGGCGGGTAGTTCCTGCAGGCGCTGCACCGGCTCGCGGTTGGACGCCACCACGAAATTCTCGAAGGTCGAAGGCGGCGGACTGCCCAGCTCGAGCGACAGTTGCTTGTTGGGACGCGGGGACATGACGTATGGCTAACTTCCGGGGTGGGCGTCGGGGGCGATGTTGCGGTCGGTGGTGCGGTCAGTATTGCGGCAATCGGCAGAGACTATTTTCGGTACAGGTCGCTGGCGACGTAAACGCGGCGTAGCTGGCGCGCGCCGACCAGCAGCACGGCGCATGTCGGCAGCGCCAGCAGCACGCCGAAAAAGCCGAACAGCTGGCCGAAGGCGAGCAGCGCGAAGATCACTACCAGCGGGTGCAGCCCGATGCGCTCGCCCACCAGCCGAGGCGTCAGGTAGAAGCTCTCGATGAACTGGCCGAAACCGTACACCACCGCCACCGCGCCCAGGCCATACCAGTTGCCGAACTGCAGCATCGCCGCCAGGATCGCCATGACCAGCCCGACGCCGAAGCCGATGTACGGGATAAAGACCGCCAGCCCGGTGAACACCCCGACCGGCACGCCGATATCGAAGCCGGCAATGGTCAGCCCGATCGAATAGATCGCCGCCAGGATCACCATCACCAGGATCTGGCCGCGCAGGTATTGCGACAGCAGGGCATCCGTCTCGTTGGTCAGCTCGCGCACCTTGGGCACCCAGCGGCGCGGCACCACGCCCTCGATACGGCGCATCACCATGTGCCAATCCATCATCAGGTAGAACATGACAATAGGCACGATAAAGATGATGCCGGCCACCTCGAGCAGCGCCGAACCCGACATCTTGACGTAGTTCAGCAACACCACCAGCAGGTCTTCCGGGCTGGCCGCGAAGCGGTCCGACATCATGTTGCGCAGCCCCGGGAAGTCAAAGCGGATACGCACGCCGAACTCCGCCAGGCGCGGCGCCACCACGGCATTGAGCTTCTTGAGCAGGATCGGCAACTGCTCGCGCACCTGCGGGATCTCGCGCTGGAGCACCGCGATCAGCAGCAGCACCAGCATCACGCAGATCACCGTCAGCAGCAGGATCATCAGCGTCACGCCGATCGCGCGCGGCACCCGGCGCCGTTGCAGCCAGTCCACGCCGGGGTTCAGGATATAGGCGAAGATGAACGCGAACAGGAACGGCGTCAGCACCGGCGCCAGCGCGATGATCGCGGCGAACAGGGCGGCGGCCACTGCGATCCAGAGCAGGATGCGTTTGGTCTCGTGGTTCAGCAGCGGGGCGTTCATCAATAAGGAGGGCGACGAGGCACTTGGGGCCGGTTTGCGGCCCAAGTGTGCCGGAAACTGGAAGCCGGGGGCCTCTATCCGTTAAAATTGCGATTCTACTGGACTCGCGCCCGCCTTCCGATGCCAAGCGACGGAAGCTGCGACGGAAAGCCCGACTGCGCGAGCGCCGGATTTGTCACTTTAGTTCCTCCCTTTATTCCTCCAGGACAAGCAGGTTCCCATGAGCGCATCCCCGACCGACGGCCAGGCCGGCCTTTCCTACCGCGACGCCGGTGTTGACATCGATGCCGGCGACGCGCTGGTCGACCGCATCAAGCCGTTTGCCAAGCGCACCATGCGCGAAGGCGTGATGGCCGGCATCGGCGGGTTCGGTGCGCTGTTCGAGCTGTCGAAGAAATTCCAGGAGCCGGTGCTGGTATCGGGCACCGACGGCGTGGGCACCAAGCTCAAGCTGGCGTTCCAGCTGAACCGCCACGACACCGTCGGCCAGGACCTGGTCGCAATGAGCGTCAACGACATCCTGGTGCAGGGTGCCGAGCCGCTGTTCTTCCTGGACTACTTCGCTTGCGGCAAGCTGGACGTCGACACCGCCGCCACCGTGATCCAGGGCATCGCCCGCGGCTGCGAACTGGCCGGCTGCGCGCTGATTGGCGGCGAGACCGCTGAAATGCCGAGCATGTACCCGGACGGCGAATATGACCTGGCCGGCTTTGCCGTCGGCGCGGTCGAAAAGAAGAAGATCATCGACGGCAGCACCATCACCCCGGGCGACGTGGTGCTGGGCCTGGCGTCGTCGGGCGCGCATTCCAATGGCTATTCGCTGGTGCGCAAGATCATCGAGGTGGCCAGGCCTGACCTGAATGCCGACTTCCACGGCCAGCGCCTGCAGGATGCCATCATGGCGCCGACGCGCATCTACGTGAAGCCGCTGCTGTCGCTGATCGAAACCCTGCCGGTCAAGGGCATGGCCCACATCACCGGCGGCGGCCTGACCGAGAACGTGCCGCGCGTGCTGGCGCAGAACGTGACGGCCGTGCTGCATCGTGATGCCTGGACCCTGCCGCCGCTGTTCCAGTGGCTGCAGGCGCAAGGCCGCGTGGCCGACGACGAAATGCACCGTGTCTTCAACTGCGGCATTGGCATGGTCGTGATCGTGGCCAAGGAAGACGCCGAACGCGCCATCCGCCACCTGCAGGCCGCCGGCGAAGCCGTGTGGCAGATCGGTGAGATCCGCGAACGTGCCGAGGGCGAGGCCCAGACCATCGTGATCTGACGCGACCTCAGCCTTTTAGATAGAAGACGGCGCATGCCCTTGGGCATGCGCCGTTTTTTTGTGCGCCCAGCATGGGCGCACTCTTGTGGGTGCAAGTCCCACCGTAAGTTGATCACAGCGAACGAAGCGAAGCGCAACTGCGAAAGGGCGACCGATCGTGGGGAGGAAGCGTGGAGCGAAGCTGCGAGCCGAGGGACACGAACCGGATAGAAGGCGGTGCCGACCAGGACGAGCGGGCAAAAAGCCGCGAAGTTCTCGTGATCAAGGGGAGGCGGCGTAAATCCGGCGGCTGCGCAGCGAAGGAGTGCGTTCTTACCTGGGGAGATCTCGCCTCATGCCTGAAAGGGCAACGGCGTCGAGCCGGAGCGAGAAG
>NZ_AUFE01000044.1 GCF_000426345.1 Cupriavidus phytohabitans | reverse complement strand
CCGGGCAGTACCGCCGTGATCGCGAAGACGATGGCCGAGACGGCCAGCAATGAGATCAGCGCCAGCCCGACACGCCGCGACAGCAGACGAAATATAAACACATTCATGAGGTCTCCTTTCTAGTTGATCAATCAGGCCGTGACTTCCGTGGTTCGGGGCATGGTTCGCCCCATCAGGTCGCTCACGGCATCCCGGACGAGTCCGTCTCGCCAGCGCGCGAGCGGACCACTGCCAGGATCGGCATTCTTCAGATGGCCAATGGATGGATCCGAATCCATACCGGCGGTTCACGCCGGCAAACTGGACGCGGCAGGTGGCGACGGGCTTGTTCCAGCCGCGTCGCCGGGGGAAAAATCTATACCTGACTTGAATCTGCTTCAGAAAATCTCGCGTGTAAGGGTCTTGTCTCAGAGACGTCGATGCGCGGGCGCAGGCGAAAATACGGTCCGTGCCTGGAACGCGGCCATTCCAGCCTCCTCTGGTCAAGCGTCGAGCCAGACGTGCTCGGCAAACGAATAGCCCATCAGACCGCCCAGCGGGATGGGCGACAAGCCCTTGAGCTTCGTTGAATGCGCGTCGATGCTGGACAGGAACAATGGGATACCGATGCCCGCCTCCGCATGAATCATGGTTTGCATATCGGCATACATCTGCTTGCGTTTGGCGAAGTCAGTCTCGGCGCGCGCACCGAGCAGCAGCTGGTCGAACTGCGGGTTCTTCCAGCGCGACTCGTTCCAGGGCGCGTCGGACTTGAAGAACTGGGTGAGGATCGTATCGGCGCTGGGTCGCGGATTCACATTGCCGAAGCCAACAGGGCTGTTGAGCCAGTGGTTCGACCAGTAGCCATCGGCCGGCATGCGCTTGATGTCGAGTTCGAGGCCAACGCGCCGGGCAGCCTGTTGCAGCATCAGCGCCATCTCGACCGAATACAGCGCCGCCGGCGACGTCACCACCGGCACCTTGCCCGTCACGCCGGCCTTGCGCAGATGGAACTTCGCCTTCTCCGGATCGAACGGCCGTTGCGGCAGTTCCTTGAAATAGAAGCGGTTGGTGGGATCGATGGGCTGGTCGTTGCCAATGACGGCATTGCCGAGTGCGATCGCCTGTTTCATCTGCTGCCGGTCCAGCAGATACTTCATCCCCATGATGAAGTCCGGGTTCGTGCCGGGGCCAACATCCTTGCGCAGGATCAGGTCGGTATATTGACCCGATCTGGTGATCAGCAGCCCGTAGCCAGGGGTGCCCTTGATGCGGGCTACGGCGCGCGGGTTCACCATGGCCACCAGATCCATTTCGCCCGACAGCAGCGCATTGACACGCGCACTTTCGTCAGCGATGCCAACGAACTCGATCTCGTCGAGGTACGGCTTGCCTGGCTTCCAGTACGCGTCGTTGCGCACCGCAACGGTGCGTACGCCGGGCCGGAACTCCTTGATCTTGTAGGGTCCGGTGCCAATGCCCGCGCTGAAGTCGGTGGTGCCGTCCTTGACGATCTGGAAATGAGACGTCCCGAGGATCACCGGGAGATCGGCATTCGGCTGAGTCAACACAATCGTAACCTCGCCGGGACCGGTGGCCTTGACGCTCTCGATCTGCTCGGCCAGCACCTTGCCCTTGGAAGCGGTGGCCGGGTCCTTGTGACGCATGACCGAGTACACCACGTCGGCGGGCGACAACGCCTTGCCGTCATGGAACGTCACGCCCTTGCGCAACGCAAATACCCAGGTCTTTGCATCGGTGGTGTTGAAGGACTCCGCCAGCGCGGGGCGCGGCGTCAGGCTGGCATCGAGCGAGGTCAGGCCGTTGTAGACCATGTTACAGCGCACATAGTCATTCTGGTTCGCCTGCTTGGCAGGATCCAGCGTATCGGCCGCAGATGCCGTGCCAGCGGCCACGCGGATGCGTCCGCCGCGCCGGGGTGTCTGCGCATGAACCTCGACCGCCTGGCTGGCCAGGCTACCGGCCAGCGTGGCTTGCATGCCGCCCGCCAGCAGCATCTTCAGCACATCGCGCCGGGTGGCGCCGCGCTTGAGGCCATCCAGGACACGAAGGCTTTCACCGGGACCGACAAGGCTTGCAAACTCGTTACAGCGATCCTTCATGGTGGTACTCCTGGTTTGGTGGGCAGGCCCAAGCAAAAGCGTTGATGTGAGGCGATTTAAGCATGCGTCCCCACGCCATTTATCGGGAAATGGGCGAATACGACGCGTAAAAGATGCGGTTTTCAAAAACCCAGACGGCAGTTCGTGCGGTCAGGAATGGTTGTCGTTACCCCTCGCGGCAAAATCGATCAGCACGCTCTTGAAGCGCAGGTTTGCCTCCACCGCCTGGCGCCCGAGATCCTTGCCGATGCCAGATTGGTGATAGCCGCCGGTCGGGATGACAAAGTCCGCACTGCGCCCATAGCGGTTGATCCATACCGTGCCCGCGGAAATGCCGCGCATCGCGCGCAGCGCCCGGCCGATATCGGCAGTGTGAACGCCTGCGGCGAGGCCATAGTGCTCGTGCGCGGCGAGCGCCAGACCCTCCTCTTCATCCTCGAAGGTTTGCACTGTCAGCACCGGGCCGAAGATTTCTTCCAGCACGGCAGGATTGTCCGCGCTCACGCCCTGGATCAGCGTGGGCTTGAAGAACGCCCCGCCCGGACCGCCGTCAACGAGGCCACCGCCGCAACGCAGTTCCGCGCCATTGCCACGCGCACGCTCCACGATGTCGAGGATGCGCGCCGCCTGCACCGCCGAAACAATCGGCGCCAGCGTGGTGGAATCATCCCAGGTCGCACCGGGTAGCAGGCCGGAGAAGCGCGCCACGATGCGCTCGACCAGCGCTTCGGCGATGCCGCGTTGCACAATCAACCTCGAGCCGGCGACGCATACCTGTCCTGCATTGCCGGTGATGGCGCCGGCAATGATGCCGGCCAGCCGGTCAAGATCCGGTGCATCATCGAATACAAGCTGAGGACTCTTGCCGCCCAGTTCCAGCGTTACGGGCTTCGGCCCCTGCAACGCGCAAGTCGCCATGATCGCGGCGCCCGTACGCGTCGATCCCGTGAAGGTCATTTTCGAGATCAGGGGGTGGCGCGTCAGCGCATCGCCCGTCGTCGCGCCGTCACCCTGCACCACGTTGAACAGGCCCGGCGGCAGGCCGGCTTCGATGGCCAACTGGGCGAGGCGCACCGCGGAGAACGGCGTCAGTTCAGAAGGCTTCAGCACCACGGCGTTGCCTGCGGCAAGCGCGGCACCGACCTTCCAGGACACCATCACCAGCGGGAAATTCCAGGGCGTGATCGCACCCACCACGCCATACGGCTCGGCTACCACCATGCCTAGGTGATCGTGCCGCGTGGCCGCCACCTCTCCGCCCAGCTTGTCGGCATACTCGGCGAAGAACCGCAGTCCCTCCGCCGTGAACGGTACATCCCATGCGGTAGCATCGCGGACCGGCCGGGTCGAGCACACGGCTTCGAGCGGCGCGAGGCCGCGCACGTCCGCTTCGATCAGGTCCGCCCATCGGCGCAGGACGCGGGCCCGTTCGCGCGGCGCCCGGCGCGCCCAGTCGCTGGTGCGCCAGGCCTTCCAAGCGTCCTGCACGGCAGCATCGACCGCCGCGGCGTCGGCCAACGGAAGCTCGGCATGCACCTGGCTATCAGAGGGACGCCGCACGGCAATACGGCCGGCATCGGGCACGAACTGTCCACCAATGAAATGGCCGGTGGATACGGCGACAGTGTGGGGGTCAAATACTTGCACGGAATGACGGGCGCTTTCAGGTCGGCGCCAAGGGTGGATTCATGCCTTCCATGCTAGACAAGAATGCCCAAGATTTATCCCGGTTAAGGACGGCGCTTCCGCATCGAATTGCAAAACTGACGCCCGGCGCAAACGAATCTTCCGAGTTAAGGAGAAACCCGAATGCTTTGGGGTTCTCTGGCACGTTTGCCCCGCCCGGATTGCACCAGCACGATGCCGCCCACTCAGTGTTGGGAACCGCTACCGCTCTGTTTCTGCGCGGTGCCAGTGATGAATGGCCTTGGGGCGTTGCGGCCGGCCGGTGTGCCTGGCGGACGTGGTCCGCTTTGGCAGGCGTAGCCGGCGAGTTCCGTCTTGTCCAAAAAAAAACCGCAGGCATCGCTGCCTGCGGGCAAGGCTTCACAAGGAAGCGGAGACCACCGAAGTACAACGGCAAGCCATCCCGCCTAGGCGGGCCGGAAGATTGCATAAACCTTGGCCACATGCTCGCGGCTTTCCCAACTGCATTGCGCGTGCTGCTCGACAAGAAAAATGTCACCTCGCGAGAACGTTCCGCGCCGGCCCGTCTCGTCTTCAAACGTCACACTGCCGGCCAAAAGATGCATCAGCTCATAGTGGGGATAGGACATCGCCCGGCGATGGTACGGCGTCGAATCCCAGGTGCCGCAGACGAACTGGGTGTCCTCGGAGCGATAGTCGGTGAAGTTGCGACAAGCGGGCGTCGGCGTGAGCAGCAATTCTGCGGCGGGCGTGCCCGTCGGCACCAGCGTCGGTGCTTCCGCGATCGGCAGGACCGCGCGCGCCCCAGGCTGGCTGATGCCGTAGCGCATGAAGATGACCGACACCGGGCCGTCAGCAGACCAGCTGAACTCGGCGTCATGCAACAACATGGCGCTGTTGCCCGGGCTCAATGCAACGGTACGGCCCTGCTGCGTCAGGGTCAACTTGCCCTCGCTGACGATGATGAATTCATCCGCCGGCTGTGCCATCACCGTCCCGGTGCCGGCATCAAGGGCGATGACGCCGACAGTGACCGGCCCCGGCGGCAGGTCCAACAAGCGGCGGCTGGACAGGAAGTCGTTTTCCGTGGATGGCCGGGGGAAGGGAATACCAAGGGCCTGATCTTGCGCAAACGCGCGCAGATCGACGAAAGAAGCGGGGGTGGCGCGCAACGTGGCGCCCTGCAAGCTCGACATGACCGGTTCTCGTGATTCGTGAGGATTACGTTGGTGTGGCTCGCGCAATCCTTTGATAGGAGGATATGGAACCGCGCAGCGCTGGCCGCGCTCAGAGAATTACAGCACCACCGCGCCTGCGACATATCGTGTTCAGATTGCCCGCAAACCTACAAACAGTTGCATTTGCACTCAGAATCGGCATGATTTGCTGCAGGTGGCCCACGGATACTGTCGGGCAGGCATCGGCCGTACCCGCATGCGCGAACGTGGCAGTGCGTACGCAAACCGATGGCACGCGCATGGTTTTAGCAATGGATGCGGTCTGACACCAGCTGGACAGCATAACCTCAGCGTCCCGATGCGGAAGTTGAGGGGAATATGTGGAATCGCATTTCACGGTCCGTTTCCCCGTCAAAGGCATATCGACCATGGCAAGATAGCTTTCGTACTTAAAGGAAGACGCCATGCCAAGCCACGACATCAATGAATCAGTGACCTACCGTGCAATGACCGAACAGGACGTGCCAGCGGCACATGCCTTGTCGCAGGCGCTGCGCTGGCCCCATCGGGCCGAAGACTGGCAATTCGTCCTGCGCCTGGGAACTGGCTTCGTCGCCGAAGAAGCCGGCGCGGTGATCGGCACCGGGCTATGTTGGACGCAGGGGCAGCAGGCATCGCTGGGAATGATCATTGTGTCATCGGCACATCAGGGCAAGGGCATCGGCAAGGAGTTGATGCGCCTTGTGCTCGAAGTGCTGGGCGACCGCACCACGCTGCTCAATGCAACCCCTGCCGGGCAGCCGCTGTATGAGCGCCTGGGCTTCGTCGCGACCGGCGCCATCCACCAGCATCAGGGCACGATGAACGCCGTCGGCCCGGTGGCACTGGCTGCAGGAGAACGGCTCCGCCCGTTCGAGCCGCGCGATATCGACGCGGTGACCGCACTGGCAAATCGCGCTACCGGCATGTTCCGCAGCGAACTGCTGAAGGCACTGCTCCCCATCGCCGAAACTGTCGTACTGGAACGCAATGGCGAAGCTATCGGATTCTCGATCTTGCGCCGGTTCGGCCGAGGCCATGTGATCGGCCCGGTGGTGGCCCCCGACAGCGAGCGCGCCAAGGCGCTGGTCGCCCACTGGGGAGCTGCCTGCGCCGGATCCTTCGTGCGCGTGGATGTCACCGGAACCAGCGGGCTGCAGGACTGGCTGGCGCAGGCGGGATTGCCTCAGGTGGACACCGTCGTGGCCATGGCCCGCAATGGCGTGCCGCAGGCCGACTCCACACTGCAGCAGTTTGCCCTGATCAACCAGGCGCTTTGCTGAGTCATGCCTCCAGCGGGCGCTTTCTTTTTAATTCGAAGAAATAATCCGAGGAATACCGAATGCCGAGCAGTCATGCCGCCGATCAATCATGGTGGGAGCGAGTTCGCGACCCTATCCCAGGCAACAGCCGTTGCTGAACCTCAACAACGCCGCGGTCAGCCCGCCGCCGCTCGTGGTCGAACAGGCAATGATCGACGCTTATCGGCTGATCAGCCAGAACCCGGACGTGAACATGTGGAGCAAGCTCGACACGGCGCTCCCTTCAAGAGCGATCTCGATGTATTCGTGAACGCACTCAGGCAGGTCGTCAGGCAACGCTGAGCCTGGCAGCGGTGGCAGCGTGGCGGGCTGTGTCGCCATGCCCCGCTCCGCCATGCGCATTCATTCTTATTGCCGGTACGACGCGAACTCGGAGACAAATGCCGGCGCTTCCTCCATGCGGTAACGCCCATCCTGACTCACGTAGTACATGATGCCGTGGCCCCTGCGTGCAAACGTCACGCAGCAGGAATGTTCGAAGCGTCCGAAGCGGGTGATGCCGATGCCCGGCGCATCGCGCCACTCCCATACGCGCTGTTCCTCGATGCAATCCAGAACGCGATGCTGCGTCCTGGGATGCATGGATGAATTGAGCATCATGCTGACATAGCCAAAGTCACCCAGCGCGGGATAACGCTCGCGCATCGCCGTCCAACGTTGCTTAGGAGACATTGGCGCTCTCCCGGTGCTGCCTGATCTTATCCGTCTGCTGCATTGCTTCTGCCTTCAGGTCACGGTTCCAGTGCCCTTGTTTGGTCCTTTCGCATATAGGTTCGGCTTGACGACTTTCGTCATCCGTTCCCGTATCTCTTCGCATGGCCGCTGCTGAATTGACCGGCAACCGCGCGGGCCTCGCTCATGGTGCGGAACGCCGGTCGGCGGGCGGGATTACTGCGCTTGTCTCAGTTGCTCGAGGAGCGCCGGATCTTCGAGGGTAGACAGATCCTGCGTGATCTCCTCCCCCCGAGCGATCAGGCGCAACAGGCGCCGCATGACCTTGCCCGACCGGGTCTTTGGCAGGTTGTCGGCAAAACGGATCTCCCTGGGCTTTACGATCGGGCCAATCTCCCTGGCCACCCAATCACGCAGCTCCCGGGCCATCTGCTGTGCTGCGTCGCCCTGGGGGCGGACATCCTTGAGCACCACAAACGCGCAGATCGCTTCGCCAGTTGTGTCGTCCGGCTTGCCGACCACCGCCGCGTCCGCCACGTGCTGGTTCGCTGCGAGCGCGGATTCGATCTCCATGGTTCCCATACGGTGTCCGGAGACATTGAGCACGTCGTCGATGCGCCCGGTGATGCTGAAATAGCCGGTCTTGTCATGGCGCACCGCGCCGTCGCCAGCCAGGTAAAGCTTGCCGCCAAGGTCCTGCGGGAAATAGCTGGTCCGGAACCGCTCCGGATCGCCCCAGATGGTGCGAATCATCGATGGCCACGGGCGCTTGATGACCAGGATGCCACCTTGTCCATGGGGCAGTTCATTGCCGGCTTCGTCCACCACGGCCGCCATGATGCCGGGCAATGGCAACGTGCAGGATCCCGGCTGCAGCGGCATCGCACCCGGCAGCGGGCTGATCATGTGGCCGCCGGTTTCGGTCTGCCAGAAGGTATCGACGATCGGGCACTTTCCGTTGCCCACGTTCTCGTGGTACCACATCCAGGTCTCGGGATTGATCGGTTCGCCTACCGAGCCGAGCAGGCGCAGGCAGGACAGGTCGTACTGCGCGGGATGCACGGCCGGTTCCTTGTCGCAGGCCTTGATCAGCGCACGGATCGCCGTCGGGGCCGTATAAAAGATGGTGGCGCGATGCCTGCTTGCCATCTCCCAGAACCGACCTGCATCGGGATAGGTCGGCACACCTTCAAACACGATCTGGGTTGCACCGACCGCAAGCGGACCGTAGGCAATGTAGGTGTGGCCGGTGATCCAGCCGATGTCGGCGGTGCACCAGAACACGTCCGAAGGCTTGATGTCGAAGGTCCACTTCATCGTCAGCATTGCCCACAGCAGATAGCCGCCGCAGGCATGCTGCACGCCTTTGGGCTTGCCGGTGGAACCCGAGGTGTAGAGGATGAACAGCGGATGTTCGGCGTCGACCCATTCCGGCTCGCAGGATGCGTCCCGGCCGGCGACCAGGTCATCCAGCCACAAGTCGCGCCCGGCGACGAAGCCGATGTCGGCGCCCGTGCGCCGGTAAACGACGACGCGCCTGACCGTCTCGCAACCGCCCAGGCCCAACGCCTCGTCTACGATGGCTTTCAGCGGCAGGCACTTGCCGCCGCGTACCTGCTCGTCAGCCGTGATCACCGCCACCGCGCCGGCGTCAATGATGCGCTCGCGCAGCGACCTGGCCGAGAAGCCGCCGAACACCACCGAATGCACCGCACCGATGCGCGCACACGCCTGCATCGCGGCAATGCCTTCGATCGACATCGGCATGTAGATCACTACGCGGTCGCCCTTGCCGATGCCAAGCGCACGCAAGCCGTTGGCAACCTGGCAGACCTTGGCGTGAAGCTGCGCATAGGTGATCCGGCTGACCTCGCCGTTGTCCGCCTCGAAAATGATCGCGGTCTTTCCGGCATTGCCATTTACCAGGTTCCGGTCCAGGCAGTTGTACGAGACGTTCAGTTCGCCGTCCTCGAACCAGCGGTAGAAGGGAGCATGATCCTGGTTCAGCGTCTGGGTAAACGGCTTGTGCCAGCTGATGTTGTCGCGCGCATGCCGGGACCAGAAGCGTTCGTAGTCCTCTTCGGCCTCGGCGCACAGGGCCCGGTAGCCTTCCATGCCGGAGATTCTGGCGTGTTCCACAAAATGCACGGGGGGGTGAAAGAGCCCGGAGTCCTGGTTCAACGGGGCGATGTTGGACATGGCTATATCTTTGAGCGAATGGAAGGCTGTCAGCTGATTGAAGATTGCACGCCGATCAGTTAGCGCGCTGTTTGTGCTGACGGATCGAGGCCTGACCCCGGGGATTCAGCTTGCGCCCCCGGGGTCGGCGCGAATGGGATGTGCGTTCAGAACTTGTGGCGAATGCCAACGATCGCGCCAAACTGGTTGGCACCCGGGCGAACCGCTTCGCTGCTCGCACCGAGCTGGTCGTTGAACCCGACCACACCGAGATTGGATTTGCCGCGGTTCAGCGAGTACGCAACCGAAGTGTAGATATCGGTGCGCTTCGACAGCGTATAGTCGACCAGCGCGACGAACAGCCACGGATTCCCGGCATTCCCCTCACGCAGGTTCTGGTAGTACGCAGAGCCGGTCACCGACAGTGCCGGCAACACCTGGTAGCCAACACCGAACCAGCCGAGGTTCGACACCGTGTTCGTCACGGCAACGCCAGGCAGCGTAGCCCCGTTGAACGCATGCGCGTAGCGATATCCTGCGTAGAGCTTGGCCGGACCGAGTGTGTAGGTGCCGGCCACCGCGGCTCGGCGAATCAGGCTATCGGTCGAAAGCGCGGTGGGGGCGGACCGGTTAGACTGGTCGTAGATGGCGCCGACCGAGAACGGGCCGCCGTCATAGCTGAGCGCCAGCGAGTACGAACGTCCATTGGTGAAATTGCCTGCCACCTCCTGGTTGTTGCTGTTGAGGCTGTACAGGGCCGTCACGCTCAGTCCGCCGAACTTGCCCATATACTTCGCGGAGTTGTCGGCGCGCGCTCCGCCCATGTATGGGTCCTGCGCGCCGGAGGAATAACGGGCCGCGATGGCCATCGGGTCGTAGTAGACGCCAAAGTCAAAGAACGGGGTCGTGTGCCGGCCCAGCGTCAGCTGGCCCCATTGGTTCTTCAGGCCAACGTAGGCTCCCCGTCCGAACAGACGGCCGCCTTGTCCCGACGTGCCGGTATCAAGGTTGAACCCGCTTTCGAGCAGGAAAATACCGCTCAGTCCCCCTCCCAGGTCTTCCACGCCGCGCAATCCCCACCGCGATCCGGACTGATTTCCCGACTGCATGGCCCAGAGATTGTGGCTCTGCGCGCCGGCCGGCACGGTGCCGGTCGAAGCCACGGCGTGGTTGAGGTACTCGATACCCACATCGGCAACCCCGTACAGGGTCACGCCGGACTGCGCGTATGCGCCGGAACCAGCCAGCAAGGCGGCGGACATGGCCAGGAGCTTCAATTTCATGAAATCGTTTCCTCGAATGATGGTAAGCAGATTGTTTGCCTTTCTTGGAATGGCTCGGCAAATTCTGCTTTGCTTTTTTTTAACGCCCACAAATACGCAACAATCCTGCTGTTGCAAATCTATCCCTATCTATTTTTTTTTGCTTCCGCCAGACCACACCATGGAATTCTTGATTCACTGTGTGTGAGCTTATGCCGTGCTGATTTATCGGCGCCGCGCGCTCTCAATACCCTCGAGCGCGATCGACCAGCCCGATGAGCGGCGCGCCGCGCTCAAAGCGGCGGATATTGTCCAGCACGGCCCTGGTGGCCGTAACAGGCCGCGTAACACTGGCAATATGCGGCGTGATCCAGACCTTGGGGTGGCGCCACAATGGATGGTCGGCCGGGAGCGGCTCCGGGTATGTCACGTCAAGAATCGCGTCACCGAGTTGACCTGTATCGAGGGCCGCCATCAGATCGGCAGTATTCAGGTGTTGCCCACGCCCGACGTGCACAAGCCCGGCTCCGCGCGGCAATGCGTTGAACACGCGGCTCCCAAGCATCCCGCGCGTTTCCTCCGTCAGCGGTAACAGGCAAACCAGGATATCGGTGCGCGCGAGGAAAGCGTCAAGGGACTCGGCGCCAGCGAAGCACGTCACGCCTTCGATGCTGCGCTGCGACCTGGCCCACCCCGCGCAATCGAATCCGAACAACCGCAGGCGCTCCAGCAGCGACTGCCCCAACGCGCCCAATCCCAGCACGCCAATGCGCCGCTCATGCGCGGCCCGGACCTGCAGCGGGTGCCACGAGGCCTGGGCCTGTTGCCGGCGATACGCCGGCATATCCCGATGCAGTGCGAGGACCGAGAACACGGCGTACTCCACCATGCCTTCGACGATACCCGGATCGATCATCCGCACCAGCGGCACGTCGGCAGGGATCGCGCTCAGGTCGAACTGGTCGATGCCGGCGCCTGTCGAAAACACTACCTGCAGGTTGGGCAGGCGTTGCTCCAGGTCGTCGGGCGGTACCCAGGCCGCCAGGTATCTGACCTTTTCCGGATCGCCGATGTCCGGCCAGATGCGGAACTCGAGATCCGGTTGCTCCCGCGCAAAGATCTCAGCCCACTGCCGGCCCCGCACCGGATCAGCCTTGTAAAGAAATGTGCTCACGTGGTCAGTCTCCTCTGTTCGATTGCCTTGTCGGCGCAGGTGAAGGGCGGGAGCCGGCAGCACCTCGCCATCTCCCACATCACGCGTCAAGCCAGACGTGCTCGGCGAACGAATAGCCCATCAGGCCGCCAAGCGGGATCGGCGACAAGCCCTTCAGTTTCGAGGAATGTGCATCGACGCTGGCCAGGAACAAGGGGATACCGATGCCCGCTTCCGCATGGATCATCGTCTGCATGTCGGCATACATCTGCTTGCGCTTTGCAAAATCCGTCTCCGCCCGCGCGGCAAGCAGCAATTGGTCGAACTGCGGGTTCTTCCAGCGCGATTCGTTCCACGGTGCATCGGACTTGAAGAACTGCGTGAGAATGGTGTCGGCACTGGGGCGCGGGTTCACGTTACCGAATCCGACGTGGCTGTTGAGCCAATGGTTAGACCAGTAGCCGTCGGCAGGCATGCGCTTGATATCGAGGTCCAGCCCCGCACGCTGCGCGGTCTGCTGCAGCACCATCGCAATCTCCACCGAGTACAGGGCGGCCGGCGACGTCACCACCGGCACCTTGCCCGTCACGCCGGATTTGCGCAGATGGTACTTTGCCTTGTCCAGATCGAAGGCGCGCTGCGGCAGATCCTTGAAGTAGAACCGGTTGGTGGGGTCGATCGGCTGGTCATTGCCGATGACGGCGTGGTCGAGCGCGATGGCTTTTTTCATCTGCTGGCGGTCCAGCAAGTACTTCAGCGCCATCACGAAGTCGGGGTTAGTGCCAGGGCCAACGTCCTTGCGCATGACCAGGTCCGAGTACTGTCCGGATTGCGTGATCATCACCGAGTAGCCTGGCGTACCCTTGATCCGGGCCACGGAGCGCGGATTGACCATGCCCACCAGATCCATCCCGCCCGACAACAGCGCGTTGATACGTGCACTGTCGTCGGCGATCCCCACCAGCTCGATCTCGTCGAGGTGGGGCTTGCCCGGCTTCCAGTAAGCCTCGTTGCGCACCACCAGCGTGCGCACCCCAGGCTTGAATTCCTTGAGCTTGTATGGCCCCGTTCCGATGCCGGCAGAGAAGTCCGTGGTACGGTCCTTGACGATCTGGAAATGCGAAGTCCCAAGGATCGCCGGCAGATCGGCGTTGGGACTCGTCAATACCACCGTGACCTCGTTCGGGCCGGTGGCTTTCACGCTCTCGATCTGCTCGGCCAGCACCTTGCCTTTGGAAGCGGTGCTTGGGTCCTTGTGGCGCATGATCGAGTAGACCACGTCGGCCGGCGACAATGCCTTGCCGTCGTGGAAGGTCACGCCCTTGCGCAGTGTGAAGACCCACGTATTCGCATCCGTCGTGTTGAACGATTCGGCCAGGGCGGCCCTTGGCGTCAGGCTCGCATCGAGCCAGGTCAGGCCGTTGTAGACCATGTTACAGCGCACATAGTCGTTCTGGTTCGACTGCTTGGCCGGGTCGAGCGTATCCGATGCGGCTGCCGTGCCAACGGCCACGCGGAGTCGGCCGCCCTTCCTTGGCGTCTGCGCGTGGGCCGTGACGGCCGCGCCGGCCAGGCTCCCTGCGAGCGTGGCCTGCATGCCTCCCGCCAGCAGCATCGCAAGAACGTCACGCCGAGTCGCGCCGCGCTTGAGCAGGTCCATCACCCGAAGGCTATCGCTGGGACCGACAAGCTTTTCAAACTCGTTGCGGCTATCGTTCATGGTTGTGCTCCTGATTGGTCTAATAAGAGAGAAACCGCTGCGGGGAAACAGCGAGGGGCGAAAGAGTATGCGCAGTGAAAGCACAAGGCTGGCCAAGCCGGTCCTTGAACCGGTCCTTGGACTGGACAGACAGGCCAACAGCGGGAAGGAACCTCAGAGACCCACTACGCCAGGCAGGCCAGCGATATCCTGAATCTCGGTGTACTGGTACGCCGGGTTGCCAGGACCATGGCCACGGTTCACGAACACCTTGTGCACGACGCCAATGTCATGGGCCGACATCAGGTCGTAACGCAGGCTCGACGACACATGCAGCACGTCCTCGGGATTGCAGCCGAGCGAGTCGAACATGTATTCGAAGGCCTTCAGGCGCGGCTTGTACGCCTGGGCCTGCTGCGCGGTGTAGACCCGGTGAAACGGCGCACCGAGCATGGCCACATTCTTCTGTATCTGGGCGTCGGCGGCATTCGACAGGATCACCAGCGGGATTTCCCTGGCCACTTTGGCCAGCCCCGCCGGAACATCGTCGTGCGGACCCCACGTCGGCACGGCGTCGTAGTACTGTTGGCCATCGCTGTCCAGGTACTGGATCTTCCACTTCTTGCACAGGCGGCGCACGGCATTCTTCAGCACCACTTCGTAGGGTTGCCAGTCACCCAGTACCTCATCGAACCGGAAGGCGCTGAAGTCGGCGATGAAGTGCTCCATGTGTTCCGTCGAAATCCGATCGGCAAACAGTTCGCGCGTCATCTCTGCCATGCGGAAGCGCGTCAGCGTGCCATAGCAGTCGAAGGTGATGTATTTTGGGCGGAACGTCATGGCTTCTGATCCTCAATGGTGGGTTCCAGGGAACCTGCGTTGTTGCGCGCAGAAGAGAGTCTTGATTCCGAATGGATTAAAGCACGCAGGTGCTCGGCGTTTGTTGGGAAGATCGCTCGCGGCACGCGGTGAAACTGCGGTTTGTCAGGGGCGCTGCGGCATGTCCTGCGGTATGCACCGACGGTGGGCGCCAGACCGTCCATGACGCACCGCTAGCGCGCTGCAGCAAACGCGGATCAACATGGGTCCGGACAGATTTTCTTCGACTGGCAGGCACGTTCGCACTTCCGGCAGGCGTCCGTGCGATCGCATCGCCTTGCAAGGCGCGACCGCCCGGCGCCCGGCACGACATTCGGACTAATCGCGCCACAGATCTTGCTGCCGCAACCCACATAACAGCAGCATGCTCCGTCCAGCGCCCTCAATGCAGCACCATGCCGCGCCATAGCGCTCCTAAACTTCAGGAGATTGTTGTTCCGACAGTCCCGTCATACTTTCCGAGCAAACGCCATGCCCGCTCTTTCTCCACCGCTGCCTGCGCGCTTCGTCCGGCTGGCAGAATCCGACCGCCTTACCATCACGCTGCGCATCGACGGCGTCGCCGCCACTGCGCTGGCCGGCGACACGCTGCTGGTCGCCTTGCTCACCCATGGCCGGCGCGTGCGCGACAGCGAGTTCGGCGACGGCCCCCGCGCCGGCTTCTGCCTGATGGGCGCCTGCCAGGACTGCTGGGTCTGGACCCCCGCCGGCGAGCGCCTGCGCGCCTGCTCCACCCCCGCCGAGGCCGGCATGGAGGTGCTGACACGCCCGCCCGCGCACCACTGGCCCGCGACGCCGGACCTGCAGGAATCGCTCGCACGCCATCGCCAGGGAGCCGTCGCATGAACGCGCCCGCATCCTTTCCGCGCATCGTCGTGGTCGGCACCGGGCCTGCCGGCGTGCGCGCGGCCCAGGCCCTGGTGCAGGCGGGCCTGCGCCCCACCGTGGTCGACGAAGGCCGGCGCGACGGCGGACAGATCTACCGCCGCCAGCCTGACGGCTTCAAGCGCTCTTACGCCAAGCTCTATGGCACCGAGGCGGCCAAGGCCCAGGCACTGCACCGCGATTTCGACGCGCTGCGCGGGCGCATCGACTACCACCCCGACACGCTGGCATGGAACCTGACCGAGGGCGAGTTGCACGTGGTGCGCGACGCGCAGCCCCTGGCGCTGCCCTTCGATGCGCTGCTGGTGTGCTCGGGCGCCACCGACCGGCTCATGCCGGTGCCGGGCTGGCACCGCGCCGGTTGCTACAGCCTGGGCGCCGCGCAGATCGCGCTCAAGGCCCAGGCCTGCGCCATCGGCTCCCAGGTCGTCTTCCTCGGCAGCGGGCCGCTGCTCTACCTGGTTGCCTCGCAGTACGTGCAGGCTGGCGCGCATGTGGTCGCGGTGCTCGACACCGCGCCGGCCACCCGGTCATGGGCGGCCATCACCGGGCTGCTGGCGCGACCGCGGCTCGCGCTACGCGGCCTCGGACTGATCCGCGCGCTCAAGTCGGCCGGCGTGCCGGTGCTGCAGGGCGTGACGCCGCTGGCCATCGATGGCTCCGAGCAAGCGGGTGTACAGGGCGTCACCGTGCGCGATGCACACGGGGGCACGCAGCGCTTCGCGTGCAACGCCGTGGGGCTGGGCTGGCACCTGCGCGCCGAGACGCAGCTGGCCGACCTCGCGCGCTGCGAGTTCGCCTTCGAACCCGTGAGCCGCCAGTGGCTGCCGCGCATCGACGTCGATGGCCGCAGCAGCACCCGCGGCGTCTACCTGGCCGGCGATGGCGCACGCATCCTGGGCGCCGATGGCGCCGAGGCCGCAGGCCGGCTCGCGGCGCTGGCGGCCTTGGCCGACCTCGGGCACGCGCGCGGCCGCGACCTCTATCGCAGCGAAGCCGCGACGCTGCGCCGCACCCTCGACAAGATGGACCGCTTCCGCCAGGGCCTGGCCCGCGCCTTCCCGTGGCCGCACGCGCAGGCCGCCACCCTGCCCGATAGCGCGGTGGTGTGCCGCTGCGAGGCGGTGACCGCGGGCGAGCTGCGCCGCTGCGTGACCGAGCTCGACAGCCAGGAAGTCAACCGCGCCAAGGCCTTCAGCCGCGTCGGCATGGGCCGCTGCCAGGGCCGCTTCTGCGGCCATGCCGCGGCCGAGATCGTGGCGCACACCTGCGGCATCCCGGTCGAGCAAGTCTGCCGCCTGCGCTCGCAGGCACCGGTCAAGCCGCTGATGATGAATACCCGCGAGGTGAAGGCATGAGCAGCACGGCAACCCGCACCCATGACGCCGACGTGCTGATCCTCGGCGGCGGCCTGATGGGCACCACTACCGCTCTGTTCCTGCGCCAGCATGGTCTCTCGGCCGTGCTGCTCGAGCGCGAGCTGATCGGGCGGCAGGCCAGCGGCACCAATTTTGGCAACGTTCGCCGCCAGGGCCGCGCGCTGCACCAGATGCCACTCGCCAACCGAGCGCGCGCCGTCTGGGGCCGCGTGAAGGAATTGCTGGGCGAGGACCTCGAGTTCGTCCCCTACGGTCACCTGCGCGTGTGCTACACGGAACAGCAGGCGGCCGTGCTCGAACAGCATGTCCGTGACGTGAAGCCGCTCGGGCTGGACCTGCAGCTCTACACCGCCGAACAGCTGCGCCAGCGCTGGGGCATTTTTGCGCCCGGCATCGTGGCCGGGTCCTATTCGCCGCAGGACGGCCATGCCAACCCGCGCCTGGCCGGCCCCGCCTTTGCGCGCGCCGCGCGCCGCGCCGGCGCGCAGGTTGTCGAGCATGCCGAGGTGATGCAGGTAGAGCACGACGGCGGCGGCTTCCTTGCCCACACCGCCGATGGCCGGCGCTTTCGCGCGCCACAAATGCTGGTGGCCTGCGGCGCATGGTCCAACCGCATGGCGAGCCAGTTTGGCGAAGCCGTGCCGCTGGACGCACGCGGGCCGCAGATGGGCGTCACCGAGCCGCTGCCCTATGCCATCGGTCCCTCGATCGGCATCTCGTCGCCGATTGAGCTCGAGGGCCTGTACTTTCGCCAGGTCGCGCGCGGCAACATCGTCTTCGGCGGCGGCCTCAAGGGACCCGCGCTGATCGACCCCATCCGTGCCTACGTCAAGCCCGACAACGTTCTGCGCCAACTACGCGAGCTGCGCCGCTTCGTGCCGGCCTTCGAGCATGTGCAACTGATTCGGGTGTGGAGCGGGATCGAAGGTTATACCGCCGACTTGCAGCCGGTGATCGGCCCGAGCACCAGGGTGCCCGGGCTGCATTACGCCTTCGGCTTCAACGGCGAAGGCTTCGCGATCAGCCCGGGCGTGGGCGAGACCATGGCCGAGCTGATCACCACCGGCCGTACCTCCATTCCGCTCGAGCCGTATGCCATCGGACGCTTTGCCGGCGCGCGGGCGCTTCAGGAAACCAGCTGACACAGTATGCATCGCAATCGGCTGCATTGCTCGTCGCAACGGGCGACGCGGTTTGCTGCGAGGACGATAGGCGGAACCGGCAATATTTCGCTTCCGCCTGAAACTTCATCAGGCCTCAGTCCGACAGCACCACGAATACCTTGCGCAGCGTTTCTGTCACGTGCCACTCGCCGGTCGTGTTAGCGGAAAAGAAGAGCGTATCGCCTGCACGGACCTGCTGCGGCTGCCCATGCGTGGGCGTGAACGTACAGGCGCCAGCGAGGATGTGCATGACCTCGGCATTGGCGATCTGGCGCTCGAACCGCCCCGGCGTGCATTCCCAGAGTCCGGCTTGGTTATCGCCGGCGCCGTCCAGATCGACGTCGATGCCGCTGAGCTGGGCCGGCGGCTGGGTGAGCGGGCGTGCAGGCGTGCCCTGCTGTGCGAAACCATCGACGGTGGCCGATTGGCGGATGATGGTGATAGGCATGAGTACTCCAGGTTAGGTCAGGGGAAAACGTTACGCGGCAACCAGCGCGCGCCGGGCGACTTCGCAGAACCAGCGCACCCCGAGTGCCAGCGCGTCGTCGTTGAAGTCATAGCAAGGATGGTGCAGGGGCCGCTCGCCATCCGGACCCGGTTCGGCGCGACCCTGACCCAGCCAGAGATAGGCGCCGGGCTTGCGCTGCAGCATGAAGGCGAAGTCCTCCGAGGTAAATGCGGCGCGCGGCGCCATCTGTGCCTGCAAGCCGACGGCACGTGCCGCATCCAGCGCCAGCGATGCTTCGCCAGGGCTGTTTACCGTGGCCGGGTAATAGCGGTCGTAGTCCACTTCAACCTCGGCGCCGCTCGCCATCGCGACGCCTTGGGCCATCGCACGCAGGGCCGTCTCGATCCGGTCCTGCGACGCGGCATTGAAGCTGCGCACCGTGCCGGTGATCCGCACCTCGGCCGGTAACACGTTGTGGCTATGGCCACCTTCGATCCGCGTGACTGACAGCACGGCGGACTCAGCCGGATCGATGCGGCGCGCGACGATGGTGTGCAGTTGCGACACGAGGTGGCTGGCAGCAAGGATGGCGTCTGCGGTATGGTGCGGCTGCGCGGCATGTCCTCCGCGCCCGCGCAGCACGATATCGAACCGATCTGCTGCCGCCATGATCGCGCCGGGCAGCGTCTGCGCATGGCCCAGCGGCAAGTCCGGCCAGTTGTGCAAGGCATAGACGCTGTCACAAGGAAAGCGCTCGAACAGGCCGTCATCGATCATGCGGCGGGCACCGCCCTTGCCCTCTTCGGCAGGCTGGAAGATAAAGTGAACCGTGCCATCGATGCCGCTGCGCGCGAGTTGGCGAGCCGCACCCACCAGCATGCTGGTATGGCCATCATGCCCGCAGCCGTGATGCTTGCCGGGCGTGCGGCTGGCATGGGCTACGCGGCCCAGTCCCACCATCGGCAGGGCATCCATATCCGCGCGCAAGCCCACGCTGCGTGTGCCACGACCGGCGCGCAGCGTGCCCACCACACCGGTGCCGCCAATGCCCTCGTGCACCGCGAGACCCAGCAGGCGCAGAGACTGCGCCACGATGCCGGCCGTACGGTGCTCCTCGTAAGCCAGCTCCGGATTGGCGTGCAGGTCGCGGCGCAGCGCCACGAGGTCCGGCAGCAGATCGGCTACCGGTTCGGCGATGCGTTGCCAGGTCACGGGCGGGTCCCCGCTGTAGCGACATGTCTGGTCCCCGTAGAAAAGGGATGCAGAGGCAAGACTTCGTGACTGCGAAAGGCCATTGGCGCGATCCTGAGAGGGGTGCGGAACAGAGAGGGAGGGCAGCAGCCAGGCAGTGCTGCATCGTTCCTAGGTTAAGAGCAGTAGCACCAACGATTGTGGCGATCGCGGGGGGGCGTACCGCAGTGAATTGAGTTCTGCTCCACCGCGCGAGCAGATTGTTGGGCTCCCGTGCCACGCTCGTGTCGACGCAGCGCCCGCCAGGTGGGCCGTGCTGTATGGCCTTGCCCGCGCTAGCACGCAACCATCCGTGCCTGACAATTCCCACGCAAAAAATAGGTTAATGAGAATTCCTCTCATTTGCGCCGCTACATTGTGGCGCCTCTTGCCTTTGTCTCGCTCATGCCAGCATTTCCCTCTCACGCCAGGCGCATCGCCAGCCATGCCTGTCGCGCCAGCCTGATCCTGTTTCCTCTGTCCAATGCAGCGCTTGCCCAGGCGCAGGACGTGGCAGCCTCGGCCCAACTTCCAGAAGTCCGCGTCAGCGCGAATGGCGGCACAGGCGGATACGTTGCTGCCGAGGCCAGCGGTGCAACCCGGACCGAGACGCCGCTGCGGGAAGTGCCGCAGTCAGTGCGCGTGGTCACGTCGGCACTGATCGACGACCTGGGCGCGACGCGCCTTGCCGACACGGTGGACTATGTCAGCGGGGTGGCACGCCTCAATGACTTCGGGGGAACCTGGGACAACTATGCCATCCGTGGCTTCAGCAGCACGGACATGGGATACCTGGTTAACGGCTTTCCCGGATCGCGCGGCTACAATCCGATGCGCGATGCCGCGACGGTCGAGCGCTTTGAATTCCTGAAAGGCCCTGCCGCGGCGTTGTACGGCAGTAGCGAACCGGGCGGCACCATCAACATCGTCACAAAGAAGCCTCGCTTCACACGGGCAACTTCAGCGGAACTCAGTGCCGGTACGCTTGGCTTCGCGCGTGCCACGGTGGACACCACCGGCCCCATCAACGACCAGTTGGCCTATCGTCTCAATGTCATGGCGGAGGATAGTGCCAGCCGAAGCTCGCTGATCGACAGCAACAAGTATCTGGTTGCCCCCGCACTCGCCTGGGCGCCCGACGAGCGCACCCTGGTGCAGTACGAGGGGGAATTCATGCGCGTGCGCACGCCTCTGGACCGTGGCCTCGTCAATGTGAACGGAGAGCTGACCCTTCCCCGCGACCGCTACCTTCAGGAGCCGAACGACCCTAACCTTCATCTTTCCAGCAACACGCATCAGTTGACGCTGGACCGCGAAGTCGCCCCTGGCTGGCGGGCCAGGCTGGGCGTCAGTTACAAGGAATCGGGCTTCGAAGGCTATGCGGCGGAGTTCGGCAGCGTGCTGGCGGACGGTCGCACGCTCACACGACGCAACAGCTGGCGAACGCTACCGTCACGCGACACGTCGGCCCACTCCGAGGTGGAAGGCAACTTCCATACGGGTGGACTGGCTCACCGGATGCTTGTTGGTGTCGAGGCTTCGCGTCTGTACATGGGGATGGACATTTTCTATTCGAGCCTGGCGGCAAACCCGTATGCGATCGATATCTACGAGCCGGTATACGGACAAGCCAAACCGCCGGTATCGCCAAGCATCTCGACACGCGAAAACCAGCGAAACCTTGGCGCCTACCTTCAGGACGAAGTTTCGCTGAATGACCAATGGAAGCTGATGGCGGGCGTCCGGTTCGACAACTACCACCAATCGGTCGATAACCTGCTTACCGCCACATCGACACGCCAGAGCCAGACTGCCGTGTCGCCCAGGATCGGCCTGACGTGGCTGCCCACGGCCCAACTCTCGGCATACCTGTCACTTGGCAAGTCATTCCGCCCCAACAGCGGCGTGGACGAGGCAGGCAATGCGTTCGACCCCCAGCATGCGCGCGCGATCGAGGCCGGGCTGAAATGGCAGTCCGAGGACGCTCGCCTCGGTGCAACACTCGCGGTCTTCGATATTCGCAAGAACAACGTCCTGACGCGCAGCCCGACCAACCCTAACTTCAACATCGCCGCCGGCGAAGCCACAAGCCGCGGGCTCGAGATCGACGCCTTCGGCCAGCTGGACCAGCACTGGCGCATCAGCAGCAGTTTTACCCTGATGAACGCAAAAGTCACTGAGGACAACGCCATCGCGCCCGGCACCCGCCTGACCAATATTCCCAAGGTCAGCGCGAGCCTGCTCGCGATTCGTGAAGACGCCATGCCCGTGTTCGGCGGGCGGTACGGCATCGGCACAGGTCTCGTCTATGTGGGATCGCGCTCCGGCAATGCCACTGACACCTATTCACTGCCCGCCTACGCCACCGTGAAGCTAGTCACTTACTGGCAGGTCGATCGCCGCACGCGCGTCTTCCTGGACGTTCATAACGTGTTCGACAAGGCCTACTATCCCGCGTCGTGGGGCAACCTCGCCGTCGCGCCGGGGCTGGGACGGCAATTTGTCGCCGGACTGCGATACCAGTTCTGAATCCGCGGATGCGGCCCCACAGGGAAGCGCACGCTGGCCGGCATGCAAGCCTTGCCCACGCACAGCATGCCGGACACGACGACGAATAAAGGATTTCCTTCTGTCGCGCGGCAGGAATACGCAATGTGCCGCTGAAACACCGCTTCTACAATAGCGGTCATTGGCGCGGCCTTGGCAGGGCCATGGCGCAGTCTCTTATTTCACAGGAAATCGTCATGACGACCCGGACTTTCAACATCGCGGTGATCCCCGGAGATGGCATCGGCAAGGAGGTCATGCCGGAAGGCTTGCGCGTGCTCGGCGCCGCCGCGAGCCGCTTTGGTATCGGCCTGAACTTCACCCATATCGAGTGGGCAAGTTGCGATTACTACGCAGCCACCGGAAAGATGATGCCGGACGACTGGAAGGCGCAGCTTGCCGGCATGGATGCCATCTACTTCGGTGCCGTGGGCTGGCCCGATATCGTGCCGGACCATATCTCGCTGTGGGGCTCGCTGCTGAAGTTCCGTCGGGAGTTTGACCAGTACATCAATCTGCGCCCCGCCCGCCTGTTCGAAGGCGTGCCTTGCCCACTGGCGGGCAAGAAACCGGGGGATATCGACACGATCATCGTGCGCGAGAATACCGAGGGCGAGTATTCTTCGGTCGGTGGTGTGATGTACGAAGGCACGGAACGCGAAGTCGTCATGCAGCAAGCCGTGTTCTCGCGGCACGGCACGGATCGCGCACTCCGATTCGCATTCGATCTGGCGCAGCAGCGGCAACGCAGGCATGTTACGGTTGCCACCAAGAGCAACGGCATTGCCATCAGCATGCCGTGGTGGGACCGCCGGGCCTCCGCTATCGCGGAGGACTATCCGGATGTCAGCTGGGAAAAGCAGCACATCGACATTCTGTGCGCCCGCTTCGTGCTGCAGCCGCAGCGCTTCGACGTGGTGGTGGCGTCCAATCTGTTTGGCGACATCCTGTCGGACCTCGGCCCCGCCTGCACCGGTACGCTGGGGCTGGCGCCTTCGGCCAACCTGAATCCGCAGCGCACATTCCCTTCGCTGTTCGAGCCGGTGCATGGCTCCGCGCCCGACATTTACGGCAAGAACATTGCCAACCCCATCGGCATGATCTGGTCAGGCGCCATGATGCTCGATTTCCTCGACACCGATAACGACGCCGGAAGGAAAGCGCACGACGCGATTCTTGCCGCGATCGAGCATGTTTTGATCCACGGTCCGCGCACAGCCGATCTGGGCGGCAATGCCTCGACCACGGAAATGGGCGAAGCCATTGCCCACGCAGTGGAACGGATCAGTTTCGGCGGGCAAGCGTAGCTGTCTGGCTCAGGGGGCTGGCGTAGGCCTCAGGACAGTTCTTCCTGCAACTGTCTGGCCTGATTCCAGTCCACGGAATTCATGTCTTCCGTGCAAAGACCCTGCACGCGCGCCAGCAATCGCCGCGCCGCATCATCCTTACCTTGGCGATGCCACAGGTCGGCCAGGCTCACCGCGCATCGAAACTCGATGGCGTTGGCACCCTCGTCGCGGGCCAACTCCATCGCCTTGCCAAAACATGCCTCGGCTTCATGGACGATTGCAGACGAACCCTCCTCACCCGCCATCTGCAGCAGCACCTCGCCTTTGAGCCGGATCAACGCAGGATCATCAAAGCGCTCGCCAGTATTGGCCACCATGGCCAGCGCTTCGCCCAGCACGCGAAGCGCTAAGTCGCCATCTTCAGCCTGCCGATAAGCATCCGCCAGCAATCCCAGGAGTGAAGGTCGTCCCAATACCGCGCCGGAGGCTTCGAGGCCGTCAAAGCCGCGGCGCATCAGCGCGATACTGTCTTCGGGTGAACCCTTCGCCGCGAGCGCCCAGCCGCGCAATATCGTCCCCCAGGACAGATAGAGCTGGAAGCCATGTTCCTCCGACAGCGCGATCGCGGCTTCCGCGCACTCCAATACCCGTTGCGTGTCGCGCCGGCGCTGATGCAACTCGGCTGCGAAGGTCAGGCTGAGGGTGAGACCGAATGGATCGGTGGCCTGCCTGGCCAATGCGATCGCCTCCTCGCTTCGGGCACAGGCCTGTGCCGACAGGCCGAGGTACCAAAGCACCCAACTCAGGGAGCTGCGCATATGGACCGCGGGGTTCCGTGCGTAACGGAGCAGATGAGCATATGCGTGCTGCGCGGGCCGGTGCAGCGCCAGGGCCTGTTCCAAATGTGTGCGAGCCATAACGATCTCGCCCCGCCGGAATCGGGTGACGCCCAGCATGCGCTGCGCCTCAGCCGCCTGTTCCGGATCCCCGCTGTCCTCTGCGAGGCAGTGCAGCCCTTCTGCCAAGGCTTGCGCTGTCAAAAGCTGACCCCGCAGAAGATAGAAAGACCACAATCCCAACTGCGCCGAAAAGCGCTGTGGCGTTGCCGCTCCTTGTTCGCACAAGGCCAACGCGCGCGTATAGATCGTTTCTACCTCGGGCGCCCCATGCCCTCGCGCCGTGATATACGCAATGCCGAGATTCAGCAGCAAGTTGAGCTCGTCGCGCGCGCGATCCGGAGAGTCTGGCAGCGATCTGAGCAGTTCCAGCGCGTCATTGAAATGACGAATCGCCTCGCGCTGAGCGGAATGCTGTGCGGCGCGCTGTCCCGCAAGGCCCAGATACTCGATCGCCTTTCGCGTATTGCCGCTTTTGCTGTAGTGGTGCGCCAGTTCGCTGCAGTAATCCGTCAGGCTGCTGGGAAACAGCATCTCCATGGCCTGGGCCGTGCGCTCATGCAGCGCACTGCGCCGGTCACTCAGCAGCGAACTGGCGGCAACCTCCTGGGTCAGCGCATGTTTGAACGCATACTCGAGTTCCGGGAATGCCGGACGCTCGTAGATAAAATCACCCATCTGCAGCTCGCCCAACATTGCATGGAGTGCCTGATCCGGTAGCGCCGTGACTTGTCGGACCAGGCTCAGCGTAAACTCCTTGCCGATGATCGCAAGCGTCTGCAGCAACTCCTTCTGCACGGGCGGAAGGCGGTCAATGCGTGAGGCAAGCACGCCTTGCACTGTGGTCGGCATATGTAGTGACACTATGCACTGCTCCAGCCGGAAGTTGCCCCGCTCGCCGCGCAGGACGTCCTCCTCGGCTAGCGTGGTGACGACTTCCTCCATGAAGAAGGGATTGCCCTCTGTCTTGGCCTGGATTTCCCGCTTCAGCGACTCGAGGGAGGGATGATCCCCCATCAGTGCCGTGAGGAATCCCTGTGCATCCACCTGCCCCAATGGCTCCAGATGCAGGTTGAGGTGGCAGGGTATGCCTGCAACCTGGGCATATTCCGGGCGGTAGTTGACGAGCAGCAGGATGCTTGCGCTCGGCACGTGATCGGCGAGGACATTGAGGAAAGCCTCCGTCTCACTGTCAAGCCATTGCAGGTCGTCGAACAGCACCATGAGCGGTTGAATCTCGCTCTCGCACATTAGCAGCCGCACAATGGCATCAAACGTTCTTTGCCGGCGAATAGAAGCTTCCATCATCGGCAGGGCCGACCCCCGCTCCCTGGTTCCCAGCAGGTAGAGCAGGTAGGGAAGTAGTTCCTCTGGCGCGCAATCGATCGCCAGCAGCCTGCCATTGACCTTGTCGCGAATCTGCTGGTCGTCATCCTGCGCGGCAATATCAAAGTACGCTTTGAGTAAGTCAATCAAGGGCAGATAGGGGAACGCCTTGCCATGCGAAACCGAAAAGGTCTCGAGCACCTTGCAGCCCTGCTGAGCCCGTGCCTTGAACTCATGAAACAGACGCGATTTTCCGACGCCGGCCTCGCCCGCTACGCCGACGACCCGCCCATGACCCTGCCTTGCCGAATCCAGCGCCTCCTGCAAACGCTGCAATTCCGCCTGGCGGCCGAAGAATCGCGCCAGACCGCGATGCACCGCCACTTGCAGGCGGGTACGCAGCGCGCCAGCGCCGACAACCTCGTACACCGCAAGCGGTTGCTGGATGCCCTTGACGGAAATGGTTCCCAGGCTTCGGAATTCGAAGTAGCCTTCGGTCAGCCGATGGGTTGCTTCGCTGACGAGGATCGATGAGGGTGTTGCGACCCCTTCCATCCGTGACGCGATATGAATCGTGTGCCCCACCGGGTCGTAGTCCGTGCGCAGGTCATCCTTTCGGATCGAACGCACCACCACTTCGCCGGTATGAACGCCAACGCGGATCAGCAGCGGCAAGCCTGTCTCCCGATGGGCACGGTCATTATGGCGGTGCATCGCTTGCTGCATGCGCAGCGCGGCGTACAGGGCCCGCAACGGGTGATCCTCGTGGGCGATCGGCGCCCCGAACAGCGCCAGGATCCCATCGCCCAGGAATTTGGCAACATACCCCTCATAGTGGTGAACGGCTTCCATCATCAAGGCCACCACCGGGTCGATTAACTCACGTGCCTCCTCGGGATCGAGGTTCTGAATCAGGGCCGTCGACCCCGCGATGTCCGCAAAAAGAGCCGTAATGGTTTTGCGTTCGCCGTCTGCTTGCCCCCTCGCCTCCATCGCCGCCTGCTCGGCAAGAATGCGCTCGGCAAGGTGCGGCGGCGTGTAGAAAACGGGCGCGGCGGAAACTGGCGGGCATTGACCGGCGGGGGAATCAGGAAGGGATACGCCGCAAAGGCCACAGAATCTTGCGTCGGCACCTGACTCATGGCCGCATCGTGGGCATAGCCGGGCGAGGCTCTGTCCGCATGCCTCGCAAAAGCGTCCGCCCGCAGGGTTATCGAATCCGCACTTTGTGCAGCGCATATCACCCTCTGACCGCCTAACCTGTCACTAGTCATTAGAGACTACCAGGATAGTGTCCCGCAAGCCGTGTACCGCCAACGCAAGGGGTAAGTAGACCCCCGCCCCCCGAGCCTCTTGCAGACCCGGTGACATCGTCGGCGATGCAGCCGAGCAAGATGGTTATGGCTTTTCCGTGTTGCGAGCGAAGGACAGTTTGCTGCCCGAGAAGGATCACGGCCAAGCGATGACTATCGTGCCGTTCGCCGCGTGCCGCGCCGAGCCCTGCATTCCTCTTCCATGACCTAAACCTGTGGCCAGGCCATGGGCACAAGGCCATCAGTTCCTTCAAGGCTCGAGTATGAGAGGGGCAGTGGCTTCGGCCATGGCGGGCAAGTATCAGGCCGACTCCCGCACCCGGGCGACCACCTCCTGCACCAACAGTTCCGGGCTCGCGAACACCGGCAGCCCCAGTTGGTCAGCGAGCGGTTCGCTCAAGTGCGCCAACGAGGCTTGCGCCAGGACGATGCGATCGACGCGTGGCGCCAACTCTGCTGCAGCTTCGCACACGATGCGATCGTGCAGGTCATGCTGGCTACTGGCCAGGGCATCGAATGCCGCCGCACACAGGACGCTCTCCGCCGGGATCACCCGGCCGGCGTTCTGCGCGTGCGCAGTCAACAGTGCCCGGCTCGGTGCGACCGTCGACGAGGTTGTGCAGATCAGACCGACGCGGCCCGGGGAGCTTGCCACGCGGGCGTAAAGGGGGTCATCGATCTTGAGGATCGGCACACTTACCGTCTGGCGCGCCGTATCGATGGCCGGCGAAGTCGAAGAGCACGTGAAAACGATCAGCTCGGCACCTGCATCAACTGCCGCCTGTGAGAGTGTGACGATGCGGCGCGTGATGCCGCTTGAAGGACCTTGCCGGATCAGATCCTGCAGGACACTTTCGTCCAGCATGTGAAAGCAGTCTGCGTCTGGCAGTTCCAACTGGAAGCGCGGACGGAAACGCTCGACCAGCATCGCGACGGTATGGATGAAGGCAATGCGCCGGATCATGGAAGCCCCTTCGGGTGGTCAATGGAGAGATCAGTAGTGCTGCGCGAGCCATCGGTCGACTTCCGCGCGCAGCGGAATGGTGCGATCTTCAGGTACTAAAAAAATGGAGTCAAAGTCCGGCCAGCTGTTCGAGCGTGATCGGTCGCGTCGCAGGCGCAGCCTAGAAATCAGCGACCTTGCCCCATGCCGAGTCGCTGAACCGCTCGGGCCGGTACGGTAAGGGATCAACGATCGGTTCGGCACCGGTGGCGAGGTCCGCGATAAGGTGGCCGGCGCCAGGGCCGATGCCAAAGCCGTGTCCCGAAAAGCCCGCCGCCAGGATGAAGCCCGGTATGGATGGCAGTTCGCCGATGCCGGGAACACCATCCGGCGTGCTGTCGACAAAGCCGGCCCAGGCGTCCGTGATCCTTGCTTCGCGCAATTCAGGCAGGAGTTCGAGAGCGCGACGGTGGGTCTCCCTGACCGTCGCCGGATCGGGCTTCGGATCCAGGATGCGCACTCGCTCCATTGGGGTCGGCGCATCGAGCCGCCACCGCTTGAGCGTTTCGTGCCCACCACGAATGCCTTCCAGGCCTCCCGGAAGAAGGCTGCGCCAGCGCTTGGCAAACATGGGCACGAACTGTGGGGCGAATCGCATGAACTGTGGCGTCACGTCCACGCGTGCGCGGCCGCTGATGGCCAGTGCGTAGCGTCCGTCGCTGCGGCGCGTGACGGACACGCCTGTCGTATACAGGGCATCGGGCAAGGGACGCTCCACAGGGGAAACGCTGAGGATGGATTGACGGATCGAAGCCTGGGGAAAACGGATGCCGAGCTGGCGGCAGAACGAGGAGGCCCAGGCGCCGCCGGCCAGCACGGCGGTCCTGGTCCTGATGACTCCGGCTTCCGTGATAACGCCGCTGACTCGTCCGCCTTCCGTCTCGATGCCGCGGGCGGCGCAATCTTGCTGGACGCTGCCACCGAGCTTGATGAGCGCGGCTGCCACGGCCGGTGCAGCCTTGCCAGGATCGGCGGTGCCATCGCTGGGCGAGAAGACGCCGCCTTTCCAGGCGCGCCCGGTCGCCTGCCCCCGCTGGGCGGCTTGCTGGCTATCGAGCATGTAGGTTGTCACGCCGGCCGTCTTTGCAAAATCGCGCCAACTGGACCACCGGGATAGCTCGGCCTCGTCGTTACTGAGATACAAGAGCCCGCAGCGATGGAAACCCGTGTCTTCCCCGCTTTCGGCGCCAAAGCGTTCCCAGAGATCAAGGCTCTTGCTCGCTAACGGCAGTTCGCGAGCATCGCGGTTCTGCTGCCGGCACCAGCCCCAATTGCGGCTCGATTGCTCGGCGCCGATCCTCCCCTTCTCGACCAAGGCGACCGAAACGCCGCGCCTGGCCAGGTAGTAGGCGGTAAAGACGCCGATGATGCCGCCGCCGATCACGACGACGTCAGCCGAAGCCGGCAGCGTGGGCGAAGTTTGGATGTGGTACAGCGGAGGGGACATGATGTATCTCGCTCGTCGATTCAAGCCTGGACGCTTTGAACCACGTAGAACTTCGCCACGCGATCGCTGCTTTCCCACCCGATCGGTGCGCCCCGGGGCACGAACAGCGCATCTCCGGCGCCCACCGACAGCACGCTGCCATCCGGGGCTGCGAACCGCACGCTGCCTGCCAGCAGATGCATGAATTCGTTGACGCGATGCGGACGGACGACCCGGTGGTAGGGTGTTGAGTCCCAGGTGCCCGCGAGGTACCGGGCGCCCTCGTCGGTGAAGACATTGTCGCTGCGGCATTGGGGGGACGGGCCCAGCAGCGTCTCCGCCGGCGGCGGTGTGGACGGCTTGAAGTCGGCTTTGGCGCGCAAGGGGATGAGGCCGGGGTTGGTCGGTTCCCCGCAAGCCGCCGCACAAAACGAAAACCGCACGCGGGATGCAGCGTGGATGCGCAGCGCGGTACCGCAGCCGATGACAGCGCCCGCTTGTGGACCGAGCACCAGCGGTGCCGCCCCGGCCGCGGTCAGGGTCAGCTCTCCTTCCACCACAACGATGGTTTCAATGTGAGGAAAGCTCGCGACATCGAGCTCACCAATGAAGCTGGCCCGACCAGCGATCACGGAGTCGGCTCCTTCCCATGCGATTTCGCGCTGTCGTGCAAAGGGATCGTCATTGCCGAAGGCCGCCCTGCGGAACTCGGTTGAAACGGGTGCGCCGTCGGCGCGATGCAGCACTAAGGCCACGGTCATGATTGCTCCTGCGCGATGCGCGATGTCTTCACTGAAAGCCTGTCAGGCGGTACCGGGTGCCGATGCATCCTGGAAGCCAAGAATGGCTTTGGTTTCCAGGCATTCCTCGAGACCTTCTATTCCGTATTCGCGACCATCCACCGAACGCTTGTAGCGGAGCTCATTGCCATCCATAAAAGCGCGGCCATGGATGCTTGGCAATGCGGTGCGGTGCCGTGCGTCATGATGGGGCTGAAGTCGGGCCGTTGGATGTCCAAAAGTTTAGGCCGCGTGCGCCTCTCGCCGGTGCTGAAATTGGGGTCTTGCTCAAAGCAAGCTGCGGTTGTGCGAGTCGCTACAGCACATCCTGCCATCGCGCTACGTGATGGGCCTTCACAGCGGTCGCACTCGACCGGTGGCGGCACGCCCAGCACCAAGGCCCACATGCCCATCAGCACGTGTTGCAGATCGATGGTTCTTCGAGGGACGCCCACTAATCCTGAGACTGCGGCTTTTAACCAAGCTGAATCAGTAGGGCGAAGGGAAGCACGACCGTGGGCCCGTTGAAGCTCGCGTGCGCTTCGATTTGCAACGCCCGCGAGCGTGCGCCACGCGCTGGTGACGTGAGCGGCTGATTTGTTGGGCTCTCGCTCGGCGACTAATTGCATTTTGTGCCATTCGAGTAGCATTTCGGCATAGGGTGCTGGCAGCGCGTCATAAAACAGCAGCTTCGTGATGATCAACCGCGTGTTTCGCAAGAAGCGCATGGCAACTCTATGTTGCAATGACACTAGCCGAAGGTTCACTCACTCGCTCCACCACAGCGAAACATCGAAGCGCCACTGCCATGAAGCGCAATACGTACTGGATCGCTATCCCAGCCGCGCGCATGTCGCCCGACGAGGATGAGTATATGCATCTGAAGCATTCGAGCGAAGGACCGCCCTGATGAAACACGCTCGCATCCTGCCGGCCAAGTGCATATCAACTATCCGGCATGGAACGCCCATGCCCTCTTCGAAGGCTATAAGCGTTCGGTGGATGGTCGCGAATACGGAAGGCCTGGAGGAGTCTCTCGAAACGACGGCCATCCTTGAACACGGTGATGAACAACCAGCATGAATACCGCCCTGAGCGGGGAAACTCATCCATGTCCCAACCCTTGCGTCTCATCGAGACTTCCTCTCCCCTGCCCACCCATGCCGACGCCGTAGTGATCGGCGGCGGCATCATCGGCATCTTTGCTGCCTACTACCTGGCCCGGCGCGGCCTGACGGTAACCGTCGTCGAAAAAGGCCGCATCGGCGCCGAACAGTCGAGCCGCAACTGGGGCTGGTGCCGTCAACAGAACCGCGACGCGCGTGAGTTGCCGATGGCCACCCGGAGCCTCGAACTGTGGGAACGGTTTGCTGAAGACTCTGGCGAAGACACGGGTTTCCGCCGGTGTGGCTTGCTGTACCTCAGCAACGACGAAGAGGAAATCGCACGCTGGGCCAAATGGCGCGATTTCGCCAGAACGGCCGGCGTGACAACCCACATGTTGAGCGGTCGTGAGGCCGCCGAACGGGGCTGGGCGACCGGCCGCGCGTGGAAAGGCGGCGTGTTCTCGCCCAGCGATGGCACGGCCGATCCCGCCAAGGCGGCGCCGTCGGTCGCTGCTGCGCTCATGAAGCTCGGCGGTACCGTGCAGCAGAATTGCGCTGCGCGAGGCATTGAGCTCGAGGGCGGCCGTGTCAGCGGCGTTGTCACGGAAGCCGGAACCATCAAGACCCGCATCGCGGTGTTCGCTGGCGGCGCCTGGGCATCCTCGTTCTGTCGCCAATTGGGTATTCGCTTTCCCCAAGCCACCGTTCGCCAGTCCATCGTGCGCGTGTCTGGGGTGGCTGAGCACCTCCCTGACGCCCTGCACACTGCGCGCGTGTCCATCACCCGCCGCAGCGATGGCAGCTACAACCTGGCCATCAGTGGCCGCGGACGCGTGGACCCGACGGCGCAACTCCTACGCTTCGCACCGCAGTTTCTGCCGATGTTCGCCAAGCGCTGGCGGAATGTGTTTCCCGGCGGATTGGAAGGGATTCGTGGCGGCCACGAAACGCTCGCGCGGTGGCGACTGGATGCACCCACGCCCATGGAACGGGTGCGAATACTCGATCCGAAGCCGGATGCGGCGGCTGTCAAGCAAACCTATGACCGTGCCGTCGAACTGATGCCTGCACTGGGCCAGGCCGGCATCGCCAATGCCTGGGCTGGCTTTGTGGACAGCACGCCGGATGGCGTCCCCGGGATTGGTGAGGTGCCGGAGATTCCCGGATTCATCCTGGCCGCGGGCTTTTCCGGTCACGGGTTCGGTATCGGCCCCGGCGCAGGCCACCTTATCGCCGATCTTGTGAGCGGTGAGGAGCCAATCTTCGATCCTGCCCCGTACAACCCAGCGCGCTTCAGGCAGTCGGCCTGGGGCAAGGTGGCAGATTTCTAGAGTCCACCACCCCGTGTCTCGTCTCCATAGTCAAGCCAGCGAACTGGCGCGGCTGATGCTCACTCAGCTATTCCTCAACGCGTGCGTCGCAGGCATGCGGATGACCATGTCGCTGCGCGTGGCCAAAGGCGAGGAGGCAGTGGGATGCCTGATCGCGCTGTTCGCCCTTTCCCAGGTTTTCCTCGCACTGCCAGCGGGCCGGTACTGCGAGCGACATGGGCTCAAGGGACCGATCCTGCGATCTGTAGCGCTAGCCGTCTTCGGCTGTGCCCTTGCGGCTGCATGGCCGATATTCCCGGTGCTGTGCGTCAGCGCAGTGCTCACAGGTGGTGCAGGCGGTGTCGCCATCATTGCGGTTCAGCGCCACACTCCGCGTATCGTCAGCGGCCCGGCCGCACTCAAGAATGCGTTTTCCTGGCTTGCGATAGGTCTGGCCCTATCCAATGTCCTGGGGCCGTTCGTAGCCGGGGTCGTGATCGATAGCTCGGGGTTTCACGCCGCCTTCCTGGCGATGGCGACACTGCCGCTGCTAGCGTGGCTAGCCGTGCGAGGCGTGGGCGGTCACGAGTCCATATCACCGGAGGCGGTTGGTCGCCCAGGCAGTATCTGGAACCTCTGGCGCGATCCCGGCCTGCGACGGCTCCTCATCGTCACATGGTTGCTGGCGTCATGCTGGGACGTGCACACTTTCGTGGTTCCATTGCTGGGGCACGAGCACGGCCTGTCAGCTGCGGTTATCGGCAGCATCCTGGGTGCCTTTGGCATCGGCGCCGCAGCCGTACGACTACTGACACCGCTGGTGCTGACACATCTGCGCGAATGGGCCGTACTAGTCGGGGCAATGACTGCCACCGCCATCCTTTTCGGAATGTACCCACTAATGTATGCGCCGTTGGCTATGGGTGTGTGCTCCGCACTACTCGGTTTCTGCCTCGGCAGTGTGCAGCCGATGGTCATGAGCCTCCTGCACCGGTTAGCGCCTGCGCACCGCTATGGGGAAGCGGTCGCGATGCGCGTGATAGTGATCAACGTGTCGAGCGTCGGTATCCCCATGGTCTCCGGCGTAGCCGGTTCCTTGATCGGCACTGCGGGCGTGTTCTGGGCCGCAGGGATAATGGTGGCTGCCGGCACCAGGCTAACGATCGGTCTAAGGAAGCACTAAAAGAGGCAACGTAATGGGTATCCGCCCGTTCTTCGAGCTGCTCGGCCCTGAGGGATGTGCCAGGCTACGTGCAGCCGTCATGGATATGAACACCGCCTACGATCCGGAGGTGCGCATGCATTGCCCGCAAGCCGAGGTGGTCTATGACCTGTTCCATGTGGTAGCCAAGTACGGGCGGGAGGTCATCGACAGAGTTCGAGTGGACGAGGCGAACCGTCTGCGCGGTGACCGGGCGGCGCGCAAGGTGGTCAAATCCTCGCGCTGGCTGCTGCCACGCAACCGGGAGAACGTCAAACGAGAGGCCGACCAGATCCGGCTCGAAGAGCTTCTGGCGGCCAACAAGGCGCTGATGACGGTCTACGTGCTCAAGGACGATCTCAAGACCCTGTGGGACTACCGGCACCGCGGCTACGCCAGGCGGTTCTGGCCCGGAATTCGGCGATGAACCAAAAATTTATTATTCCGTACGCTTCGTCGAGTGCTGATGGATGAGTGTCCACACCTCGCCAATGGGCACCCAGAGCTGCGAAGTCCATCCGCTGACGCTGACCGTGCCGGCATCGGTGCGGCGCTGCAGCTCCTGCTCGACTGGACCGACGGCCAGCACCGCGCCGTTCGCCAGCCGGTAGCTTGGCGGTTCCGGTCGCCAGATCCTTTGGGTCTTGATCTTGCTGGCTAGGAACTCGAGATAGGCGGGCTTGTCGTGCAACACTCCGGTCGAATGGATAAAGGTCAGCCGATCGGCCAGGATCTTCTGCAGGGCCGCCCAGTTGTCGTTCAATGTTGCCTCACAGCGGGCGCGCTCAGCGGCTTCGATGGCGCGTTGAAGTGCTTCTTGCATGTCGTCTACCATGGTTGCCGCCGGCACCGCATCCCGGCCCGCGATCCCGCTAGGTGATCAAGGCCTGTTCAGCGACGGCGTCGGAGATCTTCTCCGCGGTCGCCTTCAATCGCTCGAGCAGTTTTTCCTGGTCCATGAATTCGAAGCGGCTGAGGGGCGCCACCAACCCCAGCGCACCGATCGCCTGAGGACCGGTGGCGAACAACGGCACCCCGATCGAACTCATTTGCGCCTCGAGTTCGCCCCGCGATACGTAATGGCCTGCCTTACGGATGCGCTGCATGCTACGCCAGAACTCATCGAACGTGCTTCCCATGCCGGCCTCGCAGATTTCGGCTGCATGTTTCTCGAACAACCGCGCGAGCCGGGCGCGCGTCTGCGTCGCCAGGATGACTTTGGGTGCAGCCCCCTTGAATAGCGGCCTCGGCCGGCCTCGTCCATAGGCCAGGTTCCAGCCCCCGCTCGTGCTCTCCCGATGGGTATCGACGATCTCCTCGTCGAAGATTCGAGTCATTACGCAATCGCAGCCGGTCTGTTCTGATAGCTCCCGCATTAGAGGCTGCCCTATACGGAAGAACGGGTCCACTGTGCGCAGCTGATAGTCCAACGTCATCACCCTGGGTCCCAGCGTATAGCTACCGTTGCCCAGACGTGCCAACAGGCCGGCTTCCACCAGTTCGCGCAGATATCGGTAGCCGGTCGGCGCCGAACAGCCGATCACGGAGCAGATGGCTTCCGATGACCACACCGGGCTCTCGACCGAAAAGAGATCGAGGATCGAGAGCATCTTGGACGAACTTGACATCGGAGCGGCGCGGAAGGGAAAGACGCAAGCTGAGTAAGGGAGCGGCACCGAGGCAGCTCCGAGGCAGCCCACATTGTAGCGAATGTGCCCCTGCCCTCCACCACCCGTCAGGCCACCCCCATCTTCCTCGCCATGCGCGCCCGCCACGCCTCGCGCGGCTCGAATCCGGGCAGCGAGCGGGCGTGCTTCTCGATCTCTTCCATCAGCACGTCGTCCGCCAGGGAGAAGTCAACCGGCACCCGCATCGGCTGGCTGACATACCAGGGGGTATCGACGAACAGCTCCAGCCTATTGCCCTCCGGGTCGCGCGCATAGACCGATACGGCATTGCCGTGCGTGATCGGCTGGATATCCGTTGCGCCGGCCGCGGCCAGACGCCCGAACAACTCCTTCAGCGTAGCGAGGCTGTCTGCACGCAGGGAGATCTGGTTGATCACGTTAAAGGACACGTGCTCCGGCCGCCCCGTGGCCAGCACGATCTGGTGGTGTTCGTTTGGATCGCGACTCAGGAAGACCAATTCGAGAGGTCCGCTCGGTCCGCTCAACTTGCCGGAATCCGTGATCGTGAAATCGAGCAACTCCGTATAGAAGCGGGTCATCGCCGGCAGATCCCCGACGTACATGCCGACATGGCTGAAGTGCAGTCCCTTGCGCATCACAAATCTCCTTTGAAATCATATTTTGATAGTGTAGCTCATTTTTATTGACACAACTCAACTTCAATGTGTACTGTTATCACATTTTGATAGTCATAGATTCGGAGACGGTAGATGATGTTTGATGTAGCGGTCATCGGGCTAGGCCCTGTCGGCGCAACGTTGGCCAACCTGCTGGCAACGTATGGGCTCACGGTCGCGGTGCTGGAGCGGGAGGCGGCGCCGTACGCGCTTCCGCGCGCAGTGCACTTCGACGCTGAGTGCATGCGCGTCTTCGATACGATCGGGGTCGCGCAGGATGTCGGCGCCGCTTGCCATGTTTCGCCTGGCATGAAATTCGTGAATGCCGGCGGGCAACTGTTGGTGGATTGGCCCCGCCCACAGGAAATCGGCGCGCAGGGCTGGCATTCGAGCTATCGCTTCCACCAGCCCGATTTGGAGCACACCCTGCGCGCCCGCCTGTCCGGCCGACGCAACGTCACCGTGCATCTGCGCAGCGAGGTGTACGCAATCGAAGAGTCCGACAGCCATGTCACGGTCAAGTACGAAGACCTCAGCCGCGGCAAGCTGGAAGCTATTGAGGCCGCCTACGTGGTGGGAGCCGATGGCGCGCGTTCGCTGGTACGCCGCCTGATCGGCGGCGAGATGGAGGATCTCGGCCTGCATGAGCGCTGGCTGGTCTTCGATGCTGTGCTCAAGCGCCCATGGTCAGCGTTGGGCGATTACAGCGTGCAGTTCTGTGACCCGGCCCGCCCCGCAACTTATGTGCGTGGTGTAGGTGAGCGCCGGCGCTTCGAGATCATGCTGCATCCCGGCGAGGATGCTGCCGAGATGGCGCGACCAGAGACGGTATGGTCCCTGATCGAACGCTGGATGAAGCCGGAGGATGCTGAGCTCGAGCGCGCCGTCGTGTATACCTTCCACGCGCTGGTCGCACAGCGCTGGCGCCGCGGCCGGCTATTGCTGGCGGGAGATTCCGCGCACCAGACGCCGCCCTTCCTTGGTCAGGGTCTATGCGCCGGCATCCGGGATGCTGCCAACTTGGGATGGAAGCTGTCGGCGATCCTTCGCCAGGGCGCAGCTGATGCCTTGCTCGATACCTACCAGGACGAGCGCGCACCGCACGTCAGCGAATACATCAGTCTGGCGGTGGAACTGGGACGCATTATCCAGGCCAGGGAACCGGCCGAAGTCGCCGAACGCGACAGCGCGCTAGCCACAGCGCCGCGGATGCTGCGCAGCCTAAGTCCGCGCTTGGGCCAGAGCGGACTCCGCCTAGCCGAGCCGGCCAGTGGGGTCGTCGCCGCCCAGCCCTTGCTGGCTTCAGGCCGGCGCCTGGATACGGTTACCGGCCAATCTTTCGTCGTCCTCGCCAGACCGGAACTGCTCACCGCCGACTCCTGCCAGGCCCTGCACGCACTGTTGCCCTACCCACTTGCCGTCGTGGAAGACGCAAGCGCCGAAACGCTGGCCTGCCTGGACGAGCTGAATGCAGGCGCCGTCGTGATCCGCCCGGACCGCTACGTCTTCGGCACGGCATCGGACGTTCCGCAGCTGCAAGCGCTTCTGGCACGTCTCGCCCGAATTTTCCACGAGGAACAAGCACCGCAGGCGGCAGCCGCGGCCTGCTAAGCAGTGCGATCTCTTATTCGAGACGCCCGAGCCGCACAGGGTCACGCTAGCGGCGTCTTCTTTTACCCCAGTACGACTAGTCTGAAATTGGAGATACATCGATGAAACTCATCAGCTTTTCTCGTAAAGGCGCCAACAGCTTCGGCGCCATCGTCAATGAAGGTGTGGTGGATCTTGGCGCGCGCCTCAATCTGACCGACCTCGGCGCGGCTCTTCGCCAGGTCGGCATCGATGCCATCAAAGAGCTTGCGTCGAAGTCGCCGGCCGACTTCGACCTGGCGAAATTCGAGGCCTTCCGACCCGTAGTGGCGGATCCCGACAAGATCCTGTGCGCAGGGCTCAACTATGACGAGCATGTGCAGGAAACAAAAAAGCAGCGCACCGAGCGTCCGACCATCTTCATGCGTGTCGCCGCATCGCAGGTGGGTCATGAGCAGTCCATCGTTCTGCCGCCGGAATCGGATCGCCTCGACTACGAAGGCGAGATCGCGGTCGTGATCGGCAAGGGCGGCCGCCGTATCGCCGAGGACCAGGCTTACCAGCACATTGCCGGCTTCGCCTGCTACAACGACGGCAGCATCCGCGACTGGCAGTTGCATACCTCGCAATGGGGCCCCGGCAAGAACTTTGAGTCGACCGGCGGCTTCGGCCCGACATTGGTCACGGTCGACGAGATCGGCGAGAACGAGGTGCTGACGCTCGAGACCCGCCTGAACGGTCAGGTCATGCAGCATGCCACCACAGACATGCTGATCTTCTCGATCCCCACCCTGATCGCCTATTGCTCCAGCTTCGTCACGCTCGTGCCGGGCGATGTGATCGTCACCGGCACGCCGGGTGGCGTCGGCGCCAAGCGCAATCCGCCGGTTTTCATGCGCGACGGCGACGTGGTCGAGGTAGAAGTGAGCAAGCTGGGCATCCTCCGCAACCACATTCGCGCCGAGTAACCCTACCCATCGGGCGGTCTGCGATAAGGCTGGTGCGACGCATCCCGCCCCGGTGCCTCATTAGTTGGCGCCCCGCATTAGCAACTGAAGCCAATTCCAAACGCGAATAGACAGCGCGGGGGCGCTCGCACCCTCCAAAAAGAGCGCTCACAAGATATAGGGAGACACGGATATGGACATCCGACAAGCCATACACAGCCGTCCGATGCGATGGCAGCAGATTGCCGTGGTCGGCATCTGCATCATGCTGACCATGATCGACGGCTACGAGATCATCGTCATGCCCTTTGTCATGCCCCATTTAGCTAAGGCCTGGATGCTCTGCCCGGTAGAGGTCGGCTATCTGCTCAGTGCGAGCGTGCTGGGTATGGCGGTCGGTGCCGTGGTGATCTCGCCGCTGGCGGACCGCATTGGCCGGCGATCGCATATCCTGCTTTGCTTGCTGATGATCAGCGGCGGGATGCTGCTTTCCGCCCGCTCCGAGAAGCTGATAGAACTGATCCTGTTCCGTGCCTTCGCTGGACTCTTCATCGGCGGTGTCATCTCCAGTATCAACGTCCTGGTGTCGGAGTACAGCTCGGAGAAGCGCAGGGGTGTCGTAATGGGGCTCTACGGCATTGGGCTGCCGCTGGGATCCGCGCTCGCGGGCAGCGCCATTGCGCCGCTGGTTGCTCATTACGGCTGGCGCGGCCCGCTCGCCTTCGGCGGGCTTCTCACCCTGGCGATGATGGCCATCGTCTTCCCTCTGTTGCCGGAGTCCGTCTATTACCTGATCGAGCGGCGTCCCAAGCACGCACTGGAGAAGTACAACGAGATCGCCGAACGTCTAGGCTATCCGCGTGCCTCGGCCCTGCCAGCCCCCTCGCGCAGGGACGATGGGCCGGCCATCGCCGTGGCCGTGCGAGCGATCTTCGGCGGCGCCATGCTGCGTCGCACCGCCTATCTTTGGCTGGGCTATGCCGGACTGATCGCCGCCTTCTACTTTGCCAACACCTGGACCGCAAAACTGATCGCCGACGTGAGCGGAAGCCCGGCGCTTGGCATTCGCGTCGGTATGCTGATCATGATCGGCGGCGTCGCCGGCGCGCTTGTATTCGCCGCGCTCTCGCTCAAGCTGCGGCCGCTGCTGGTTACAGCCCTGATTTTGCTCGGCGGTGCTGTGGTCTATACGCTCTACGCCTCTCATTTCAAGAACCTCGACCTGGCGGTGCCACTCTCGGTACTGGTCGGGCTCGTCGCCAGCGGCGGCGTGGCCGCCTTCTACGCAGTCAGCCCGCAGATGTACCCCGCGATCGTGCGTGGCACCGCAGTCGGCCTGATGATCGGCTTCGGGCGCGCCGTCTCTGTGTTCGTGCCGGTCTGGACCGGGTACATGCTGACGCTAGGCTGGACGCCTTCTCTGCTTTACCGGCTGTTCGGCGGGGTGCTGGCGCTGGCCGCCGTTTTCATACTGCTTCTCCACCGGAGCTACAAGGCCGACGCGAGCGCGCTCGATCCCGTCGGCGTAGCCGGGAGATAAGAGAAACGGGGACGATGCCGGTACCGGCCGCCGCGGCCATCACCGGATCACCCCGCCGTCCTCGCCTGCTCAGGAGGCCCGGCTGTACATCTGCGCCGACCGGATGTCCCGTCCCGTCGGGCAATCAATGCCGCCCCCTGTAGTTACACATGACCGCTTGCGTAGCGATCAGGCCCCCTTTTTTTCCCACATTCTCATAAGCGAGGTAGACGTGAATGCTCCCGATAGCGTGCCAAAGCAGCAGATCGGCATCCTGATCACCGCCGCCGGCGGGCCCGACGTGCTGCTCCCGGTTGAATTGGCCGTGCCAGCCTGCGGTCCGGACGATGTGTTGATCCGGGTCGTCTGTGCCGGCGTGAACCGGCACGACGTCAATCAGCGCCGACGCGGACCGGACAACGTTCATAGCTCTGTGCCCGGCCTGGAGGTCTCCGGTGTCGTGGTTCGTATTGGCGAGCGAGTCGTCAACATCAAGATCGGCGACGAGGTCTGCGCGCTGGTCAATGGCGGCGGCTATGCCGAGTACGCGCTGGCCGATGCCCGACAAGTGCTGCCGGTACCGGCGGCAATGTCCCTACGCGATGCGGCAGCCCTGCCGGAGGCACTGTTCACGACGGTGCACAACTTCTTCAATGTGGCCAAACTCCAGCCAGGCGAGTCCGTCCTGATCCACGGCGGCACCAGTGGCGTCGGAACAATGGCGATTCAGATGCTGTCCTGGCTTGGCCACCGGGTGTACGCGACATGCGGCACCGACGACAAATGCGCCATGGCGGAATCGCTTGGCGCGTGGAAAGCGTTCAACTACCGCAACGCCCCATTTGAAAAGGATGTGCTGGCCGCGACGGACGGTAAAGGCGTCGACGTCATCCTGGACATGGCCGGCGCGATCTACGGCCGCCAGAACGTCGAAGCACTTGCCAGGAGAGGGCGCGTGGTGCATCTGTCGCCCGGCGGCAACGCCGACATCGCCTTTCCGCTGCGCGAACTGATGCGCAAGGAAGCGGTTGTTACAGGCTCTTTGCTGCGCCCCCTGCCGGATACAGAGAAGGCCGATATCGCCAGATGGCTGCATGCACGAGTATGGCCGGCCATGGGCACAACGATCAAGCCGATGATCGCGCGACGGCTCCCGCTGATGCAGGCCTGCGCCGCGCACGAAGCCCTCGAGCGAGGCGATGTCGCAGGAAAGATCCTGCTGGAAGTGCAATAGCGTCGGAACAGCAGGTTTCGGTCAGCAGGGATACGGCACGCCTGGCGTCTCGTCCCCTACGGCGCTGTACTGCTGCTTCCCTGCGGCCGCGAATGAATGGCAACCACCATTCCCATAGAAGAAAATCAACCACAGGAGAAATCTATGAAGTTCCGCTTGATCGCCGTCGCATGTGCGGTAATGCTGCCCGCCATGGCGCGCGCCCAAAGCAATGCGACCCTTTACGGTGTCATCGATACAGGGGTGGCATACGTCAACGGCATCGGGGCGAAACGTGATAGCTCGGCACTCATGCCCGGCATCACAGGCACCGTGCCGTCGCGTTGGGGGCTGCGGGGCGGCGAAGACCTCGGCGGCGGCAACAAAGCCATCTTCTGGCTGGAATCTGGCTTCGCCCCCGATAGCGGGACATCAAACCAGGGTGGGCGGCTCTTCGGCCGCCAAGCAATGGTCGGCCTTTCCGGAAACTGGGGCCAGGTCGCTCTGGGCCGGCAGTACACCATGCTGTTCTGGGCGATGATCGAGCCTGACGTCCTGGGACCGAACATCTTCGGCTCGGGCTCGATTGATAGCTATGTCCCCAATACGCGCGCCGACAACGCCGTGTCCTACAAAGGGACTTTCGGCGGCCTCACTGTCGGCGCGAGCTACAGCTTCGGCCGCGATACCGTGAATGCTGGCCCGAGTCCGGCCGGGACCAACTGCGCCGGCGAGAATCCCGCCGACAGCCGCGCCTGCCGCGAGTGGTCCGCCATACTGAAGTACGACGCGCCCACATGGAGCGTCGCGGTCGCCTACGACTCCCTGCGCGGCGGTCCCGGCGCCTTCGCCGGTCTCACACGGAGTTCGCTGACCGACGACCGACTTTCCGTCAATGGCTATTTCATGCTGGGTAAGGCTAAGATCGGCGGCGGCTGGCTGCGGCGCGACAATCAGGCGAGCACCTCTACGCCTGTCAGCGATCTCTTCTACGGCGGCGCCTCGTATCCCATCACGGCAGCGCTCAGCGTCGATGCCGAAGCGTTTTACCAGCGCTTTCATAACAGCGCCAACAAGGTATGGCTATTTGCGGGCCGAACCACCTACGCCTTCAGCAAGCGGACTTCGGTCTATGGCACCGCCGGCTATATCGCCAACGGCGGCAATCTCGCGCTCTCGGTCAATAGCGGTCAGGCTGGCACCAACCCTACTCCTGGGGCCAACCAGTTCGGCATCATGGCAGGGGTTAAGCACATTTTCTAACGGTGCTCGTCAAATGGATTGCACCTGATCCGAAGAGGAAACCGCACGGGGGATCTAGCAGTATGCGCCGAGGCTTACTCCCCAACTGTTGCATTCGCAGAACTCACGATAGTTTTGGCTTGCTGCTGCGTCCCGTTTGCGCTAGGTTTTCGCTTGTTCAGACACTGACAGGATGGGCTGCAGCTCTATATTCGGCCCTCTTGCAGCCGGTATCGCCGCTGCTGTCCCCTATGAAATACGCTGACCCGCGCCTCATTCGTACTGCGAGCTCAAGGCTCGTATTACCCCACAGGCTTAGTCTTACTGTGTCACAAATGTGATCGATCAGCCGGACGCGCAACATGGGCAAATGCCAAGGCTTCGCGTCAGGTGGAAGCTAGGTTGATGGCGGAGTGTGGTGATTGAATTTGTCACGTGGCGCTGCGCGCGCAGGGCTGCCACGGGGGATGTAATCAGCGGGAAGCGCAGGTATCTGGCGCTCGAGGAAGTTTTTTTATTCCCTTCGGACTTCACCGCAGCGAGTCGTTCGGCCATCAGGAAGCCATAGGCTGCGATGCTCGGCGTCGCATGATGGTGGAATCCGCGCCAGCCTCGAGCTTCATAGTGACCAAGACCGAGGTCTTGTTTCAAGTCCTGGTAATCGCGCTCATGGTTTTGCGCGAGGCCTCCGGGCTGGTTTGCTATCGGTTCATGCGTGCAACTCAGCGACGATGCGTTCCGCAAGAAAATCGCAGGGCGGCCGGTTCGACGTGACACTTCGCGCCAACACGATCTCGAGCGTGCCGATCTCAGGCAGACCCTGCGCAGCCCCGAGCAGCGTAAAGTCGGACGGCACTGCACACTGTGCCAGCGGGGTGATGGCAAGGCCGGCTCGGGCCATCGTCAGCAGGCCCGGCAGGCTGGGACTCTCATAGGAGGTGCGATACGCAATCTAGCCGGCGAGGTGTCGGTCGCCTTCGATCCGCTACTGGTTCCCATGCCGCACGTGAAGTCCGGCAAGATCAATGTCCTGGCCGTCGCTTCGGCCAAGCGCTGGCCGGGCGAGCCGAATATCCCGACCATGGAAGAGTCGGGCTTCCCGGGCTTCGTCATGAGCTTCTGGACGGGCCTGCTCGCGCCCGCCGGCACACCGGCGCCGGTGGTTGACCGCATGGCGAAGGAAATTGCCGCCGCAACGCGCAGCCCGGACGTGGCAAAGAAACTGACCGACCTCGGCTTCGTGCCCGTGGGCGGTAATTCCGAGGACTTCCGCAAACTGATCGAGCGCGATATCGCGCGCTATGGCCAGATCGTCAAGGCGGGAAAGATCACCCTCGACTGAGAGGCCTCACTGTGGGCGACGAGCGGGTAAGCGATGGCATTGCTGTCGCCCGCTCCCTGCGGGCCAGGCAAGCCACATCTTTGTTCTCTGTGCGGAACCGGCGCCACGCCGACCGGGAAGGCGCAGCCTATCGGGGCGCGGCGGCACTTGCAGCGCGGCTTTCCTTGGGACTACATCCGAACTGCGTCTGATACCAGCGCGAGAATCCGCTTGGCGCAGAAAAGCCGAGCAGCGTCGCCACCTCGGTAAATGGTCGATCGCTCTCGACGACATGACGCATTGCGAGTTCCACGCGGATGTCGTTGACGATCGATGAGAAGCTCTGCCCCTGCTCCGCCAGCCGGCGCTGGACCGTGCGGCAGACCACGCCGAGATTTTCCGCGACCTGCTCGACGCTGCAGCGCCCGCCGGGCAATAGCAGCAGGATCGTGCGCCGCACGTCGTCAAGCATGGTCGTCTGCCGCGCCGCGGCTGACTCGTCGATCAGACGCTGCGCGTAGCGCGCCATGGCCGGATCGGCCCACGGGTTGCGCGCATCGAGATCGGACTTTGCGCAGACGATGCCATTGAAATCGCAATTGAATGCGACGTTCGGGCCAAAGAACCGCTGGTGCGTACTGAGGTCGCGCGGGGCCGGGTGCTCGAAGCATACGCGCTGCGGCTGCCAGTCCGGCTTGATGAGCTGGCGTATCAGCCGCACCATGACCCCCAGTGCCAGTTCAACCCGTTGGCGTGTTGGCTGGTGTGCGCTGCCGGCGATCAGCACCTCGCGAATGATGACCCGTCCACCACACTCCTCGACTGCCAGCGACTTCGCGCCGTTGAGAATCGATTGGTAGCGCATCAACATGCCGAGCGCGTCGCGCAGCGTCGCCTGGTCGCGGATCAGCATGCCTACCGGTCCCAGGTTGGACAACAGGCGCGACTCGGCCATGCTCAATCCGAAACTCTCGTTGCCTGACAGCGTTGCAGAGATCTGGAGCAGCCGCCCGAAACGATCGACCTGAATCATGAGATCCGGCTCGCGCAGTACGCTCGGACTGATTCCGGCGTCAAACATCATCCGCAGCGGATCAAGCCCGCCGGCACGCGCAACTTCGCAGTAGTTGGTAAGGGCTGCGGCGCGGACAAGTAACGACGACATCAGGGGCTGACCAGAAAATGACAGCCCATGGTAAATCGCAGTCATGCATTGTCAAGCGGGACTAACCCGCACGAAACGCCGGTCACCAGCCACTGACATGATCGATCGTGGCGCTACACCATCAGTGTCTTCTCCGAATCCGCAACGATGTGATCCATTGTTTCCTGCGGCAGTGGCGGCTGTCACAAAAGGCCAAGTGCCTGGCACCTGATGCAAAGCGTGAAGTATTGCCATGCAGGATGATCTGCCATGGGAAAAATGCTCACTCACAGGAAAAAGGAAATGACTCAAGCACTCCGGATCGACTTTGTCTCTGATATTGCCTGCCCGTGGTGTGCCATCGGCTTGTCGTCGCTCAAGCACGCGTTGGAGCAACTCGGGGACGAAGTGGATGCCGAAGTCGTCGTGCGTTCGTTCGAACTGAACCCGGATATGCCGCCGGAAGGCCAGACCCTTCTCGACTACGCGAGCAAGAAGAATGGCAGTACCGCTACGCAAGTCGCCGAGAGGCAGGCGCTGATACGCGAACGCGGCGCAAGCGCTGGTTTCGACTTCGCTCCCAGGACCCATGTCTACAACACCTTCGACGGACATCGGCTGCTGCATTGGGCCGGCACGCAGGGCAAGACGCTGGCGCTCAAGGAGGCGCTGCTGAAGGCATATCACGGTAACGGCAAGGACCCCAGCAATCACGAGGTGTTGCTGGAAGCGGTCCAATCTGTGGGGCTCGATGCCGCCCAGGCGCGGCGCGTGCTTGAGGGCAGCGAGTATGTTGATGAGGTGCGCCGCGAAGTGGCGGAGTTCCGGTCGATGGGTATCAGCTCCGTGCCGTCGATCCTCTTCGACAACCGCTACCTTGTCACGGGCGGACAGCCGGCCGAGGCCTTTGTGCAGATCATCCGCGACGTGCTGGCGAAGCGGCAAGGCTGACGGCTGCGAACATCGCGGCATCGGACCGGTCAGGCGCTCGATGAGCGGGCCCAGCTACCAGCACCGGGCCGCGCCTCTGCTCAGAGTTCCCGAACGAGTTCCTCTGCCAGCGGCCACGTTCCATAGCCATCCACCGGTCCCAGATGTCCGACTTCCCCGGCATCGACGAACCGGCTGCCCCAGGCCTGCGCCATCTCGCGGATTCGTTCGAACTTGCCAAGCGGATCATTGCGGCTCGCGACCACGATGCTGGGGAATTTCAGGGGCCGCCGCGGAATCGGGGTCCATCCCTCATCCGCCAGCGTCTGCGGATCCGCGTATCCGGGCGGCAACGGGCTATCGAAGTCGGCCGGCGCGGCAAGCAATACGCCCTGCACCGCGCACTGCGTCTCCTGTGCCCAGTGAACGGTGATCAGGCAGCCCACGCTATGGCCAACGAGAATGACCGGCCCCGAGATGCTGCTGACGACACGTTCGAGGTTCTCCACCCTGGCACGGCGCAACCTCTTGTCGTGATCAATCTGTGGCACGATGCGCACCGCTCTTCCCTGCTGCTGCAAGCGTTCTGCCAACAGCGACTGCCAGTGCTCCGGCATGTGGTCGCGAAAGCCGGGAACAATCACAACCGTTGGTTGATTTCCAGATGTCATGAGCGTTGTATTCCTCGTTTGGTTTGAAGACGCGTGAGTACAGACACAGCCGTCAGCGAGCACGGTCAGTGTCGGCCTGCGCCGTATCACATCGAACAACAACGGTGCCCAGCTTGCTGCCCGCTTCGACAGCCTGGTGAGCCTTCACGGTGTCTCGCAAGTCGAACACGCTGTCGACGGCGTGAATGGCATCCGGGACGTCATGCATCCAGCGCGACAAGCCTTCCTGCGCGATCCAGCGCATCTCATAGGGCAAGCCCGGCAGATAGAGTCCCTGCAGGCAGAGGTTCTTGCGAATCAGCGTGACCAAGGGCAACGCCTGCTCGAGGCCGGCACCGCTGGCATACGAGACCCATTGCGCATGATTGGCGGCTACCTGAAAGCACAGCCCCGAATTGTCGATGGCATTGACATCGACTATGTGGTCAACGCCTTGCCCGTGAGTGGCATCGAGAATCCGCTGCGCGGCATCCGGTGCGAGGTAGTCGATCACTGCATCCGCGCCGCCAGCTGCAGCGTGGGCGGCCTTGCGTTCGGAGCTGGTGGTGGCAATGACATGCGCCCCGCCCCACTTGGCGAGTTGCACAGCGTAGTGCCCAACAGCTCCCGCACCGCCGGTAATGAGCACGTACTTGCCCTGGATGGCTCCGCGCTGGAACAGGCTGATATAGGCCGTCATCGCCGGAATGCCCAGACAGGCACCCTGTGCGAAGTCAAGATGCTCGGGCAGTGGCGAGGTCAACTCGTGCGGCACGCAGATGTACTCGGCCGCCGTACCGAACGGACGCCCGCGCTGCCCGAAATGCAGCCAGACCCGCGTGCCCAGCATCTTCTGATCGACGCCGTGCCCCAACTTGTCGATCACACCCGCGCCATCGCTATTCGGAATGATGCGCGGGAACTCCATGCCACCATGCATGCGTCCCGCTCGCCGTTTTGCATCGGCCGGGTTAACGGCCGACGCATGGAGCCGCACGCGGACTTCGCCGGGGGCCGGTTGCGGCGTGGGCAGATCGCCGAATGCCAATACGTCTTCCGCCCGCCCTTGTCTTTCGTACCAGATCGCCTTCATGGTGCCCTTGTCCCGCCGCGCGTTGCGCGCAACAAGTCGTTCTGCCAGCCTGGCGTCGAATCAGTACGGGATATCACCGACAATGCCCGCGCGCTCCATCTTGCGCGGCGCCGGATAGTAGTCGTTGACGGCATAGTGCTGCGTGCTACGGTTGTCCCAGACCGCAACGTCGCCCTCCTGCCAGGCCCAGCGCACCTGGTATTCGGGAATGGTGGCGCGGCTGGTCAGGTAGTTGAGCAGCAGGGAGGCTCCTGGCGACTTGTCGATGCCGTGGCGCACATTGTCCGGCGTGCTGTAGTTGGTGAAGTGCGTCGTGAACGAGGCACCGACGAACAGGATCTTCTCCCCGGTCTCCGGATGGGTGCGCACCACCGGATGTTCCACCGGAGGATGATCCTGGGCCAGCTTGGCGCGGTTCTCCGGCGTCATGACTGCGCCGAAGCTGTGTTCGATACTGGCCCTGGCGCGTAGCCCGTCGATCTTCTTCTTGATGTCATCGGGCAGTTCCTCGTACGCCTTCACCATATTGACCCAGATGGTGTCGCCGCCGATCTCGGGACATTCCAGGCAGCGCAGCACTGCGCCCATGGCCGGATTGGGACGCCACAGGCCGTCGCAGTGATAGCTGTTCTCGAAGCTGTGCGGGTTGTCGCTGCGGTAGACCTTCACGAGGCCCGGGTGATCGGGAACGCTGCCGACAACCGGATGGTCTTCGAGCTTGCCGAAGCCGCTTGCGAAGGCCACGTGATCGGCACGGGTGATCTCCTGCTTGCGAAAGAAGAGCACCCGGTGCTTGAGCAGCGCCGCCCTGATCTCGGCGAAACGTGCCGGATCGCGTGCCGCCTCGCCAAGGTTCACGCCGGAAATCTCGGCACCAATGGCGGGGGTGATTTGCCTGATCTTCATTGCTGTGTCTCCTGCAGTCCGGTTGATTCCGTCTGTCCGACTTTCTGGTGGCCCAGTATCTGGCGTTCCAGGCTTCCACGCTTACTCGGCGAGGACATTCACTTACCAATTAGCGACATTGCGGGCGCCGTTGCGGCAAGCGACGGCAATGTTTCGTAGCATGGCAACGTCGCACGAAGCCGTGCATTCCCAGCCAAAGCGCGAAGGGCATCCACCATGGCAGCACCACAGAACAAAGTGATCGTCACGTGCGCCGTGACGGGCGGTATTCACACCCCGACGATGTCGCCTCATCTCCCCATTACCGCCAGGGAGATCGAAGACGAGTCCGTTGCGGCTGCAGAGGCCGGCGCCGCAATCGTCCATCTCCATGCGCGCAGGCCGGAGAATGGCCAGCCATCACAGGATCCCGCGCTTTTCCGCGAGTTTCTTCCCCGGATCGCAGCGCGTTCCGACGTCGTGATCAATCTCACGACGGGCGGCGCCCCCAACATGCTTGTGGAGGAACGCCTGCAACCGGCGCTGCAGCTCAAGCCGGAAGTTGCCTCGTTGAACATGGGCTCGATGAACTTCGGCCTCTATCCGATGCTCGCCCGGCACGAGACCTTCAAGTACGACTGGGAACGCCCTTACCTCGAGGGCTCCGAAGACCGCGTCTTCCGCAATACGTTCAAGGAGATCCGCTACATCCTCGAATCCTGTGCCGGCAACGGCACGCGCTTCGAGATCGAGTGCTACGACACCAGCCATCTCTACACCGCAGCGCATTTCATCGACCGAGGCATCCTCAAGCCGCCCTTCTTCATCCAGTCCGTATTCGGCCTGCTCGGCGGTATCGGCACGCACCCCGACGATGTCATGCATATGCGCCGCACCGCGGAGCGCCTGTTTGGCAAGGACTACTACTGGTCCGTGCTTGGCGCCGGCCGAAGCCAGATGCCGATTGCCTCGATGGCCGCTGCCATGGGCGGAAACGTTCGCGTCGGCCTGGAGGATTCGCTGTGGGAAGACCGGGGCCGGCTGTCCACCAGTAACGCCGATCAGGTCAAGCGTGTTGTCGGCATTCTGAAATCACTGAACCTCGAGGTGGCCACGCCTGACGAGGCCCGCGACATGCTTCAGCTGAAGGGCCGGGACGCTGTCGCGTTCTGATTGGTCGAATCGCTTCTCTTCACTCACTCCAGGAAATTCCCATGTCTCATCCTGTTGTCCTGATCACCGGTGCCACCGCAGGCATCGGCCGCGCGACAGCGCTTGCCTTCGCAGCCAAAGGTGCGCGGCTGGTCTGCTCCGGGCGGAATGCCGCTGCCGGAGACGCCCTCGTTTCGGAACTCCGGCAAATGGGCGCGGAAGCGGACTTCCTCGCGGCCGACATCAGCCGTGAAGACGATGTCATCCGTCTTGTCAGGCATGCCGTCGAACGCTTTGGATCCCTCGATACTGCCGTGAACAGTGCCGGAACGGAAGGAACACCGGGATCGATCGTCGAGCAAACAGTCGCGTCGTACACGACGACTTTCGATGCGAATGTCCTTGGTACGTTCCTCTGCATGAAGCACGAACTACAGGCGATGATCCCGCAAAAGCGTGGGGCGATTGTCAATCTCTCCTCCACGATGGGCAGCCGCGGCAACCCGCGAAATCCGATGTATGTGGCCAGCAAGCACGCGGTCGAGGGCCTTACCAAGTCGGCTGCGCTCGATGCCATCCAATCGAATGTCCGCGTCAACGCCGTGGCGCCAGGCCCGATCGAAACGGCCATGCTCGGCCGCATTGCCGGTGGCGAGGATCGGATAGCGTCCGTCGCAGCAACGATCCCCGCAGGACGCGTCGGCACGCCGGAAGAAGTGGCTGATGCGATCGTCTTCCTGGCATCCGACCAATCGACGTACATCACGGGCCAGATCCTTCACGTAAACGGCGGGAAGACTGCTGCGTAAGCTGCCTGTCTCAAGGCGTCGTCACGCACCAAAGCATCAAGGAGAGGCGCAATCACAGTCCTGCGCCGCTTCGTCCCTCGCGTGGTTCGTCCAAGGCAGACCACAGCCGCGCATCCCCTGAAACCCGCATCATCAAAAAAGGACAAAGGTTCCACAGGGGCTACCTGTCGAACCTTTGAAACCGGAAATGCCGAGGAAAGTGCCAGGCTGGCATCGGCCTGGCATCGGCATTTCCGGTGGAACTCATGCCGCTTGCGCTTCAGAGCCGCCCTCAGAACACGTGGCGGATACCCACCGCGGCGCCAAACATCGAGCTTTGGCCATTGGAGAGCGTGTAGTTGTTGACCGTAAGGCTGGTCGCATAATTGCTCGCTGCCGATTCCATCGCCAGGCCGGCGTTCTTTGCATAGGCCATGGTCAGATAGATGTCTGTCCGCTTCGAGAGCGAGTAGTCGGCAATCAGCGCGACCTGCCAGGGATTGGCAACGTGCGCATTACCGCCGAGGCTCTTCACGTTCTGATAGTCATACTCGAGCGTGAAGTCGAGTGCAGGAGAGAACCGGTACTGACCGCCAATCCAATAGAAATCGTCACGCAGGGTCACGACATCGTTCTGGTTCTTGTTCTGGCCCCAACGATAGCCGCCCATGATCTTCGCCGTGCCATTGATGGCGTAGCTGCCCATGACGGCCGCCTTCCTGAAGGTACCGCTGCCGGTGCCGATCGTCGGATTCCATTGATCATAGGCAACGCCTGCCCCAAACGGCCCGGCGAGATAGCTCAAGCCAACACCATAGGCCGTGTCGCGGCGATACTGCCCCGGCACCTCGCCATTGCCACCGGCGGCTGGAACGCTTGCGATCACTTGCGGGAGCGTCGTCCCTACGCCGAACGACATGTTGGCCTGTGCCGTGAGGCCGCCGAACACGCCGACGTACTTCAGCGCATTGTCCTCGCGGAAGTTGCCACCGGCGATCACGCCAACGGGTTCATACTGAGTGGCATATCGAGCCGGAATGAAGTTGGCCAGCGTAGAGAACATCGAATGGTATTGCCGGCCGAAGGTGAGCTGCCCATATTGCGAGCTAAGACCCACAAAGGCCTGGCGCCCAAACAAACGGCCGCCTTGCTGCGACGTGCCAGTATCGAGATTGAAGCCGCTTTCCAGAACGAAGATGGACTTCATCCCGGCGCCCAGATCTTCCGTGCCGCGAAGACCCCAACGCGAGCCGGAGTACCCACCGGAGTTCTCACGGACGACGCTATGGCCGGCACCCGACTGGAAGCCGTTGGCGGCCGACGGCACGGCGGCGCCGACGCGGTTGACGTACTCTACGTTGATATCTGCCACACCATACAAGGTCACGCCGGATTGCGCGCTCGCTGCCCCACACGCACTGACGGCGGCCAGGGCAAGAATCTTTCTTTTCACCAGAACTCCTCCACGCTCATTGTTATCGTCTTCAACCTGGTGGCGCGCGAATGCCAAGAGGTCAAAGCGTTTCGAAGGGACGAATCGAGATTCGATTTCCTCCCTATGCGCAGAACAGCCGCGCATGTGCAGGGACGAGCGCGACCCCTCCCCTCTTGGGTGAGCGATTGCGCTTCGTCCGGTTTTAGAGCTTGAATTTGCTGCGGGTCTGCAGCGGAATCAGAGCGTTAATCGATCTGAATGCCCGCATCGGTCGCGATCTTCGACCAGAGTTGCAGGTCGTGGCTGACCAGGTCGCGGAACTGCTCGGGGGTCTTCGAAGGAGGCGGCCCGAAGTTCATGGTTTTCATCGTGGCGGCGACATCGGGAGACTTCTGGACCTTGTTGATCTCATCGGCCAGCCGCTTCAGGATCGCCGGGCTGGTTCCCGCTGGTGCGAAGACGCCGAACCAGCCCACCGCATCGAACTTGTAGCCCTGTTCACCCATGGTTTTGACATCCGGCAGTTGCGGTGCACGCGCATTGCCGGCAATGGCGATGGCCCGGACCTTGCCGGAACGCAGGAACGGCATGGGCGCGCCCGGATCGGTCCAGCCGATCTTCACGACACCCGAGGCGAGGTCGGTCAACAACTGATTCGAAGTCCGGTACGGGACGTGATCGGTCTTCATGCCGGTCTGCTTCTTGAGCCACTCCATCGTCAGTTGCCCGGACGAGCCCGTGGACCACGTGGCGTATCCGTACTTGTCCGGGTTCGCCTTCAGGAACTGGATCAGCTCCGGCAGGTTGTGAACCGGCAGATCGTTGCTCACCAGCAGCACCACCCCACCCTCCGCCGTTTCGGCGATCGGTACAAGGCTCTTCTTCGGATCGTAGGGGATGGTCTTCAACACGGCCGGGGCGATGACCATGTTCGATGCCGTGGTGTAAAGCAGCGTGTATCCGTCGGACGGCGCCTTGACGACAACATTGGTCCCGACCACGCCACTGCCGCCCGGCCGGTTGTCAACGACGACCGGTTGCTTCAAGGCTACCGACAGCCGTTGCGCCATCAGGCGTGCCAGGGAATCGGTTCCCGAGCCTGCCGATGATGCGACGACCATCTGGATCGGGCGCGCGGGCCAGGCATCTTCCGCGCGCACCGCCGCGGACGCGCACAATGCCACAAGCGCTACCGTGCCCAGCGTGGCCGCAAGCGGTTTTTGCATTCGAAATGTCATTGTCACCCTCCATATAGTTCTTCTGTTGGCGATCGCTCTACCTGCGCTATTTCCAGATGCATCGCCCTGGCCGCACAGCCACGCCAACTACAAAGCCCACGCAGCCCGACGCGGGATGAGCAACGCTGACGCGGAGCTCGGCGCATGAAGAGGCTGCGTGAACCGTTGTCTAAGCTCAGGCCGGCAGGTTCTCGTGCTTGCGCAGGAAACCCTGGTGGCCACCGTTGCGATTCGGCGCGAAGCCGTTGGCCTGGAGCGTTTCTTCCACGGTGTCATAGAACACGCCGAGCTTCAGGATCTCGCGCGTCTGCTGCGCCGTTGCGATGGGGCGACCGAATTCGCGGGCAATGCGCACCAGTTGCTTGATCTGCTCGACCGAACTCATCTTGCCCGTGCGGGACTGGTTCCAGAGCACATCTTCGATGCCGCATCGTACATGCAGGCCCAGGGCCATGCCGATCATGTTGATGGGCAGCACATTGAGCACCGAGCTTTCCACCGTGACCACCGCGCCATCGGGTACCGCACGCAGCATATTGGCCAGGTTGTAGATGTTCGCCTGGTCCATGCCACCGCTGATCGCCACCCAGTTCATCACCAGCGGGCCCTTGTAGACGCCGCGGCGGATCATGCGCTCGATGGTTTCGAAGCTGTTGATGTTGTAGACCTGGAACTCGCTCTGGATGCCGGCGGCCGTGAGGCGTCGGATGTGTTCCTCGGCCCAGCTGGGATTCGAGGGCACGATCATGTCCTTGTACGTGTCGTACAGATGCGGGAATCCGCGCGACACGCCCTTGAAGTCGTCCAGGCCGGCATGCTCCGTGACGTTCATCTGCGTCGTGTTGACGGTCACCGTGACCTGGTCCGGCTTTGGATCGAGTTCGGCCAGCATATGCCGCGTGTCATCGCTGAGCCATTTGGCGGCCTGGCCCTCTTCGGGCGCGAAGCTGATGGAGCCACCCACCTGGATCACCATGTCGGGCACGGCTTTGCGCACCCCGGCAATCAGCTCGTTGAACATGGACAGGCGCTTGCTGCCCTTGCCATCGGCTTCGCGCACATGCAGATGCAGCACCCGGGCGCCGGCTTCGTAGCAATCCACCGCCTTCTGGATCTGTTCTTCCATGGTGACCGGGATATCTTCCGGGAAGTCCGAAGGAATCCAGCCCGGCGCATACGGAGCAGCCGTAATGATCAGCGGTTGCTGGTTCTCGGGATACAGGTGGCCGTCAAGGAAGTTCATGGTGATGGGTCTCCAGGATGAATCGTGAATATTGAGAAGGTCGAATTGGATAAGCGCGTTTCCCGGGCGGGAAACCGTCAAATCACAAAGATGGACGAGCCCGTGGTCTTTCGGGCCTCGAGGTCGCGGTGTGCCTGCACGGCATCTTCCAGCGCATAGCGCTGATTGATCTCGATGCGGATGCGGCCTGCCGCCACATGGCCGAACAGTTCATCGACCAGCTCCGCCTTTTCGGCGGGATCGGCGATGTAGTCGGCAAGACCCGGACGCGTCAGGTATGCCGAGCCTTTGCGGGCCAGGATGGCCGGATCGAAGCCGGTGACGGGGCCAGAAGCGAACCCCACGCACACCAGCAGGCCGCGGCGCTTGAGCGAGTCCAGCGAGGCCATGAAGGTGTCCTTGCCCACGCTGTCAAACACCACGGAGACGCCCACGCCATCCGTCAGTTCGCGCACGCGCTTGGCCACATCCTCATGGCTGTAGTTGATCGTGTAATCGCAGCCATGGGCGCGCGCCACTTCGGCCTTGGCATCGGTAGACACCGTTCCGATCACGGTCAGCCCCAGCAGCTTGGCCCATTGCGAAATGATCAGGCCGACGCCACCCGCCGCGGCGTGCAGCAGAATGGTGTCGCCGGCCTTGAACGGCCAGATCCGGCGCATCAGGTAAGAGGCTGACAAGCCCCGCATGGTCATTGCCGCGGCGGCTTCACAACTAATTTCCGGCGGCAGCTTGATCAGCGGCGCGGCAGAGATCAGGCGCTCGGTGCTGTAGGCGCCGAGCGTGTTGGTGAAGCCCGTATAAGTCACCCGGTCGCCAACCGTCAGATGGGTGACGCCGGGCCCGACGGCTTCGACCACGCCGGCGGCCTCATTGCCGATGCCGCTAGGCAGTGGGACCTGATACGTGCCGCTGCGGAAATAGGTGTCAGCAAAGTTCAGTCCTACGGCCACGTGACGGATGCGGACCTCTCCCTGTCCCGGCTCGCCAACGTTGGCGTCTTCAAAACGAAGAACTTCGGGGCCGCCCGTTTCGTAAATCCTCACGACTTTCGCCATGTCGTCTCCTGTCTTCTGTCGAATATGAACGTGCACCTGCAGCTTGCGGATCGGGCTCGCCGCAGGGACAACCTGTGTGGCGAATCATCGGGTCTGACCTGGTTTTCCGCTTTCCCGTATGCGTCTGGCGCTTTCCCTTATCTGACAGGGAAGGATCCGCCAGGAGGAGATGCGCGTGGTGAGAGTCTTGCGGTACACCGAGGCGCGCAGCGGCGTTTCGGGCGCTTCGCCGACGAATCTGCGCGTTTTAAGGGTTATCCCTTGGTCATCATTCCCATTTTCCGGGACTCGATGTTTTGATGAATGAGCGATTCCGCAATCATCCGGATCCGGAACACGAGCTGAACCAGTTGCGCACCGATGTGGGCATGGCGTTCGAGTCGTTCAATTTTTTCCCTCACCTGTCGGTGCTGCACAACGTCACGGTGGGCCCGCGCATGCTGCGCGGTGCTTCGCGCGAAGAAGCCGAACGCAAGGCGATGAGCCTGCTCGGGAAAGTCGGCCTTGCGCACAAGGCGCACGCCATGCCCGCCAGCTTGTCGGGTGGCCAGAAGCAGCGCGTTACCATTGCGCGCGCCCTGGCCATGGAGCCGCGCGTGATGCTGTTCGACGAACCCACCTCGGCGCTGGACCTGGAACTGGTCGGCGAAGTGCTGCAGGTGATGAAGGTGCTGATGCACGGAACGATGACGGGCGCCTGCTCATCATCAATATCGATGCCCACTTCGACCTGCGCACCAGCCGGCCCGCAAGCTCCGGCACGCCGTTCGACCAGATCGCCAATGCGTGCGCGGAGCGCGGCCAGCCGTTCGATTATGTCTGCCTGGGCGTCAGCCGCCTGAGCAACACGCCGGCGCTCTTCAGCCGCGCCGATGCGCTGGGCGTCAGCTACGTGGAAGACGTCGACTTGCAGGAGCGCCACCTGGCATCGCGTCTCGCGGAACTGGCGGCGTGCATCGATGCCACGGACCACGTGTACCTGACCATCGACCTCGACGCCTTGCCGGCGGCCGTGATGCCGGGCGTGTCGGCGCCTGCCGCCTACGGCGTGCCGTTGTCGGTGGTGGAGGAAGTCGCCCTGCTCGCGCGCCGCAGCGGCAAGCTGCGCGCGGCAGACCTGGCGGAATACAACCCGCATTACGACCGGGACAATCAGGGCGCGCGCGTGGCGGCGCGGCTGGCCTGGCGGTGGTTGGGCTGAGGGCCTGGCGGGACGTCACGGCTCTCGCGACGAGGGCTCTTGCAGCTTTCCGATACTCGCCTAACCGGCCGCCATGACAGCGGCATGACCCGCCCCCGAAAATTTGTGTGGCACCGCCTTTGAAGCTGGACTACCATTGCAATGGTGCATTGCACCATTTCGGTACCGTGTTCGGCAACTCAGGCATGACAGGAGTCCTCGTGCCTGAGGCCAGAGCCGCAGCGCGGTCATGCCTGTGCCAGACAAATATTCGAAGAGGGAGGCGTTGACATGGCAGGTGATATGGATGGCGAAGTCGTAAAACTGGGCGCATATAACGTCAAAAAGGGCGAAAGCTCCGTTTCGGGGCTTTCCTCGGGCGCATTCATGACAGTCCAGCTTCATATGGCCCACTCGTCGAGCTTTTGCGGCGCAGGGGTGATTGCCGGCGGCCCGTACCGTTGCGCCGAATCTTTCCGGGCGGCATCCGCGGTAGGCGAAGACGCGTATGAGCTGAACGCCCTCCATCTATGTATGAATCCGCTGGTGCCACAGAACGCACCCAACGCCAACCGCCTCGCCGAACTTGCACGGCAAACCGCGCGCGACGGTCTCATCGACGAGATCACGAACCTTGCCGGGCATCGGCTTTATATTTTTACCGGCAGCAAGGACAGCGTGGTGTATTCGAGCGTGGTGGCACGCACGCGCGATTTCTACCACCTGCTTGGCGTGAGCACGACCGACATCCACTACGATGACAGCGTGCCGGCTGGCCACTCGATTATCACCGGGAATGCCGAGGATTCACCGCTGGAAACGAATCAGCCGCCCTACATCAACAACGGCGGATTCATCCAGTCGCACAGTATCCTGCAGCATATCTACGGCAACCTTGCTGCGCCTTCAGACCGCCTGAGCGGCCGCCTGATGCGATTCGACCAGACCGAATTCTTTGGCAACGAGCCGCGCGCCAGCATGAGCAAGTACGGCTACGCCTATGTACCGCAGGCGGTGGCCGAAGGCGCCGAGGCGCGCGTCCATATCGTCCTGCATGGTTGCAAGCAAGGCTACAACTACATCGACTTCACGTTCGGGCAGTCAGACTTCGCCAGCCAGCCGCCCTATGGCAACCGGTATATCACCACGACCGGCTACAACAGCATTGCCGACAGCAACAACATCATCGTGCTGTACCCGCAAGCCGAGGGCACCGATGACAGCCTCACGCAGAACCCCGATGGGTGCTGGGACTGGTGGGGATATACCTGCGCGGACGCCGAACGGCCCGATTACTATTCCCGCGAAGCCATCCAGATCAAGGCCATCCACGGCATGCTCAGCCGGCTTGGCGGTTAAGGGAGACAAAAAATGGCTGGAATCATGATGAGCCCGAAGGAACCCGCGCCAAGCGCGCACGACGTCAAAGCCGCACAGGCGCTGCATCATGCGCTGTTGCAGACACCGCCGGCGGCTGCGCAGCGGGCCCTGTGCATAAGCAGCTTTCGTGATGCCGAAAGCGCGGGGATTTGAGCAAGAACGGTGATGGACGCTGGAGGGGTTCCCTCAGGGAGCGTGCACGCACGCGCCTGAGGGAAGATGTCGCCTTTATTGTGTCGAGCAATGAAGGAGACCTCAGCAGTGTGCCATGCCTTGCTACAAACGCCGGCGTTTTTTGCCCTGTTACGCCGGATCGACGAAGACCTGATGACGGTGGCGCGGGACAGGGGCTGCTGCCATTGCAGCTCTGTGCTGCACAGTGCCAACTATCCGCGTAAGCCACGGGGATGCCCACCGGCAGCACACCCGGACTGCGCTACGCGCCTGAGCC
>NZ_AUFE01000043.1 GCF_000426345.1 Cupriavidus phytohabitans | reverse complement strand
CGCCATAACAGCCGTGTTGCGAGATCAGTTCCATCATGGCGCGCGCCTCAGTACAACACTACGGATCGGATCGACTCCCCGCGCTTCATCAGGTCGAAGCCCTCGTTGATGCGCTCCAGCGGCAGCGTGTGCGTGATCAGGTCGTCGATGTTGAGCTTGCCATCCATGTACCAGTCGACGATCTTCGGCACATCGGTGCGGCCGCGCGCGCCGCCGAAGGCCGAGCCCTTCCACTCTCGGCCGGTCACCAGCTGGAACGGGCGCGTCGAGATCTCGGCGCCGGCCTCGGCCACGCCGATGATGATCGACTTGCCCCAGCCCTTGTGGCAGCACTCCAGCGCCTGGCGCATGACCTGCGTGTTGCCGATGCATTCGAACGAGTAGTCCGCGCCGCCGTCGGTCAGCTGGATGATGTGGTCGACCACGTTCTCGACGTGCTTCGGGTTGATGAAATGCGTCATGCCGAACTTGCGCGCCATGGCTTCGCGCGCCGGGTTCAGGTCCACGCCGATGATCTTGTCGGCGCCCACCATCTTCGCCGCCTGGATCACGTTCAGGCCGATGCCGCCGAGGCCGAACACCACCACGTTGGCGCCGGCTTCCACCTTGGCGGTGAACAGCACCGCGCCCACGCCGGTGGTCACGCCGCAGCCGATGTAGCAGACCTTGTCGAAGGGCGCGTCGGGACGGATCTTCGCCAGCGCGATCTCCGGCACCACGATGTGGTTGGCGAAGGTCGACGTGCCCATGTAGTGGAAGATCGGCTTGCCGTCGAGCGAGAAGCGCGAGGTGCCGTCCGGCATCAGGCCCTTGCCCTGCGTGGCGCGGATCGCCTGGCACAGGTTGGTCTTGCGCGACAGGCAGAACTTGCACTGGCGGCATTCCGGCGTGTACAGGGGGATCACGTGGTCGCCTGGCTTGAGCGAGGTCACGCCGGGGCCGACGTCGGTGACGATGCCGGCGCCTTCATGGCCCAGGATCGCCGGGAAAATGCCTTCGGGATCGGCGCCGGACAGCGTGTAGTAGTCGGTATGGCAAATGCCGGTGGCCTTCACTTCCACCAGCACTTCCCCGGCGCGCGGGCCGTCCAGGTCCACGTCTTCGATCGTTAGCGGCTTTCCCGCCCCCCAGGCAACTGCTGCGCGAGTTTTCATCGGTCTGTTCCGTCGGTTGGTTTGTCGCGCCTGACTATAAAGGCATCGCCTATGGCGATGGCCGGGCCCGCATGCACTTGTCCGAAAACAAACCTAAGTTGGCCGACGGTTGGACCCATTCTCACTTCACGGGAGTCAGAATTGGTGCGCCCTTATTCTTGATCAGCAACACGACAAACCTGGCCGGCTGTGTGGAACTGGCATTGCGCCCGACGGTATGGATGTCATTGGGGCCTTCGTGGAAGGTATCGCCGGGCTTGAGTGTCACCTCCTTGCCACCCTTGAGGGCCATGACAATGCTCCCTTCGAGCACGTAGACAAAGGCGTGTGCATCATGTCGATGCACGGGGTCGGCCGAGCCGGGCGGATATTCCACGATGATCATCTCAGCTTCCTTGCCCGGGTACTCGGGCAATGGTTCCGTCCGCAAGGGCGTGACCTTCGCTTCAGGTGCAGCCACCGCCGGCTGCGCCGCCATCAGGCACGACAGCATCAGCGCCGCGGCAAACGATACGATTGTTTTCATGGCATTACTCCTTGTTCGCTTGCGACAGCCACTGATCGAGGCTGACGCGACCGATCCGCGCGTCGCCGAGCGGTACGAGAGAAAATTCCTCGACCTGGCCGCCGTAGTACAGCGCATCGCGGTCCGTCACGACCGAGCGGGCGTCACCTGTGGACTTCAGATAACGCGCAACGATCTCCGCGAAGGGCGCGCGGTCCGGGCCGGCGATCTCGATGATGCCGTTCCGCGGTGCTTCCAGCGCGACTTGCGCAAGGATTGCCGCGACGTCCTGTGAAGCGATCGGCTGAAACAGTCCGTCTCCGACGCGCACGGTGGTGCCGTCCGTGCTGAAATCCGCGATGCCGCCGAGGAACTCCATGAACTGGGTGGCGCGCACGATCGTGTATGGCACGCCGGCAGCTTCGATCGCCTCTTCCTGCGCGACCTTGGCCGTGAAATAGGCATTCCCCGGCATGCGGTCGGTGCCGACGATGGACAGCGCGACGTGATGGCGCACGCCTGCGGCGACTTCGGCCTTGCCGAGATTGCGCGCAGCGGTGCGGAAGAAATCGAGTACCGCCTGTGGCTCCCAGGATGGTGCGTTCGCCACATCCACGACGACGTCTGCGTCCTTGAGCGCCTGATCCAATCCTTCGCCCGTCACGGTGTTCACGTCGGTACTCGGAGACGCCGCGACCGCCGTATGGCCAGCATTGGTGAGCAGCGCGACAAGTTGGGAGCCGATCAGGCCGGAACCACCGATTACAACGATCTTCATGGCAAATTCTCCAGATTAGGTTGGGAGTGCGCGGTGCGCCTGGTGGGGCGGCATCTCATGCAGGTGCCTGTCCCCGTCGCATCGCGTGAGATCATTGTGGAACAATCATGCCCTATGGATAAGGGCCAAGAATTGTCGAAATGACTAGGCCAAGCCCCTTCTGCTTTCCCCATTCCGCACTCCATTGCCCGCGAGCTGATCATGACCGCACGGACTTCCTCATTGGCCATCGAAATCGATCGCCAGAACCGCTCGCCGATCTACATGCAGATTTGCGAGCGGTTCAGGACGGCGATCGCGGCAGGGCACCTGCGTCCCGGCGATCGCGTGCCCGCGCTTCGGGGCCTTGCCACGCAATTGAATACGGCCCGGGGCACGGTCGAAATGGCCTATACCATCCTAGTCGATGAGGGCTACCTGCAGATGCGGGGTGCGGCGGGGACGTTCGTATCCGCCTCGCTGCCGGCGGCGGTGACGCGTTCTGCGAGTAGGCAGGTGCGGCAGGACACGCGCGCGAAGGAGGAGGGCGCGTCCACGGTGCCTGATCCATCGTGCAGCCGGCAGCCGGCACCGCGTCGGCTGGCCATCGCGGTGGCGATGAGCGGGGAGCCGAAGCCGTTGCAACCCGGGCTGCCGGCGCTCGACGCGTTTCCGCGCAAGCTCTGGAACCGGCTTGTCTCGCGTTGCGCGCGCAGCGGTGAACGCGCGATGCTCGCCTACCCGGACCCGGTTGGGTATCGGGCGCTGCGAGAACACATTGCCACCTATCTTGGCTTGTCGCGCGGCGTCGCGTGCCTGCCGGAACAGGTATTCATTACCGCGGGCTACCGCGCAACGCTGGAACTTGTCTTGCGCAGTCTCGCGAGCCCCAGCGACCGCATGTGGTTCGAGGATCCCGGCTATCTGCTCGCGCGCGGCTTTCTGGCCGAAGCCGGCGTCCAGCTGGTACCGGTGCCGATAGATAGCGAAGGCATCGATGTCGAGCGCGGCATCGCGCTGGACCCGCAGGCGCGTTTCGCACTGGTTACGCCATCGCATCAGGCCCCGCTCGGGCACACTTTGTCGCTCGCCAGGCGCATGGCGCTGCTGGATTGGGCGGCGAAAGGGTCTCGCTGGATCATCGAGGACGACTACGACAGCGAGTTTCGTTATACGGGCCGCCCACTGCCGGCGTTGAAAAGCCTCGACAGGAACGATAGCGTGATCTATTGCGGCACCTTCAGCAAGGTGATGTTCCCTGGACTGCGTCTGGCTTATGCCGTGGTGCCGGAGCGCGCTGTCGAACGCGTCGGGCGCGTGGCCTGCAGCATGAACGCCGGCTCTCCGATGCTGTTGCAGGCGGCCGTGGCGGACTTTATCGAACAGGGGCATTTTGCGCGGCACGTGAAGCGGATGCGCGCGTTGTACGGACAGCGACGCATGCTGATTGCGCATGCGCTGGAGCAGGCGTTCGGGGAGCGCATGCTTGTCGCCTTGCCGCACGGCGGAATCCAGTTCGCGGTCCGGTTTGCCGACGGCCCCGATGGTCCCGTCGACGATGTGTCTGTTGCCTCGCGCGCACGCGACGCGGGGCTCGCGGTGCTGCCGCTGTCGATCTGGTATGCGAACGGACGCACGCGCCGCACACCACGTGGTTTGGTAATGGGCTTCGCGAACGTCACCGATGCAAGGGAGGCGTCTCGTCTCGCGCGGACGTTGCATGGGTGCCTCGACGGCTAGGCCGGCGCCGGGTTGAAGAAGCGCACCGATACCGCGCTGCCGGGCGTCGGCGCGAACTGCCGCCAGACGCAGCGGGTCTGCTTGCCTTGTCACCTGCATGATGCTCTCCTCCTCTTGTCATGCACCGCATGCTAGGAGGCGATGGCGCAGGACGCCAATCCTTTGCCTTCATGGTGACTCTAACCAGCGCTCATCGCTCCATGTCCGCCCCGGCAGCCGCGCCCGCCACGGCATCGTGCCGGGCAAACAGCCTGTGCACCAGCGCGCGGATCCACTGGTTGCCCGGCTCCCGGTGCACGCGATCGTGCCAGTGCTGGGCGATGTCCATGCCGGGCAGCGTCAGCGGTGGCGTCACTACCGTCAGATCCAGGTCCTTGCAAAGCGCACGGGCGAGGGTCAGCGGCAAGACCGCCACGGCGTCCGAATGCCTGGCAATCAGGCCGGCAGTGGCGAAGCTCGGCACGCGGCAGATGATATTGGTGTGCGGCACGGCGGCTTCGATGGCGCGCTCGATGCTGAGGTGCTGGTGGCCGGTGCCCACCGCGGAGACCAGCACATGCTTCTCGGCGATGAAGGCATCCCGATCGCCAAGCCGGGCCAGCCGCGGATGGTCCTTGCGCACGACCGCGCCGTAGGTTTCGTGCCATAGCAGTTGGCGGCGGATGCTCTGCGTCAGCCCGGGGAACGAGCCGATGGCCAGGTCGACAAGGCCGTTCTCCAGCCAGATGTCGAGATGCGTGGCATCGGCGTTGACCGCCTGCACCAGGATGCCCGGCGCTTCGTCCGCCAGACGGCTCAGCAGCGGCGGCAGCATCTGCGAGGCACCGGCATCGAGCAGGAAGAAGCTGAAGCTGCGCTGGCTGGTGCGCGGGTCAAAGCCGACATGGTCCGCGCGCAGCGCACGCACGCTTTGGAGAATACCCCGCACCGGCTCGGCCAGCTCCAGTGCCTTGGGTGTCGGCTCCATGCGCAGGCCGACACGGACGAACAGCGGATCACCGAAATACTGGCGCAGCCGCGCCAGCGTCTTGCTCAACGCAGGCTGGGTCAGGTTGAGCACGCGCGCTGCCTTGGTGAGGCTGCGCTCGCTCAGCAGCACATCAAGCACCAGCAGTTGATTCAGGCTGAGTTCGTCTTCATGACGCTGGGGAATAGTGTCCATGACGCGAGGTGATTAGCAAACGGGCCGGCTCGGCTGTAGTCTAGTTTCACACAGCTGGCACAGATCAGAAAGCAGGGTTTCCAGAGACAAAGCTTCCTCCAGGCCCAGTCGCATGGGCAACGAGGAAGGCCCCAACAAGGAGGAGATCGCCATGTCGTCCGCAGCCTTCATCGAAGCCGGCGCGAGCCGCTTTACCGATGCCGCCATCGACGCCACCAGCTTCCGCGACGCCTTGTCGCGTGCGGTCACCGCCGTGACCGTCATTGCCACCGACGGCGCAGGCGGCCGCGCCGGCGTCACGTGCTCGGCTGTCTGTTCAGTGAGCGATGCGCCGCCCACCGTGCTTTTCTGCATCAATCGCCGCAGCGCGGCAAACAGCGTGATCAAGTCCAACGGCGTGGCCAGCATCAACTGGCTCCACGCCAGCCAGACCGCGGTGTCCCAATTGTTTGCCGGAGCCGGAGCGGTGCCGATGGCGCAGCGCTTTGACGGTGACAGCTGGGGCGTGTTCGCCACCGGCGCGCCATACAGCAAATCCGCCATCGTCGCGCTCGACTGCAAGGTCGTCGACCAGTTCGAGATCGGCACCCACAGCGTCTTCGTCGCGCAGGTGCTCGGCAGTTCCGGCGCCGAAAGCAGCAACGACACGCCGCTGGTCTACTGCCGGCGCAGCTACGCCACCACGCAGCCAGTCGCGGCGTAAGGCGGGCTTCAGGCCGGCTTCAGGCGGGATTAAGGCGGGCTTAAGTCCGCATACGGCGGCCTGGCGCGCGCCAGGCGGCACCCGAAATTCCTATCCGCGTCCATATGCCCTTCCCCCGGGCAGGGACTGTCACACCCCGAAAATACCACCAAGGAGACCTCGCGATGATTCGCACTGGCAAGCAGTACCTGGAATCGCTCAACGACGGCCGCAACGTATGGGTCGGCAATGAGAAGATCGACAACGTCGCGACGCACCCCAAGACGCGGGACTACGCGCAGCGTCACGCTGACTTCTACGACCTGCACCATCGTCCCGACCTGCAGGACGTGATGACCTTCATCGACACCGACGGCGAACGCCGCACCATGCAGTGGTTCGGCCACTTCGACAAGGAACAGCTGCGCCGCAAGCGCAAGTACCACGAGACGATCATGCGCGAGATGGCCGGCGCTTCGTTTCCGCGCACACCGGACGTCAACAACTACGTACTGCAGACCTACATTGACGACCCGTCGCCGTGGGAAACGCAGACGATCGGCGCCGAGGGCAAGGTCAAGGCAAAGAATATTGTCGACTTCGTCGACTTCGCCAGGAAGCACGATCTGAACTGCGCGCCGCAGTTCGTCGACCCGCAGATGGACCGCTCGAGCCCGGATGCCCAGCAGCGCTCGCCCGGCCTGCGCGTCATCGAGAAGAACGACAAGGGCATCATCGTGTCAGGGGTCAAGGCTATCGGCACTGGCGTCGCCTTTGCGGACTGGATCCATATCGGCGTGTTCTTCCGCCCTGGTATCCCGGGCGACCAGGTCATCTTCGCTGCCACGCCGGTCAACACCCCGGGCGTGACCATCGTCTGTCGTGAGAGCGTGGTCAAGGACGACCCCATCGAGCACCCTCTGGCCGCGCAGGGCGACGAACTGGACGGCATGACGGTATTTGAGAACGTCTTCATCCCATGGTCGCATGTGTTCCACCTGGGCAATCCCGAGCACGCCAAGCTCTACCCGCAGCGTGTGTTCGACTGGCTGCACTATCACGCCCTCATCCGCCAGTCGGTGCGCGCCGAGCTGATGGCCGGCCTGGCGATCCTGATCACCGAGCATATCGGTACCAGCAAGATCCCGGCAGTGCAGACTCGCGTGGCCAAGCTGATCGGCTTCCACCAGGCCATGCTCGCGCACATCGTCGCCAGCGAAGAGCTGGGCTTCCATACGCCGGGTGGTGCCTACAAGCCGAACATCCTAATCTACGACTTCGGCCGGGCGCTCTACCTCGAGAACTTCTCGCAGATGATCTATGAGCTGGTCGATCTCTCCGGACGCAGCGCGCTCATCTTCGCGAGCGAAGACCAGTGGAACGATCAGGCGCTCAACAGCTGGTTCGAACGCATGAACAACGGTCCGGTGGGCAAGCCGCACGACCGCGTGAAGATCGGCCGCGTGATCCGCGATCTGTTCCTGACCGACTGGGGCAACCGCCTGTTCGTCTTCGAGAACTTCAACGGCACCCCGCTGCAGGCGATCCGCATGCTGACCATGCAACGCGCCGAGTTCTCGGGCGCGGGCCCCTACGGCACCCTGGCTCGCAAGGTCTGCGGCATCGAACTGAGCGAAGGCAACGAGAGCGAATACAAGGCCACCGCCGGCTACGCCAAGGCGCTGGATTCGGCGCGCCACCAGGAAAAGCTGGCCCTGAGCGGCACGATGACTGTGTGACCGCCTGACCGCCTGACCCTCCGGCCAGCGCTGCCTGGCCGGAACACCAGAAACATGCAAGGAGTGAAAGATGCAAACGAATGATCTGCTCGACAAGATTTTCCGCGGCGCACGCAGCCAGAACGGCTGGCTGCCCACGCCGGTATCCGACAGCAAACTGCGGGAGCTCTATGACCTGATGAAGTTCGGCCCTACCTCGGTCAACTGCTCGCCGGCCCGGCTGGTGTTCGTGCGGACGGAGGAGGGCAGGGCGAAGCTGCGTCCGGCACTGGCGCCGGGCAATGTCGAGAAGACCATGGCTGCGCCGGTCGTCGCGATCGTCGGCTACGACACCCGCTTCTACGAGCAGTTGCAGGATCTGTTTCCGCACAACCCGGCGGTCAAGGCGTGGTTCGAGGGGGACGAAAAGGTCGATTTCGCCAACACCACGGCGTTTCGCAACGGCACGCTGCAAGGCGGCTATCTCATCGCCGCGGCGCGCGCGCTGGGACTGGATTGCGGCCCCATGTCCGGCTTCAACAACCAGGCCGTCGACCAGGCCTTCTTCGCAGGCACCAGCATCCGCTCGAACTTCATCTGCGGCCTTGGGCACGGCGACCCCGAAAAGGTGTTCGCCCGCAGTCCGCGCCTGTCGTTCGAGCAGGCCTGCCAACTTGCCTAGTGGCCGGGAGTCCAGCGATGCAAGAGTATGACCAGCATAACCTGACCAAGGCCGTCATTGCACGGCTGGCGGATACGCCCAAGGCGCGCACGAAGGAGATCATGACCAGCCTGGTGCGGCACCTGCACGACTTCGCGCGTGAGGTACGGCTGACCGAGATCGAATGGAAGCAGGGGATCGACTACCTGACCGCCACCGGCCAGATGTGCGACGACAAGCGCCAGGAGTTCATCCTGCTCAGCGACGTGCTGGGCCTGTCGATGCTGACCGTGGCAATGAACCAGGAGAAGCCGGAAGGCTGCACGGAGGCTACCGTGTTCGGTCCTTTCCACGTCGAAGGCGCGCCGCATTACGAGCATGGCGCGGATGTGGCGAACGGCGCAAAGGGCGAGCCCTGCATGGTCTATGGACGGGTCACGGATGTGGACGGCCATCCGGTTGCCGATGCCGTGGTGGAAACCTGGCAGGCGGACGCTGACGGCCACTATGACGTGCAGTACGAAGGGCTTGAAGTGGCCCAAGGTCGCGGCGTGCTGAAGTCGGGCGCTGATGGCCGCTTCCATTTCCGCTCCATCGTCGCGCAGGCCTATCCGATTCCTGACGATGGTCCCGTCGGCCAGCTGCTGCGCGCCACCGGCCGCCATCCATGGCGGCCTGCGCACCTGCACTTCAGGATCAAGGCGCCTGGCTACGAGACGCTGGTCACGCACGTCTTCAGGCGCGGCGACAAGTATCTCGACTCCGACGCCGTGTTCGGCGTGCGCAAGTCCCTGATCGGCGACTGGGTCCGCCTGACCGACGGCACCCACCGGCTCGACTTCGACTTCGTGCTCAATCCGGCCCGCTAGCACCGGAACCCGGCGCGCCGCCTTCGCGGGCGGCGCGGCTGCAACCACGCACCGTGCCAGCCGGCCCGGTGTTTCGCGCGGTCAGGTGGCGCCTGGGGTAACTGGAAATCGGCAGATACAAGATGTGGAAGATTCCAAAGGAGTACAGCCATTTTGCGTTTGGCGCGATACAGGTTGGCGTAACGTGTGCGGTGGCATCAGCGATCGCAAGCATGCAGTTCGTCGCGGAGGGAACGTTTATTTCGCACTGGCTGCGTGCGTATTTCCTTTCCTGGGCGGCAGTGCTGCCCGTCGTCATCGTCGCGGCACCGCTCATTCACTGGCTCGCAAACCGGATCACACGTTGAACGCAGGCGGATCGCCAAAAGCCCTGGGATTCGAAGGACCTGCCCGCAATTTTGTGTGCGAGGCGGTTTTGAATCCTTGTTAGCCTCGGGCGGCGGTAAATCGCTCGCCAAACAGAATGACGAGCTGGTGCATGGCGGACTTCCAGTCATGGTTCGTGGGAACGGACTTGGCCAGCACGTCGTGCAACCAGCCACACATCTGAAAATCGCGTTGAACCTGCGGATCCGCCGACGCCCCCGTTGCAGGCGGCGTCGGCGGCATGTTTCGCACCTGCCGGACTAGTGCTCGACCAGGTGCTCGATGCGTATCGGCAGCTCCCGCACGCGCTTTCCGGTCGCGTGAAACACGGCATTGGCCACGGCCGGGGCCACGCCCACCAGTGCGATTTCACCTAATCCCTTGACGCCGAGCTCGTTCACATGGGGATCGACCTCGTCGACAAAATGCGCCTCCAGCCCCTGGATATCCAGGTTGACGGGCACGAGGTAATCCGCCATGTGCGCATTCACTGGTCGGCCATCGCGCGGATCCAGCGCAGTTCGCTCCATCAGCGCCATGCCGATGCCGCCGACCATCCCCCCCGTGCATTGGCTGGCTGCCAACCGCGGATTCACGATACGACCCGCACCATAGGCGCCGACGACGCGCCGGACACGGATCGTGCCGACATCGGGATCGATGGCGACTTCGACGAACACCGCACCGAAGGCATGCATGGAAAACCGGCTGCGCACCTCGGCATCGGGGCCAGCCGTGGCGCTGGCTTCGATGGCGCCATCCGTGCCATCCGCGCGTGCCTGGCGCTGGTCCAGCGCGGCCAGGCAGGCCGAACGCACCGCTGAGCCCACCGACGCGAGCGTCATCGAGCCGCCATGTGGCGGGGTCGGCGGGAAATCCGAACGGCCCAGGCTGAAGCGCACGCTGGCCATCGGCAGTCCCAGCGTCTCGGCGGCAATCTGGGTGATCGAGGTGTAGGTGCCTGGGCCCATGTCGCTGGCGGCGGCTTCCACTTCGGCCGTTCCGTCGGCAAGCAGACGCACGCGGGCGCTGGCCTGGCCATGGAACACGGGGTAGCTGGCACAGGCCATCCCCCAGCCGATACGCAGCCGGCCATCCCGCATCGAGCCCGGCTCGCGCGTGCGGCGCGACCAGCCGAACGCGTCGGCGCCGCGCGCATAGCAGGCCAGCATGGAGCGGCTGGAGAACGGCAATTGCATCCCTTCGTCGAGCTCGGGTTCATTGCGCCGTCGCAGTTCCAGCGGATCCATCTCGAGAGCGTGGGCCAGTTCGTCCATCGCGCATTCCAGCGCAAAGACGCCGGTAGCCTCGCCCGGACCCCGCATATAGGTCGGCGTGCCGATGTCCAGCGGCACCAGCCGGTAGCGGGTGCGCACATTGGGGCAGCGATAGAGGAACGGCGTCACCGAAGTGAGTGCCTCGGTGAACTGCTCGTACCGACTGGTTTCGCCGGTGCCTTCGTGCACGATGCCGGTCAGCCTGCCGTCGGGCGTCGCCGACAGCGCGATGCGCTGCACGGTGCGCGGCCGGTGTCCCGTCAGATGGAACATCTGTCGCCGCGACAGCACCAGCTTGACAGGCCTGCCTGCTTCGCGGGCGGCGAGCGCCGCCAGCGTGACGTGCGGCCAGGTGCGCAGGCTGGTGCCGAAAGCGCCACCGATGAACGGGCAGACGACGTGGACGTTCTCAGCGGGGATGCCGAAGATCGCCGCGATCTCGGCCTGCTCGTTCACCACGAACTGGCTCTTGCTCCAGAGCGTCAGCCGGTCGCCTTCCCAGGCGGCAACGGTGGCGTTGGGCTCGATCGGGAAGTGATTTTCGCGCGCGGCATCGTAGGTGACGTCGATGCTGACGGCCGCCGCGGCCAGCGCGGCCAGTGCGGCCTCTGGGTCGCCGCGGACCCGGTCCGCCGAATGAGGACCGGGCTCGCGTCCCGCCTCGGGCACCACGGCCTCGGCGCGCTGGTCCAGCGGGTCGGAGACCGGCCTCTCTTCTGCATAGCGAATCTGCAGCAGCCGAGCCGCGTGTTCGGCCTGGTCCACCGTCTGCGCCACGACTACGGCAACCGGCTGCCCGTAGAAGCGGACGCGATCGTCCTGCAGGACATGCAGACGTTCGCCGTGTTCAGGGTCGATAAAACCCTTGTGCGGGGCGTACGCCAGTTTCGGCGCGTTGTCGTGGGTCAGTACCGCCAATACCCCTGGCAGCCGGCGCGCGGCTTCGGCGTCGAGTGCGGTCACGCGACCCAGTCCGATCGAAGCGCCCACGATCACCGCGTAGGCCTGCCCGGGCTGGTTGAAGTCGGCGGCATACCGCGCGCTGCCGGTCACCTTGGCGCGCCCGTCGACGCGGGCATGCGGCTGGCCGATATGGTTTGCGTTCATCTGCCTTCTCCTGCGAGTTCGAGGGCTCGTACCACGGTTCGCTGCAGCAGCGCGACCTTGTAGCGGTTGCCTGGCAGCGGCGTGGCGCCTGCAATCGTGGCAAGCGCTGCCGCCTCGAAGCTGGCGCGCGTCGGCGGCTTGCCTTGCAGTGCGAGTTCGGCGGCGCGCATGCGCCACGGGCGGGTGCCAACGCCACCGCAAGCGAGGCGAGCGGCCTGGATCGCTCCATCCCTGACCTCGTATGCCGCCGCCGCCGATACCAGTGCGAATTCATAGGAGGCGCGGTCCCGCACCTTCAGGTAGCGCGCTGTCCGTGCATAAGCGAGCGGTGGAATCCGGACCTCGACGATCAGTTCGCCGGGCCGCAATGTGTGTTCGAGATGCGGCGTGGTGCCGGGCAGCAGGTAAAGGTCTTCCACGGCGAAGTGGCGCGCGCCGTGCGGTCCCCGTACATGGACCACCGCGTCCAGTGCGACCAGCGCGACCGCAAGGTCGGACGGATGCGTGGCGGAGCAATGGTCGCTGACGCCCAGAATGGCATTGCCCGCGTGCAGGCCGTCAATGGCGGCGCAGCCGCTGTCCGGTGAGCGCTTGTTGCAGGCGGCATCGAGCATGCGGAAATAAGGACAGCGTACGCGCTGGAGCAGGTTGCCGCCGATGCTGGCCATGTTGCGCAACTGGGGTGAGGCGCCCTCGACCAGCGACTCGGCGATCAACGGGTGTAGCCGGCAAACGTCGGCATGCGCGGCGACATCGGACATGCGGGCCAGCGCACCGATGACCAGCTCGTCGCCCTCCACGCGGATATGGTTCAGCGGCAGCGCGTTGATGTCGACCAGCTGCGCGGGCTGTTCCACGTGCTCGCGCATCAGGTCGACCAGCGTGGTGCCGCCGGCGATGAAGCGGGCCCCGGCCGCGGCCGCCGCCAACGCCTCGGCTTCCGAGCCGGCTTTCTGCAGTGTGAAGGGGATCATGGCAGCTTCCTCCCACCAACCTCTGCGATCGCCGCGACAACCCCCGGGTAAGCCCCGCAACGGCAGATATTGCCGCTCATCCAGAAGCGCACATCCTCGGCGGAGGTGGCATGACCCTCATTGATGCAGGCGACGCCGGACATGATCTGGCCTGCCGTACAGAATCCGCATTGGAAGCCATCGTGCGCGATAAACGCGGCCTGCAGCGGATGCAGGTCGCCGTCGGCCGATGACAGGCCTTCGATCGTGCTCACGTGGGCGCCGTCATACATGGCGGCCAAAGCCAGGCAGGCGTTGATCCTGCGCCCGTCCACCAGCACCGTGCAGGCCCCGCACGCGCCCTGGTTGCATCCCTTCTTCGTGCCCGTGAGGTCCAGGCGCTCGCGCAGTACGTCAAGCAGGGATTCGCGCGGATCGATATCGAGGCGATGCAGCATGCCGTTGACTGTCAGGCGCAGCGGCATGGTTGAGCCGCAACAATCACCAGAATGTGGTTGGCTACCGTCGGAACGAACAGAACTAGACATAGTCGACATTCCTCTTCTCATAGCCCAACGACTTGGGCGGTTAGGGACAGGGCCCGCATGGGAACCGAAAGGTGTGTGGCGACCTCGGACTGGTGGGACAGTCGTCGAAACGCTACAGGCACCGGCGGTCATCGCAATAGAACATCCTTGCGCTGCGGTGGACGATTCTTGCGCTGACGCGTTGGATGATAGGTTTGAAAAAGGGGACCGGCCGGCCTGGCTTGCGTCAGGTCCGGCGGATTGTGCAGGCCGGTTTACTTCGACCGGATTAATTCATATGCTTCGATGCGCGGCGGGGACCTGGCCCTTCCCCCGACGCAGCCGCCGTGGGCCCATCAGATAGGAAACTGCGTCGTCGATAGCACCTGCTTGAGCACCATGAATGACCGGATCTGCCTCACGCCCGGCAGGTAGAGCAATTGTTCCGCATGGAGGCGGTTGAAGCTCTCACTGTCCCTTGTGCGCACCAGCATGAAGTAATCGAATTCGCCGGTCACGACATGGCATTCCATGCAGCCGGATACCTTTTGCGCGGCAGACTCGAACAGCGCGAAGGATTCGGGCGTGGAGCGATCCAGCACCACGCCGATCATCACAAGCATTCCCGCATCCAGCGCAGCGGGGTTCAGCAGCGCCACGATGCCACGGATCAGCCCCATTTCCTTGAGTCGTTCCACGCGCCGCAGGCAGGCCGGCGGGCTCAGGTTGACCTTGGCGGCCAAGGCCACGTTGGAGATCGAGGCGTCCTGCTGCAGGGCGCGCAGGATCGCCTTGTCGGCGCGGTCGAGCGTGTCCACATGGGGTGCGGATGGGGGCGTTTGCGACGCAGCCCGAACTGGTGCATCGGGGGCGGATTTGGTGCGAAATTTTGTTTCTTTCATTTGATCTGTAAAAGAATTTTCGAAGGCTTAAACTTAGATCTGCATATTAATGGTGTTCAAAAGAACGCTTCTTTGCAAGCACGTTTCGTGGCTTTTTTTCTAGGATAGAGTCCGTCGCCGCATCGCCGGGTTGCTGTGAGGCACACCGATGACGGGACAACACCCTAACCCTGGAGTCGCCACCATGAATCTCAAGCGTTTCGCCCGCTATCCCCTGACGTTCGGCCCCACGCCCATCCAGCCGCTCAAGCGTCTCTCTGCCCATCTTGGCGGCAAGGTCGAGCTGTACGCCAAGCGCGAGGATTGCAACAGCGGCCTGGCCTTTGGCGGCAACAAGACCCGCAAGCTCGAATACCTGATCCCGGACGCGCTCGCGCAAGGCTGCGACACGCTGGTCTCGATCGGCGGCATCCAGTCGAACCAGACGCGCCAGGTGGCCGCCGTGGCCGCGCACCTGGGACTCAAGTGCGTGCTCGTCCAGGAAAACTGGGTCAATTACTCCGACGCGGTCTATGACCGGGTCGGCAACATCCAGATGTCCCGGATGATGGGTGCCGACGTGCGCCTGGTGGCCGACGGCTTCGACATCGGCATCCGCAAGAGCTGGGAAGAGGCCATGGAGAGCGTGCGTCAGGAGGGCGGCAAGCCGTATCCGATCCCGGCCGGCTGCTCGGAGCACCCGCTGGGCGGCCTGGGCTTCGTCGGTTTTGCCGAGGAAGTGCGCGCGCAGGAGGCCGAGCTGGGCTTCAGGTTCGACTACATCGTTGTGTGTTCGGTCACGGGCAGCACGCAGGCGGGCATGGTGGTGGGCTTTGCCGCCGACGGCCGGGCTGATCGCGTGATCGGTATCGATGCCTCCGCCAAGCCCGCCCAGACCCGCGCGCAGATCCTGCGCATCGCCAAGCATACTGCGGGGCTGGTGGAACTGGATCGCGACATCGTCGACGCCGACGTGGTGCTCGACGAGCGCTATGGCGGCCCCGAATATGGCCTGCCGTCCGAAGGCACGCTCGAGGCTATCCGCCTGAGCGCCAAGTACGAAGGCATGATGACCGACCCGGTCTACGAGGGGAAATCGATGCAGGGGATGATCGACATGGTCCGGCGCGGCGAATTCCCCGAAGGCTCGCGCGTGCTGTATGCCCATCTCGGCGGAGCACCGGCCCTGAACGCCTACAGCTTCCTGTTCCGCAACGGCTGACCGACGCACGGAGGTGCTGCGATGAATCCCACTCTACATTCGTCCCTGCGCAGAGCCTTCGTGGCGGCCCGGGCGCTGGCGCTGCCAGCGCTGGCGGTTGCCGCCGTCGGGGCCCACGCGGCATCGGCGTTTCCAGTCCGGCCCGTCACGCTGGTGGTGCCTTTCCCGGCGGGCGGGGCGGTCGACATGATCGGCCGGCTCGTCGGCAAGAGCCTTGGCGATGCGCTGGGCCAGCCGGTGGTGATCGAGAACCGCGCCGGTGCCGGCACCATCGTCGGGGCCGGCTACGTGGCCAAGGCCGCAGCCGATGGCTACACACTGCTGATCAGTTCGGGCTCGACATTCACCGTCAATCCCGCCATCAACGCGAGCCTGCCGTATGACCCCGTGAAAAGCTTCGAGCCCGTGGGGCTGGTGGCGCGCGTCCCGCTGATCGTGCTGGCGAACAAGGTGGTGCCAGTGGATACGCTGCCGCAGATGGTTGCGGCGGTCAACGCTGCGCCGGGCAAGTACGTCTATGGGTCCTTCGGTACCGGCACCACCGGGCATTTCGCAGGCGAGCTGCTGCTGGGCGCCACGGGCATGAAGCTGCAGCACATCCCGTACAAGGGCAGTGCGCCGGCTGTGGCCGACCTGATCGGCGGGCAGATTCCGTTCTCGGTCGATACGGTCGCCGCGTCGCTGCCCCATATCCGCAGCGGCAAGATCAAGCCGGTCGCGGTCATGGGCGCCCGCCGCGCCACGCTGCTGCCTGACGTGCCCACCGTCGCGGAAGCGGGTTATCCGGGCTTCGACGCCGACTCGTGGGTAGCCATTGCGGCGCCGCGCGGCTTGCCGGCCGACGTCAGGGCCCGGCTCGAAAAAGCGGTAGCGCAGGCGATGAAAGACCATGAGGTCCAGCAGAAGCTGCTGGCCAACGGGCTGGAGCCGAACTACGCGGGCCCGGGGCAGGTCAGTGCCATGATCAGCAAGGAACTGCCGCTGATGCGCGCCACTGCTCAGCGTGCGAACATCACGCCGAATTAGTGGTTTCCATGGTCTTACCTGGAGACAGCAGCATCCAAACGGGGACGACCCGAATCTTCGCGAATCAAGGGATTTCCTTGTTGGAGGTGCCCCAGCCGATTCGATGCCGCTCCTGTGTCGCCTCGTGCCGCGCATCCTCCTCGCTGTGCAGGTAGCCGCTGGTCGTGGAGATCGACGAATGCCCAAAATTATCCCTGACATAGCGCAGATCCACCTGCCGGTCGGTCATGTGCGAGCCGGCGGTATGGCGCAGCCAGTGGGCCGAGGCGCTCGCCAGGACATCGGCCTGCGCCGCCCATTCCGGCCCGCGCGCGCGCAGGCGCGCGGCCGCCAGGCCGAACACTTCCTTCAGGATCAGGTGTAGCGCCCCGCGTGACAGGCCTTTGTCATGGTGCTCGCGGCCCGCGCGTCCGATCACCGGCAGCAGCAGCGGGCGCGTTTCGCCGGGGTGCGGGGTGGGTGCCAGCCCGTGGGCGCGGCGGTAGCGCGCGAGTTCGGCGATCAGCTCGTCGGTGGTCGGCACCAGCCGGGTCTTGTTTCCCTTTCCGGTGACCTCGAGCCACCAGCGCTCGATGCCCTGGGCATCGCGCCGGCAGAAGAACGCCCCCATGGTGGTGCCGGTGACTTCCGCCGCGCGCAGTCCGCCCAGATAGAGCACGCTCAACAGCCAGCGGCAGCGCGCCGCATGCAGGCGCTCACGCGCGGTTTCCGTTGGCATGGCCTCGACCGTGTCCTTGACGGTTTCCCACAGTTCGTGGCTCAGGTACCGGGTGATGCGGGGCTGCGTCGGCGCGCGCCGCCGGCGCGCCAGCGCGAGCGGATTGCCGGCCAGGTAGCCGGCCTCGGTCAGCCAGGCGAAGAGGGCGTTCAGGATCACCAGCGCGTGGCGCACGCTCGCCGGCGACAGCGGCCCGGCAAACGGGCGCCAGTCCGGATGGCCGCGGCCGAGCTTCTTGCTGCCGGCGAGCACCCAGCGCGCGGCGGGCTGGGGGGCGGCCAGGAAGCGTTCATAGACCAGCAGGTCCTCGTGCGTCAGTGACGACAGCGGCTTGCCCAGTTGCAGCACGGCCCACAGCAGCAGCCGCTCGACCTCGCGGCGGTAGGCGTTCACGGTCGCCGCGCTGTCGGCATAGCGCGCGAGCCAGGCGGTGACGGCGGCCAGGTCGTCGGCCGCGGCGATGCGGGCGGCGGTGGCGGGCGCGCGGTTGCTGCCGTCGCGTCCGGACAGCGCCGCCGGCAGGTGCAACTGCTCCAGCGGCGTCGGCTGGGTGGCGAGGAGGCCGGAAGCGGGTGTGGCGGGCGGCGAGGCAGGAAGGTCCAAGTTCGGGAGCAGTGGCTGAGGTTAGTCTAGGTCGATATTATAGACATAAGCGTAATTATGTCTAAAATCTATCCCGCTATGTTGGATAGATGACGAATTACGTAGTAATATTTTCCGTCAAAATTCACTTTTTTATCCGATGGCCACTGCCGATCTGGAGTTGACCGACGCTGCGCTGCAGGCCGCCATGGCCGACGATATTGCCGAGCTGCGCGGCCGTTTCCCCGAGACCCGCGCGCTGTACCGCGAGGTCTGCGGCCTGCTGTTCTTCCGTTACGGCATCACGCCCACCGCCAACAAGCTCTATCAGCTGGTGCGCAAGGGCAGTATGGGCACGCCCGCCGAGGTGCTGCAGGCGTTCTGGCAGGAACTGCGCGGGCGCACCCGCGTCACCATCGACCATCCGGACCTGCCGCAGGCGTTGAAGGACATTGCGGCCGGCGCGGTGCAGACCATCTGGCAGGCGGCCAACGAGGCCGCCACCGCCGAACTCGCCACGCTGCGCGCCGAGGCTCGTGCGGCGTCCAGCGCGGCCGAAGCCGAGCGTGATGCGGCGCGGGCCGAGACCGCGCTCGCACGCGAGGAAGCCGCGACGCTGGTCGCGCAGCTGGATGCCGCGCGACAGGCCATCGAGGAAAGTCAGGCCGCGCTGGCGGCGGAGCGGCAGGCACACGCCGCCACCCAGGCCCGGCTGGAAGCGGGCAGGGCAGAGCTGGAGGCGGCGGGCCGGCAGCTGGCAGAGCTGCGGACCCAATTCTCGACCGAGCTCGAGCGGGCCCGCGAGCAGGTGGCCATTGCCCAGGAGCGGGCCGAGGCCAGCGAGCGGAGGGCACTGCGAGAGCTGGATCAGGAGCGCACCGTGCGCCAGAAGAGCGAGCGTGCCACCGAGGAGCTGCGCACGGAACTGGCGGCGGCACGCGGCGAAGCCCGCGACGCGGCGGTGGCGCAGGCCGAGGCCCGGGCCCGGCTCGAGACCCAGGTCACGGCGCTCACCGAGCAACTCACCACGCGGCTCGCGGCCGCCGACGCCGCCGAGCGCAAATCGGCCAACGATCTGGCCACGGTGCAGGCGGACCTCACCGCGGCGCAGCGCCGGGCCGAGCGCGCCGAAGCCGAGGCGGCGCTCGCGCGCCAGCTGCTGGCAGAATTGCGCCTGCCGCGCGAGCGGGAACGGCGGCGCAAATCCGCCGGCCCGGCACCGACCGATAGCGAAGCACCCAATGAAACGCCGGCCGACGAGCACGGGGCGCCTACCGCCTCGAACCCGGAAGATGGCAGCGACGGCAACGACAACCAAAACGATGACAGTAAGAACTGAGCGGGCGGCGGCGATCCGCTGGATCCGGGACCAGATGGCCGACTACGACCTGACCATGGAGGAACTGCGGGAGGCAGGGTGCTTTGATCCGCCTCCGCCGCCTCCACCCCCACCCCCACCCGCGCCACCGCCGGTGGTCTGCTACCGCGATGCCGCGGGCCACAGTTGGGACGGGACCGGGGATATGCCGGACTGGCTGCGGCGGGCGGTCAATGCGGGGCAAAGCGTGGAGTTTTTCCGGGTCGGATAGCTGCCGGTTACCAACAGGACCGCAGTATGATGAAGTGTGGCCTCTATTGTCGGCAGACGAAGTATTTGTCTGGGCTAGCCCTCGAACACGTGATTCCACAGTTCCTCGGTGGTGCTTATGCTCCTGAAGGTTTAAGAGTCGGGATGTTGCACGTGAACGGTGCAACAACAACTTTGGCGGGAAACGGGGCTGACGCGATCATGCAGACCAATGCAGGAGCCCTACTGTCATGAACATGCCGCGAACCACCCTTGAGCAATGGCGCGTGGTGCAGGCTATTGTCGAGCATGGCGGCTATGCGCAAGCGGCAGAGGTGCTGCACAGAAGCCAGTCTTCAGTGAGCTATATGGTGGCCCGGCTGCAAGAGCAGCTCGGCGTGGAGTTATTCTCTATCGAAGGCCGCAAGGCCAAGCTGACTGAAAACGGGGCGGCACTGCTTGCGCGCGCCAACGAATTGCTGGATGGTGCCTGCCGTCTGGAACAGCTGGCCGACAACCTGCAGCAAGGCTGGGAGGCAGAAGTCAGGCTGGCGGTGGACGCCGCACTGCCTCCAACGCTGCTGCTATCGGCACTGAAGGAGTTCGCGGGATTTGCGCCGCAGACGCGCGTACACCTGACAGAAGTGGTGCTCTCCGGCGCTGACCAGGCACTGCTGGAGCGGCAGGTCGATCTGGCCGTTGGCACGCGGGTCCCGACTGGACATTTCGGCGAGCGGCTGGTGGACATCCCGTTCATCGCCGTTGCCCATCGCGACCACCGGCTACACCGGCTTGGCCGCGAGTTAACCGCCGAAGACCTGAGCCACGAGATGCAGGTGGTGCTGCGCGACTCCGGTCACGCCAATCCGCGCGATGATGGCTGGCTCGGCGCCACGCTGCGCTGGACGGTGAGCAATATGGAATCCATGCGCATGCTGGTGGCTGGCGGGCTAGGCTTTGCCTGGCTGCCAGCGCACCTGGTGACCGGGCCGCTGGAGCAGGGCGCGGTGCAGCCACTGCCGCTGCGTGAAGGCCGCATCCGGCACGTGGTGCTCTATCTCGTCCACAGTCAACCGGTAGTGACTGGTCCTGCCACTCGACGCCTTGCGGATTTGCTGGCGAAGGCTGCCCAGGCCTTTGCCAAAGCGCTCTAACACCGCCTCCGCCAATATCGGCTAATCCGATCAGATTGCTCCGAATTTCAAATAATCGGCCGCTCGGTCGAGCCATATTATTCTGGAAAATCGAGTAAAAGCGGGCGTGCAGACCCGCCGCCGTCGGAGACAATATGAACCACTTTATTGCCATCGAGGCCTTCGTGCGCGTGGCGGAAACCTGCAGCTTCGCCGAAGCTGCGCGCCAGTTGGGAGTCGCCGGGTCCATTGTCACCAGCCGCGTGCAGCAGCTGGAGAAGTTCGTCGGCGCACCGCTCTTCCACCGCAACACCCGCCATGTGCGCCTGTCCGAGCTTGGTGAGGCGTACTACAAGGAATGCGCCGAAGCGGTGGCGCAACTGAACAGCCTCACTGACCAGATGCGCGACCTTAAGGGGACGCCCACTGGCCGGCTGCGCATCCACATGCTGCCCGGCTACGCGATCGGGCATTTTGGCGAGCTCCTCAATGGCTTCATGCAGCGCTACGGCGGTATTCAGCTCGACATTATCGTTAGCGACCGCGTAGTTGATCCGATCGAGGAAGGTTTCGATGTAGCCTTCCAGATCTTCCCGCCGATATCAAGCCTGCTGATTGAGCGGCGCCTGTTCCCCGTGCGGCGGCTGTTCTGCGCCACGCCGGAATACCTCGAGCGGCACGGCGTGCCGGTCGTGCCCACAGACCTGCTTGACCATACGACGGCGCTCTACGCCGGATATCCGTCACGCAACCGCTGGGCGTTTACGCGTGGCGACGAATCGGTGTCGCTCGAACTGCCAGGACAGGTTCGCTCCAATTCCGTGCACCTGCTGCGCGACTACGCCGAGTCCGGCGCCTGCATTGTCTGCCTGCCCACGTTGGTTGCCAGCGAAGCTCTGCGGAGCGGGCGGCTGCTACCAGTGCTGACGGATTACAAGCTGGCACCGTTCTCCTTCGCCGCCGTCTATCCGACCACACAGCGCCAGGCCATCAAGGTCAAAATGCTCGTGGACTTCCTTGCTGAGCGCCTTGCCGGAGAGCCGGAGTGGGATGTGCCGTTGCTCGCGCGCGGGTGGGTGAGCTGACGCGCTTGCGCGGCAATTCCTCCGTTTTTGCGAAGGCCGCATTCGCCGATTTCACGATTGTTGTTGCAATGCGATAGCCACTATCGTGTCTCCACGATCCACTGACAACATCAGGAGACAGTCGCGATGAACACCGTATCCAAGACCGCGTACAAGACCGTATTCGGCTCGCTCGGCAACTACCAGAAGGGCGGCATCGAAGTCACGCAGGGCGATGCCCGCCACTATGTGTTTTCCAACGTCTTTGAAGTCGCGGCGAAGTCGGTGCCGTACGAAAGGGTCGTGGTCGGCAAGAACCTGCAATACGTGGTTGAAACCGCGCGCGCCGACGGACAGTCGCCATGGTTTGCCTGCGCACATGACGAGTTCGCGATTGCCATGGACGGCGAAGTGCGCATCGACTTCATCGCGCTGGACCAGGCCCCTGCGCAAGCTGACGGCGCCGTGCTGGTGGAGCCCGCCGGCCGCAAGATGGGCCATGTGGTGCTGCGCCAGGGCCATCAGAGCCTGCTGCCGGCCGGATGCGCCTACCGCTTCAGCGCGGACCAGGCGTGCACGCTGCTGCTGCAGAGCAAGCTCGGTGCGCTCTCGGTGGAGAAGTGGGCCGAGATCTGCCTGCACTGATCTGCTTTGCGCCTTCCACTGACGCCCCCGAACCCGCATCCGATCCACGGTTTTTCCAGGAGCTCCACCATGGCCATGCTCGACCTCGCTGATAAGCCCGAAACCCTTGCCCAAGGCTTTGCCGCCGACAAGGTGCAGGCAAGCGCGCCAGACGCCGTTACCGGCTACCGCAGCTTCACGCTCGGCGCCTTCCGCTTCTCGCGCGATGCCTACTTTGCCACCATCCAGTGGCCGTCCCGCGGCCAGACCCGCACTCATGCAATTCCCGCCGATGCTTTCCTGCGTGCGCTGATGCGCGATGTCGCCTGGGGCTTCTTCTACGGCTGGGTCAATTTCGACCATGTCTTCGGCACGCGCAACCACTATGGCAAGGTGGATGTCTACGCGGGTGCCTTTAACGGCGTGATGAAGGAGGCCGGCGTGGACTATACCGAGACCTTCGACACGCCGCTGATCATGGCCACCTTCAAGGCCATTCTGCATGACTGGACCAACGAAGGCTTCGATCCGTTTGCCGCGCCCGAGGAAACCGGCACGGCCTTCGGCTCGAAGCACGGCGAGAATGGCGCCGCCATCGAGCGCACGCGCATCGCCACGCGCCGCATGCCGGGCCTGCCGGACGATTCCCCGCTGCGCGACGACCTGCCGGTCAACCGCGCGTTCCTGGACGTGCCGCAGGACGAGCCGGAGGTACATGTGGAGCCGGGCTTCGAAGGACAGCTCCATGCCTTTAACCTGTTCAAGTACCTGTCGCGTTCCGACGTGACCTGGAACCCATCGGTGACCTCCGTGTGCGGGCAGAGCCTGTTCTGCCCCACCACCGAGGAATTCATCCTGCCGGTTTTCCACGGCAACGACCGTGTCGAGTGGTTCCTGCAACTGTCCGACGAGATCATCTGGGACATCGGCGACAAGAACACCGGCGCCCCGCGGGCCCGCATCACCGCCCGCGCCGGCGACATCTGCGCCATGCCCGCCGATATCCGCCACCAGGGCTACTCGACCAAGCGCTCGATGCTGCTGGTGTGGGAGAACGCCACGCCGAACCTGCCCAAGCGCTACGAAAGCGGCGAGCTGAAGCCCTATCCCGTCGAATTCTAACGGTCGGGTTCCGACGCTCATCCCGAACGACTTCAAGAACACGACACATCATGCAGAACAAGCTATTTATCAACGGTCGCTTTGTCGATGCCCTGGGCGGCGGGACCATCGACGTGCTGAACCCGCACGACGGCAGCGTGATCACAGCCATCGCCGCAGCGGAAGCCGCGGACGTGGACGTCGCGGTGGAAGCCGCCACCCGCGCCTTCCCGGCCTGGTCGCGCACGGCGGCGGCCGAGCGCGGACGCCTGCTGCTCAAGCTCGCCGACAAGATCGAAGCCAACGCCGAAGCGTTGGCGCAGCTTGAATCGCTGGACACGGGCCACCCGATCCGCGATTCGCGCGCGCTGGACGTGCCGCGCACCGCGGCGTGCTTCCGCTATTTCGGCGGCATGGCCGACAAGCTGCAGGGCTCGGTGATTCCGGTGGAGACCGGCTTCCTCAACTACGTGCAGCGCGCGCCCATCGGCGTGGTCGGCCAGATCGTGCCGTGGAATTTTCCGCTGATGTTCACCAGCTGGAAGATGGGCCCGGCGCTCGCTGCGGGCAATACCGTGGTGATCAAGCCCTCGGAACTCACGCCGCTGTCCTCGCTGCGCATTGCCGAGCTGATGGCCGAAGTCGGCTTTCCGGAAGGTGTGGTCAATGTGGTGCCGGGCTACGGCCACACAGCCGGGCAACGCCTGGCCGAGCACCCGGGCGTGGGCAAGATCGCGTTCACCGGTTCCACGGCCACGGGCCGCCGCATTGTCGAAGCGTCCAAGGGCAATCTCAAGCGCGTGCAACTCGAACTGGGCGGCAAGGGTGCCAACATCGTGTTCGAGGACGCGAACCTCGATGCCGCTGTCAATGGCGCCGCCTGGGCCATCTTCCACAACCAGGGGCAGGCCTGCATTGCAGGTTCGCGCCTGATGCTGCATGAGCGTATCGCGGACGAATTCCTCGAACGCTTCGGCACCCTGGCCGGCTCGATCCGTCTGGGCAATCCGCTCGATCCGGAAACCGAGATGGGGCCGCTCACCTCTGCACAACACCGCGACCGCGTATTGGCCTATGTGGACATCGCGCGCGAACAGGGTGCGCGTGTGCTGACCGGCGGCAAGGTGCCGGCAAGTGCCGGGCTGTCGGGCGGCTACTACGTCGAACCGACCATTGTCGAGGCCAGGCCGCACGATCGCGTGGCGCAGGAAGAGGTGTTCGGCCCATTTGTCACCGTGCTGCGTTTCGGCAGCGACGACGAGGCACTGGCCATTGCAAATGCCACGGAATACGGTCTCGGCAGCGGCCTGTGGACACGCGACCTTGCCCGTGCCCACAAGGTGGCAGGCGCCATCCAGGCTGGCATGTGCTGGATCAACTGCTACAAGCGCGTCAACCCGGGCAGCCCCTTTGGCGGCGTGGGCCAGTCGGGCTACGGCCGCGAGATGGGCTTCGAGGCCATGCACGACTACACCGAAGCGCGCTCGGTCTGGGTCAATGTGGACGCCGTGGTGCCGCCCCACTTCAAGCGCTGAGAGGCTGGGAGGCGATGATGGAATCCTTTGTCTACCAGTCCGCGCCGTCGCGCGTCGTGTTCGGGCAGGGCGCGCTGGCGCAACTGCCCGATGAGGTGGTCCGCCTCGTCACGTTGCCGCTGCCCGCCGATGTTTCCGCCGCGTCCGGCATGAACGCGATGGCGCATGCCGTGGAAGCGCTGTATGCCCAGGATGCGAACCTGATCATCAGCCTGATGGCGGAGGAATCGACAATCCGGCGCCGGTCGAGCGCGCGCCCATCCTTGCGCTGCTGGGCCGTGCCTGGCGCGGCGGGATGCCGGCCTGACGGTGGCTCGGCCAAGGCGTCCGGAAAACCACCGGTTTTGCCCGGATAAGCCGCAAGGTGGTCCGCAACCCGCCAATCACCGGGAGACAACGATGAACACGCCCCACACGGCTGTCGAGGCGGCGCTTACCGATCAGGTAGTGGCGCGCTTTGCCGACACACCCGACGCGCGCCTGAAAGCGCTGATGCAGGCGCTCGTGCGGCACCTGCACGCCTACGTCCGCGAAGTGGAACCGACCGAGAAGGAATGGTTTGCCGCAATCCGATTCCTGACCGATACCGGCAAGCTGTGCGATGGCCTGGTGCGGCAGGAATTCATCCTGCTGTCCGATACGCTGGGCATTTCCATGCTGGTCGACGCCATCAACCACCGGCAGTCCGTCGGCGCCACCGATACCACCGTGTTCGGGCCGTTCTATATCGCCGGCATGCCTGAGCGTAGCTGCGGCGAAAACATGGCCGTTACACCCGGCACGCCTGCGGTGGTGCACGGCTATGTGCGCGACACCAACGGCGCGCCACTGCGCGGCGCCGTGCTTGATATCTGGCAGACCGCGGACAACGGCATGTACTCGGGCCAGGACACGGCGCAGCCTGTCGGCAACCTGCGCGGCCGCTATCACACTGATGCCGACGGCTACTACGCGATACGCACCATCGTGCCGGTCAGTTACCCGATTCCCACCGACGGCCCGGTCGGCCGCATGCTCGCTGCCACCAACCGCCATCCGTGGCGGCCGGCGCACCTGCACTTCATGATCGACGCGCCGGGCCATCGCAAGCTGGTGACGCACCTGTTCAACCAGGGCGATCCCTATCTCGATTCGGATGCCGTGTTCGGCGTCAAGCCTTCGCTGCGGGTCGCATACGAGGAACGCGCCGCCGATCATCCGCTGGCGCGGCGCTTCGGCCTTGACGGTCCGTTCCGGGAGGCGCGCTACGACTTCGTCCTCGAGCCACGGTGAGCACCATGTCACGCTTCTACGCCATTTTCGCCACCGACAAGCCCGGCATGCGTGCCGTGCGCGAACGCATGCGCCCGGCCCACCGCGCCTACCTGCGTGCTGCCGCCTCACAGAGCGTCTTCGTGAGCCTGGGCGGGCCGACGCTGGATGCGCACGACGATGCAATGAACGGCACGCTGCTGGTGGTCGAGGCAGAGCGCCTCGAGGACGTCGAGCGCTTCTTGCTCGAGGACCCCTATATGCACGCGGGCCTGTTCGAGCGCATCGAGATCCGCCCGTGGGACTGGAGCCTGGGCAACCCCGAGCGCAGGGTGTAGGCCATGGACCGCGTCTTTCTGTGCCGCCTCGATGCCGTGCCGGATGGCGGCGCGCACGTGGTCGAAGCCGATCGCTTCGATGGCACCTCAGCCGTCGTGGTGGTCCGCCGAGGCCCCCAGGCGTGGGCCTATATCAATCGCTGCCCGCATTTCTCGGTGTGCCTGGAATATGGGCCGGGCGATGTGCCTACCTATGACGCGCAAGTGCTGATGTGCGCCCACCACAGCGCGCTGTTCCGCTTCGAGGATGGCTACTGCATCGAAGGCCCCTGTGCCGGCGCCGCGCTGACGCCCGTTGCGATCCGGGTGGTCGACGGCGAAGTGCAATGCGCCCTGGGCATGCCCGCCGTGCCCTGACCGGATAGCGTCCGCGCAGGCGGGCGAAACCTTCACACGCAAGCAGCAAGGGGCAGTCAGCCCCGCAGGACGGAGCCAGCGCAACTGGCCCCGCAGGGAAGCGTTTTCCCTAATACAACGACAGGAGACAGGAAACCATGGATGCGCATCAGTTCAGCGGAAAGCGCCGCACCCTCGTGAAGCTGGCGGCCGGCAGCGCCGTTGCCGCGGCCACGCCGCTGCTTTCGCCATGGGTGCGGGCAGCGGGAAGCCGCACCCTGAAAATCGGCTACGTCTCGCCGCAGACGGGGCCACTTGCGGCGTTTGGCGAGGCCGACCGCTACATGATCCAGCAGATGCAGGCCGCGCTGAAGAACGGCACCACGGCCGGCGGCAAGAATTACCCGGTCAGCATTCTGGTGAAGGACAGCCAGTCGAACCCGAACCGCGCAGGCGAGGTGGCGAGCGACCTGATCCTGAAGGACAAGGTCGACATCATGTTGGTCTCAGGGACGCCGGAAACCGCCAACCCGGTGTGCGATGCGTGCGAGCTGAACGAGACCCCGTGCGTGTCCACCGTCGTGCCGTGGCAGCCCTGGTTCTTCGGCCGCAAGGGCGACCCGAAGAAGGGTTTCGACTTTACCTACCACTTCTTCTGGGGGCTGGAAGATGTCGTCAGCGTTTACACCGCCATGTGGCAATCGGTGCAGACAAACAAGGCTGTGGGCGGCCTGTTTCCGAATGACGGCGACGGCAATGCCTGGGGCGATGCCAAGGTGGGTTTTCCGCCTGTGCTTACGCAGAAGGGCTTTACGCTCAAGGATCCCGGGCGCTTCCAGAGCATGACGCAGGACTTCTCCGCGCAGATCACGGCGTTTCGGCAGGCCAATGCGCAGATCATCACCGGCGTAGTGATTCCGCCCGATGCCAAGAACTTCCTCGTGCAGGCGCGCCAGCAGGGATTTCGGCCCAAGGTCATCTCGATCGGCAAGGCCTTGCTGTTCCCCAGCGCCATCGAAGCGCTTGGCGACCTGGGCAACGGCTTGTCGACGGAGGTCTGGTGGTCGCCGTCGCACCCGTTCAAGTCGTCGGTGACCGGCCAGTCAGCGCAGCAGCTTGCCGCCGACTACGAGAAAGCCACCGGAAAGCAGTGGACCCAGCCGCTGGGCTTTGCCCATGCGCTGTTCGAAGTGGCCATCGATGTGCTGAAGCGCGCCAGGGACATCGATTCCAACACCGCCATCCGCGACGCCCTGGCAGCAACGAAGCTGAACACTATCGTCGGCAACGTAGCCTGGGGCAGCGGCCCGGTCAGGAACGTGGCCAAGACGCCGCTGGTGGGCGGGCAATGGGTCAAGGGGCAGAAGCACAAGTTCGACCTTGCCATCGTCAGCAACCAGCTCGCGCCGAGCGTGCCGCTGAGCGGTCCGCTGAAGCTGATCGGCTGATCCGGCGATCGATAGGGGAGTTCGACATGAGCTGTGTGCTGGAACTTGACCGCGTCTCCAAGCGCTTTGGCGCGCTGACAGTCACGGACGATATCAGCGTCTCGGTGCAGGCCGGCGAGACCTACGGCATCCTCGGCCCGAACGGCGCGGGCAAGACCACGCTGTTCAACCTGATCAGCGGCGATGTCCGTGCCGACAGTGGATCTGTCTCATTCAATGGCGCGCAGATCGGCCACCTGCCGCCGCACCGGCGCTGCGTGGCGGGCATCGGCCGCTCCTACCAGGTGCCGCGCCCGTTCGGCGGCATGACAGTGTTCGAGAACCTGCTTGTGGGCGCCACCTTTGGCGGGGGCGTGCCCGAGCGCGCTGCCTATGACGTGTGCGTGGACGTGCTGGCGCGCACCGGGCTCAAGGCCAAGGCCAACCGCCTGGCGGGCAGCCTGACGCTGCTCGACCGCAAGCGGCTGGAGCTGGCGCGCGCGCTGGCTACGCAGCCCCGGCTGCTGCTGCTCGACGAGATTGCCGGCGGCCTGACTGAGCCGGAGACGCATGAACTGGTTGACGAAATCCGGCAGGTGAAGGCGGCCGGAGTCAGCATCGTCTGGATCGAGCACGTGGTGCATGCCTTGCTCGCCGTGGCCGACCGGCTTCTCGTGATCAACTTCGGCCGCAAGCTGGCCGAGGGCGCGCCGGGGGAGGTCATGGACAACCCCGAAGTCCGCCGCGTCTACCTTGGCCTGGAGGCCTGACCATGACCACATTGCTTCAAACGCAGGGCCTGACCGCAGGCTACGGCGACTTCCAGGCGCTCTTCGGCATCGACGTTGCCGTCGGCGCCGGCGAAGTCATTGCGCTGATCGGTGCCAATGGCGCGGGCAAGTCAACTTTCCTCAAGACCATCGCCGGCCTGCTGCGCGCGGCGCCAGGGCAGGTGATCTACAAGGGCGCGCCGATCGGCAGCCTGCCAGCTGCCCGGATCGTCGGCAAGGGCATTGCGCTGGTGCCTGAGGGCAGGCGCCTTTTCCCGAGCCTGAGCGTGGAAGAGAACTTGCAGCTCGGCGCATACTGCGGCCGGCCTGGGCGCTGGAACCTGGAAACGGTGCTCGAACTATTCCCCGCGTTGCGCGAGCGCCGCCACCATCCGGCCACCGCGCTGTCGGGCGGGCAGCAGCAGATGGTGGCAATCGGCCGCGCGCTGATGAGCAACCCGGAGCTACTGATGTGCGACGAACTCTCGCTTGGCCTTGCGCCCGTGGTCGTGCGTGAAATCTACGCGGCGCTGCCGGCCATCGTCGCCGATGGCATGAGCGCCATCATCGTCGAGCAGGACGTGCGGCTGGCGCGCCAGGTTTCCTCCCGCTTCTACTGCTTCCAGGAGGGACGCGTCTCGCTGGAGGGCGAATCCGCCAGCGCTTCGGACGAGGCGATCACGCAGGCCTATTTCGGGGTCCAGGCATGACTACGCTCATCAACATCCTGGTACAGGGCGTGCTGCTCGGCGCGCTGTACGCGCTCTTTGCCATGGGGCAGTCGCTGGTGTTCGGCGTGATGCGGCTGACCAATATCGCGCACGGCGATTTCATCGTACTGCTGGTGTTCGTGCTGTTCGCGCTGACGGCCATGGCGCACCTGCCGCTGATGGCGGCGCTCGTGCTGCTGGTGGCCATCGCCTTCGCCGCCGGCTACGCGCTGCAGTATGTGCTGCTCAACCGTGTCAGCAGCCGCGACCCGCTGCCATCGCTGATGGTGACCTTTGGCCTGTCAATCGTGATCCAGAACGTGTTGCAGGAGCTGTTCTCAGCCGATCCGCGCGCCATTGCCACGGGCGGCTTCGAGTCGCAAGGCGTGTTGCTGCCCGGCGGCATCAACGTGGGCTACCTGCCGCTGCTGACCCTGCTGGCGACGGTGGCGGTTACGTTTGCGCTGCAATGGCTGTCTGGCAGGACCGCACTCGGGCGCGCATTCCGCGCCACCTCCGACGATCGTGAGACCGTGCAACTGGTGGGCGTGTCGCACCGGCGCACCTATGCATTGGCCATGGCCATGGCTTTTGTCCTGATCGCGGTGGCGGCGGCGCTTTACGCCACGCGCACGGCGGTTTCCCCGTCCGACGGGCCCGCGCTGCTGTTGTATGCGTTCGAGGCCGTGATCATCGGCGGCATGGGTTCATTCTGGGGCACCTTCCTGGGCGGCATGGCGCTGGGCGTGGCGCAGCAGGCGGGTTTCTACTTCGATCCGGGCTGGGGCATCTGGCTCGGCCACGTGATGTTCCTGGCGGTGCTTGTCGCCAGACCCCAGGGCTTGCTGCCAAAGACTGCATAGAGGTGCCGAGATGGAAAGAACTGTAAACAGCCCCTCGCAGGGCTTTGAAGTGCGGCGCGCCACGCGCGCCAGCAAACTTGCGGTGCTTGGCCTGCTGCTGGGCGCCGTGGTCATCGCCAGCATGCCGTACTGGGCCGGGCGCGACACGCTGCGCGATCTTACGCAGATCGCCGCTTACCTGCTCTTCGCCATGATGTGGAACTTGCTGGCCGGCTACGGCGGCATGGTGTCGATCGGCCAGCAGGCATTCTTCGGCATCGGCGGCTATGCCATGCTGGTACTGGCCAATTTCTGCGGCGTGTCACCATTCCTGGCGGTGCCGCTGGGCGCAGGCCTTGCCATGCTGGTGGCGGTGCCCGTCTCGCGCATCGCGTTCCGGCTCGAAGGGGGCTATTTCGCGGTCGGCACCTGGGTCATCGCGGAAGTCTTCCGGCTGAGCGTGGCCAATGTGTCCGCGCTAGGCGGTGGCTCGGGCACCAGCCTGACGGCGCTGCAAGGCATCCCCCGGTCAACACGCGAATCGCTGACGCTGTGGCTGGCCCTGGCCGCAGTCGCGGGCGGGATTGCGCTGCTCTACTGGTTCCTGCGCGCCAGGCCGGGGCTCGCGCTAACCGCCATGCGTGACAATGCCGCGGCGGCCAGCAGCCAGGGCGTCGACGTCCGGCGCGCGCGGCTCGTGGTGTATCTGGTCGCGGCGGGTGGTACCGCGTTTGCCGGCGGCCTCTACTTCCTTGGCAATCTGCGCATTTCTCCCGATGCCGCGTTCTCGGTGAACTGGACCGCGTTCGGCATCTTCATCGTGCTGATCGGCGGGCTGGGCACGCTGGAGGGTCCCATCATCGGCGCGCTGATCTTCTTCCTGCTGAACAAGTTCCTGTCCGACTACGGCACCTGGTACCTGATCGGGCTGGGCATTGTGGCCATTGTTGTCGCGCTGTTCTTCCCGCAGGGCATCTGGGGCTATCTGTCGCGACGCTTCGGCCTGCAGTTGTTCCCGGTCGGGCGGCGGTTGGTGTTTGGCGATCCCGCCCCCCAAAGACCTGCACCGGCAGGGAGGCTTCCCGACAGTGCATCGGTCGCACGTTCGGCAAGGGACGCAGCATAGCAGCAGACGTCAGGACGAGACATCTGTCATTACGATAGGGAAAATGCGCGAAGTCGAGGCACGCTTCGGTGCAGTTTCTGCAGGACGCGCCTCGCCGCGTCTAAACGCGAGCCGCCACCACGCATTGAAGTCGTACACGCGGAAGAAGGTCTGGTGCTCGCGCAAAGCGAATGGGGACATTACTGGCCCGCGCGCGCCAGACGGCGCCATTGCCCCGGCGTCATTCCCATCGTGTCGGTGAACACACGCCGGAACGCTGCCACGGATCGATACCCGACTGAGTCGGCCACGGCCTCGGTGGTCATCGTCGGCTTCTTCAGTTCGTTGGCGGCCAGGCTCATCCGGATATCGGTCAGCAATTCGATGGCTGAACGCCCCAGCTTGTCCTGGAAGTGCCGCATGAAGGTGGCACGTGACATGCTGCACAAGTCGGCCAGATCAGGCAGTTTCCAGGGTCGCGCCGGATCGGCGAACATGGCTGAAATGGCCGGAGCCAGTCGTGGATGGCCGGCAAGCGCCAGCAAGCCTGCCGGGGCCTGCTCGGATTCGCTTGCTGCGCGCAGTACCAGTGTGAACAGCGCCGAGGTAAGCGCGTTGAGCATGGCGTATCCGCCCAGTTTGTCGCTGGCGGATTCCATGCGCATCAGCCCGACGAGACTGGCCAGGTGGTTCGAAGCGGACCCGATGGCCTCTTCACCATGGCCGTCCACGGCCCGTACCACCAGATTCGTGGGCAGATAATTGTGAATCAGCCGATCATGGGGCGGCTCGATGAAGAATCGTCCGCACAACAGGTCCAGATGCTCGCCCTGGCCATCATTCTGGCTGAGCATCCATCCTGCAGAACCTTGGCGATTGTAGGTAAGACCCGGCGCATGTCCGCTGCCATCGTGCAGCACGTGCGCCGACCCGTGAGGCAACAGCACTATATCTCCACCCACCAGCTCCATGGTCGTCTCCGTCTCCGGACTCTCGATAATGGCCCGGCCCTTGAGCACGACGTGGTAGGGAATCTCGTGCGCCGCGGACTGAGGCCAGGCCACACGCCATGGCGCACCGTAGGCGCAACGAACCTCCAGCTGGCCAGTGATGGTGATCATTTGCAGCAGTTGGCTCAGCCAGTCGACTTGGGGCATAGGACCTCGGGAACTTGAACCTCAAGCATCATATTGCAATTGCACACCGGGTGTACGACGCTCATGGCCTCAGTGCTCGAGCCGATCGGACACGTAGCGCGCTAAGCCCGTCGGGGGAACCGGACGGCAAGGGATTCCTTCGCGTGCGCATCGACGTCAAAGACGTTGCGCACCGGCCGGGCTGCTCGACGGCAACCATCTGTCGCTACCTCGCCAGGATCACTGAGGACGACGATACGCGACCGAGTCCTGATCCTCCAGCATGATGCCGACCTTCACGCCGTTGGGTGTCGGTAAGAAAAAGAGTTGCAGCCGATCGGGGTACTGCACCGGCCAGCGCGTGAAAATTGGGTGATCGAGTGTCACATTCTTTCTCCTTGACTTGTCGGGTCATACGAAAAGCCCGGATGGATCTCTTCTTGCCTGGGTGCATCCGGGTTTTCGTGTTACGTTCGCATCAACCCTCCGAGCACCATCGGAGAGGATCGATGCGACTGGATAGCGTTCAGATCGAGCCAGCCGGCGTCACGGCGGGAAAGTCCTTCTCGGGATCGAACACGTTGTTGAAGAAATTCGTCAGGGAATACATGGCGACCAGCGCGACGATCTCCATGACGTTCGCGTCCGTGTAGCCGGCTTCGCGGACGGCTTTCAGATCGGCGTCAGTGACGTTGCCGCGGGCCTCGATGACTTTGCGGGCAAACTGGACGGCGGCGTCGCGCTTCGGGTCGCTGGCATGCCCCTTCCGAGCGAGAATGATTTCATCGGCCGGCAGCCTGGCCATATGCTCGGCCGTAAAGCTGTGAACTGTCAGGCAGTAGTTGCAGCCATTCACTTCGGAGACAGCGAGGCCGATGCTGTCACGCGTCTTCACGTCGAGCGCCTTGCTCAAGGAGCCGAGCAGGGTGGCCCATGAGTTGAACGCGATCGGGCTCTGCGCGAAAGTCGCCATCATATTTGGGGTGAACCCGATGTTCCTGGTGATTGCATCGAGGGTCGGTTTCGAATCGGCCGGCACCTGTTCCGGCTTTAGAGCAGCAGTTCTTGGCATCGTAGTCTCTGTAAGTTACTGGTTTCACTCATTGGGGAAAGTCCATGTGGGAACCATCCCTCGGCTTACTTCGTGCCCAGGTCTTGGGTCGAAGCTGGTCAGGCCTTCAAGTGGGAGGTACCTTGTGTTTGCGTGTTTGCCTCTCACTTGGCAGCCGCTTAGTCGTCCGGCGTAATCACTGCCGCGGCGACGCACCTAAACCAAATCCAACACATCTGCCACCGGACGGCGCGGCTTCTGCGGCCAGTTTCCGGGGCGCTCTGTCCCTACGGACAACAGCATGACCGGCACTTCGTCGTCGGCCAGCCCGAACTCGCGGTGCACCGCTTCGGCATCGAAACCGATCATCGGCGTCGAACCCAGGTCCAGCGAGCGGGCCGCGTAGATCATCGCCGCCGCGCCGAAGGTGCCGGTGCGTACTGCCTCGTCGCGCTGGCGCTGCGGGTAGTCCATATACAGATTGCGTGCGGGGATTTCCCATTCCGGCACCATCTCTGCCGGCATGACGCCCGCCTCCACCAGCGGCGCCAGGCGATCTGGTATTACGCTCGAATCGGCCAACTGGCCGCAGACGATGAAGGTAACGGCCGCTTCGGTGATCGCGGGCTGGTTCCAAGCGATCGGACTCAGCCGAGCCTTGGCTTCAGGCGAGCGCACGGCGATGAAGCGCCAGTTCTGCATGTGGAAGGATGTCGGCGCGCTGGTGCCGATTCGCACCAGCTCGCGGACCTGGTCGTCGCTCAGGGTGGCGGCAGGGTCGTAGTACTTGGCGGCGCTGCGGCTCAGGATGCATTCGATGACGGCATTGGTCCTGGTGGTTTCGTTGGTCATGGGTATCTTTCGTCAGGTGGTTAAGAGCCTCCACTTTAGGTCCACCAGGTACGGATTTCGAGACTATATTTGATCAATAAGATGCTCAAAAGGATCAAAACAACGAGGCAATCCAGCCCGCATCCGCATCCGCGGCGCGGCGCAAGTCGCCTCGTCGGGAACGACATCGAGATCGAGATTCAGGTGCTGTTCAGATGTGCTCGTCGCGAGTCGCTCGTGCGAAGGAGTGGTCGCCCCGTGTGGGGTGCAATTTCCAATACAGGCCGTGTATTGGCGTTTCATGACTGGGACTCAGAGGCGACAGAGCAGATCGATACAGGGGAACACGGCTTGCCGCCGCCGCAGGTTTCCGGGAGGTAAGCCTGCAACGCATTCATGGTCTCGGAATGGGGCCATGTAAATGATCGGGCGACCAGTCCTGGCGACTGGGATAGCAGGCCGGCGCGGTGTAATTCCTTGACGTGAAAGGACAACGATGACGCCGGCATCTCCATCAACTCGGCGATGCGGCCGGCGGGAAGTCCGCTGGGGCTGGCCTGCACGAGCATCCGGAACACGGACAGGCGTATCGAATGGGCGAGCGCGGCAAGCGCTTCAAGGGCAAAGCCATCGCTTCGAACGCCGCGGCCATGCGCAACACAGCAAGATCGCGGAAGCCGAACGAACGCTATCCAGCGCGCGCGGGCCGATCGGCGATGCTTGCGCCGCTCTCAATTGCCGAAGCGGGCCGGATCATACGGGCGGGCATCCACATAAGGCGTCTCGCCGTCGATCAGTTCGGCGAGCAGCCGCGCCGTGGCGGGGCCGAGGGTAAAGCCCTGGTGCGCATGTCCGAAGTGGAACCACAGGCCTGGATGGCGCGGGGCCCGGCCCACTACCGGGCGCATGTCGGCCACGCAGGGCCTCGCGCCCAGCCAGGGGGTGTCCTCGACAGGTGCGCCGAGCTGCAACAACTCGCCGGCATAGCGCTCGGCCCGCAATAGCTGCACCGGCGTGGGCGGCGCATTGTGGCGGGCGAATTCCGCGCCGGTGGTGAGGCGCAGGCCCCGCTTCATCGGCGCCAGCAAAAGGCCATTCTCGGTATCGAGCAGTGGCAGCCTGGGCATCGCCGGGGCCGCATAGTGGCGGTGGTAGCCTCGCTTCACGAACAGCGGGATCCGGTATCCGAGCGGCCGGGTCAGCGCCGGCGCCCACGGGCCCAGCGCAATGACTGCATGCTGCGCCGTGACCACGCCGTCGTCCGTCGACACGCTCCATCCGCTGCCGGCAGGCTTCAGCGTGCTGGCGTCGCCGCGGCTGAGGATGCCGCCGGCGTTCTCGTAGCAGGCGGCGTAGCGGTGGACCAGCTCGCCGGGGTCGGCGACGGTCCACGGATCGCGCCAATGGACAGCGCCGGCCAGTGACCCGTGCAGGGCTGGCTCCGCGGCGGCGAGGGCGGCGCCGTCCAGGATCTGGCAATCGAGGCCGTGCTCCCGTGAGACCGCTGCTGCCTTTGCCGCCTCGCGGTCGAACGCCGCGCTGGTGCGGTAAGCCTGCAGCCATCCCTGCTTGCTGACCAGGTCCTGCGCGCCCGCCAGCGCGATCAGGCGTTCGTGCTCGGTCAGGCAGTGCCGGATCAGCGCGCTGTATGCGGTGACCGTCGCCGCATAGCGGCTGGGTGCCGATTCGTGCCAGTAGCGGGCCAGCGCCGGCAGCAGGCCCGCGAGCGCCCGCGGATGGTAATGGACATCGTTGCCCTGGCGCGCCATCACCCGCAGCACGGCGGTCCATTCGCGCGGGAAGGCATAAGGCTGCACCGCCTCGCGCTGGATGATGCCGGCATTGCCGTAAGAGGTTTCACGGCCGGGCGCCTGCCGGTCGACCACCACCACCGAGTGGCCGCGCTGGCGCAGCGCCAGCGCCGTGCAAACGCCGACCATGCCGGCGCCGAGTACCAGGATGTCCTTGCTCATGCGATGGGTCTGCCTTTCCTGCAACGTTGATCCGATGCCCCGATTCTGCAGCGCCGGCGTGCCGGGCGGAACTGGCATCGGGAGCAATTATTTGAATGGTCGATTGCTGCTTCGGCAATCGATACTGCATTGCCCTGCCGATCACTTATCGGCATCGATGCGGGTGATGGCTTGCGCCAGGTGCTGGACGAAGGCGCGGCCCGCGGGGGGCAGGTTGCGCCGGGCCAGCGTCTGGATCTCGATATAGCGCTCGTTCATTTCGCGGTCGCGCAGCGGTATCGCGGTAACGATGCCGGCCTTGAGCCGCCGCCGCACCGACAGCTCGCCATAGAAGCTGATGACCTCGCCCCCGGCCGCGGCAAAGCCGACCAGCGAATCCAGGTGATTGCTGGAGAACACGGTCTGGTAGCTCAGGCCCTGGCGGCTGCAGCTGGTGTCCAGCAATTGCCTCAGCGAACTGTCCTTGGGCGGCAACGCAAGCGGGTAGCCGATGACCTGGGACAGCGACAGCTGGCGCTGGCCGGCCAGCGGATGGGTGGGCGCCATGACCGCGAGTATGGGTGCGGGATGGCGCAATTCCACCTCGATATCCAGTTCGGGCAACCCGCTCAGCGTGATGCCGATGTCGGCCTCGCCATCGCGGATGCGCCGGGCGATGTCGCCTTGCGGACAGACGTCGAGGTCGAAGCGGATGCCACCGTACTGTTCCCGAAAGCTCGCCGCCAGGGCGGGGATGAAATCGTGCGTCAGGCCTTCCACGCTGGCCAGCCGCACCTGGCCGACGCGCAGGCCGCGCAGCGCCTGGATGTCGCCGGTGACGCGGTCGATCTCCTGCTGGGCTCGCTTGGCATGCGCCGCCAGCAGCTCGCCGGCTGCGTTGGGGACCAGGCCGCGTGCGCGCCGGTCGAACAGCAGCGTGTCGAGCTCGCTCTCGAGCTTGGCGATCTGCCGGCTGACCGCCGAAGGCGCCACATTGAGCTTCACGGCGGCGTCTTTGACCGAGCCGGTGCGCACCACTTCAAGGAAGTAGCGCACGGCGGTTTCCTGCAGGATGCGGTAGGACATGGGTGGGTAGGGGCGGCTAGGGCGGCTAGGGGCTGGGCGCGGCAGAATCATTCTAGCGATTGCGTTTTTGGCAATCAATCTTTCGAAACATTGCTACGATTTTCACACCGGATCGGTCGTACGATGGAATCACGCCGCGCCCTGCAGTCTTGCTGCGCTGCGCCAATTCCTACTCTGCCGGAGCATCTACATGCGATCCCCCGTTCCCCGCACCCTGTTCCTGCTTGCTGCCTACAGCGTCTGCGCCGTGGCCTCGCTGGCGCCAGCCACTGTCGCCGCGCAAGGCGGGTATCCGTCCAAGCCGATCCAGCTGGTCCTGCCGTTTCCGCCGGGCGGCGCCACCGACATGGTCGGCCGCACCATCGCGCGCAAGCTCGGGGAGGGCCTCGGCCAGACCGTGGTGGTCGAGAACCGGCCCGGGGCCGGCACCATCGTCGCGGCCAGCTACGTGGCCAAGTCGGCGCCGGACGGCTACACGCTGATGGCCACGTCGGGAACGACGTTCACGGTCAACCCCGCGGTCTACGCCAAGCTGCCGTACGACCCGCAGAAGAACTTCGAGCCGATCGGCCTGATCGGTTCGACGGGGCTGATCCTGCTCGCGAACCGCGACGTCCCGGTGAACAACCTCAAGGAGTTCGTGGCGGCGGCCAAGGCGGCGCCGGGCAAGTATTCCTACGCGTCGTTCGGCGCCGGCACCACCGCTCACTTTGCCGGCGAGGAACTGCTCAACCTTACCGGCACCAGGCTGCTGCATGTCCCGTACAAGGGCAGCGCGCCGGCCATGACCGACCTGATGGGTGGGCAGATCCCGTTCAGCGTGGATACCGTGGCAGCGGCGATCCCGCAACTCAAGGCCGGCAAGATCAAGGCGATCGCGGTCACCACGGCGAAGCGCTCGGCGCTGCTGCCGAATGTGCCCACCGTGGCGGAAAGCGGCTACCCCGGGATGGACACCAGCACCTGGATCGCGCTGGTTGCGCCGCGCGGCATGCCGGCCGAGGTCAAGGCGAAGCTGGAGAAGGCGCTGGCCGACGCCATCGCCGATCCGGCCACGCGCAAGCAGCTGGCCGAGAGCGGCATCGAACCGTTCTACGCGCCCGGCAGCCAGGTCGCGACCATGATCGACAAGGAAATCCCGCAGATGCGCGCCATCGCGCAGCGCGCGCATATCAAGCTGGACTGAGCTGGATCACCACCCCTATCTCTCCCGATGCCTGCCGCCCGCTGCGGCGGCAGGCATGGCCACCGACATTCTGATCCCATGAACGCGCAAGACCAACTGACCTCGACTTCCGCGGTCGAACTCCGCCGCCTGATCGGCACCCGCGAGATCTCGCCGGTAGAACTGCTGGAGGCGTGCATCGCCCGCATCGAGGCCTACAACCCGGCCATCAACGCCATCACGGCGACCTGCTTCGAGCGCGCCCGCAAGGAGGCGCGCGTGGCCGAGCAGGCCGTGCTGCGCAACGAACCGCTCGGCCTGCTGCACGGGTTGCCCCTTGGGGTCAAGGACCTGGAGGCGACCGAGGGTTTGCTGACCACCTATGGCTCGCCGCTGTTCCGCAACCATGTGCCGGCGTCGGACAACGTGCTGGTGGCGCGGCTGCGCGCGGCCGGCGCCATCGTGGTGGGCAAGACCAACATCCCCGAGATGGGCGCCGGCGCCAACTCGCGCAATGCGGTCTGGGGCGCGACCGGCAATCCGTTCAACCCCAACCTCAACGCGGGCGGCTCGTCGGGAGGCTCGGCGGCGGCGCTGGCCGCGGATTTCCTGCCGGTGTGCACGGGCTCGGACACCGGCGGCTCGCTGCGCATTCCGGCGGCGAAGTGCGGCGTGGTGGGCTTCCGGCCGTCGCCCGGCATCGTGCCCAATTCGCGCAAGCTGCTGGGCTGGACGCCGATCTCGGTGGTCGGCCCGATGGGGCGCACGGTTGCCGATACCTGCCTGCAGCTCGCCGCATCGGCGGGTGTGTCGGTGACCGATCCGTTGAGCTACGCGGTGGACGCGGAGTCCTTCCGCCTTCCGCCGCACGTGGACCTGTCGACGTTGCGCGTCGGCTATACCGAGGACTTCGGCTGCTGCGCCGTGGACGACGGTATCCGCCGCGTGTTCCGGGGCAAGATCGCCGCGATGCGCCACCTGTTCAAGCGCTGCGACGAGGTCCGCTTCGATCTGGGCGATGTGCACCGCTGCTTCGACGTGCTGCGCGCGGAAAGCTTCGTCGCCGGCCTGCACGACGCCTACCAGCGCGACCCCGACGCACTCGGGCCCAATACGCGGGCGAACTACGAGATGGGCGCGAAAATGTCGCTGGCCGACAGTTCCTGGGCGCAGGCGGAGCAGAACCGGATCCTGCAGCGCTTCCAGCAGGCCTACCAGCAATACGACCTGATCCTGTCGCCGACCACGCCGGTTTCGCCGTTTGCATGGACTAGCCTGTATGCCGGCACCATCAATGGCGAGGAGCAGGAGAACTACTATCGCTGGCTGGCATTGACCTATGTCGTGACGCTGACCACGCATCCGGCCATCTCGCTGCCGTGTGGTACGGACGAAGCGGGCATGCCGTTCGGGCTGCAGGTGACCGGGCGCTTCCGGGGGGATCTGGAGACGCTGGCTGCGGCGCAGGGGATGGAGACAGCGTTTGCCGCGTCGCCTGTATTGAGGCGGCCGGTGCCGGATCTGGCCAGGATCGTGCCGGCCACGCCTGCGCTGCGCTCCATTGTCACGGCACCGCCGGGTGATGGCCCAGGGGTGCAGGCGGGTGGGGTTTCAGCTGTATAGCGCCGAGCCCGCGACAGCCCGACACGCACACTAGGTGCCAAGTCGCGTCATATTGCATATTCTGGGAAAGACTTCTGTACGCCAGCAAGGGCCAGAAAACAGATCATAATGACCGCAACGTGGCACCGTAACGTGGCGCTTGCCTGGCAGGGCGATACCTTGGCACAGATCGTGGGCCGCATGGGTCTGTCCGCAGCCAGAGATTTCATCGCACTCACCTTCAATGGTGAGTAATGCGGTCGTACGAATGTCTTGTGGTCGCACGGCATGCCCTTGCACCTGCCATGTCCCCAGGGGCAAGTGGAAGTTCTGGAACACTGTGCTGATGGTATCCAGGTAGAACTCTGCTGCCATGTCGAGTACAGCGCTATAAGTCTCCAAGGCTTGCCAATGCCTGTGCGCAAGCTCCGCGTCGCCGCGCGCGAGACTGAAGCAGAAGTCCCAGTATAGTGTCGTCAGGGAGGATGACTCCGCCGCGGCCAAGCCGGCGACTTGTACGAAGCTTGGGCAAACCTGACGTCCGACGCCCATGTACGGCGCGGGCACCACATGAATCAGATTGCGTTGAAACCACTGCAGGGAATGACGCGACGCGAGATTCCCGATTGCAGTAGGACTGCGACGCGCATCGATTGGGCCGCCAATCAGAGTCAAGCTCCGTGGTGTTGGCTCATCCTCGCTCGCCAGCAGCGCAACGGCGGCCAGCGTCGGCACGGTGGCCTGGCAGATGGCGAGGACATGAAGCGACTCTGCTTCGATCTGATGGATAAAGCGCTTGATGTAAAGCACATAGTCGTCCAGATGGAAGGGGCCATCGCTCAGGGGTACGTTACGCGCATTGCTCCAATCCGTAACATAGACGATATGGTCATGCAGCAACGACTCCACGACCTCGCGAAGCATGACGGCATGGTGGCCGGCCAACGGTGCGCAGAGAAGTATTGACCGAGAAGGTTGTCCAGCTTCATGTTCGGCGGCAACGGCCGCGAAGCGCCGCAGGCGGCAAAACGGGCTGTCTAAAAAAATCGTCTCCTTCACCAGGACGACACGGCCGCGAAGTTGAATAGATGTAATGCTAAACGTCGGCTCGTTGCAGGGCGTGCCGACTCGACTGAGCATTTCCCAGCAAGCAGAATAGTCGCTTGCGCCAGGCAGATAAGAAAACGGGTTCAGAGGGTTGACAAACGCACGGCTCGATTGAATCGCGAACGCCGCCATTGTTGCCCGCTGATACTCCACAATCTGATAGAGCATATCGACCTCACGTCGAACTTGATTTGCCAGGCAATCACCGCTACGAGCGCAGAACATAGCTCGGCCGGCGATGCCTCGGCTCCGAACCACTCCAGCATAGTTCAGGCGGGTGCAGCTGATGACTCCCCTGTAAGCGCGGGTACGCGAAGGGCTGCATCATCACGGGGCCACGTTATCCGGGGAGTGATGCCGGTTCAGGCGAAACCATGCTGCGACTTCACAAGTGCCCGGCTGACGTGCTTCATGGGCAACTATCGAGAGGGTGGCATGTAATGCAAAGTTGTTGGCATCCTTTGCATGGCGGGCAGCCTCCTGGCGCCGTTAGGCTACGCTACGTAAGCCATGACCGAAAGCAACGCGGGTCCAGCCCCGCGAGGCGTTGCCGGCATGTCTTGTGTCGCAATCATTGGAGGGAGGCAACCAGCATGACTTATTCGCTCTCGCGCTCTGAAGTGGACAGCATTACCGAAGACGACGTGAAGTGCAGTACCATGAAACTGCTGCCGGCATGGGACGACATCCCGGCGGATTTCCGCAACGGCAATCTCTACACCCACCTGGCAGAGGCGCGCTTGCTCGACTACCAGTTACCCGGTATCTCGATTTCATTCCTGCCAGAGTTCGATGACGCCGCGGCTTGCCAAGCGATCGATCGTTGCATCAACGCCCATCTGAACGCCTTTGCGCCCCGCCACCAGCACCGAATCGCCGGTGTGGGATACATGATCTCGAAGGTCTGCACAGTGACACGCGTCGGGTCCGGGGATGCGAATGCCGAGCATCACGCTTGCAATGGAGCCTGAAGAAGGCCGGCCTGTCGCCTGAGTGGGAACGGCAAGCAGCGCGGCGCCGCGGGTGCGTCGCCAGTTGAGCAGGCTCTCCGGCGACGCTATGCTGAAGTGGGAGCGCCAGCGGACATGCACCATCCACACCTTCAGCCTGGCACACTTTGGCCGGCCATCGTCCAACGGACAGCGCACGCCTTGCGCAGCGGGGCGTTATGTCCGATCGAAACCGTCCGGACCGTAATCGAGGACGGCGGGGTGCGTTTCCTGGTGTGCGAAGCGTTGAGCCTGCGGAGCAAGGACAAGGCGCGCAAGCCGGGCAGTGCCGGCGGCAACCCGTTCCTGCCCTATGACGGTGAACTGTTTGTCACGGATATCTCCGACGACCATGTGGTCCTGCTGAACAAGTTCAACGTCGTCGAACATCACCTGCTGATCGTCACCCGCTGCTTCCAGCCACAGGAGTCGCTGCTGACCGTCCCGGACTTCGCCGCGCTGCTCGCGTGCATGGCGGAGTTCCCGAGCCTGGGCTTCTATAACGGCGGAGCCGCCGCGGGAGCGAGCCAGGGGCACAAACATCTGCACCTCGTGCCGCTGCCTCTCGCCCGGGATGGTCCGTCGATGCCGATCGATACCTTGCTGCGGTCGGCACAAGCCGGCGCTCCGGGCACCGTCGGCGCGGTTCCCGGCCTCGCATTCGCGCACGCATTCGCGCCGCTGGACCTGATCGCAGCGCCACGGCACGAGATGGCGCACGCGGCCTACGAGCGCTACCGCATATTGCTCGATGCGGTTGGCGTGCGGGCGCTGCCTGTCGATGGCGCATTGCTTCAGTCGGCGCCATACAACCTGCTGGTCATGCCTGCCGGACTGCTGGTGGTGCCCAGATCCAGGGAGTGCGTGGAAGGCATCTCGATCAATGCTCTGGCGTTTGCGGACGGTTGAGAAGCTTGGCCCGATGAATCTGCTGCGGCGTGCCGCGGCAGCCGGAGAGCCGGGTGGGGCGGGACCATACGCTGCTGATACGAACCCACCGCTGGCGTGAACCCGGTGATGATCGAGAGCCTGATCGCGCCGCTGCGCGACATCAATGCTCAATACGCTGGTGGTCGTTCGGCCAGCAGAAGCTGCTCGAGATCGCCTTGGCCCTGATGAACGCATCCAGCGCACATAGCGGGTCTCGCCGAACAGTACCCCAGCTTCAGGGTGCCGTTCTGCAGTTGGCTGATGATGGGGTTCTTCAAGGCGGTGCCGCGCGACATCGAGGAAGCCGCGACGATGGACGGGCTGAGCCGCTTCGGCGCCTTCCTGAACGTGGTGGTGCCGTTGTCGTCGAGCGGGATCCTGACCGTGGTCATCTTCAGCGCCACGCTGGCAATGCAGGAGTTCGTCTATGCGCTGACCTTCATCACAAGTTCGTCGCAGTACACGGTGAGCGTTGGCGTGCCGACCTTCCTGGTGCGGGGCGATGTGTACTTCTGGGGCTCGCTGATGGGTGCGTGCCTGATCGTCAGCGTGCCGGTGGCTGCGCTCTACAACAGCTTCCTTGACCGCTTCGTGGCCGGGTTTACCGTTGGTGCGATCAAGTGATCCGGCAGCAGCGGAGCTTGCTGATCACCCGCGCCGCCACCGACAGCAGGATCGCTCTGCCTGATCGGATCATGGTTCTAGGTGCCTCCCAGCCCGGGCAGATGGTGCACGAGCCAGATCGATGCCGATACCGCGGCAATGGCCCAGAGCGTCACAATCACCAGCGCTGCAACGTGGCTGACGGGACGGTTGAGGGTCGCTGCGGCCGTTGCGCGATGCTGGCGCATCACTTCAAGCGGAATTAACCGTATTGCCAGCAACAGGCCGAGAGGCACCAGCACGACGTCGTCCAGGTAGCCGAGCACGGGAATGAAATCGGGGATCAGGTCAATGGGCGACAAGGCATAGGCGGCGATCAGCAAGGCTAGCGCTTGCGCATGCCATGGCGTGCGGGGATCTTGTGCAGCCAGCCACACGGCGTGCGCCTCATTCTTGACTACCCGAGCCCAACGCCGGGAGCGTGCGGCCAGATGAGCCAGCAGGTCCCTGCGCCATAAATGCTGACGGACATCGTCCAGCACCGGGACTGCCGCGAGGGCGAGCAGCAGCGTTGCCAACGCAAGCGTGGCGCTGAACCCGATGTGCTTGAATCCCAAGGCGCCAATGACGCCTCCAGCGAAGAACAAGGTAACCAGCGTAATGAGTACTCGCAGCTTGCGCCGGTTGGCGAGCACTGGCGGCTTGCTCGAGTCGGCTCTGGACAGGTTCCAATAGAAGAGCTTGCCCAGTTCAATGCCGATGTCCGTAACCATGCCAGTCACGTGCGTGGTGCGGATCTCGGCATTCGACAACTTGGTGACCAGAGCATTTTGCAAGCCCATGATGAAACAGAGCACCATGACCGTTGCCGGCACGAACAGCCATTCGTGATGCTCGAGATTGCTTCCAAGCAGGCCAAAACACACTAACAACGCGGCCTCCAGCATGAGCGGCAACGCGTATTCGCTTTGCAGGCGCTCGCGGCGGCCCCAGTTGACCAGGACTGCCGAGCAGGCGGCACCAGCCAGGAACGACAGCAGAGCCCCCAAGCCATCCAGCATCAGCCAGAGACTGCCCAGTGCCAGGTTGTCGGCCATGGCGGACACGATGCCAGACATGTGCGAGGTGTACTGGTGCACCGCCAGGAAGCCCCCGGCATTGGTCGCTCCGGCAACAAAGGCCAGATAGCAGGCCAGTTGCCGATTGCTTCCGGGATTGCGCTCCTTCCCGGTTAGCTTGCGCAAGTACAGGATTGGCATGGTTGCGTTGGTCAGGAGGCTTGCGCAGGAAGGGGCTTGTCAATACCGGATCTGCAGCTTTGCCGGCCTGGGCCAGGAGGCGCGATCCAGGGCAACGCGCTCGCCGCGTTTCAGCCGTCGGGCTGCCGCGGTCAGGTTCAGCGGATGCGCGGTTTCCAGGGTGCGCGCACGCGCCAACAGTGCATCCAGGGAGGGCAGCTTGTGCGGTCCTTTCCAGGCGAACAGCGTGTAGTTGGCACTGTCTTCGGCAAGAGAGAGCGACATCGACTGGCCGAATGCGGTGCCGGCCTCCTCCAGGTAAAGCGGGATATCGGGATCGCTATCGAGAAAATTCGCGACCAGCACGCCGTTATCGGCCAGGCGGGCATGACAGGCTGCATAGAAATCCGCAGTGCCAAGCTGTACCGGCATGCCGTCGGCCAGGAAGCCGTCCACCAGGATGACGTCCGGACGTGCATTCTGGTTCGCGACATACTCGGCGCCATCCGCGCAGACCACCTCGAGTCGTTCGTTGTCCGGCGGGATCTGGAACTGCTCGCGCAAGGCGATGACCGCCGGATTGATCTCAATTACCACAACCCTGGTGTTGGCCAGATGCCGGTAGCAGTATTTGGCAAGTGAGCCGCCACCCAAGCCGATCATCGAGATCCTGGCGGGAGCAGGGTGCAACAGCAGGAATCCCATCATCGTCCGGGTGTAACCCAGCACGAGCTTGTCGGGATCCTTGCGCGACATGAGGCTTTGGGTGGCCAGTGCGTCGAAATGCAGCGACAGCGCGTGCCGGGTTTCCAAGACCTGGGGCGTACCGTCGCTGCTCGCCTCGGCCAGGAATTTCAGATAGGCCTCGAACGAGGGGCGGTCGGCGTGCATCTTGTCGGTTTCCATCAGGGTGACTTGGGGAGCGCTTCCCCCCTCAGCAATGCTGCGATGGTGACCAGGGCGGCCGCCTCGTCCGGCCCGACAGTCTGGATGCGTATTTGCGTGCCCGCCCGGGCGGATAGCCGCATGACCTCCATCACGTCCTTGGCATTTGCGACCCAGGCGCCGCTGGCGAGCAGGATCTCGCACTCGAACCGATTGGCAGTGAATGCCAACCTGGCGGAATTCCGTCCCTGAAATGCGTCCCTCGCATTCAGTTCGATCGTCACTTCTACCACTGAACCCTCATCAAGAAATTGTGCACCTCAGGACTGATCTGGCGCCGCGCGGCGCCGGCGGGAGGCACAGTAGCATTGTAGTTGTATAGTATGATAATACAATTATTATACAGTGATACTCAAAAGCGCATGGAATCCAAGACCGCACGCCTGACCGTATTGATTGACCCGGTGAAGAAGAAGGCCTTTGAAGCGCTGTGTGCTGCACAGGACCAGACGCCATCACAAATCGTTCGCCAGATGATTCGCGACTACTTGCAGAAGCACGAGGTGGACTACGCCACCAGGCCGAAGCACGGAGCGCCTGCGCTGGCGGGGAACACGGGCGACACGCAGTAACGCAGTCGGAAAGCGGCCAGCGCCCGGGTACCGGAGCTGGCACGCGCCTGCGGCGCGCACGGAGGCCAGCGGTGGTGCCCGTCGCGCCATATTGGCCGCGTTCAGTTCGCGAGCAAGATCGCTAGGGCCGTGCGGATTTGGTCCGCCGAACGGCGCTGAGTATTCCGCGCAGGATCTCAATGGGTGGCGGCGGACAGCCGGGTACGGTGACGTCGACCGGGATGACATTGGCGACACGGCCGCAACTGGCGTAGCTCTCCCCGAAGATACCGCCGGTACAGCCACAGTCGCCTACCGCCACCACCAGTTTCGGCTCCGGGGTTGCCACGTAGGTGCGCCGCAAGGCCTCCTCCATATGGCGCGAGACGGGTCCGGTCACCAATAACATGTCGGCATGGCGCGGGCTGGCAACGAATTTGATGCCCAGGCCCTCGATGTTGTAGTAAGGATTGCCGAGTGCGTGGATCTCCAGCTCGCAGCCATTGCACGATCCGGCATCGACCTGCCGGATCGTGAGCGCCTGGCCGAGAATGTCGAGCAATTCCTGGTGGATGCGCTGGATGGTGGCGGCCTCGCCCGCCGCGCTGGGCGGCGCAGGCTCGGTAACGATGCCGGTGCGGGCGATCTGCCTGAGGATTTGCCACATAGGAGTCTAAAGGTCGTGCCCCGAATAGCTGAGGTTGAAGGATTTGTTGATCAGCGGGAAGTCCGGCACGATGTTGCCGATGATGGCATGCTCCAGCACCGGCCAGTTCTGCCACGACGGGTCGTGGCAGTGGCAGCGGAGGATGCGGCTGTCATCGGCAAGTTCGAGCGCGACCAGGACTTCCCCACGCCAGCCCTCCACCCATCCCGCGCCGATGGCGGCGCCGGCGGGCGCTTGTGGCACGATTCGCGTGGCCCCGTCCGGCAGGGCTGAACAGATCGCACGAATCAGTCGCAGCGACTCAAGTACCTCATCGAACCGCACAGCCACGCGGGCGGCAACATCGCCGCCGCGGTACGTGACCAGTTTCACCGCGAGGCTGTCGTAGGGCAGCCAGGCATGGTCACAGCGCAGGTCGGCCGCGTGGCCGCTGGCGCGTCCGGCCAGGCCGGTCAGCCCAAGCCGGGCGGCAAGCTCGGGCGTGACTTGGCCCGCCCCCAGAAAGCGGTCCTGCAGGCCCGCGTGTTCGTCGTACACTGCACGCAGCACGTGTACTTCCCGCTCGATGACGTCGCACTGCTGCCGCAGGCAGTCAACCATGGCTGGCGTCACGTCCCGCGCAACGCCGCCCGGCACTACGGCATCCATCATCAACCGGTGGCCGAAAGCCTCTGCCGACAGCCGCTGCCAGTCTTCGCGCAGGCGAGAGAATTGCGCCAGGCCGAAGGCCAGCCCCGCATCGTTGCCGAGCGCCCCCAGGTCACCGAGGTGATTGGCGACCCGCTCGCGCTCGAGCATCAGGGCGCGCAGCCAATTTGCCCGTGGCGGGGGCGTATTGTCCCAGGCGGACTCCAGCGCCATGCAATAGGCCCAGGCATAAGCCACGGTGGAATCGCCTGAGACCCGGCTGGCCAGCCGGTAGCCCTCGAGCGGCGCCAGTTCGGTGAAACGCCGCTCGATGCCCTTGTGCGTATAGCCCAGGTGTTCCTCCAGCCGCAGCACCTTCTCGCCGACCACGGAAAAGCGGAAGTGGCCGGGTTCGATGATCCCGGCATGCACCGGGCCGACGGCGATCTCGTGGACCCCGTCACCCTCCACGCGCACGAAAGGGTAGTCGGCGGGGAGTCTGCCGGCCGGAGCCGGGGCCGGGGCCGCCCCCGCCTGCGCGCCGCATTGCAGCGGCCGCGCGCCCGGCGGCCACAGGCCGTGGTCTAGCCAGGGCCGGACATCGCGGCAGCCCTGCACGTTGATACCCACCATGTCGGTCATGGCACGCTGCATCCGGCCTGCGCATGGGAATACGCTGCTCAGATCCGGCACAGCGAGCGCGGCACCATCCAGCCGCAATTCGAGCCAGATCAGTCCCCGCGGCATGGCGTACGTCACGCATGCCGCCAACACACCGCCTATGGCACGCCGGTCGACGCCCCACAGCGCAACGACCCGGCCGCCCGCGTCCGCCACCGAACGGGCCGTCGCGATCCAGCCGTCCTGCCCGACCTGACCATGCCAGACCGGCAGCGGCGCGGGCAGGCGTTCCAGGTCGAGGCTGAGATCTGACGCTGTCATCGGTTCAGTTCCCCAGCATTGCGGCCGCCTGGCGGTACCAGGCGTCGAGATAGGGCGGGATGTAGAGCCCCAGTATCAGCCCCAGGGCGAGGTGCGCGAAGACCGGGACCAGCGCCGGCGGGTGCGCCAGCGGCTTGAGCGTCGTGTCGCCGAAGACCATTGGTTGCACCCGGCTGAACACCGCGGCGAATGCCAGTCCAAGCGCGATCAGCAGGAAGGGCGTGGCCCACGGCTGCTCGCGCATGGCGGTCGTGACGATCAGGAACTCGCTGGCGAAGACCCCGAACGGCGGCATGCCCAGGATGGCGAGCGCCCCCAGCATCAGGCCCCATCCCACCGTGGGGCTGACGCGAATCAGTCCGCGGATGTCGTCCATGACTTGCGTACCGGCCTTCTGTGCGGCGTGGCCGACCGCGAAGAAAATCGCTGACTTGACCAGCGAATGCACCGTCATGTGCAACAGGCCAGCATAGCTGCCGATCGGCCCGCCCATGCCGAAGGCGAAGGTCATCATGCCCATATGCTCGATGGACGAATACGCAAACATGCGCTTGACGTCGCGCTGCCGGATCAGGAAGAAGACGGCCGCTACCACCGATACCAGGCCAAAGCCCATCATCAGGCGGCCGGTGAGCTGGTTGCCCAGCGCCGCGTCGGTCAGCACCTTGCAGCGCAGCACCGCATATAGCGCCACATTGAGCAGCAGGCCGGAGAGCACGGCGGACACCGGGGTCGGACCTTCAGCGTGGGCATCGGGCAGCCAGTTGTGCAACGGGACCAGGCCGACCTTGGTGCCATAGCCGATAAACAGAAAGGCGAACGCCAGCGTGATGATGTTGGGATCGAGCTGGCTTTTGACTGCGTCCAGATTGGTCCACAGCAGCGCGCCGCCTTCCGGGCCAATAACCTTCTCGGCCGCCATGTAGAGCAGGACCGTGCCGAACAGCGCCTGTGCAATTCCGACGCCGCACAGGATGAAGTACTTCCATGCCGCCTCCAGGCTGGCAGCAGTGCGGTAGACACTGACCAGCAGCACCGTCGTCAGCGTGGCGGCCTCCATCGCCACCCACACGATGCCCATATTATTGGTCGTCAGCGCCAGCAGCATGGTGAAGGTGAAGAGCTGGTACATGCTGTGGTACAGGCGCAGCCGCGGTAGTGTCATCTTGCCGTGATCGTGCTCCACCCGCATGTACGGCCGCGAAAAAATCGAAGTCGTCAGGCCCACGAACGCGGTCAGCGCGACCAGAAAGACGTTCAGGGCATCGATGTAGAACTCCCGGCCCCATGCCAGCATGGGACCATCGGCGATGATTTCCGCCGTCAGCACGCAAGCCGAGAGGAAGGTGCCCAGACTGAAGGCGACATTGATGTCGCGTGCGCGCTCGCGATGTCCCGTCAGAGCCAGCGCCAGCCCACCGACGAGCGGAAATCCGAGCAGGAATGCCAGCGCCATCAACTCAATCCTCCTTCAGTTTCTCAAGGTGACGGATGTCCAGGCTGTCGAACTGTTCGCGGATCTGGAACATGAACACACCCAGGATCAGCACGCCGATCAGCACATCGAGCGCTATGCCCAGCTCGACCACCATCGGCATGCCATAGGTCGCTGCGGTGGCAGCGAAGAAGAGGCCATTCTCCATCGCCAGGAAGCCGATGACCTGCGGCACCGCCTTGGACCGCGTGATCATCATCAGGAAAGACAACAGCACGCAGGCCAGCGCGATCCCCAGCGTGCCGCTCGCGAGCTTCGGAGACAGCCGCGAGATCGGCATGGTGAGGTTGAAGGCGAAGATCACCACCAGGATGCCGATCAGCATGGTGGTGGGAATGTTGATCAGCGTCTCGACGTCCCGGCGGATCTGGAGACGATCGATAACGCGGTGCAGCAGGTAGGGGATGAGTAATACCTTGAGAATCAGGGTCAAGCCGGCCGACAGGTAAAGGTGCGGCTGACCGGTCACGTAGCCGACGACGGCGGTGGCCAACGCCAGGGTCGCCCCCTGCAGCGTGAACAGGTTGATCAGCGACAGAATTCGTCGCTGCGAGATCATGGCGAAGGCGAGAATCAGCAGCACCGCGCCAAGGAGGTTGACGAACTGGGTCAGGAGCGCAGTCATTGCCGTGTTCTCAGTGAGCCAGCAGCAAGTGGACCAGCATCCCGATCACAGCCAGGAGAAAGGCGGTGGCCAGGAACTCCGGCACACGGAAGATGCGCATCTTGGCGCTCACCGTCTCCAGCACCGCCAGCAGGACCCCACCCACGATGAGCTTGAGCAGCAGCGCGGGCAGCGCCAGCAGCATGGCCAGGGGAGCGTGCGCTTCGGCAACGCCCCAGGGAAAGAACAGCGCCAGGCCGATGCAGGAATAGGCGAACAGCTTGAGGCTGGCCGCCCATTCAAGAAGCGCCAGATGCCGGCCCGAGTATTCGAGAATCAGCGCCTCGTGGATCATCGTCAGCTCGAGGTGAGTGGCGGGATTGTCCACCGGTATGCGGGCGTTCTCGGCCAGAGATACCATGGTGAACGCAACGCCCGCAAACGCCAGGCCCGGGTAGATGGCCAGATCCCGGTGAGCGATCGTCTCGACAATAGTGGTGAGCGAGGTCGACTTGGAGATCAGCGAGGCGGAGAACAGCACCATCAGCAGCGCCGGTTCCGCCAGGAAGCCGATCAGCATCTCGCGCCGCGCGCCCAGCGTTCCAAAGGCGGTGCCGACGTCCATCGCCGCCAGCGAGATGAAGACCCGCGCCAGCGCGAACAGGCCGACGAGGGCGATAGCGTCGGCAGCCGGTGCCAGTGGCAGGTCCGTGGAAACGGTAGGGATGATAGAGCAGGCGAGCGCCATGCAGCCGAACACCACATAGGGCGTGGCACGGAACAGCGACGACGCGTTATCTGCGACCACCGATTCCTTGTTGAACAGCTTGTGCAACATTCGATACGGTTGCCAGAGGCTGGGCGCCGACTTGTTCTGCAGCCAGGCCCGCCACTGGTTGACCCAGCCGATCAGTAGGGGCGCCAGCGCGATCGAGATCACAATCTCCAGCAGCTGTGACAGGATACCGGCCAGGTTCATGTCAACCTCATCACATCACGGCCAGGAGCGTGGCGGCCAGGGTCAGGAAGCTGTACAGGAGGTACGCCGAGATGCGTCCCTGTTGCATCAGGCCGATCAGCCGGGCCAGATACGACGCCAGATCGATCACGGGGACATACATCCAGCGCCAGAAATGGTCCGCCACCGTGACCCGGTAGTGCGGCTGCTCATCGAATGGTGTCGGCAGGTCGCGGCGCATCCGGAAAAACGGCTCAAAGATCTGGCGGATCGGTTGGCCGAAACCCTCGGCCGTGTCCTGCATGCGCGCAGTGCCCCATGGGAAGCCGCAAGCCCAGGGCGGGCTGCGGCGCAGCCGGCCGTGATAGAAGCGGCGCACCAGCAGGTAGGCGAGCGCAAAGCTGGCCAGAATGCCTGACAGGAAAATGACCGGCCCATAGCTGGCCTGGGCCAGGCCATTCGGCGCCAGCAGCCAGCCGCCGGCCGCAGCCCGGGCGCCGAATCCGCTCGCCACCAGCTGCTGCGTGACCGGATCGATCAGCTGGACGAATTGGGTCGGCAGCAGGCCAAGCGCGATACAGCCCAGCCCCAGCCACAGCATGCCCGCGCGCTCCCAGCGGCCGGCGTCGTGCGCGTGCGCCAGCTTGGGCTCACGGGGCTGGCCGAGGAAGATCACGCCGAAGAACTTGACCATGGTGTAGCCGGCCAGTGCTGCCACCAGCGCGATCAGCGCGGCGACCACCGGGATCAGCATGGTCAATATCGGTTCCGGGAGACCAGGCGTGAACAGGAAACTCTGCAGCAGCAGCCACTCCGAGACGAAACCGCCGAGCGGCGGCAGCCCGGCGCTAGCCAGCACGCCCAGCAGCGTAAGCCAGCCCACCCATGGCATATAGCGAATCAACCCGCCCAGCTTGCCCAGGCTTCTCTGCTCGGTGGCATGTAGCACGCTACCGGTTCCCAGAAAGAGCAGGCTCTTGAAGAAGGCATGGCTGGCAACATGGTAGAGCCCGGCCGTCAGGGCCAGGGCGGCCATTGGCTTCATACCGTAGGCCGAAAACAGCAAGGCCAGGCCCATGGCAACGAAGAGCAGGCCCATGTTCTCGATCGACGAATAAGCAAGAAGCCGCTTCATGTCGGTTTGTACCGCGGCAAAGACCACGCCGAACAGCGCCGTGGCCAATCCAATGGCCAGCAGCAATCCGCCCCACCACCACAGGCGCACCTGCAGCAGGTCGAAGGACACCCGCAGCAGGCCATAGACGGCGGTGTTGAGCATGACACCGCTCATCATTGCAGACACCGGCGAGGGCGCCGCCGGATGCGCCTCCGGCAGCCAGACGTGCAGAGGCAGGATGCCGGCCTTGGCGCCAAAACCGAACAAGGCGAGCAGGAAACCGACCGAGGACCAGAACGGCGTCAGTACCTGGGCTCGCATGTTGGCGAACGTATAGTCGCCGGTGTTGGCCTGCAGCACGCCAAAGCACAGCAGGATCGCGATCGCGCCGATGTGCGCCATCGTGATGTAGAGATAGCCCGCTGCACGCACTTCGGCGATGCGATGGTTGGCGGTCACCAGGAAAAACGATGACAGTGCCATGGTTTCCCACATCACCATGAACGAGTAGGCGTCATCAGCGAGGATCACTCCCGCCATGCTGGCAAGGAACAGGTGGTATTCAAGACAAAGCAGGCCCGGCGGCGTGCCTTCCCCCTTGCGGAAGTAGCCGGCCGCAAACGTCGATATGCCGGCCGCCGCGCCGCCCATTACCATCAGGAAGTAGACCGACAGGCTGTCGAGCCGGACGTGAAATGGCAGCGCGGGCAGGCCAATGGGCAGCACGGCAGCCTCAGGCGTACCGAGCACGGCGTGGAGCGCCAGACCAAAGAGCGCCAGCCCTAATAGTCCCCCGATGGGGAATAGCACGTGGGCTACCAGAGCAAGCCGATGCAATGCCAGGATCCCAGCCACGCCGACAAGCAGCCACGCCCCGACCACAATCAGCATCCAGTCGAGGTGGAGCCATTGCGTGAGAGGGGGCACGCTGCTCATGGGTCAGGCTCCGCGGCGGGTAGCACGGCGCTTGGCGGGAGATGCCGCACCGCGCCGCGACGGCGCCCCCACCGGTGACCTCTCATTGCCGATGGCTTCCGCCTTGTCCATGTCCACGCCGCTGGGAACATACTGGACGCCATGCTGGGCCAGGTAGTCGCGGATAAGACGCCGTATCACCTGCGAGGCAGTCAGATCCTGCTGTGCACAGAGGCGCTCGAAGGCAGCCTTCTTATTGGGATCGATGAGCAGCGTAAGCCGAGCGGTCTTTTGCTCCATGGGAGCCTCAAGATGGCAATACGATGATTACATGAATCACATCATAGATGATGCACATGCGAATCCAAAGGGCTAAACGGCACCATGACTTGACCGCCGGCCCCGGGCGCTGGTGGTGCGCCTGGGCCGCGCGACGCCGCCGTGTTTGCTCATGCTGGGGGTGGCTTTCGGGGCCGAGATCCGGTGTGCCTGGGTCGCGAGCCAACTCGAGCGCGCTAAAGGTCTGGATGCCGGGAGCCGGGTGGAATCAGGCTTCGCATGCGAGCCGGCACGGCGGCCGCGCGAATGACCCCGTCGGGCATTGACCGCCACGGCATCCTATGTCGCCAGCTCCCTGATCTTCTCGACGACCTCAGGATTGGCGAGCGTGGACACGTCGCCAGGCTCCTGCCGGTTGGAGATCGCCGCCAGGATGCGGCGCATGATCTTGCCCGAGCGTGTCTTGGGCATGTCGGGAACAATCACTACCCGATGCGGACGCGCAATGTCACCGATCTGGGACACCACCGAGGCCGAGACCTTGTTTGCTATCTTGGTGGAAGGCGACAGTCCCGGCTTGAGCGACACATAGAGATCAGGCACCTTGCCCTTGACCTCGTCGGCCACCGGCACCACCGCCGCCTCGGCGACGTCGGGCACCAGCAGGGCGGCCGATTCGATCTCCTTGGTGCCGAGGCGATGGCCGGAGACGTTGATCACGTCGTCGATGCGGCCCAGGATCCGAAAGTAGCCGTCCGCCGCCTGCATTGCGCCATCGCCCGCCATGTAGGGCCAGTCGCGCCAGTCCTTGCTGTCGGGATTCTTGCAGTAGCGCGCATAGTACTGGCGTACGTAGCGGTCCGGATCCTTCCAGACGGTCTGGAATATACCCGGCCAGGGATTGCGGATGCAGATATTGCCCGCCTTGCCGGAGCCGGCCGGGACTTCCTTGCCTTCCTCGTCAAAGATCACCGGATGAATGCCCGGGATCCCCGGGCCCGTGCTGCCGGGCTTCATCGGGTGGATGCCCGGCAGCGTGCTGCAGAGGAAGCCGCCATTCTCGGTTTGCCACCAGGTGTCCACGATGGCCGCCTCGCCCTTGCCGACCGCACGGTGGTACCACTTCCAGACTTCGGGCTCGATCGGCTCGCCCACCGTGGTCATGTGCTTGAAATGGTAGTTGTACTTCGCCGGCTCGTCGGGCCCGTTGCGCCGCAGCGCGCGGATTGCGGTGGGCGAGGTGTGGAAGATATTGACGCCCAGGCTTTCCGCAATACGCCAGGGTCGGCCGGCGTCGGGCCAGGTCGGCACGCCCTCGTAGACGACAGACGAGGCGGCGAGGGCGAGCGGGCCATAGACGATGTAGGAATGCCCCGTGATCCAGCCAATATCGGCCATGCACCAGTAGACGTCCTCGGGGTGGATATCCTGGATGTACTTCGAGGTCCATGCCACATAGGACAGGTAGCCGCCGGTGGAATGCTGGCAGCCCTTGGGCCGGCCCGTGGTGCCGCTCGTGTACATCAGGAACAGCGGTGCCTCCGCCGGCATCGGCTCGGGCTCGACACGCCTGCCGCGGAACCCGGCGAGCACGTCATTAAGAATGACATCGCGCCCCTTCACCAGTTTGGCGGCACTGGAATACTTGCCCGCGTAGCGCTGCCAGATCAGGACCTTCTCGACCTGCTGGCCGGCGCTGGTGGCCTCTGCCACGGCGATGTCGGCCTTTTCCTTGTGATCGAGCAATTCACCGCCGCGGTGATAGGCGTCCATGGTGATCAGCAGCCGGCTCTCGGAGTCCGCGATGCGATCGGCGCAGGCTTTGCCGCTGAAGCCGCTGAATACCTGTGAATGAATCACGCCGATGCGCGCGCATGCAAGCATGGTGATGGGCAGTTCGGCCACCATGGGCATATGCAGCGTGACGCGGTCGCCGGCCTTCAGGCCGCAGAACTCGCGCAGCAGCGCGGCCAGTTCATTGACGCGAACAAAGAGCTCCTGGTAAGTGAGGTGATGCACCGCCTCATGCTCCGGCTCGGGCACGAAATGAATCGCGGTCTTGTTCCTGTACGCAGCGAGGTGGCGATCCACGCAGTTGTGGCAGGCGTTGATCCTGCCGCCGACAAACCAGCGCCAGAAAGGCGGGGCGCTGGTATCAAGCGTCGTTTCCCAGTATTTGTACCAGTCCAGCAGGTCTGCGAACTCCTTGAAGCACTCAGGGAAATGATCGAGGGAAAAGCGTTCGAAAATGCGCGCGTCAGTCAGGTTGGCCTGCGCAATGAACTGGCCGGGCGGAGGGACATAGTCCTCCTCGGGCCAATGGACCGCGATTTCGGCCTCGGACACATCGGCCGATTCCTGCCGTGCAGCATGGCGTGGCGATTTGCCTTCGGGCATGACAATTCCCCTTCACTTCCCATGACATCCATCCAGGTAGTGCCGGTGCCACTATCCTGCGATAGCTGCCTGAAATAACGACTAGTCCATATTAAGTCCGGGCACGGGGAGTTGCCAGGAAATCGGCCTGCCCTGCGCGGGGATCAGGGCTTGCCTGCCGGCCGCCATACGCTAGATTCGTATAGGGGGCGTGGAGGATGAGCAATGGCCAATGACCTTCTTGTGGAACGCGTGGACGTGTGGGCGGCAACCATACCGGACCGGCCCGGCGGCCTCGCCGAGGTACTGGAGACCCTGCGCGATGCCGGCGCGGACCTGCAATTCGCAATTGCGCGCCGCACGCCTGAGGACCCCGGCAAGGGTGTCGTGTTCGTGACACCGCTGCAGAACGACAGGGAAATCCGTGCAGCTGCCCAGGTCGGCTTCAATGTCACGCACAGCCTGCACTCGGTGCGGATCATGGGCGGGGACCGGCCCGGCATCGTGGCGGAGCTGACCCGCCAGCTTGCGGAAGGCGGAATCAATTTGCGCGGATTCTCTGCCTCCGTCATCGGGGTACAGTTTGTCGCGTACGTGTCGATGGACTCGCTCGACGATGCGAACAAGGCAATGGCGATCCTGGGCAAGGGCTGAAGCTTGCCCGCGGGGCGAAACACCGGCGATCCCAAGCCATCCCGTCATCTGTTATCAGGGGGACTTATGCGCGTACTGGTCATAGGAGCCACAGGGCTCCTTGGGAAAGAAATTACGGCCTTGCTATCGGAAGAGCACGACGTGATAGGGGCCAGTCGTAGCACTTCGGCGCTCTCAGTGGACATTTCCGACAAAGAATCGATTCTGGCGATGTACAAAAAACTGGGCACGGTTGATGCCGTGGTCTGCGTAGGAGGCACCGCGAAATTTGCCCCACTGGACGCCCTGACCGACGATGATTTTTCATTCAGCCTCGCCAATAAGCTGATGGGGCAGGTCAACCTTGTGCGGTATGGGATTCCCTACATCTCCCAGGGCGGGTCGGTAACGCTCACGAGCGGTACCCTCGCGCAGCATCCAATGCTCGGTGGTGCTGCCATGAGCACCGTGAACGCCGGCATCGAGGCGTTCGGCCGGGCTGCAGCGCTCGAAATGCAAGGCAAGATTCGTGTGAATGTCGTCAGCCCCGGATGGGTGTGGGAGACGCTCGAAGCCATGGGACGCGACCCTGCCAAGGGAGTTCGGGCAGCGGTGGTTGCACAGGTTTACCAGAAATGTATTCTGGAAGACATTTCCGGGCAGGTGGTGTCGGTTACCCACTGAACCTGTGCTCGCTATTCTTCACCACTAAGCTGCTCGATGCGCCGACGGAAATCCCGAGGAGATTCGCCTGCTTCACGTTTAAAGAACCTGGTGAAGTAGGCGGGATCTGAGAAGCCGATGGCGTATGAGAGCTCGCTGATAGACATCGACGTGTACGCCAGGCTCCGCTTGGCCTCGAGGAGTAAGCGTTCGTGAACCAGGTCCAGGGCCGACTTCTGCGCAATGCGGCGGCACAAAAGGTTGAGATGCGCAGTAGTAATGCCAAGCTCCTTGGCATAGTTGTCCAACGAGCAGTGCTTATCCCACCACTGGTCCAGCAAGTCGGTGAAGCGTAGATAGAGCGGGTTATCCTTGACTCCGCGCGCACCTTGCGGTCGACACTGCTGAATTTTCCTTGCCAACATCACGATAACTGTGGAGAGCAATGACTCCACCAGTAAGTGCCGGTGTGGTGCGCTACCTCGATACTCGCGAACGAAGGCAGAAAACGCAGAGATAAGGCAAGTGCTGTCCTCGTCGCTTCCGACGGTGTGTAGGACCGGGTGTGAGAACCAGCCTGGTCCGCCCTCCATTGTCTGTGCCAGTCTGACGACGAACGGATAGGCGACGGTCACGACGTAACCAAGCGCGTCAGGACTGAACTTGAAGCCATGGACGAAATTTTGCGGAACGAGGAGCATTCTTCCGCTTTCCATATCGCTCTCCTCTCCATCCAAGTGGAGTTGCGCGATTCCCCGCTGCAGATAGAGAACCTGCAGCAGACCAGCGTGTTGGTGCGGCTTGATGTGCCAGTCGTGAAGGCGGCTTCGTGCCTCAATAGACTCGCAATGCATCATATCCGGCATGGGCCAGACATCCTGTTCGCCGTAGAGCATGTAAATGGGGACGCGCGTGCTTTTCATGTTCCTCCTCCGTTTCCGATCTTGGCGGCGGTTTCCCGACGATAACTCCTATCGAGGCAAGCCAGTACTGGGATGTTCGAAAAGTGCAAGTGATTGGGTCGAATGTGCAAGTCGAACGTCCTGACAAACGTGACTGTCTTCCTGCATACGCCGTCGATATCTGGCCAGGAAAGTGCGCCATAAGGTGGGTGCGAAGGCGCTTTGGGCTTGCCGTTCAGAAATTTTCGGAGAAGCCTTGGGTCCCGAGAGAGCGACAGACCTCATGTGGACGCCTAGCTCGGCAAGCCATTTCCAGGTCGTAGGTATGGCCACGAAAAGTACAAGTTTTCGTCTTGATCGTACATTCCAGTTGATGCTCTCGGGTGCAAGAATTCATCAACACACAAGAGGCTGCGTCCCCCTCAGATTCGCATCGAATGCAGGTCATCCGCATCTGCCGCGCGATCGATACGCAAGCCGCCATTATTAATACAGCCGGAGACATCTGTGCGCACCCAGGTAGGCATCATTGGCGCGGGCCCTGCGGGCCTGCTGCTATCGCAGCTTTTGCATCTTGCAGGTATTGAGTCCGTCGTCCTTGAATCCAGAAGCCGGGACGCAATTGAAGCCACGATTCGGGCTGGCATTCTCGAACATGGCACCGTCGATCTCATGGAGCGCATTGGCGCTGGGGAGCGCCTGAAGCGCGAGGGCTTCCGACACGACGGCATCCATTTGCGCTTCGACGGTCGGACGCGGCGCATCGATTTCCCCGAGCTGACTGGCGGAAAGTCGGTGTACCTGTATCCGCAGCATGAAGTCATCAAGGATCTTGTGGCGCTCCGTCTGCGGTTGGGCGGCGACATTCGCTTCGAGGTAAAGAACGTCACACTCCACGACCTCGACACAACCGCGCCGCGGCTAAAGTACGCGAATAGCCAGGGAGCCGTAGAAGAAATTCATTGCGACTACATCGTAGGCTGTGATGGTACCCACGGTGGGGACCGTGGGGAGCTAAAGTCGAAACTGGTGTACAGGCGGGGAATTTGAGGCGCGGAGTAGAGGGCGGTGGAGCTTTCCGCTGAGAATCTGATTGTCGAGATCGGAAACCAGCACAAGAAAGGTCCACCATGAGCAAGGATAAAGGGAAAGAAGCAGTCGGTCTATCGGAAATCGGGCTTGGGCTCGAGGAGCTGATCAGGCGCGGGGCCCGACGGGTCATCCAGGAGGCGATTGAAGTGGAGCTGGCAGAGCTGCTTGAGCAGTTCAGTAACGTCAAGACGTTGAGCGGGCAGCGTGCCGTGGTTCGCAATGGCTACCTCCCGGAGCGCG
>NZ_AUFE01000042.1 GCF_000426345.1 Cupriavidus phytohabitans | reverse complement strand
GGGACAGCCTGTTGACGTTCTACGACTTCCCGGCCGAGCACTGGCAGCACATCCGCACGACGAACGCGATTGAGTCGACCTTCGCGACTGTGCGTCACCGCACGACGCGCACGCGCAACTGTGTGTCACGAGCGACCTTCCTTGGCCTGGCCTTCAAGCTGATCGAGGAAGCCGAGAAAACCTGGCGCCGCATCAACGGTGCCGAACACATCGAACTGCTCTTGAAGGGCATTCCCTTCAAGGACGGTGCCCCGGCGCAAGACAATCCGCCGGATCAGCAGAAACTCGCCGCCTGAGAACCGGCCACGATCAACCTTCGTACACCAGATTTGACTTTATCTCCGGCGGCGCTTGTACCTGCGACTGCAATCGTCGCAACGAGATTGCTCGCAAACCCGGCCGGCAGAGGGATACCGAGTGCATCAGCGCCAGCCTGCGCGGCATTCGAAGCCGCACTGATATCACCACCCGATGCCGCCATAGCAATCGCCGTCTTAACCGATGAGGCAAGTGTAAGGCCTTCAGAAGCCTTCGCTCGAACGGTGTAGTCCTGATATTGCGGAATCGCGATCGCCGCCAAAATACCAATGATCGCCACCACGATCATCAGTTCGATCAGCGTAAAGCCCTTCTGGACCCGACGGCCCAGCTTCTTCAGTTTTTGTACCCGTTGCATGATTTGACCCCTCGAAGAGATTTTGGTTAAGCGTTGCACGTCTTCGGTTTCGTGACGCGGGGGCTAATCAGCAGTAAGCGTGCCAGCCATATCCCCCGTCCGCAGGGGGCAAAAAGCGACAAATTTCGTCACCCGACAGCGGAAAGCCCGCCGCTTGCGCCAAATTTTGTCACCTGGGCGCATTACCACCCGCCGAAGCGACAAAATGTGCGATCACTCACATGAGTTAGTTGGAAACCGCACCGACAAAGGACGTCCGCCAAGTGGCAACAAAAAAGGGCGGCCAACCGGCCGCCCTTCCGTGCGAAGCAATACCCGTCAGGCCGTCTGCGGCGACCGGCGGTTCAGCATCTTGCCAATGATCACCACCAGGATCGCGCCGGCGGCGCCGAATACCAGGTGGGCGTGCGGCACGTGGATTTCGAACCAGGCGGCATCGACCGGGTCGCTGACCAGCATTTCGCCAGCCAGGTAGCCCAGCAGCGCGGCGCCCAGCACGATGATGACCGGGAAGCGCTCCATCACCTTGAGCAGCAGCGTGCTGCCGAACACGATCAGCGGGATCGACAGGCCCAGGCCGATGACCAGCAGCATCAGCTGGCTGCCCTCGGGGCCCTTCTGCGCGGCAGCGGCCACGGCAACCACGTTGTCCAGTGACATCACCAGGTCGGCGATCAGGATGGTGCGGATAGCGGCCCAGATATTGTCCTTGCCGTCGTGGCCTTCCTCATCGTCATCGCCGGTCAGCAGCTGCACGCCGATATAGACCAGCAGCACGGCGCCGACGATCTTCAGGTATGGCAGGCTCAGCAGCTTGACTGCGGCCACGGTCAGCACCACGCGCATGATGATGGCGGCAGCGCTGCCCCAGAAGATGGCCTTCTTCTGCTGGGCGGGCGGCAGGTTGCGCGAGGCGAGCGCGATCACCACCGCGTTGTCGCCGGACAGGACGATGTTGGTCAGGATGATCGATCCCAACGCAATCCAGAAAGTGGTGGAAGACAGCAGTTCCACGGGTAGGCTCCTCGAGTTCTATGTAGTGGCGGTTCTATGCGTGGCGCGCCCCGTCATCTGACGGGTGTTCGGATGTCTGAAAGCGCAGACATGACTGTTTAACCCACGAACCTTTCGATTAGATTTCAATCCTGTAATGTTCCGGGGTTTTCGTGACCCCCGAATCACTCGCCGTAAAAGAGAATGCCCCCGCCAGAAGGGCGGGGGCATCACAAGTCTGTCATTCCCGCGACAGCGGGAACGGCAAGCAGACCTTACAGCATCGCCTTCAGCAGGCGGCCCATCTCCGACGGGTTCTTGGTCACCTTGATACCGCAGGCTTCCATGATTTCCAGCTTGGCCTGGGCGGTGTCGGCACCGCCCGAGATCAGCGCGCCGGCGTGGCCCATGCGCTTGCCCGGAGGCGCGGTCACGCCAGCGATGAAGCCAACCACCGGCTTCTTCATGTTGTCCTTGATCCAGTGGGCGGCGTTGGCCTCGTCCGGACCACCGATCTCACCAATCATGACCACGGCGTCCGTGTCCGGATCGTCGTTGAACATCTTCATCACGTCGATGTGCTTCAGGCCGTTGATGGGGTCGCCACCAATGCCGACAGCCGACGACTGGCCCAGGCCCAGCGCGGTCAGCTGGCCCACGGCTTCGTACGTCAGCGTGCCCGAGCGCGACACCACGCCGATGCGGCCCTTCTTGTGGATGTGGCCCGGCATGATGCCGATCTTGATTTCGTCCGGCGTGATCAGGCCCGGGCAGTTCGGCCCCAGCAGCAGGGTCTTCTTGTTCTCACGGCGCATGCGGTCCTTGACTTCCATCATGTCGCGCACGGGGATGCCTTCGGTGATGCAGACCACCAGGTCCAGGTCGGCGTCAACGGCTTCCCAGATCGCGGCAGCGGCGCCTGCGGGCGGCACGTAGATGACCGACACGGTGGCGCCGGTCTGGGCCTTGGCGTCCTCGACGCTGGCGTAGATGGGAATGCCTTCGAAGTCTTCGCCGGCCTTCTTCGGGTTCACGCCTGCGACGAAGGCGTTCTTGCCATTGGCGTAGTCGCGGCAGCCACGGGTGTGGAACTGGCCGGTCTTGCCGGTGATGCCCTGGGTGATGACCTTGGTGTCTTTGTTGATCAGAATCGACATGCTGTAATCCTTTGCTTGGCGACGAGCGGTACGCGCGGGCGCTCGTCAAAGCGCCTACGTACCGCTCGCGTTCGCGTATGGTTGCGTTCGTGCGACGGCTTACTTGCCAGCGGCAGCGGCCACCACCTTCTGGGCGGCTTCTTCCATCGTGTCGGCCGAGATGATGGGCAGGCCCGACTCGGCCAGCATCTTGCGGCCCAGCTCTTCGTTGGTACCCTTCATGCGCACGACCAGCGGCACCGTCAGGTGCACGGCCTTCGAAGCCGAGATCACGCCTTCGGCGATCACGTCGCAACGCATGATGCCGCCGAAGATGTTGACCAGGATGGCCTGCACGTTCTTGTTGCTCAGCATCAGCTTGAAGGCTTCGGTCACCTTCTCCGTGGTGGCACCGCCGCCCACGTCGAGGAAGTTGGCCGGCTCGCCGCCGAACAGCTTGATGGTGTCCATGGTGGCCATGGCCAGGCCGGCGCCGTTCACCAGGCAGCCGATGTTGCCGTCCAGCGAGATGTAGGCCAGGTCGAACTTCGAGGCCTCGATTTCGTTGGCGTCTTCTTCATCCAGGTCACGGTACGCGACGATTTCCGGATGACGGAACAGCGCGTTCGAGTCGAAGTTGAACTTGGCGTCCAGGGCGATGACCTTGCCGTCGCCGGTCAGGATCAGCGGGTTGATTTCGGCCAGCGAGGCGTCGGTGTCGTAGAACGCCTTGTACAGGCCTTGCAGGGCCTGGCGGGCTTGCGCCACGCTCGCGTCGGGCACGCCGATCTTGCGGGCGATGTCGTCGGCGTCAGCGTCGGTCAGGCCGGTCGACGGCTCGATGATCAGGGTGTGGATCTTTTCCGGGGTGTGGGCAGCGACTTCCTCGATGTCCATGCCGCCTTCGCTCGACGCCATCAGCGCGATCTTCTGCGAAACGCGGTCCACCACCAGCGAAACGTACAGTTCCTTCTTGATGTCGGCGCCTTCTTCGATCAGCAGGCGGTTGACCTTCTTGCCTTCCGGACCGGTCTGGTGCGTGACCAGCTGCATGCCCAGGATGTTCGAGGCGTATTGCTTGACCTCGTCCATGCTCTTGGCAACCTTGACGCCGCCGCCCTTGCCGCGGCCACCCGCGTGGATCTGCGCCTTGACAACCCACACCGGGCCGCCGAGCTGTTCTGCGGCCTTCAGGGCCTCGTCAACCGAGAACGCGGGGATGCCGCGCGGAACCGGCACATTGTATTTGCGCAGGATTTCCTTGCCTTGATACTCATGGATATTCATGCGTGTTTCCTTTCGGGTAGGCGTAAAAGGTAGAAGGGAAGAATCTGAAAAAGGAGACGAACTCTCTCGTCTGGCTGGCTAATCCTGAGAATCAGCCGGAGGTACCGGTTGGCCTGTCGGCCGGGACAGCGTCGTTGCCGTCGTCATTGGCTTGACCACCGCGGTCGCCATTGGCCACGGCGGGCGCCCGAGGCGCGGTTGCGACGGCAGGTGCGGCCTCGGCCCTTGGCTTGGGCGTCGGCTGGTGACCATACCAGCGCGGGTAAAACTCACGGACCACCTCGCCGTCGAAACGCAGCGCGTGGCAGCCGTGCAACTGATAGGGCGGCTCCGGATTCGGATCGTCCTCGCCGTTGTCGCGGATACTGATGACTTCGCCGGCAAACGCCTGGATCGCGGTGCTGGGCAGCACGCCGGCGGCTTCGGTCAGATGGGAGCAACCATTGATGCCGCCCAGGCGCTCGCGCACCGCCTTGCGGAAGCCCTTGCGCAGGTTCAGGCCGATCAGCTTGCGGTAGGCCGGGCCGATGGTGTCGCACTGCGACGGGTACGGCACCCAGTCGGAGCAGGCCTCGGCATCCAGCACCGTCATGTCCTCGTTGATCGTGACGCGCAGCCACAGGTCGTGCAGGGGCTGGCCCACCGGGCGGATACGGTCGCCGGCAAGTTCGATATCGCGAGGCTTGGTGTCGGTCAGGCGCACCTCGATATCCCACAGGCCGTCCTCTCTCTGATACGCCTCGGCCGTGATGGCACGGCGATGGCGCGGGGAGCGGTTGACGGGCTGGGACAGAGGCATGGCCAGGCTGGAATACTGGGGGCTTGGGAACGGCGGCGCCGGAGCACCGAATAACCTGGGGAGTTTAACATGCCGCGCTGGTTTGCCCGGGAACATCCTTGTGTGGCGACTGTCGCGCCGCATTGTCGGGCGACGGCGCGCCGATACACCGTGATGCCAGTGCAGGTAATGGCTCATTAAATGCGGACGATGCCACACCCAGACGCTTCAGTCGTTGTCGCCGTACGCTTCGTCAGCGCCCTGGATGATCTTGCTGACCACCGCGCGCGAGAATCCCCGCGCCACCATGAAGCGAATCTGCTTGGCACGCACCTCCGGCGACTCCGGCGGCATGCCGAAACGCTTGCGCCAGACCTCGCGGGCACGCTCGGTTTCGGTGGCGCGCAGCCTTTCCTGCAATTCGCCCAGCTGTTCGCTGTCCAGCTTGTGGGTCTTGGCTTCCTGCATCACCCTGGCCGCGCCGTAGCGGGCGCCGCGGCGATGGACCAGGCTGTCGGCAAAGCGCTGGTTGGACAGCCAGTTCTCGCGCTCGAGCGCATCGAGCAGCTGCTCGAGCTGCTCCGGCGACTCGGCATGGGGCGCCAGCTTGCGCGCCAGCTCGGCCCGGCTGTGCTCGCGGCGCGACAGGTAGCCGACGGCGCGGGCCTTCAGGGACAGGGGGGGACGGGTGGCCATTGAGACATTGAGATCGTGAAGTTTCCACCGCGGGCCTAAACAAAAAGGCCGGCGCATCGGCGATGCCCCGGCCCTTCCGGTTGCTCCAGCGGCTGGCTGGCGCTCAGTCTTCCAGCACTTCGGCCGGCACGACGTTGGTCGGCGCCACGCCCAGCGCGGCACGCACCTTGTTCTCGATTTCTTCGGCGATGTCCGGGTTCTCGCGCAGGTACTCGCGTGCGTTGTCCTTGCCCTGGCCGATCTTGTCGCCGTTGTAGCTGTACCACGCGCCCGCCTTCTCGACGATCTTGGCATCCACGCCCAGGTCGATGATCTCGCCCTGGCGGGAGATGCCCTGGCCGTACAGGATGTCGAAGAAGGCTTCGCGGAACGGCGGCGAGACCTTGTTCTTGACCACCTTGACCTTGGTCTCGTTGCCGATGACGTCGTCACCCTTCTTGATCGAGCCGATGCGGCGGATATCCAGGCGCACCGAGGCGTAGAACTTCAGCGCATTGCCGCCGGTGGTGGTTTCCGGCGAGCCGAACATCACGCCGATCTTCATGCGGATCTGGTTGATGAAGATCACCAGGCAGTTGGTGCGCTTGATGGTGCCGGTCAGCTTGCGCAGCGCCTGGCTCATCAGGCGGGCCTGCAGGCCGGGCAGCGAGTCGCCCATTTCGCCTTCGATTTCGGCCTTGGGCACCAGCGCCGCCACCGAGTCGATCACGATCAGGTCGATCGAGCCCGAGCGCACCAGCGCGTCGGTGATTTCCAGCGCCTGCTCGCCGGTGTCCGGCTGCGAGATCAGCAGGTCGCCGACGTTCACGCCCAGCTTGCCGGCGTAGCTGACATCCAGCGCATGCTCGGCGTCGATAAAGGCGCAGGTGCCGCCCAGCTTCTGCATCTCGGCCACGACCTGCAGCGTCAGCGTGGTCTTGCCCGACGATTCCGGACCATAGATCTCGACCACGCGGCCGCGCGGCAGGCCGCCGACGCCAAGCGCGATGTCCAGGCCGAGCGACCCGGTGGAGACCACCTGGATGTCCTTCTCGACCTCGCCGTCGCCCAGGCGCATGATCGAGCCCTTGCCGAACTGCTTCTCGATCTGGGAGAGCGCGGCGGCAAGCGCCTTCTGCTTCTCGGCGCTCACGCCGGCACCTGCCTTCTTGTCGTCCATGGTCGTCCTTGAATCAAATGGTGTATAAATAGGCCGCATGTGGCGCGGCACCGGCTTTTGCCGGCTCCAGCGCCGGCCCGGCTGTCTGCGCGGCCGCCACTCAGGGATCATCCCAGGGCGGCCCCAGCGGAATGTGCGGGTACTGTATAAAAAAACAGTATGCTTGGCAAGCCCCATCGCGCCCATTCTCGAGGCGCCCGGCTATGCCGGCCAGGGGTGGAGACAACCATGCGTATTCTGATCGCCGAAGATGACGACACGCTGGCCGACGGCCTGACGCGGTCGTTACGCCACTCGGGTTATGCCGTCGACCACGTCGCCGACGGGCTGGGCGCCGACTCGGCCCTCTCCACCCAGACCTTCGACCTGCTGATCCTCGACCTGGGACTGCCGCGCATGTCCGGCCTGGAGGTGCTCAAGCGCCTGCGCGCCCGCGGCGCGATGCTGCCGGTGCTGATCCTGACCGCGGCCGACAGCGTCGACGAACGCGTCAAGGGCCTGGACCTGGGCGCCGACGACTACATGGCCAAGCCCTTTGCGCTGTCCGAGCTGGAAGCGCGCGTGCGCGCGCTGGTGCGCCGCGGCGCCGGTGGCGGCGCCACGCTGATGCGGCACGGGCCGCTGGCCTTCGACCAGGTCGGCCGCATCGCCTACCTGAACGAGCAGATGCTCGACCTGTCGGCGCGCGAGCTCGGCCTGCTGGAGATCCTGCTCACGCGCTGCGGGCGGCTGGTGTCCAAGGAACAGCTGGTCGACCACCTGTGCGAGTGGGGCGAAGAAGTCAGCAACAACGCCATCGAAGTCTACGTGCACCGCCTGCGCAAAAAGATCGAGGTGGGCGGCATCCGCATCGCCACGGTACGCGGCCTGGGCTACTGCCTGGAAAAATTCCAGCCGGCCGTGGCCGCGCAGCACTGACGCGGCCCTGTTGATGTGGCCCCATTGACGCGGCCCGTACCTTAGCCCCACCCTTGCAGGCGAGCACGACCGCACCCGAACGACCACCGTCGAGATGAGCCTGCTGCAACTGCCCTGGCGGCGCGCGCACCGCGCCGTGCCGCCACCCTCCCCTGCCACGCCGGCGGGCACCGCCGACCAGGAACTGGCCGACGCACTGCCGCACCTGGAGGAAAGCACGGCCACGCCCGCGCCGCGCTCGCTGTTCGGCGAGATCCTCGACTGGATGCTGGCGCCGCTGCTGCTGCTGTGGCCAATGAGCATCGCGGTGACCTACCTGGTCGCCAAGTCGATCGCCAACGGCCCGTTCGACCGGGCGCTGGAGGCCAGCGCCATCGTGCTATCGCAGCAGGTGCGCGAGGTCAACGGCCGCGTCACGCTGCAGTTGCCCCTGTCGGCGCGCGAGATCCTGCGCGCGGACGAGACCGACAGTATCTATTACCAGGTGGTCGGCAAGCACGGCGAGTACATCGCCGGGGACCACGACCTGCCGTTGCCATCGGAAGAAGACCAGGGCCACGCCGGCCTGGTGTCGCTGCGCGACGACCGCGTCGCCGGCAACGACGTGCGCGTGGCCTACACCTACGTCGACCTGCGCCATGTCAGCGGCAACCAGCCGGTGCTGGTGCAGGTGGCCGAGACGCTCGACAAGCGCGCGCGCCTGGCCAACGAGATCATCAAGGGCGTGATCCTGCCCCAGTTCGTGATCCTGCCGCTGGCGGTGGTGCTGGTGTGGTTCGGGCTCTCGCGCGGGCTGGCGCCGCTGACCGCGATCCAGCAGCGCATCCGCGCGCGCAACCCGGGCGACACCAGTCCCATCGACGAGCGCGCCGCACCGCAGGAGATCACGCCGCTGGTGGGATCGTTCAACGACCTGCTGGCGCGGCTGGACCAGTCGGTGCAGACGCAGAAGCGCTTTATCGCCGATGCCGCGCACCAGATGAAGACCCCGCTGGCGGGGCTGCGCATGCAGGCCGAGCTGGCGCAGCGAGAGCAGTCGCCGGAAGAGCTGCGGCGCTCGCTGGCCCAGATTGCGGGCAGCTCCGAGCGCACCGCGCACCTGGTTACGCAGCTGCTGTCGCTGGCGCGCATGGAAAACCTGGCCGGCGCCGGCGGCATGGGCGAGCTCGACCTGGGTGCACTGGCGCGCGAGGTGGTCAAGGACTGGCTGCCGCAAGCCTGGGCGCGCGACATCGACCTGGGGCTGGAAGCCGACGACCACCCGGTGACCGTGCTGGGCAACCGGCTGATGCTGACCGAGATGCTCAACAACCTGCTCGACAATGCCATCCGCTACACGCCGCGCGGCGGGCACGCGACGGTGCGCGTCAGCGCCGATGCCTTCGAGCCGTTTGCCTACCTGGACGTGGAAGATACCGGCCCGGGCATTGCACCGGCCGACCGCGAACGCGTGATGGAGCGCTTCTACCGCGTGCTCGGCACCAATACCGAAGGCAGCGGGCTGGGCCTGGCCATCGTGCGCGAGATCGTGCAGCAGCACGGCGGCGATGTGCAGATATCCGACCACGTCTACCAGCAATCGCCGCGCCTGGCCGGCGCGCATTTCCGCGTGACACTGCGCCGCCCCACCGATCTCTCCGCACCATGAACGACACCCCCGACCTCGCCGAGGCGCGCCAGCGCCAGGCCTGGCACCGCAACCTGCGCTGGATTGCCGGACTGCTGGCGGTCTGGTTCGTGGTCACCTTCGTGGTGGCGTGGTTCGCGCGCGAATTGCGCTTTGACTTCTTCGGCTGGCCGTTCTCGTTCTGGGTGGGCGCGCAGGGTGCGCTGGTGGTCTACGTGCTGATGGCCGCCCTCTACGCCTGGCGCATGAACCGCGCCGACGAAACGCACGACGAAGCTGACGCGCCCACCCCCCGGCCTTCGCAGGGCGCCATGCGCGGGCCCGGCTCCGATGCTGCATAGCGATATGCCGGCGGAGCCGCCAGGCAATGCCGGACATGAGCCAAGGCTGGCTGCACCGCAGCATGCGCGGCCCTGAAAACGGCTAGCGTATACCCCGACATTTTTGGCGGTTGCGCGCCGAAATCTGTCAGAACTCAGTAAGTTTCGCGAACCACAATCCTCTGCAACTCAGGCTCCCGGCCAGCGGCACGGGCCTTTTCCGCGATGTTGCCGCGCCTTGCCCGAGATCCATTCCAGACGGAGGAGACAAGATGGCAAACGTGCAAAACGTTGCGGTACCCGGAGGGGGCACGCAAAACGCACCGATGACACACGAGGAGCGCAAGGTGATCCTTGCCTCGTCGCTGGGCACGGTATTCGAGTGGTACGACTTTTATCTGTACGGCTCGCTGGCGGCGATCATCGCCAAGCAGTTCTTCGCCGGGCTGGATCCGACCTCGGCCTTCATCTTCGCACTGCTCGCCTTCGCCGCCGGCTTTATCGTCCGGCCGTTCGGCGCACTGGTGTTCGGCCGCCTCGGCGACATGATCGGGCGCAAGTACACCTTCCTGGTGACCATCCTGATCATGGGCCTGTCGACCTTCATCGTCGGCCTGCTGCCCGGCTTTGCCACCATCGGCTGGGCCGCCCCGGTGATCCTGATCGCGCTGCGCATGCTGCAGGGCCTGGCGCTCGGCGGCGAGTACGGCGGCGCCGCCACCTACGTGGCCGAGCACGCGCCGCACGGCAAGCGCGGATCGTACACCTCGTGGATCCAGACCACCGCCACGCTGGGCCTGTTCCTGTCGCTGATCGTGATCCTGCTGTGCCGCGAACTGACCGGACCGAGCTTTGAAGTGTGGGGCTGGCGCATCCCGTTCCTGCTGTCGATCCTGCTGCTGGGGACGTCGGTGTACATCCGGCTGTCGATGAACGAATCGCCGGCATTCCAGCGCATGAAGGCCGAAGGCAAGACCTCCAAGGCCCCGCTGACCGAGTCGTTCGCGCAGTGGCGCAACCTGAAGATCGTGATCCTGGCCCTGCTCGGCCTGACCGCCGGCCAGGCCGTGGTCTGGTACACCGGCCAGTTCTACGCGCTGTTCTTCCTGACGCAGGTGCTCAAGGTCGATGCCAAGACGGCCAACCTGCTGATCGCCGGCGCACTGGTGATCGGCACGCCGTTCTTTATCTTCTTCGGCTCGCTGTCGGACAAGATCGGCCGCAAGTGGATCATCATGGTGGGCTGCGCGCTGGCCGTGCTGACCTACTTCCCGCTGTTCAAGGCGCTGACCCACTACGCCAACCCGGCGCTGGAGCGCGCGCAGCAGACCGCGCAGATCGTGGTGACCGCGGATCCGAAGCAGTGCTCGTTCCAGGGCAGCCCGATCGCCCGCGAGATCGACTTCCGCAGTTCGTGCGATATCGCCAAGCGTACCCTGGCCCAGTCTTCGGCCAGCTATGAGGTGGTGAACGCGCCGGCCGGCACGGTGGCCTCGGTGAAGATCGGCGACAAGGAGATCAAGGCCTTCGACGCCAAGCTCGCCAACGGCCACAGCTTCGACGAGGCCAGCAAGGCCCAGATCGCGGCGTTCAAGAAGGAAGTCAGCAGTTCCATGTCCGCCGCCGGCTACCCGGCCAAGGCAGACCCGGCGCAGATGAACACGATCATGGTGCTGGTGATCCTGGTCATCCTGGTGATCTACGTGACGATGGTGTACGGTCCGATCGCCGCCATGCTGGTGGAGCTGTTCCCGACCCGCATCCGCTATACCTCGATGTCGCTGCCCTACCATATCGGCAACGGCTGGTTCGGCGGCCTGCTGCCCACCATCTCGTTCGCGCTGGTGGCCCAGAACGGGAATATCTACTACGGCCTGTGGTACCCGATCATCATCGCGGCCATCACCTTCGTGATCGGTGCGCTGTTCGTGCGGGAAACCAAGGACGTGGACATCTACGCCCACGACTGAACGGTCGGCTGGGCGAGACCGTGACCACAACGGCAGGCCGCCCCGGCCTGCCGTTTTTTCATGGACGCCGGTGCCCCGCAAAAATCTTCGCACGAGGGTGTTGACAGTGCCGAAAGCCCATGTATAATCTCAGTCTTCGTTGGCGAATTAGCTCAGTCGGTTAGAGCGACGGAATCATAATCCGCAGGTCCGGGGTTCGAGTCCCTGATTCGCCACCATCTATTTGAAAAGCCGCGTTCTCGCAAGAGAACGCGGCTTTTTGCTTTGGATTGCCGGGCGCGCTGCCGGCAGCTCTCGATGCCGGAAGCGTCACGCCCTACGGCTGCGACAACAGGAACTCATGCCGGCTCGTATCCAGCCGTGACACGCGGTACTCGATCCGCTCGTCGCGGTAGGACGAGGCCACGCGCAGGATCTTCAGCAACGGACTGCCCACGGCAACGCCCAGCAGCTCGTGGTCATCTTCGTCCGCCAGCGCCGAGCGCAGCCGCTCTTCGGTGCGGATGATATTGATGCCGAAGGTATCCTGGTAGAAGTTGTAGAGGGTATTGGGCCGCTCGCGCAGCTGCTTCTCTGTCAGGCCCTTGAAGCGCTCTTCCGGCACGGTGATGGCATCGATCATCATCGGCGTGCCTTCCAGCGACAGGACATTGGCGAAGCGAAACACGGGTTCGCCAACGGCCAGCCCGAGGGCGGCCGCCTCGTCCTTGTCGGCCTTCGCGCGCCGGAACCTGGCCAGGCGTACGGTCGGATATTCGCGATGGCCGTCCTGGCGCACGATACGGAAGAAGCGGAAGAAGTGATCCTCCTGCCGGTGCGTGGCGACGAAGGTGCCGCGGCCCTGGTGCCGGATCATGATGCCTTCGGCCACCAGTTCGTCGATTGCCTTGCGCAACGTGCCGATCGACACGCCAAAGCGTTCGATCAGCTTGCGCTCGGACGGAATGGCTTCTCCCGGCTTCCACTCACCCTCCGCCAGCGCGGAGAGAATGGCCTGCTTGACGTCCTTGTACAGGACGCCGCCGATCGCACTGGCGGCATCAAATCTGGCACCCACGTTAAATCCCTGTTCGCTGGCCCGCGCCGCCTTACCAGCTGCGCGGGCCGATTCATCTGGATAAGCCAGATCATACCGGAGGCCCCGTCACGCCCTGCCGGTGTTATTCGGCGCGGATGTGCTTCTCTTCGATCAGCCGTGCCCACCGCGTCACCTCGCCGTTGAAGTATTCGGCGAAGGGGCCGCTGGTCTGCGGCGCCGGGCTGAACCCCGCCGCCACGATGCGCTCGCGCATCGCGTCGGACTGCAGCATGCGCGCCACCGACGCCGCGACCTTGTCGACGATCGGCCTGGGCGTCCCCGCCGGCATCATCAGGCCGGTCCAGTTCTCGACGATCAGGTCGGGAAAGCCCGCCTCGGCCACGGTCGGCACGTCGGGCAGCAGCGGATGCCGTTCGCGCGTGGTCACCGCCAGCGCGCGCAGCTTGCCGCCCTTCACATAGGCCAGCGACTCCGGGAAATTGGAGAACACCACGTCGATCTGGCCGCCGATCAGATCGGTCATCGACGGCGCCCCGCCCTTGTACGGCACATGGGTCAGGTTGGCGCCGGTCTGGCTCTCGAACAGCGCAAGTGTCAGGTGCGGTGGTGTGCCGTTGCCGCTGGAGCCGGCATTGAGCTTGCCCTTCTGCGCCGCCGCGGCCAGGTCCTTCATCGACTTGACCGGCGAACTGGCCGGCACCACCACCAGCATCGGCGACGAGGCGATGCGCGCCACCGGCACCAGGTCTTTTTGCATGCTGAACGGCAGCTTGGGGAACAGCGTGACATTGGAGGCATGCGTCAGCGTGACCGCGAGCCAGGTATAGCCGTCGGCGGGTGCCTTCGCAACCTGGTCGGCGCCGATGTTCGCGTTGCCGCCGGGCTTGTTGTCCACCACCACGGGCCGCTTCCACTCTTCCGCGAGCTGATGCCCGACCAGGCGCGCCATGATGTCCGTCAGGCCACCGGCCGCAAACGGGACCACGTAGCGGATCGGCTTGCCTGGATAGTCATGGGCGGGCACCGACGCCTGCGCGGTGCCCTGTGCTGCGGCCGGCGCCGCGGCCAGTCCGGTGAGCGTGGATACTGCGGACAACGCGACAAGTGCGCCGGCTCCGTACCTGAGCGCGGTGCGAATCAAACCTCGATACATGGTGTGTCTCCGTTTTGTGGTCGCTGGCCCGTTCTGTGTCGGGTCCGCTTTCGTGGTGGGAATCGAATCGAAAACCGCTAGGCCTTGCCCTCCTGCAGCGCCTCGCCCGCCAGTTCGCGCAGCGCATCGAGCAGGGCGTCGGGGATGTCTATGCCGTGGGCCTGCGCGTCGGCCTGCGCGGCATCGCGCCGCGCGCCGGGCAGGCGCGTGCCCTCGTCATCCAGCATCGCCTGCAACAGGGCTTCGACACGCCCGGCATAAGCGTCGGAGCCCGCGAACGCGCCAGGGTCCAGCGCCATGAAGAGCTGGCCGATTCGCGGCCGGTTGCCGGCGTCGGTGAAAAAGGAATCCGCTTCGGCGCCGAAGCTGGCGCCTGCCAGCGAGGTCACCAGCAGCTCTACCATCAGCGCCAGCATCGCGCCCTTGACGCCGCCCGCGGGCAGCATCGAGCCACGCAGCGCGGCCTGCGCATCGGTGGTCGGCTGGCCAGTCTCGTCCAAAGCCCAGCCCAGCGGAATCGGCTTGCCCTGCTTCGCGGCCACCATGATCTTGCCGCGTGCGACTTCCGACAACGACAGGTCGATCACGACCGGCGCGTGGCCCCGGCGCGGAAACACCGCGGCAATGGGGTTGGTGCCGAACAGCGGGCGCCGCCCGCCCCAGGCGGGCATCGCGGCAGGCGAATTGCCCATGGCGATGCCAACCATGCCGACGCGCGCCACCGCGTCGAGCGGCAGCGCGGCCGCGCCAAAGTGATGGCTGTTGTTGACCGCCGCGACACCGACACCGGTTTCATAGGCCCGGCCCATTGCCTCGGCGATTGCCAGGTCGCATGCCGGGAAGGCAAAGCCGCACCCCGCATCGACCAGCGCGGCACTGCCGCGTCCGGAGCGCACCGTGGGCGTGGCGTGGCCGTCGACACGGTCCGCGTGCAGGTGCGCCACATACATCGGTACGCGCGATACGCCATGCGATGCCAGCCCCGCCGCATCGGCACGCACCAGCGCCGCGGCCGTCGCGTCGGCCTGCAGCTTGCTCGCCCCCGCACGCCGCAGCGCGGCGTTGGCGATCCGCTCCAATTGCGTGATCGGCACCCGGCTCATGTCATGTCCTCCAGCGTCTGCCGCACCTGTTGCGCGATCATCATCGACACCCGCGCATTAGCCTCCTGTGTCACGCCGCCGATATGCGGCGTCAGGATCAGGTTGGGCACGTCGGCGAGCACGCTGCCTGCGGGCAAGGGTTCATGCTCGAAGACGTCGAGCGCGGCACCGCCGAGATGCCCGTTGCGCAGCGCCTGCGCCAGCGCCGCCTCGTCGACCACGCCGCCGCGGGCGGTGTTGATCAGCACCGCGCCACGCTTCATGCCGGCGATTCGCTGCGCGTCGAGCAGATGCCGCGTAGCAGCGACCAGCGGCACATGCAGGCTGACCGCGTCGGATTGCGCCAGCAGCGCGTCGAGCGCGACGCTGCGCACGCCGGTCCGCGCCCATGCCGGGTCGGCCGCGGACAGCATCGGGTCATGCGCCACTACCTGCATGCCGAACGCCTGCGCCAGCGCGGCGGCCTGCCTGCCGATGTCGCCGAAGCCCACCAGCCCCAGCGTCTTGCCGAGTGCCTCCCTGCCCTCCGACAGGCGTGCGCGCGGCCACTGCCCCGCGGCCACTTGCGCGCTGCTGCCGTAGGCGCCGCGCAGCAGCAGCGCCGCAGTGGTGACCACGTACTCGGCCACCGAGCGCGCATTGGCCCCGGCCGCGGGGATCACGCGGATGCCGCGCTCGCGGCAGGCATCGACATCGATATTGTCGAGCCCGACCCCGAGCCGCCCGACCACGCGCAGCGACGGCGCACCGGCCAGCAGCGCGGCGTCGACCTGCGTGCGGTTGCGCACGATCAGCGCCTGCGCGCCGGGCAGCGCATCGAGCAGTTCGGCGCGGCGGTCCACCCAGCCCGGCTCGTAGCGCAGGTCAAAGCCCGCCCGCAGCGCCTGCACCGCGGCATCGTCCATGAACTCGCTGATGCAGATCCGCTTCATCATGCCGACTCGTGGATGCGGGTCAGCACGAACTCCCGGTGACCGAGCGCTTCCGCCGCGGTCCAGCGCCCGTTGACCGTGGCCAGCATGCACTCGAGCAGCTTGTCGCCGGTCTGGTCCAGCGTCAGCTCGCGCTGCAGCAGGCCCGAGCAATCGACGTCCATATGCTCGCTCATCAGCCGCACCGTGCGCGGATTGGCGCACAGCTTGATTACCGGCACGATCGGATTGCCGATCACGTTGCCCTGCCCGGTCGGGAAGAAATGCACCACATAGCCTGCCGCGGCGCACAGCGTGACCATCTCCGCCGCGGCCGACGACGAATCCATGAACCACAGGCCCGGGTGGGTCGGCTCCTCGGCCTTGTCGAGGACGCCGTCGACCGTGCACTTCTTGCCGATCTTCTGGATATTGCCCAGCGCCTTCTCTTCGATCGTGGTAAGGCCACCGGCGATATTGCCCTTGGTCGGCTGCGACTCCGACAGGTCCGAAGTCTTCCAGCGATCGATCATGCCCTGGTAGCGCTCGAACATGGCCATGAACTGGTGGCGCACTTCGTCGTTGGCGCAGCGCGCCGCCACGATATGTTCGCCGCCGGTCAGCTCGGAGGTCTCGCCGAAGACCAGCGTGGTGCCGAGCGGATGCAGCTTGTCGAAGGCATTGCCGACGGTCGGGTTGGCGCCGCAGCCGGAGGTGGTATCCGACTCGCCGCACTTGGTCGACACCCACAACTCGCTGATCGGACATTCCACGCGGTGCAGCGCGGTGGCGTACTGCACGTACTCTTTCGCGGCCTTCGACGCCCGCATGATGGTGTCATGGTCGCCATGGCCCTCGATGCCGAAGCCGACCACCGGCTTGCCGGTTTTGGCGATGCCATCGACCACCTTCTTGGTCCAGCCGTCCTCGATGCCGATCACCACCACGGCGGCGACATTGGGATTGCTGCCCGCGCCGATCAGCGTGCGGAAGTGCAGGTCGAGGTCCGGCCCGAACTGCAGCCGGCCATACGGATGGGGAATCGCCATGGTGCCCTTGATGGCGACGGCAACCGCCTCGGCGGCGGCGTTGGACAGGTCGTCCAGCGGCAGGATGATGACGTGGTTGCGCACGCCGACGCGGCCGTTGTCGCGGCGGTAGCCCCAGAAGGTGGTGTTTTGATCGATCACGGACATGGCTTGGGTCTCGGGTATGGGGTGGGGAGATGAATGGCGGGGACGGGGGCGCGGCTTACCAGCGCTTGGTCTTGATGTTGTGGACGTGGGCGTGTTCGCCCGCCTTGATCGGCGCCACCACCTTGCCGATGTCGATGCCGTACTTGTAGACAGTGTCGTTGGGATCCATGTCGCACAGCGCCACCTTGTGGCCGATGGGGATCGGCTGCAGCGCGGTCACGGTCACGATCTTGTCCTCATCCATGATCCAGGCGTTGAGCTTGGTACCGGCCTGGATCCCTTCCACCACGGCCACCGCCACGGTGTCCTTGGCGTCGTGCAGCACTACGTGAATCATCGTTGTCTCCTCTGTGTGGGTCGTCTTGGTGGATTCATGTTATGCAAACCAGTGATCCATGTCAACCAACTCATATATATCACTTAGTTGAGCGTGAATGGGCGCGTAGGGCGCGCGGGATTGCGGCAGGTCATCGCTGACCTGCCGATCATTCCGTGGCGGTGTCGTGGGGAAGGAGGTGCTGCCGTGGGAGCGGCCTGTTCAAGGCCGCCGTGCCGGGCATCGGCGTGCCCGGCCAGCTATCGGGAGCGCAAGCGGTGACGGCCTGCCGCAGCGGTTACCAGTAGCGTACCCGGCCCGTATCCAGGTGTACGAATTGCTCGCCCTGGTAAAAACCGACACCGCCGCCCTTCAGCGTCTTCGCGGCATCGCGCAGGTCGTCCAGCGGCACACCGGCCACGCGGATGTCGATGGCCTTGCCGTCCATGTGCAGGCTGTGCCTGGCGACCCCGCCGCCACGCGAGTTCCGCAGGCGTGAATTGGTGGCCGGGCTGCGATACCCCGAGATGACCTGGAACGGTTCGCTGGTACCGAGTTCCCGGCGCACCTGGTACAGCAGGTCGAACAGTTGCGGATCGATCACGCCTACCTGGCCGGAATAGTGGTCGCGCAGGAAACCATTGAGCGACGTGAGTGCCTCGGGCACAAAGTTGTCGCCGACGGCATAGACGAGCTTGATGCGCTCGCCGGTATGGGTGTGGTCGAAAGCCAGCGAGCGCGCATCGGGCAGGCTGGCAAGCGCCTGGCGCGGCGCCAGGGGCATCAGGCCGGCGGCCAGTGCCAGGCCTCCGGTGGTATGTAGAAAGCGGCGGCGTGCCTTGCGCGTCGCATCATTCATGGTACTTCCTCTGCATGTGCTGGGCGCGCCTTACTGCCTGCAGCAGCGGCGCGCGCTATGGCTGGCGGCGAGGGGCGCCCGTTGCGTTGCCGCAGCGCCTTGTCCAGCAGTTTGTCGTGACCGTAGATGTCAGGCAGGAAGGATACACGACCATCGGCCCGGGCGATGACCGTGCCATAGGCCAGCACCACCGGCAGCGGTTGCTGCAGCCTCACCGTGTTCGACTTCCCGCGTGTCATCGCCTCGCGGATACGCTCCTCGTTCCAGTCTGGCATATCCTGCAGCACGAACTGCGCCAGTGCCACTGGGGATTCCACGCGGATGCAGCCGTGACTGAAGTCGCGCCGGTCGCGCTTGAACAACTGCGGCGTCGGGGTGTGGTGCAGGTAGATGTTTTCGTTGTTGGGGAACACGAACTTGATGTCGCCCAGCGCATTCATGGGGCCGGGGCGCTGCCGGATGCGCATGCGGCCATTGAGCACGGCCTCCAGGTTGTCCTCGGACAGCGTGGTCACGGCCTTGCCGTCGCCGGCCACGAACTCGAAGCCCTGCCGGTTGAAATACGCCGGATCGCGCCGCAGCCGGGGCACCGTCTCGCGCTTGGCGATCGATGGCGGCACATTCCAGTACGGGCTGAACTCGATGTAGCGCATGTCTTCCTCGAACAACGGCGTGCGCGTGTCCAGCGCCTTGCCGACGATCACCTTCATCTCCAGCTTGATGTCGAGCTTGCCGTCGCGGATCTCGTAGGCGCGCAGCATGAACTCCGGCACGTTGACCACGATCATGCGCGGGCCATCCAGCGGGGTCCAGCGCATCCGCTCCATGGTCAGTTCGATCTGCCGCACCCGGCTGGCCATGGGCAGATTAAGTTGCGCCAGCGTTCCGGCGCCGACCACGCCGTCGGCCTGCAGCCCGTGCCGCGACTGGAACGCCTTGACGCCGTTGACGAGTGCGCCTTCATAGCGCGCCGGTGGCTTCGTACCGGCCGGCAGGTCGCCCAGCGCCACCAGGCGCGCCGTCAGCGCGGCAGTGCCCGCCCACGGCTGTCCCGGCGTCAGCTTGCCCGCGGGCAGCGCCGGCAGCGCTTGCGCCCAGACCGGCTGCGCGGCGATCTCGCGGTAGCGGGCCAATGCCGCGCGCAGCGTGCCATACAGCGGGAAAGTGGGGGCGGCCTGGCGCACGGCGTCCGGCAGGCGATGCTGCGCGACCGCTTCGCGCAGCACCGTCGCGGCGTCATACGGGCGTTCATCCTGTGGCGCGAAATTGGCCCGGACCGCGCTTGGATTGATACGGCCGCTGTGCAGATCGGCCAGCATGCGCTCCATCGCGGCGCTCAGCGCGGCGTCGAGACGGGCGGCGGCATCCGTTGCGAGCGCCGGCCCGGTGGCCGCCTGGTGCACTGCCTGCCGCAACGCCTCGGCATCGTAGTCGTGGGGATCGAGCCCATCAGCGGCCGAGCTGGACAGCGCGTCGACCGCCTGCCTGGCCTCCGGTATGGGCCTGCCCTGGGCGAACCACAGTGGTCCCTGAGGGGCCGGAGTGGCTTGTGGCACCGAGGCCTGTGGCGCCTGTGGTACTGCTTGTGGCGCTTGTGGGGTCTGGGTCGGCTGAGGCGGCTGGGCCAGGACCGGGGCTCCTAAGGCGCCTGCCAGCAGCAGTGCGGCGAACGCAAGCTTCATGTTGCCGGGACGGCGGCTCGGACGGTCGCCGCCGACGTGACGCGCGCCCAGGCAAAGCGAAGGGAGAGCAGCCTTGGCTGCAGCAAGACCGGCGCCGGTCAGGCGCATGGCGGCTGTCGGGAACGAAGGCATCGTGCGGATGGGCTCGTTTCGTGGCACACGCCCACAGTCTACCCGTCTTGTGGAAGCGGCGTCAGGAGCGCACAGCGGCCGCTTCGCGCCAGCGTCGAATCGGAGCAGATGCCCAGGCAGTCCGCCTCAGACCACATTGAACGACGCAAGTCACCGGTCCGGCTTGTTGAGTAGGCAAATTCAGCCGATTCAATCAGCTTGCTCGGAAGTTTCACACGGTGGGCGTATCGCCATATTCCTACACTGGGCCCGGTTCACAAGGCAATTCCGATGTCCGGATGCAGCCACCGCCTTGGAACGCCCGCGTGTCACGGCAATCGTGCGGCGGCACGCCATCCACAACCAAGAGACCCAACATGAAATTCGCATTTGCACCGGTGGTACTTGCCGCCGGCATCGTCTTCGCGTCGCAATCCGCGCATGCCGTCGACGGCACCATTACCTTCAACGGCAACATCACCCCCAACTCGTGCGAGATCAATGGCAATGGCACCGGCTTGAAGTCGTTCACCGTCACGCTGCCAACGGTGTCCGCAAATACGCTGAACTCGGCGGGTGCGCGCGCCGGCCGCACCCCGTTCACCATTGCGCTGAACTGCGATTTGGCTGCCGGCGCGATCCATACCTACTTCGAACCGGGACCGACCACCGATGCCAGCACCGGCAACCTCGTGATCAACAGTGGCACCGGCACGGCGGGCAATGTGCAGATCGGGCTGCTCAATGCCGACTTCACGCAGATCAAGGCCGGCTTTGCGGACAGCGCCCAGAACTCGCAGGCGGTGCCCCTGGTCAACGGCGCGGCAACCCTGTCCTACTTTGCCGAATACGTCGCCACCGGCCAGGCCACCGCGGGCGCGGCCAATTCCAGCGTGATGTACACCATCGCGTACCCATGACGCCAGCGTTGCTGAGATTTCCCTGAAGGGCAAATCCGATTCCGGGCCTGGCGCACATGTGGCGCGGTCCGGTGCGTCGGCACGCACCATGTTGGCGGCGAGTGCCGCCCCATTTCCCTCTGCTGTGCTTGCCGATCCTGCCAACGACTGGTTCCTCAAGCCCTGTTCTCCAGCCTCACCATGCTGTCCACATCCCTGCGAAACTTGCTGGCCGTCCCCATGGCCGCGCTGGCGTTATCGTGCGCATTGCCCGCCAGCGCCTCCGTCATCGTCGGCGGCACGCGCGTGGTCTATCGCGCCACGGACAAGGAAGTCACGCTAAAACTGACCAACGAAGGGCAATCGCCCGCGCTCACGCAGGCGTGGGTCGATGCCGGGACAGCGACCCCGACGCCTACCTCGATCGAAGTGCCCTTCACCGTCACGCCGCCGATCGCGCGCATCGACCCGGGCAAGGGCCAGACGCTGCGCATCCTCTATACCGGCGAGCCGCTGCCGCAGGACAAGGAATCGCTGTTCTGGCTCAACGTGCTTGAAATCCCGCCGAAGCCGTCCGCCGATGAAGCCGGTGTCAACTCGCTGCAAATGGCTTTCCGTTCGCGCTTCAAGCTGTTTTTCCGCCCCGCCGGGCTGCCAGGCAGTGCTACGGAGGCGCCGTCTGCGTTGCGCTGGGAACTCGGCAGCCGCGACGGCAAGCCCGTGCTGGTGGCCCATAACCCGACGCCGTACCACGTGTCGCCGGTTAGCGTCGAGGTCATCGCCGGCGAGCACCTTGTCAAGGCGACAGACCTCGACCTGATTGCGCCTGGCGCCAGCGCGACCTTCCACCTGGACAGCGACGTCCGCAACCCTGCCGGCGCCACCGTGCGCGTGCACTGCATCAACGACTTCGGCGGCAGGGACAAATTCAGCGCGCCGCTGAGCGCCTCCGGCTCCCGCTAGCCCTCACTCAACCCACGGTCCGTTACGCCCTCTCGGCAGCCGCTGGCTGCCGGGTGCCTGCGTGCGGCCATCGTCGACACGCCGGTGCCATGCCGCCACTCCCTCCCCGCCACGTTCCGTTTCGCCTGCGTCCGTTTCATGCCTTGCTGCTGGCCCTGTTCGCCAGCGGCGCAGGCGCAGCCGGACAACCCGACGCCAGCCCGCGGCCCGCCCGTTCCGTGCAGGACGTGGAGTTCAGCGATACCTTCCTGCAGGGCACTGCGGGCGGCGTTGCGGACCTCAGCCGCTTCAGCAAGGGCAATCCGGCGCTGCCCGGCCATTACCGTGCCGAGTTGTATGTCAACGAAATCTGGCTTGGCCGCGCCGACGTAGAGCTGCGCCAGTCCGGCGACCCCGCTGCCCCTGCGGTGCCGTGCTTCGATCGCAGCCTGCTGGAGCGCATCGGCGTCGACCTGGCCAGGCTGCCGGCCGCGCCATTGCTGGATGGCGACGGCTGCCAGCCGCTGCCAGCGCTGGTCGCCGACGCCACGGCGAGCTTCGACAACGGCGAGCAACGGCTCGACGTCAGCGTGCCGCAGGCTGCGATGGTGCGCCGCGCGCGTGGTTACGTCAGCCCGGAGAACTGGGACGACGGCGTGCCGGCGGCACGCCTGCAATACAACGCCAACGTCTATCACTCCGACGCATCCGGCCTGTCGACCACGCAGGCCTATGTGGGCCTGAACGCCGGCATCAACGTGGGGCCATGGCGCTTCAGCCACCAGGGTAGCCTGAACCGCGACGAACGGCAGGGCACGCGCTACCAGAGCGTGCTGACCAACCTGCAGCGCGCCATTGCGCCCTGGAAAAGCCAGTTGGTGATCGGCGATGCCTTTACCGACGGTACGTTGTTCGACAGCATCGGCTTTCGCGGCGTGCGCCTGGCAAGCGACGAGCGGATGTATCCCGAATCGCTGCGCGGCTATGCACCCATCGTGCGCGGTATCGCGCGCAGCAACGCCCGCGTGCAGGTCCGCCAGCAAGGCAGTATCCTCTACGAAACCACGGTGGCGCCGGGACCGTTCGAGATCGATGACCTGTACCCGACCGGCTATGGCGGCGACATCGAAGTCGTGGTCACCGAGGCGGACGGCAGCGTGCACGTATCGACGATGCCTTACGCCGCCGCGGTGAACGCCCTGCGTGCCGGCCAGAGCCGCTACAGCGTCACCGCGGGCCAGTACCGCAATACCGTGCTGCAGGGCTCGACGCTGCTGCTGCAGGGCACTTACCTGCACGGCTTCACCAATATGGTCACCGGCTACGGTGGCTTCGTGGCTGCGCAAGGCTACGCCGCGATCGCCGCGGGTGCGGCGCTGAACACCGACCTGGGCGCTTTTGGCGCAGACATCACGCATGCCGGCACGCGGCTGCAGGGTCAACCGGACCGCAGCGGCCAGAGCGTGCGGCTGAGCTACAGCAAGCTGGTAGCACCGACCAACACCAATTTTTCGGTAGCGGCATACCGCTACTCCAGCCGCGGCTACCTTGGCCTCGCCGATGCCATGTCCTGGCTCGCGCTTGACCAGGCGGAGCGGCTGCCGAGCCTGCCGACCGCGCGCGGCAAGCTGCAGCTGAGCATCAACCAGGCCTTGCCGCCCGGATATGGCAATTTCTACCTGACCGGGTCGGTGCAGAGCTACTGGCAAGGCAGCGGCACCGTCAGCCAGTTCCAGGCCGGCTACAACAATGCTTACCGCGCCATCGCCTATGGCGTGTCGGCATCGCGGCAGCTGAACGTCACCACCGGCAAGTGGGACACGCGCGTGATGCTGACCGTCGGCCTGCCGCTGGGCAAGTCGGCACGGGCTCCCTACTCGCTTACCAGCGTCGAGCGCGGCTCCGACGGCACCTTCACTGCACAAGAGACGGTGACCGGCACGCTCGGCAGCGACAATGCCTTCAGCTATGCGCTCAATGCCGGCCATAGCGGAGGGGGGGCCGGTAGTGCCAACAGTATCGGGGGCAGCGTCGCCTATATCTCGCCGTTTGCGACAATGACCGCCAACGCGTCCAGGAGTACCGCTTATACGCAGGCCGGCGCAGGCATTTCCGGCGGTATCGTGGCCTATGCGGATGGCGTGGCGTTTTCGCCTTCCCTGGGCGATACGGTCGCGGTGGTCGAGGCCAAGGACGCGGCGGGCGCGCGCCTGGCCAATGGCGCTGGGCTGCGGGTGGACCCGTGGGGCCATGCCGTGGTATCGAACCTGGTGCCATTCGCGCGGAACGAAATTGAAATCGATCCGCAGGGCCTGCCGCTGGAAGTCGCACTCAAGTCGACGCAGCAGCGGATCGCGCCGACCGCGGGCGCCGTGGTGCGGGTGCGCTTCGAAACCGAAAATCCCGGCCGCGCGGCAATCCTGCGCACGCGCCTGCCGGATGGCGCTCCGGTGCCGTTCGGCGCAGAAGTGTTCAATGCCGACGGCAAGCCGGTCGGGACCGTGGCGCAGGCTGGCCGCGTGCTGGTGCGCGGCCTGGCAGCGGACGCCGGCACGCTGACGGCACGGTGGAGCCAGGCCGGCAGCGATACCTGCACGCTGCGCTATGACCTAGGCAAGCCTGGCAACGAGGCGGCGGCGATGGTCGTCAGGGACGCACTTTGCACGCGCTGATGCAGCCGTTCACCAGACCAGTTGGTGGCGCCGCGCATAGTCGACCATTTCCACCAGCGAGCCGACATTGAGCTTGGCCATGATATTGGCCTTGTGCGTGCTGACCGTCTTGCTGCTGATCAGCAGCTCCGCGGCGATCGCCTTGTTGGAGTGGCCGCGCGCCAGATATTGCAGGATGGTGATTTCGCGATTGCTGAGCCGCGGGATGCCCGAGTCGAGCGCATCGCCGAGCTGGCGCGCGGCTTCCAGCGTGTGCATGGGGAACACCAGGTAGCCGCTCAGCACGCCGCGCGCGGCCTGCAGCACCTCGGGCACGCCGCGGTGCTTGACAACGAAGCCGTGCGCGCCGGCTCGCAGCGCCCGCACCGGGGCGGCGGTGGCGTCGGTGCCGGACAGCACCAGCAGGTGTACCGCGGGAAAGGTCGCCGACACGCGCCGGACGAAATCGACGCCGGGATTGCCGAAATACTCGACATCGACCAGCACCAGCCCCGGGCGGTGATCGCGCACCAGCCGGAAGGCATCGCGCACGCCGTCGGCTTCCAGCACTTCGGCGGCATCCAATGCCATCGCCAGTTGGCCGGACAGCGACGTGCGGAACCGGGAAGGCTCGTCGACGATCAGCGCGTGGTGCAATTGGAACTCCTTGACACTTGGGGAATTGCCAAGATTAAGGGCCATGCTGCGTGCTGAAGCGCGGAATACTCGCTGGTCGGGAGCAGCAGAATCTGCGCGGCAGTCGGGCAATTCCGCACGGGTGGACAGCCAGGCGTAGCCAGGCTGTCCCGCGCGTCAGGACTTGGCGGCGTCCGGCGCCGCGGGGAAACAACAGTGGACGGCGAACCCGCCACTCACTCCGTGCCGGCGGGCAGGAAGCGCGGCGCCGGGGCCGAGCGCGGCACTTCGCGCTCGCCCTGCCGGAACATCCGGTAGGTGCCGCGCGCCTGGTTGTGCGGATGGCAGGCGGCCTCATCCAAAGTCAGCACGCGCGCGAAGCAGACATCGGTGCCGCCCAGCAGCGCTTCCCAGTGCTTGCTCGGCTGCGCCGCGATGCAGGCGGCGATGCGCGCCTTCAAAGCGGGCCACTGGGCGCGGTCATATTGCGCAGCGGGATCGACGTCGGCCAGATCCAGCCGTTCGAGCAGTTCGCGGTAGAACTGCGGCTCGAGCGCGCCCAGCGTGATGGCGCGGCCGTCGGCGCAGCGATAGACGTCATAGAACGGCGAATCGTGGAACGGGCTTGGCTGGGGTCCGCCGAGCGTGCCGGCGGCCCGCGACACCTGCACCAGCGAGCCGAGCATGGCAACGATGTCGGTGATCGCCGCATCGACCACGCAGCCCTCGCCGCTGGCACGCGCGCTCAGGATGGCGCTGGTCAGGCCGAAGGCCAGGCCGAGGGCGCCGGTGGCGTCGCCCATCACGGTCGGCGGCACCATCGGCAGCGCATCGTCGCGCGCGGCCATCGACAGCAGGCCGGTCAGCGCGATGTAGTTCAGGTCATGGCCGGCGCTCTGCGCCAGCGGGCCACTCTGCCCCCAGCCGGTCATGCGGCCGTACACCAGGCGCGGATTGCGGGCGTGGCAGGCCTTGGGGCCCAGGCCCAGCCGCTCCATCGCGCCGGGGCGCAGCCCTTCGATCAGCGCATCGGCACCCGCCACGAGGTCGAGCGCCGCGGCGACGCCCTCGGGCGATTTCAGGTTCAGCTGCACTACCTGCTTGCCGTGCTCCAGTTCCATCTCCGGTGGCACGGCCTCGCCGCGCAGGATGCGGCGCGCGTCAGGGACGACCGGCCGTGTCACCAGCGTTACCTCGGCGCCGAGGCCGGCCAGCATGGCGCCGCACAGCGGGCCGGGGCCGATGCCTTCGAATTCCACCACCTTGATGCCGCGCAGGGGCAGCAGCTTGCCATGCTCACTCATTTCCTTGTCTCCGGTTGCCGTGCGCCGGGATCCGGGTCCCGGGCCAGCCTGTGTGGGATGTGTCGTGCGCCGCGTCAGTACGGCTGCCTGCCGGCCAGTCACGGCGCTCGCGAACCATGCTACGCGCCGAGGTGCCGGGGCGGCAATGGCCGAAACTGCCAGCCGGGTTGACGGATTTGCCACGCGGCCGGTTATCGCACGCGAGGCCGTGGCGGCATCGTAGTTTTCCGAACGAACTTGATCTAAGTCGGGTCACAGCGAGAAACTAGCTGCGATGATGGTTTCAGATGGCGCCGACGCCCCCCCGGCGGCAGCGTCAGGAGGTGTTCTTCAACCTGGCTCGTCCCGACAGCCCCCAATCCAGGAGATTCCCGTCATGACCAATATCGTGCTCGCCACCGATGGCTCGGCCTTCAGCGATGCCGCGGCGCGCTTTATCGCCGAAGGCAAGCTGCTGCAGACCGGCTTTACTGTGCATGTTGTGCATGTGGCCCCCGAAGTGAGCGGCCAGGTGCGCGCCTTTGTCAGCAAGGAGACCATCGACGACTGGCACAAGGAGGCCAGCGACAAGGCGATGGCGGGTGTCAGCGAGATCCTGTCGGCGGCCGGCGTGCCGTTCGAGCGGCATGCGCTGCATGGCTTCGCGCCGGAGCGCATCATTGCCTATGCGCGTTCGGTGAATGCAGAAGCCATCGTGATGGGCACGCATGGCCGCGGTTCCTTCTTCGATGCGGTGATCGGTTCGGTGGCCGGACGCGTGCTGGCCCAGGCGGATTGCCCGGTGCTGCTGGTCAAGGCGCCTGAGAAGAAGTAAGGCAGAAGTCAGGCAATCCCAGGACACGCGGCGCGCCCGGCGCCGCGGTTCGTTTTTCAGGCGCCCCACAGGGGCGCTTCGTCCATCAGCGCGACCTGTTCGCGCAGTTCCAGGATGCGGTCCTGCCAGTAGCGGGCCGTGCCGAACCACGGGAACGCGGCCGGGAACGCGGGGTCGGCCCAGCGGCTGGCCAGCCAGGCACTGTAGTGCAGCAGGCGCAGGGTGCGCAGCGCCTCCACCAGCCACAGTTCACGCGTGCGGAATTCGGCAAAGTCTTCGTAGCCGGCCACGATGTCGGCCAGCTGGTCCTGCATCGCCGCGCGGTCGCCCTCCAGCAGCATCCAGATGTCCTGGACCGCCGGCGCCATGCGGCTGTCGTCGAAATCCACAAAATGCGGGCCGGGCGCGCCGTGGCTGCCGCCGCGCGCATCGTCTTCGTCGATCCACAGCACATTGCCGCGGTGGCAGTCGCCATGCACACGCAGCAGCGGCACGTCGCCAGCGCGTTCGTAGCAGCGGCGCACGCCGTCCAGCGCGAGGTCGGCGACCGACTGCCACGCCGGCAGCAGGTCGGCGGGAATGCAGCCGTTGGCCAGCAGCCAGTCGCGCGGGGCAACGCCGAAGGTATCGATATCCAGTGCGGGCCGGGCCTGGTACGGCTGCGTCGAGCCGACGGCATGGATACGGCCGATGAAGCGGCCGAGCCAGGTCAGCGTGTCCTTGCGGTCGAGCGCGGGTTCGCGGCCGCCGCAGCGCGGGAACACCGCAAAACGGAAGCCGGCGTGGTGGCGCAGCGTGCCGGCATCCGGCGCGCCGGTCGGCAAAGCCAGCGCCGGCACGGCCGGGATCTCGGCATCGGCCAGCTGCTGCACGAAGGCGTGTTCTTCCAGGATGGCCGCGTCGGTCCAGCGGCCGGGACGGTAGAACTTGGCGATGACCGGCGCGGCATCCTCGATGCCGGCCTGCCACACCCGGTTCTCATAGCTGTTGAGCGCCAGCAGGCGCCCGTCGGGGCGCAGGCCGGCACTCTCCAGCGCGTCCAGAATCCGCTCAGGCGTCAGGCCGGCATAGGGAATACCGGAATCGGCCGGGGCGGTGGACGCTGTCATGGTGTCAGTCGCGGTTGCGGTTGCCGCCGAGCAGCGCGGCCTGCGGCGCCGGGCGGCGGTTGCGTGCGGGGGCCGGGGCGGCATCGTGCGGCTGGCGTGCCGGCTGGGCGGCGGCGCGCTGCTGGCCGCCCTGGCGCGATGCGCCGTTGCGCGCGCCGCCATTGCCGCCACCTTGGTTGCCGGCGTGGTTGCCGGCGTTGGCGTTGGCGTTGCCACCGCCGCGGCGCTGGCCGCCTTCGGCCTGGCGCTGGCGCGGCTGGCCACCCTGGCCCTGGCGCGGTGCGTCCTGGGCCTGGCGCGGCGCGCGTGCGCGTTGTGCCGGCTCGCCCTCGGCGCTGGCCTGGCGTGGCTGGCTGCGGCCGCGACCTTGACCTTGCCCTTGCCCTTGCCCTTGCCCTTGCCCTTGCCCTTGCCCTTGCCCTTGCCCTTGCCCTTGCCCTTGTCCTTGTCCTTGCCCTTGCCCGCCGCCGCGTTGCTGGCGGCCCTTCTGGATCGGCTCGGGCGCGATGGTCGGGTCGACTTCAAACCCCGGCAGCACAGTCTGCTCGATCTTGCGCTTGATCAGGCGTTCGATATCGCGCAGCAGCGCGTGCTCATCCACGCAGACCAGCGAGATCGCCTCGCCCTCGGCGCCGGCGCGGCCGGTGCGGCCGATGCGGTGCACGTAGTCCTCGGGCACGTTGGGCAGGTCGAAGTTGACCACGTGCGGGAGCTGGTCGATGTCGATGCCGCGCGCGGCGATATCGGTCGCCACCAGCAGCCGCAGCGTGCCGGCCTTGAACTCGGACAGCGCGCGCGTGCGCGCCGACTGGCTCTTGTTGCCGTGGATCGCCAGCGCCGACAGACCGTCCTTGGTCAGTTGCTCGGCCAGGCGGTTGGCGCCGTGCTTGGTGCGGGTGAACACCAGCACCTGGTGCCAGTCGTGCTGGCGCACCAGGTGCGCCAGCAACTCGCGCTTGCGTTCGCGGTCGACCGGGTAGACGCGCTGGTCGACGGTCTCGGCGGTGGTGTTGCGCCGCGCCACCTCGATCGAGGCGGGGTTGTTCAGCAGGCGGTCGGCCAGCGCGCGGATATCGTCCGAGAACGTCGCCGAGAACAGCAGGTTCTGGCGCTTGGCCGGCAGCACGTTGAGGATCTTGCGGATATCGTGGATGAAGCCCATGTCAAGCATGCGGTCGGCTTCATCGAGCACCAGCAGCTCTACCTGCGACAGATCGACGGTGCGCTGGGCCACGTGATCGAGCAGGCGGCCCGGCGTGGCCACCACGATATCGACGCCGCGCTTGAGCTGCTCGATCTGCGGGTTGATACCGACGCCGCCGAACATCACCATGGAGCGCAGGCGCAGGTACTTGCCGTAGTTGCGCACGCTTTCCTCGACCTGCGCGGCCAGTTCGCGCGTCGGCGTCAGCACCAGCGCGCGTACCGGCGGCTTGCCGGCGCGCGGCGCGTTGCCGGCGGCACGGGCCGCGGCGGACTCGGACAGCAGGTGCAGCATCGGCAGGGTGAAGCCGGCGGTCTTGCCGGTGCCGGTCTGGGCGCCGGCAAGCAGGTCGCCGCCCTTGAGGACGGCCGGGATCGCCTGCGCCTGGATGGGAGTCGGTGAGGTGTAGCCCTGTTCGGCCACCGCACGCACAATCTTTTCGGACAAGCCGAGTTCGGAAAAAGACATGAATTGCTGCTTCGGCCATCCCTGCGCACGCGGTGCGCCGAGTGCGGGATGGCTCGCGTAATCGATGTTCGGTATCGGTAACAGGAGCGGCCGGGGGGACCGGCCTGGCGGGCCAATGGCCCGTCCGCGGGAAAGGACGCTAGTGTACCAGTCCATCGCGAGCCGGTTCTGCACATGCGGCAGGGCCGCATGCGCGGCGGCGCACACCGGCGCCGGCCAGGTGGCGCTGCGCTATCATGGCTCGCTCTGCAGCGGTCCGCCCCCCTGTGGCCGCTGTCAAGCCTGCCCACCCTGCCTTGCCCCGGCCCCCGGCCCCGGAGCCCGCCATGCGCTTGCGTTTCCTTGAAGACCAGGAAGTCACCCTGTTTGCGGCCATCCCGGTCGGCATCGTGGCAGCGATTGCGACCACGCTGTTCAAGGAGGCGCTGGACGGTGCCGGCGTGGTGCTGTTTTCGACCCATGCCGATGTGGTGGTCGTCTTTGCGGCCCTGGCACTGGGCTGGCGCGTGGTGGTACCGGCAGTGGGCGGCGCGCTCGCCGGCGCGCTGCTGGTCCTGTCCAACCGGCTGGCCAAGGGCCACAGCGGCGCGACCGACTATATGGAAGCGGTGGCAAATGGCAGCGGCCGGCTGCCGGTGCGGATCACGCTGCTGCGGGCGATGTCGTCATTCTTCTCCATCGTCAGCGGCAGCTCGGTGGGCAAGGAGGGCGCGATGATCCAGCTGGCCGCGCTGTGCGGGTCGCTGTTTCCGACCACCCGGCTGGAGCGCGGCGGCGGCTCGAACATGCGCCGGATGCTGACCGCCTGCGCCGCCGCGGCGGGCCTGGCGACGGTCTATCACACCCCGTTCTCCGCCGCCGTCTTCGTTGCCGAAGTGGTGTTCGGCGCACCGGCCGTCCAGCGGCTGATGCCCCTGTTCCTTGCGTCGGTGGCCGGCGCCATGGTCAGCCAGTGGCACGGCGGATTGCAGCCACTGTATCCGGGGCTGGATATCGCGCCCGACCTGCGACCGCACATCCTGCTGGCGGCAGCCGGGCTCGGCGTGGCGGCTGGCATAGTCGGGGCGCTGTTCATGCGCGCGTCTGGCTTCGCCCGCAGCCGCTTCGCCGCGATGCCGGGCGGGCCGGTGGCGCGGCTGGCGCTGGGCGGCGCGCTGGTCGGCGCGCTGGCGATGGCCGTGCCGGAGGTGGTGGGCAACGGCTACCACACCATCCAGACCATCCTGCAGGAACAGCCGCTGAGCGTGCCGGTGGCCGGTGTGCTGCTGGCCAAGCTGGTGGCCACGGTGATCAGCATGGGCTCGGGCGCGGTCGGCGGGGTCTTCACCCCGTCGCTGTTCGTCGGCGCGGCGCTGGGGCAACTGCTGGCGCTGGCCATGCATGGCGTCGCCGACAGCGCCACGCCGCTGCTGCCGCTGGTCGGCATGAGCGCTTTCCTGGCGGCAACCAGCCAGGCGCCGCTGATGTCGGTGCTGATGGTGTTCGAGATGACGCTGGCGCCGGCGCTGCTGCTGCCGTCGATGATCGGCGCGGTGGCGGCGTACTACACGGCCTCGCGCTGCCAGACGCTGTCGCTGTACAGCGTGATCGCCGAGCGCGCGCAGGCGTCGGCCGCGGCCGAGCAAGCGCGCACCATGACGCTGGCGGGGCTGTGCGACCCGACCGCCACCGTGCTCGACCCCGACGCCAGCCTGGCCGAGGCCGCCGACAAGTTCGCCGAGACCGGTACCCGCTATCTCTACCTGGTGCAGTTCGACGGGCGCCTGCTGGGCGCGCTGTCGATCCACGCCGTGCAACGCGCCCAGCGCGAAGGCTCGCAGCAAGGCGTGCTGGAGCTGGCCGAGCGCGACTTCCCGGCGCTGACGCCCGATTCGCGCCTGCGCGATGCGCTCGAGGTGTTCGCCGAACACGGCATCAACCGGATCCCGCTGGTGCGGAACACGGTCGACCGTGAGCTGATCGGCACAGTGTCGAAGCAACGTGTGCTGCAAGAAGCATCCTGCCTGTTCTGAATGCTGTCTTGTCTGGCCGCCCCGGTGAAGCGCCAAGCGAGTAAAATGGCAGGTTGCGCCCGCTCCGGGCCATTCCCACCCACGCTTCGCCTCACTTGACGGAGTTTCCCCCATGCCAGCAGGTCGTGATACGCGCCGCGAGGCGCCGGAAAGTACCAGGTTCTTGCGCGGGCGGTTGCCGAGGCTGGCGTGCGCAACGGTAACAGTAACGGCAACGGCCCTGCTGCTCGGCGTGGCCGCCGCCTCCGCCCAGCCGGTGCGGGTGATCCCGCAGGACGCGCAGGCAGCCAGGCTGGTGCTCGCCGCCCCGTCGGCCAGCGCGCCGCAGACCGCCACGCTGGACGGCAAGACCGTGGGTGTGGCACCGGGCCTGCGCCTGTTCGGTACCGACAACCAGCTGCTGGCCACCACCGCGGTGGCAGGCCAGAAGCTGCCGGTGCGGTACAAGCTCGACCTCTACGGCCAGTTGCTGACCGCCTGGGTGTTGAGCGAGCCGGAGCAGAAGGCGCTGAAACAGAAATCGTAGTCCCCCGAAAGAGCGCGGCGTGCCCCACGCGACCGCGCGTTGTTGCAACACCCTGATGCCCCCAGGTCAACCACTGAGATCGGCATATGAAGAAAGTTTTCGTCAAGACGTACGGCTGCCAGATGAACGAGTATGACTCGGACAAGATGGTCGACGTCCTCAACGCCAGCCAGGGGCTGGAACCCACTGACAACGTCGAAGACGCCGACGTGATCCTGTTCAACACCTGCTCGGTGCGCGAGAAGGCGCAGGAGAAGGTGTTCTCCGAACTGGGCCGGATGAAGGCGCTCAAGGCGGTCAAGCCCGACCTGGTGATCGGCGTGGGCGGCTGCGTGGCCAGCCAGGAAGGCGCCAGCATCGTCTCGCGCGCGCCGTATGTCGACGTGGTGTTCGGCCCGCAGACGCTGCACCGCCTGCCCGACCTGATCGCGCGGCGCCAGCGCACCGGCCAGTCGCAGGTGGACATCTCCTTCCCCGAGATCGAGAAGTTCGACCACCTGCCGCCCGCGCGCGTGGAAGGCCCTAGCGCCTTCGTCTCGATCATGGAAGGCTGCTCCAAGTACTGCAGCTACTGCGTGGTGCCCTATACCCGTGGCGAGGAAGTGTCGCGCCCGTTCGAGGACGTGCTGGCCGAAGTGGCCGGCCTGGCCGATCAAGGCGTGCGCGAAGTCACGCTGCTGGGCCAGAACGTCAACGCCTATCGCGGCAAGATGGGCGACACCACCGAGATCGCCGACTTTGCGCTGCTGATCGAGTACGTGGCCGAGATCCCCGGCATCGAGCGCATCCGCTACACCACCAGCCACCCGAAGGAATTCACCTCGCGGCTGGTCGAACTCTACGGCCGCTGCGACAAGTTGGTGAATCATTTGCACCTGCCCGTGCAGCATGCTTCGGACCGCATCCTGATGGCGATGAAGCGCGGCTACAGCGTGCTGGAATACAAGAGCATCATCCGCAAGCTGCGCGCGCTGCGCCCGCAGATGTCGATGTCGTCGGACTTCATCGTCGGCTTCCCCGGCGAAACCGATGCCGACTTCGAGAAGCTGATGGCGATGATCGAGGAGATCGGCTACGACACCTCGTTCTCGTTCATTTTCAGCCCGCGTCCGGGCACGCCCGCCGCCAACCTGCACGACGACACCCCGCACGAGGTCAAGCTGCGCCGGCTGCAGCGCCTGCAGGCCACCATCGAGGAAAACGTGCAGCGCATCAGCCAGAACATGGTCGGCACGGTGCAGCGCATCCTGGTCGAAGGCCCGGCGCGCAAGGACCCGACCGAGCTGCATGGCCGCACCGAGAACAACCGCGTGGTCAACTTCGCGCTGCCCGGCGTGCCCCAGGCGGGGCGCGACCGGCTGGTCGGCCAGATGGTCGATGTCAGCATCACGCAGGCATTCCCGCACTCGCTGCGCGGCGAGATCGTGGTGCGCCAGTAATCGAGCCTCCGGCAAAAGATGAAGATCCCTTCGGCAGAATTCGTCGCCCCCAAGGACGACAACACCCGCCTGCAGAACCTGTGCGGGCCGCTCGACGAAAACCTGCGCCAGATCGAGCAGGCGCTGGACGTGACCATCCAGCGGCGCGGCCATCGCATGACGGTGCGCGGCAACCATGCGCAGGACGCCGCGCTGGCACTGGAGCGTTTCTATAACCACGCGCGCACGCCGCTGTCGATCGACGACGTGCAGCTCGGCCTCGTGGAGACGCGCCAGCTCAGCGCGCATGGCAGCTACCTGCCCGGCAACGACGCCGACAAGGGCAACAACGACGAGCGCGAGTTCGAAGATGAATCGCCAGTGCTGCACACCCGCCGCACCGGCCTGCAGGGCCGCACCGTGGCGCAGCGCGAGTACCTGCGCAACATCCTGTCGCACGACCTGACCATGGGCATCGGCCCGGCCGGCACCGGCAAGACCTACCTGGCGGTGGCGTGCGCGGTCGACGCGCTGGAGCGCGACGCGGTCAAGCGCATCGTGCTGACGCGCCCGGCGGTGGAAGCCGGCGAGCGCCTGGGCTTCCTGCCCGGCGACCTGGCGCAGAAGGTCGATCCTTACCTGCGCCCGCTGTATGACGCGCTGTACGACCTGCTCGGCTTCGACCGCACGCAGAAGATGTTCGAGCGCCAGATGATCGAGATCGCACCGCTGGCCTATATGCGCGGGCGCACGCTGAACCACGCCTTCATCATCCTCGACGAGGCGCAGAACACCACGCCCGAGCAGATGAAGATGTTCCTGACCCGGATCGGCTTCGGCTCCAAGGCGGTGATCACCGGCGACATCACCCAGATCGACCTGCCCAAGGGACAGAAGAGCGGCGTGGTGGAAGCGCTGCATGTGCTGCGCGACGTGCGCGGCATCGCCTGCACCCGCTTTACCAGCATCGACGTGGTGCGCCACCCGCTGGTGGCCCGCATCGTCGATGCCTATGACGAATACCACGCCCAGCACAAGGACGCGTAATTGAAATCCCCGAAAAACCAGAAATCCAAGGCCCCCGGCGTCAGCCTGACCCTGTTCGATGGCGATGGCCGCGCGCGCAAGAGCGCCGCGCACGCGCTGCGCGTGCAGCTGCCCGACGGCCGCAGCCTGACGCTGGACCTGTCGCAGGCCGCCGACGGCGTGGTCGCGCTGCTGGCCGAGCATACCGACACCAACCAGCAGGCCGGCCTGCTGGTGCGCCCGGACAACCATGACTCTCTGTCCGTGGCCGTGACCGCCACGCCGGTCGTGACCACCACCGGCACCCCGGCCACGCCGCCGGCGCTGGAACTGGAGATCCAGCAAGGGAACGGCATCGGCAAGCAGGACGGCCTGCCGCCGCGCCGGAAGATCGAAACCTGGGTCAAGTCGGCACTGTATGCCGATGCCGCGCTGACGATCCGCTTCGTCGGCGAGGAAGAAGGCCGCCTGCTGAACCGCACCTATCGCGGCAAGGACTACGCCACCAACGTGCTGACCTTTGCCTATGCCGAGAACGAGGACGACCCCGTGACCGGCGATATCGTGCTGTGCTGCCCGGTGGTCGAAGCCGAGGCGCGCGAGCAGCGCAAGCCACTGGAAGCGCACTATGCGCACCTGGTGGTGCACGGCGTGCTGCATGCGCAGGGCTACGAGCACGAGGAAGACGCCGAAGCCGAGGAAATGGAGGCGATCGAGACCGAGACCCTGCAGGCGCTGGGCTACGCGGACCCCTATCTCGCCGAGCGCACCGGCACCGCGTGATTGACGGCGCACCGGCGGCGCGACGCGAAGGCCGCCGGCATCACATCCGGCAGCCGCTGCCCGGCGGCTGTCACGGGATCGACAGCCTTTTGGTGTATCCTTCAGTCGATCTCCACCACGCGCTCGCCGCGAAATGAACGACCCCTATCCCAGTTCGAAGCCCGCCTACCTGAAGCAGGTCGATCGCCCCAGATCGCTTCTCGAACGCCTGTCAGACCTGATCTCCCCCGAGCCGGACACCCGCGCAGAACTGCTCGAAGTGCTCCAGGAAGCGCATGAGCGCAACCTGATCGACGCCGATTCGCTGTCGATGATCGAGGGCGTGTTCCAGGTCTCCGAACTGACCGCCGGCGACATCATGGTGCCGCGCGCGCAGATGGATATGGTCAATATCGCCGACGCGCCGGAGACCTTCATCCCGTTCATGCAGCAGACCGCGCATTCGCGCTTCCCGGTCTGTGAAGGCAGCCGAGACAACATCATCGGCATCCTGCTGGCCAAGGACCTGCTGCGCTACTACACCGATCCCGCCTTCGACCTGCGCGAAACGCTGCGCCCGGCGGTGTTCATCCCCGAATCCAAGCGCCTGAACATCCTGCTGCGCGAGTTCCGCATCAACCGCAACCATATCGCCATCGTCGTCGACGAATACGGCGGCGTGGCCGGGCTGGTGACGATCGAGGACGTGCTCGAGCAGATCGTCGGCGATATCGAGGATGAGTTCGACCTGGACGAAGACCAGGACAATATCCTGCCGATGCCCGACGGCAGCTGGCGCGTGCATGGCCTGACCGAGATCTCCCAGTTCAACGAGGCCTTCGGCACCGGCTTTTCCGACCACGATGTCGACACCGTGGGCGGACTGCTGTCCAACCACGTGGGCCACGTGCCCCACCGCGGCGAGGTCATCACCTTGCCGCCGATCCGCTTCGAAGTGCTGCGCGCCGACGCGCGGCAGGTGCACCTGCTGCAGGTCCGCCGCGAATCCCTGGCTGACAGCGCGAGCGCTGCCGGCGCATGAAGCGTCCCGCCCCGATCCCCAACGGCGCCGCTGCTGCCGACGCCGGTGCTGGCAGCGTGCCCGGCGCGCGTTCGCGCGCCGCCGCCATGGCGCGGCTGCTGCTGGCCGGCGTGCTCGGCATTGCCCATACCCAGGCCTTCGCCCCGCATGACTGGTGGTGGCTGCAGATCCTGTCGCTGGCCGGCCTGGCCGCGCTGATGGCCGACGCGCCGCGCGCGCGCATCGCCGCGGCCACCGGCTATGCCTTCGGCCTGGGTTGGTTCCTGTCCGGCATCTGGTGGCTCTATATCAGCATGCACGTCTACGGCGAGATGCCGGCGTGGATGGCAGCGCTGGCGGTAGTGCTGTTCTCGGGCTACCTGGCGCTGTGGCCGGCGCTGGCGGGCGCGCTGTGGCACCGGCTGACGGCACGGCTGCGCGCCGGCACATGGGCCGCGGCGCTGCTCGCGCCGCTGGCGTTCGGTGCCGCGTGGGGGCTGTCGGAGTGGCTGCGCGGTGTCGTTTTCACCGGTTTCCCATGGCTGTCTGGGGGCTATGCCCATACCGACGGCCCGCTTGCCGGCTTTGCGCCGCTGGCCGGCGTCTATGGCATCGGCGCGCTGGCGGCCGCCGTCGCGGCCTTGCTGGCCGGGGCCGTGCGCGGGCTGGGGCAAGATGCGCGCACGCGTGCCGTTGTATCGCTGGCGCTGGCACTGCTGCTGCCGGCTCTTGGCGCCGCGCTGTCGCCGCTGGCCTGGACCACGCCGGCCGGCAAGCCGCTGACGGTGCGCCTGCTGCAGGGCAACGTGCCGCAGGACATCAAGTTCGAGGCCGCCGGCATCCAGCGCTCGATCGCGCTCTACCGTGACATGATCACCGCCGCGCCCGCCGACCTGGTGGTGACGCCCGAAACCGCCTTCCCGGTGATCCTGCAGGACCTGCCGGTCGACGTCGCCGTGGCGGTGCGCGACTACGCGCTGCAGAGTGGCACCACGGTGCTGTTCGGCGCGGCCGGCGCCGATTCGCCGGTCGATTTCACCAACAGCGTGTTCGGGCTGGGGCCGCTGACCGAGCGCCTATACCGCTACAACAAGCACCACCTGGTGCCGTTTGGCGAATTTATCCCGCTGGGCTTCCGCTGGTTCGTCGACATGATGAAGATGCCGCTGGGCGATTTCCGCCGCGGCGGGCTCGACCAGCCTTCGCTGCCGGTGCGCGGCGTGCGCGTGGCGCCCAATATCTGCTACGAGGATCTGTTCGGCGAGGAGATAGCGCAGACGCTGCGCCAGCAGCCCGCGCCCGCCAATGTGCTGGCCAACCTGACCAACCTGGCCTGGTTCGGCGACACCATCGCGCTGGACCAGCACCTGCAGATCTCGCGGATGCGCGCGCTGGAAACGCGCCGCCCGATGCTGCGCTCGACCAATACCGGCATGACCGCGGTGGTGCGCCCGGACGGCACCGTGCAGGCGCGCCTGCCCACCTTCACGGTCGGCACGCTGGTGGCCGAGGTGCAGGGCATGCAGGGGCTGACCCCGTATATCCGCTGGGGGAATGCGCCGGTGCTGGCGCTGTTTGCGCTGGTGCTGGGCGCGGCCGCCTGGCGCTCGCGGCGCGCGGGCTGAAGCCCCCATTTGGCGGGGCGCGGCGGACGCGCCGGGTCTCCCGCCGCGTTCGCCCGAGCCGCGGCGTCCATGGCGCGTCAGGCGCGCGCCGGCTGCGTCAGTTCAGCAGCCCGGTCGCCACCGACACGGCGGCCGCGGCAATCATGACCGCGATTGCGACCAGGTAAGGTTTGCGAGAAAGGAGCGTCATGATCCCAAAGTCCCCATCGTTAATCGTCTACCGGCAGGACGGCCAGGCCTGCCAACCGCAACTCTCGAGCGGGTTGCTTACTGATACTGTATACAAAAACGGTATCGGCCAGCGGTCCCGCAACTTGAAAACGGGGTCGGTATTTTCCCCATGCGTTGCGAAAGACCGACATCCGCTGGCACCTCCACGCACCAGCCCACACCCCGCCAATCGGGGCGGGCGGCCAAAAAGCCGATAGAATTCAGGGTTTGGCAAAATCCGTAAGCGGCGGCCCCGGCACGGGCTGCGCCGCCAGCATGCCGGGCGGCGCAACTTCGCCCCCAGCCGACCGATCAGCCACTACCTAGTCTTCATATGCTGACCTTCCAACAAATGATTCTGACCCTGCAGGCCTACTGGGACCGGCAGGGTTGCGCGCTGTTGCAACCCATCGATCTGGAGGTCGGCGCCGGCACTTCCCACGTGCATACCTTCCTGCGCGCGATCGGCCCCGAGCCGTGGCGCGCCGCCTATGTGCAGCCGTCGCGGCGCCCGAAGGACGGCCGCTATGGCGAGAACCCCAACCGCCTGCAGCACTATTACCAGTATCAGGTCGTGCTCAAGCCCGCGCCGGAGAACATCCTCGATCTGTACCTGGGCTCGCTGGAGGCACTTGGCCTGGACCTGAAGCAGAACGACATCCGCTTTGTCGAGGACGACTGGGAGAACCCGACGCTGGGCGCGTGGGGCCTCGGCTGGGAAGTCTGGCTCAACGGCATGGAAGTGACCCAGTTCACCTATTTCCAGCAAGTCGGCGGCATCGACTGCAAGCCGATCACGGGCGAGATCACCTACGGTATCGAACGCCTGGCGATGTACCTGCAGAAGGTCGAGAACGTCTACGACCTGGTCTGGACCGAATGGGTAGAGAACGGCGACACGCGCCGCCTGACCTACGGCGACGTGTACCACCAGAACGAGGTCGAGCAGTCGACCTACAACTTCGAGCACAGCAACACCGAGATCCTGTTCCGCCATTTCGCCGAGCACGAGGGCGAGGCCAAGCGGCTGATGGGCAATGCCGAGGGCGCCGACGGCACCGGGGGGGGCCAGGCCACCGGCACGCGCCTGGCGCTGCCCGCTTATGAACAGGTACTGAAGGCCGCCCACACGTTCAACCTGCTGGACGCCCGCGGCGCCATCTCGGTGACCGAGCGCGCCGCCTATATCGGCCGCATCCGCCACCTGTCGCGCCAGGTGGCGCAGGCCTACTATGATTCGCGCGAGGCCCTCGGCTTCCCGATGTGCGGCAACGGCGGAGCCCGGGCATGACGCAACTGGCGCGCAGCGCGCTGTGCTGCGCCTTGGCCATCGCCACGCTGTCTGCCGCCGGCAATGCCGCCGCCGCGCGCGCCGTGGCCGCCCCCGCGCCGCAGGCGCTGCTGCTGCCGGCCGAACTGAGCAATGTGTGCGAAGCCGACCCGCAGGCGCTGCAACTGGCCATGTCGCGCCACTGGCGCCCTTCGCTGAACGCGCTCGACCAGTGGACGCAACTGGTGCGCTCGTTCGCCTGCGACCTGTCGGGCCAGCGCGACCTGGGCTGGCACCGCGTGCCGCTGCGCGCCTATGAAAGCGCGATCCGCTACCCGCTGACCTGGGTGGAGGTGGAAACCACCAACGGCCGCACCCGGCGCAAGACCAAGACCTATTACTCGGCGGCACAGCTGCCACCGAAGATCGATTTCTGGGTGGGCGGGCGCATCGACGAGATCCGCTACGACAAGCGCCTGCGCCGCATCGACGCGCGCTTCCCCGCAGCGGGCAGCCGCGGCGGCAGCAACGGCGCGGCCAGCGCCGCGGCGGCCGCGCAATGCGCCTTCACCACGCTGCAATTCCGGCAACAGAACGGCCTGTGGCTGCTGTCCGGAGTGGAACCTAATCATTCGCCGCGCTGCTGACAGCAGCGCGCGCCACAACCTGTTGGATACGATTCATGTCGCAACCCATGACCGACTCGCTGCTGATCGAACTGTTCACCGAAGAGCTGCCTCCCAAGGCGCTGGCGCGTCTGGGCGACGCCTTCGCGCAGGGCCTGTTCGCCGGCCTGGGCGAGCGCGACCTGCTTGAGCCGGGCGCCACCGTGACGCCGTTCGCCACGCCCCGCCGGCTGGCCGCGCTGGTGTCGGGCGTGCGCCGCAGCGCGCCCGACCGCGAGCAGCGCGAGAAGGTCCTGCCGCTGTCGGTAGCGCTGGGCGCCAACGGCGAGCCCACGCCGCCGCTGGCCAAGAAGCTGGCCGCGCTGGCCAAGTCGGTCGGCGTCGCCGAGATCGACTGGCAGTCGCTGGAGCGCGCCTCGGACGGCAAGGCCGAGGCCTTCTTCTATCGCTACACCGCCCGCGGCGCCGAGCTGGCCGCGGGTCTGCAGGCAGCGCTGGAAGACACCATCGCCAGGCTGCCCATCCCCAAGGTGATGAGCTACCAGCGCCCGGACGGCGGCACCGTGCACTTCGTGCGCCCGGCGCACAGCCTGATCGCGCTGTTCGGCAGCGAGATCCTGCCGGTGTCGGTGCTGGGCCTGCAGGCCAGCAACGTGACGCGGGGCCACCGCTTCCTGTCGCATGGCGCGATCGAGATCGCGCATGCCAACGACTACGCGAAGCAGCTTGAATCGGCCGGCCGCGTGCTGGCCAGCTATGCCGAGCGCCGCGAGCGCATGCGCGCCGCGCTGCTGGCCGAGGCCGGCGCCGACCAGGTGATCATCCCCGAGTCGCTGCTCGATGAAGTCAACTCGCTGGTGGAATGGCCGGTGGTCTATGCCTGCCACTTCGAGGAAGCCTTCCTGGCGGTGCCGCAGGAATGCCTGATCCTGACCATGCAGACCAACCAGAAGTACTTTGCGCTGACCGATGCCCAGGGCCACCTGCGCAACCGCTTCCTGATCGTGTCGAACCTGGCCACCGAGACGCCGCAGTCGATCATCACCGGCAACGAGCGCGTGGTGCGTCCGCGCCTGGCCGATGCCAAGTTCTTCTTCGACCAGGACCGCAAGAAGACGCTGGCCTCGCGCGTGCCGCAGCTGGCCGGCGTGGTCTACCACAACAAGATCGGCACGCAACTGGACCGCGTGCAGCGCCTGCAGCAGATCGCCGGCCATGTCGCCGATGCGCTCAACGCCGCCGGCGTGGCCACCGACAAGGCCGCCGCGATGCGCGGCGCCGAGCTCGCCAAGGCCGACTTGCTGACCGACATGGTGGGCGAGTTCCCCGAGCTGCAGGGCACCATGGGCACGTACTACGCCCGCCACGACGACGAGGCCGAGGAAGTGGCGCTGGCCTGCTCCGAGCACTATCGTCCGCGCTTCGCCGGCGACGCGCTGCCCGAAGGCTCGGTCAGCACCGCGGTAGCGCTGGCCGACAAGCTGGAGACGCTGGTCGGCATCTGGGGCATCGGCCTGCAGCCGACCGGCGAGAAAGATCCGTTCGCGCTGCGCCGCCATGCGCTGGGCATCCTGCGCATGCTGATCGAGAAGCCGCTGGCGCTGTCGGTGACCGGGCTGCTGGCGCTGACGCAGCAGACGTTCGAAGGCATTGCCGCGGTCAAGCCGGCGCCGGATGCCATCGCCGACTTCCTGTACGACCGCGTGCGCGGCTACCTGAAGGAAAAAGGCTACACCACCAACGAGGTCGAGGCCGTGGTCAGCCTGCGCCCGGACCAGCTGCATGACGTGCTGGGCCGCATGGAAGCGGTGCGCACCTTCGCCGCGCTGCCCGAGGCCGAGGCCCTGGCCGCCGCCAACAAGCGCATCACCAATATCCTGCGCAAGAACACCGAGCCGGTCGGCGCGGTGAACCCGGCGCTGTTCCAGGAAGAGGCCGAAGGCGCGTTGCACGCGGCCATCGAGAAGGTGCGCCCGGCCGCCGAAGCCGCCTTCGCCAGCGGCGATTTCACCGTCGCGCTGCGCGACCTGGCCCAGCTGCGCGATGCGGTCGACCGCTTCTTCAACGACGTGATGGTGATGGCCGAGGACGCGCAGCTGCGCGCCAACCGCCTGGCGCTGCTGGCCTCGCTGCATGCGCTGGCCAACCGCGTGGCCGACATCTCCAAGCTGGCCGCCTGAGCGCCGCCAGTACGCGATACCGGAGCCGCACATGCCGCAGACGCCGCCCAAGTTTGTCATCCTGGACCGCGACGGGGTGGTCAACCTCGACAGCGACCAGTTCATCAAGTCGCCCGACGAGTGGGTTCCCATCGACGGCAGCCTGGAAGCCATCGCCGCGCTGAACCAGGCCGGCTATCGCGTGGTGATCGCCAGCAACCAGTCCGGCATCGGCCGCGGCCTGTTCGAGATGAGCACGCTCAACGCCATGCACGAGAAGATGTACGCGGCGTTGGCACGCCTGGGCGGACGCATCGAGGCCGTGTTTTTCTGCCCGCATACCGCCGCGGACGGCTGCGACTGCCGCAAGCCCAAGTCCGGCATGCTCGAGCAGATCAGCGAGCGCTTCGGCATCGAGCTCAGGGGCGTGCCGATCGTGGGCGATTCGCTGCGCGACCTGGAGGCCGGTGTCGCGGTCGGCTGCGCGCCGCACCTGGTGCGCAGCGGCAAGGGCATGAAGACCCTCGACCAAGGCGGCCTGCCGCCCGGCACGCAGGTGCATGACGACCTGCGCGCCTTTGCGAGCTGGCTGACCGGCAACCATGGCGGCAACGACGGCGCCACCCGCGAGTCCGCACAATAAGCCATTGCCGAGGCTGGCACCGACCCTCTTTTTTTGCGCCCCCACGCATGACGTTTCTCCGTTCCCTGTTGTTTGCGCTGTACCTGCTGGTGCTGACGCCTCCCTACGCCTGCGCCTGCTTCCTCGTCTTTCCGTTCATGAACGCCGACCAGCGTTTCCGCTTCGTGCGCGGCTGGCCGTGGCTGGTGATCTGGGCCGCGCGCGGCATCTGCGGCATCCAGTACCGCATCGAAGGCCATGAACACATGGATGGCATGCTCGACAAGCCGGTGGTGCTGCTGTCCAAGCACCAGTCGGCATGGGAGACGGTGGCCTACGTGGCGCTGATGCCCAGGCCGCTGTGCTTCGTCTTCAAGCGCGAGCTGCTGCTGGTGCCTTTCTTCGGCTGGGCGCTGGGCATGCTGAAGATGGTCCATATCAACCGCAAGGAAGGCACCCGCGCCTTCGCCTCGGCCGTGCGCCAGGGCCGCGAGCGGCTGGCCGAAGGCGCCTGGATCATCATGTTCCCGGAAGGCACGCGCACGCCGTCGGGCCTGGAAAAGCCGCGCTACAAGAGCGGCGGCGCGCGCCTGGCGGTCGAGACCGGTGCCTGGGTGCTGCCGATGGCGGTCAATTCCGGCCGGGTGTGGCCGCGCAACAAGTTCCTCAAGTACCCGGGCATGGTGACGATCTCGGTCGGCCCGCCGATCGCCTCGGCCAACAAGACCGCCGACCAGCTCAACCAGGAAGTGGCCGACTGGATCGAGCGCGACATGCGCCGCATCGACGCGGACAGCTACCGCAGCGAAGTACGGGTAGAGCCGGCCGCATGAAGCTGCTGCGCCCCGCCTCCGACGTCGACGGCGCGCAGCTGGAACTGCCGCTGGCAGAGGCCGCTCCCGGTGTCCATGTACCGGCGGCGCCGCTGGCGCCGGTGCCGCCGGCGTGGCCGGTTCCGCAGCCCAATGGCCGGCTGCTGCATGTGGGCGAGCGCGCGCTGCACTATACGCTCAAGCGCTCGTCGCGCCGCACCATCGGCTTCACCATCGACGACCGCGGCCTGTCGATCACCGCGCCGCGCTGGGTCACGCTGGCCGACATCGAATCGGCCATCCTGGAGAAGCAGCGCTGGATCTTCAACAAGCTCGGCGAATGGCGCCACCGCGAGGCACGCCGCGTGCTGCCCACGGTGCAGTGGCGCGACGGCGCCAGCCTCCCCTTCCTGGGCCAGCCGCTGACGCTTTCGCTGGAGTCGCCGATCGGCGCGCTGCTGTTCGACGCGGACCGCCGCGTGCTGCACCTGGCGCTGCCTGCGCACGCCGACGAGCAGCAGATCAAGGACCGCGTGCAAGGCTGGCTGCAGCAACAGGCGCGCCGGCTGCTGCCGGAGCGGCTCGATGTCTATGCCGGCAAGCTGGGCGTGCGCCATACCGGCTTTGCGCTGACTTCGGCAGCCACGCGCTGGGGCAGCTGCACCGCCGACGGCAAGATCCGGCTGAACTGGCGCCTGATGCATTTTCCGCTGTCGATGATCGACTACGTCGCGGCGCACGAACTCGCCCACCTGAAGGAAATGAACCACGGGCCGCGCTTCTGGCAGACCGTGGAATCGATCTTCCCGGAATTCCGCGACGCCCGTGCGCAGCTGCGCGCGCATCCGCCCGAGCTGCTGCCGAGCTTTTAAGCCACGGCCAAGCAGCCGGTGCGTTTCGGCCAAACGCACTAAAATGGCGCCTTCCAATACCTAAAACAGTTGAAGGCCCTCACATGCGACTCCTCCACACCATGCTGCGCGTCGGCGACATGCAGCGCTCCATCGATTTCTATACCCGCATTCTCGGCATGCAGCTGCTGCGCGAGAGCGACAATCCCGAGTACAAGTACCGCCTGGCCTTCGTCGGCTACGGCCCCGAAAGCGAAACCGCGGTGCTGGAGCTGACCTACAACTATGGCGTCGACCAGTATGACCTGGGCACGGCCTATGGCCATATCGCGCTGGAGACCGACAACGCCGCGGCGGCGTGCGAGCGCATCCGTGCGGCCGGCGGCAAGGTCACCCGCGAAGCCGGCCCGGTCAAGGGCGGCACCACCGTAATCGCCTTCGTCGAAGATCCGGACGGCTACAAGATCGAGCTGATCGAGCGCCATTCCACCCGCGACGCCAGCCGCCCGTAACGCGTCCATCGACCGCGGCCGTGGACGCGCAAACCCTGAGCCGCCGGCCGCTGGACGGCATGGCGGTGGGACTGATGGTGCTGCTGTGCGCCGGCTGGGGCCTGCAACAGGTGGTGATCAAGGTGACCGCCCCGCTGATGGGCACGGTGCTGCAGGCGGGCGTGCGCTCGGCGGTGGCGGCGCTGCTGGTATTCGGCTTTGCCGCCTGGCGGGGCACGCCGATCTGGCGCCGCGACGGCACGCTCAACGCCGGGCTGCTGGCGGGGCTGCTGTTCGGCGCCGAGTTCTTCTGCATCTTTGTCGGGCTGGGCTACACCACGGCCTCGCGCATGGCGGTGTTCCTGTACACCGCGCCGATCTTCACCGCACTGGGGCTGCATTTCGTTGTCCCGGGCGAGCGGCTGCACACCGGCCAATGGCTCGGCGTGGCGCTGGCCTTCGTGGGCATGGCAATGGCGTTCGCCGATGGCATCGCAGCGCCGTCGGTCCATGGCAGCACGCTGCTGGGCGATGCGCTGGGCATCCTGGCCGGGGCGCTGTGGGCCGCCACCACCGTGGTGGTGCGTGCCAGCCCGCTGGCGAGCGCGCCGGCCAGCAAGACGCTGCTGTACCAGCTGGCGGTATCGGCGGTGCTGCTGCTGGCGATGGCGGTGGCCGCGGGCCAGACCGCGACCGCGCAGGTGGACGGCGTGGTGCTGGCGAGCCTGTTCTACCAGTCGGTGCTGATTGCGTTTGCCAGCTACCTGGCGTGGTTCTGGCTGCTGCGGCGCTACCTGGCGTCGCGGCTGTCGGTGTTTTCTTTCCTGACCCCGCTGTTCGGGGTGGCATTCGGCGTGCTGCTGATGCACGATGCGGTGGGGCCGCGCTTTGCGGTGGCGGCCGTGCTGGTGCTGGCAGGGATCGTGCTGGTCAATCGGCGCGCGTGAGGCGCACGTCAGGGTTCGGGTTAGAACCGTTGGCTTTGTTGGTGTGGCGCCTTGCTAGCCCACCCCTCACCCCGGGCCCTCTCCCCCTGAGGGGAGAGGGAGAACACCTTGCTTAGGCAAGCTCGGGCGGCCTGGGAGCACCCAAAACCGGTGGGCTCTTTTGGCCGCCCTCAAGATCAGCGGCGCGCCTCGAACGAGAACATTCCCAGCGCGTCGCGCACTTCCTCCAGCGTCTGCTGGGTCAGCTCGCGCGCCTTCTGCGTGCCCTGGCGCAGCACATCGAACACATAGTCCGGATTCTTGGCCAGCTCTTCGCGGCGGGCGCGGATCGGGGCCAGCATGTCCTGCAGGATGCCCTCGATGCGGCGCTTGAGCACCATGTCGCCCAGGCCGCCCTTGCGATAGTGCTCCTTCAGCGCCTCGACTTCCTCGGTGTTCGGGTCGAACGCGTCCAGGTACGTGAACACCACGTTGCCCTCGACCTGGCCTGGATCCGACACCTTCAGGTGGTTCGGGTCGGTGTACATGCTGTGCACCGCGGCCTTGATCTGCTCCGGCGACGCGCCCAGCGCGATCGCGTTGCCCATCGACTTGCTCATCTTGGCCTTGCCGTCGACGCCGGGCAGGCGGCCGAACTTGGGGATCAGCGCCTTGCACTCCGGCAGCACGTCACGGCCGACCTGGTGGTTGATGCGGCGCACGATCTCGTTGGTCTGCTCGATCAAAGGGGCCTGGTCTTCGCCCACCGGCACCACCTGGGCCTTGAAGGCGGTGATGTCCGCGGCCTGCGCGGCCGGGTAGCACAGGAAGCCGGCCGGGATATCGCGGCCGAAGCCGCGCGCCTGGATCTCTTCCTTGATGGTCGGGTTGCGCTCCAGCCGCGATACCGTGACGAAGTTCAGGTACATCAGCGTCAGCTCGGCCAGCGCCGGCAGGTGCGACTGCACGGTGATGGTGGTCTTGGCCGGGTCGATGCCGACCGCCAGGTAATCGAGCGCCACTTCCAGCACGTTGCGGCGCACCTTGTCGGGATCGTGCGCGTTGTCGGTCATGGCCTGGGTATCGGCCAGCAGCAGGTATTGCTCATGCGAATCCTGCAGCGCCACGCGGCTCTGCAGCGAGCCGACGAAGTGGCCGAGGTGCAGCGGGCCGGTGGGACGGTCGCCGGTCAGGATCACGGGACGCCGGTTGGTTTGGCTGGTTTGGGCTGTCATGGGACGGTCTTGCACGAAATAAGTCGCGGGGATTCGGGGATTCGGGGATTCGGGGATTCGGGGATTCGGGGATTCGGGGATTCGGGGATTCGGGGATTCGGGGATTCGGGATTTCGGGTTCGTTGATCTGTGGCTTCAGGCGGCCTGCCCTGTGGCGGCGCCGCCCAGGCGGCGGGCCAGTTCGACATACTCGCCGACGGGCACTTCCTCGGCACGACGGCCAAGGTCGAAGCCCATCGCGTCGAAGTCGACCTGGCCGCGCAGGAACGACAGGGTATTGCGCAGCACCTTGCGCCGCTGCGAGAAGGCCGCGGTGACCACGTCGCCGAGCACGGTGATGTCGCAGTCAGCATGCGGCGAGCGCAGACGGCCATCGTGATGGCGTGGCCACGGGATCATCCGCACCACGGCCGAATCGACCTTGGGCGGCGGGTTGAAACTGCCCGGCGGCACGTCCAGCACATGTTCCATGTAGTAGCGCACCTGCAGCATGATCGACAGCCGGCCGAAGGCCTTGCTGCCTGGCTCCGCCACCATGCGCTCGACTACCTCCTTCTGCAGCATGAAGTACTGGTCGCGAACCCGGTCGGCGAACTGCATCAGGTGGAACAGCAGCGGGCTCGAAATGTTGTATGGCAGGTTGCCGACGATGCGCAGCGGCCTGCCCGGCACTTCCAGCTTGCCGAAGTCGAAGTCCAGCGCGTCGCCGGCGTGTACCTGCAGGCGCTCGCCGTAGCGGCGGCGCAGGCGCTCGACCAGGTCGCGGTCGAGTTCGACCACCTGCATCTGCGGGATCCGTTCGAGCAGCGGGCTGGTCAGCGCGCCGAGCCCCGGCCCGATCTCGACCAGCACGTCCTCGGCTTGCGGATTGATGGCATTGACGATGCCGTGGATGATGGTGTCGTCGACCAGGAAGTTCTGCCCGAATCGCTTGCGGGCCACATGGCCCTGGTGCACGTTGGAACGCATGGTTCGATGTTGCAGCATGAGGTCCGGCTTCAGCAAGGCGGCTGCAAGCCAGGATTGGGATGGCCCGGATGGCTGGCGCCGCCGGCGCCATCGGGATGGCGGCCGTTGGCATGGCCGGCCATGGTGACCGCGCTGCGGATGGCCTCGATCATGCTGCCATGCTCGGCCTGGCCGGTGCCAGCCAGATCCAGCGCGGTGCCGTGGTCCACCGAAGTGCGGATGAAGGGCAGCCCCAGCGTGATGTTCACGCCGTGGCCGAAGGTGCCGTATTTCAGCGGCCCCAGCCCCTGGTCATGGTACATCGCCAGCACGCAATCGGCATCGCGCAGGTGGCGCGGCTGGAACAGCGTGTCGGCCGGGAACGGACCGCGCGCATCGATGCCGGCATCCTTGGCCTGCGCCAGCGCGGGCACGATCACGTCGATCTCCTCGCGGCCCATGTGCCCGCTTTCGCCGGCGTGCGGGTTCAGGCCCGTCACCAGGATGCGGGGGCGCGCGATGCCGAAGTAGTGGCGCAGGTCGGCATCGATGATGGTCAGGGTCTGCAACAGCAGCGGGACGGAGAGCGCATCCGGCACCGCGCGCAGCGGCAGGTGGGTCGTCGCCAGCGCCACGCGCAGCATGGCGTTGTCGTGCGCGGGCTGCGGGCCGGCCAGCATCATTACCACGCGCGGCACGCGGGCGCTGTCGGCCAGGTATTCGGTGTGACCGGTGAACGGCACGCCGGCGTCGTTGATGGTGCTCTTCTGCACCGGCGCCGTGACCATGGCCGCATAGCGCGGCGCGGCGCGGCCATGCGGGCGGCAGCCGGCGATGGCGGCATCGAGCAGCGCCAGCACGTACGGGCCGTTGCGTGCATCGAGGCGGCCGGGTTCGCATGCGACGGCCAGCGGGATGTCCTCGATCACCACATCGCCGTCGGCGATGCGCCGCTCCCAGGCGTGCGTCACGCCCAGCGCCGCGGCGCGTTCGGCCAGCAGGCGGGCATCGCCCAGCACATGGAAGCGGTAGTGCCCGCTGCCGCCATTGTTGCCATGGTTGGCGCCGGCGAGCTGCAGCAACGCCCCGATGGTGATATCGGGGCCGATGCCGGCGGGCTCGCCGGTGGAAATGGCCAGGGATAGCGGGTCAGGCATGTCGGCGTGGGCGGGAGGGCGGGTGAGCGGCGCTTGCGCGCGTCAGCGCTGCCGGTTGATGCGGTACTCGACGTACGCCTGCGAGCGCAGCTGGCGCACCCAGTCATCATACGCGGCCCGCAGCTTCTGTTCGCGGACCTCGGCGCGGGCAAAGTCGCGCTGCTTCTCGGGCGACAGCTCGGTCTCGCGGCGGTTCAGCACCTGGATCAGGTGCACGCCGAACTGCGTGACCACCGGCTCGGAGATCTCGTTCGGGCGCAGGCGGCTCATGGCCTGCTCGAATTCGGGCACCAGCTCGCCCGGCGAAACCCAGCCGAGGTCGCCGCCGTTCTGTGCCGAGCCATCCTGCGAGAAGCGCTTGGCCGCGTCGGCGAAGTCACCGCCGTGGGTGATGCGGTCGCGCAGCGTGCTGAGCTGGCGGCGCGCCTCGGCTTCGGGCATGTTGGGGCCGGTGCGGATCAGGATATGGCGCACCTGCGTCTGCGTGATCTTGCCTGCCGCGGCCTGGCCGGATGCCGGGGCAGCGCGCTTGGCCACCAGCTTGACCACGTGGAAGCCCGCGGCACTTTCCACCACCTGGGGCGCCACGGCGCCAGGCTGGAGGTCGACCACCGAGTTGGCGAACAGCGCCGGCAGGCGGCCGATCTCGCGAAAGCCCATGGCGCCGCCCTGCGCGGCTTCCGGGCCTTCCGAACTGGCTTGCGCCAGCTGTGCAAAGTCGGCGCCGCCCTGGGCCTGCTTCAGCAGCCCCTCGGCCTTGGCGCGCAGCGCCTGCTTCTGCGCGTCCGAGGCATTCTCGGGCACGCGCACGAGGATCTGCGCCACGTTGTATTCGGTCGGGCCGGTGGCCCCGGCCTGGCCACCGCGTGCAGCGAGGAAGTTGTCGATCTCGCCGTCGTAGACCTGCACCTTGGAATCGACCTCGCGCTCGCGCAGGCGGATCACCTGCACCTGCTTGCGCAGCTCGTCGCGGTACTTGGTCCAGGTCATGCCGCTGGCTTCCACGCGGCGGCGCAGCTCGGTGGCGTTCATGCGGTTCTGCTGCGCCACCGATTCGATGGCGCGGTCGATCTCCTGGTCGGTCACGCGGATGCCGGCTTCCTGCGCGGCCTGGGTCTGCACGCGTTCCATCACCAGGCGCTCCAGCACCTCGCCGAGCAGGTCGGCGCGCGGCGGGATCGGACGGCCGGCGGCGCGCAGCTGGCCTTCGATCTCATCGGCGCGGTCGAGCAGCTCGCGGCGCGTGATCACGCTGTTGTTGACCACGGCAACCACCTCGTCGACCAGCTGCGAGCGCTTCTGGTCGCCGGGCTGCGGCACGCCGAGCTTGGGCTGGCTCGCCGGCGCGGTGACGTCGGACGACTGCGGCACGAAGATGCCAGTGGCACGCCCGGTGCCTGGCGCCTTCAGCTGCGCGGCGGCCGGAACGGCGATCGCGGCCAGCACGGCCGGCAACAGCAGGCGGTGCCACGACGTCATGAGAAAGGAAAACAAGGCGAATTCTTGACGTTTCATCTTAATCCGTCATTCATAGTGATCGTACTGGGTCGTCGGCACCGGCTTGGCGGACACGGGCTCGTAGCCCGGCACGTTCAGGCGCAGGATGTTCAGCGGATTGGACCCGATCTTGGAAAGGCCACGGAACTCCACCTGCAGGAAGACCCGCCCGGTGTAGCCCTGCGTGGTGTTGCGGAAACGCTGGTAGACCACGCGGCCGACCCAGCAGTCCGCGGCGTATTCGACGCCGGCCAGCGTATCGACCATCTGGCTCGCGCTCAGGTCGAAGGCGAAGCGCGCGATGGCGTAGGCACGCCGCGTGATCGGCCACTGGCCCGACAACTCGAACTGGTCGATCGCGGTATTGTCGGTCACGGCGGTCGGACGGCGGTAGCGGTAGCCGGCGTTGAAGACCTTGCGCGGCTCGGGACGGTATGAAAACGCCACGTTGCCGTAGTTGACCCGGTCGGTATCCAGGTTGTACTGCACGCCCATGTCCAGGTAATAGCCCCGGAACATCTGGATGGTCGTCGCGGCGAGCAGGTCGGAGGCGCCAGGCTTGGGGTCCGCCAGCGTGCCATTGATCTGCACGCGCTGCCCGGTGAAGTCGTAGCGCTGCGCGATGGTGCCGCGGAAGCGCTCGATGCCGGAGTCCGACTCGATCAGGCGCGTGGTCAGGCCACCAGTGATCTTGTTGTTGTCGGCGATCCGGTCGTAGCCGGTGAACGGGTTCTCGCTGAAGATCTGGCCATAGCCGAAATCGGACTGGACCGTGTCGAACAGCGGGAACAGGCTCTGGTCGCGGAACGGCGTGTAGACGTAGAACAGGCGCGGCTCCAGCGTCTGTAGGTAGTTCACGCCGAACAGCCGGCTCATGGTCGGCGCCTCGCGCTCGAACGTCATGCCCGAATCAAGGCTGACGGTGGGCAGCACGCGCGAGAAATTGGTCTGCGCGTTGGGCGTATTGTCCTGCGACTCCATCTGGTACTGGGTCGCGTTGAACGTGACCTTCGGCGTCACGTACCAGCCGGCGCGCACGATCGGGTAGCTGATGCTCGGCTGGACATACATGCGCTCGCCCTGCGGCTGCTGGAAGCCGGTGGACGTCAGCGGGATGCGGAAGCGGGTGTAGTCCGCCTCCACCTGCACGTCGAAGCCGCCCAGGTCATAGCGGATGTACTTGCCGTTGAGCTGCGGCTCGCGCTCGTACGATGGCTCGCTGGGGCGCAGCGTCTGGAACTTCTGCACCCGCGCCATCAGGAAGAAATCCTGCCAGTTATAGGTGACGCCGCCTTCCTGCACGTACTGGCGCTGCGCGGACTGCGCCACGCTGCGGTTGAAGTCGTCCGGGTACTGGTCGTCCGAGACCCGGTTGACGTTCAGGTAGGCGTTCAGGCCCTTGGCCAGGTTCTGGTTGTGCTGGATCGAGTAGGCCCAGCGGTTCGAGTTGGTCTTCTGGTCGTCAGGCAGGAACTCGGCGCGGATGCGGCCGGAGTAGCCCTGCCCCAGGTAGCGGTACTCGCCGCCGAGCTGCAGGCCCCGCTCCGTCATCAGCCGCGGATAGATGGTCAGGTCGCGGTTCGGCGCGATGTTGAAGTAGTACGGCATCGTCAGGTCGAAACCCGAGCGCGAGCCGTAACCCATCAACGGCGCCAGGAAGCCGCTGCGGCGGTCATCGTTCAGCGGAAAGCTGAACGCCGGCGCCGCCGCGATCGGCACCCCGAAGAAATTCAGCACCCCGCCATAGGCCACGCCCACCTGGCGGTCGCTGTCCAGATCGATCTGGTTCGCGCTGAAATACCAGTCCGCGTTGTCCGGCGAGCAGGTGGTGTACGACGCCCGCTTGATAGTGCTGCGGTCCTTGTCCAGGAAATCGATGCGCTCGGCCTTGCCGGCGCCGCCGGTCTGCTGGAAGTAGTAGTCCGGCGAAAGCATGTAGCCTTCGTTGGCCTCGACCTTCAGCTTGGCCTCGGGCCCCACCGCCAGCGTGCCGCTGCGCGACAGCCGCACGTTGCCCTCGGCATGGGCCTCGTCCGTATCCTGGTCGTAGCTCAGCTTGTCGCCCTTGACCACGCCGCCGTCGCGGCGCAGCTCGGCATGGCCTTCGAGTTCGACGCCGCGCTCGCTGTAGCCCGTCATGCGGTCGCCTTCAATGAAGGTCGGCGCGCCGGAATCAGGCTCGCTGGTCTTGGGGGGCTCGGCCAGCCGCGGCACCAGTTCGCCGGAGACCGTGGGCGGCTCGGGCGCCTGCGGTGCGGCTTCGAACACCGGCTCGACCTGATCCAGGTCCGGAATCGCCGAGCCCGACATCTGCGCCTGGGCGCCGGCCGACAGGCCGGCCATGGCCAGCACCAGCGGGCGCAGCCGGCCAGCGTTCAGGCGGCCATTCAGGCGACCAGCGAGCCTGGCGCGGGCGGCGGCGCCAGTGGAGGCAGGCGAAAGCAAGGCCTTGTTATTCGGTGTTCGTCGTTGTTCGGTCATTCGCACGGGTTGTCAGTCTCGGCGTGGGCTGCGGCCGCCTGCAAGCCGCCAACCCCTGCCAGAGCAGGCTGCGGGGCAACGAAGGCCCCTCCCGGGGGCCGCCCGGCGCCCGGGTCTGGTCGGGTATTATACGGGGCATCCAAACCTGCCCTTGCGGCCGGCTTGCCCCGCTCCACGATATTTTTCCGCGCCCTTCCTGTATGGCAGCTCTTCCCCACGACCCACGCCTGGACCAGCTCAAGGCCTGGGTGTCCGGCCTTGGCCCCGCCTGGTCCGCCGATCCCGATTCCTGCGTGCCCGCATCGGCCGATGCCAGCTTCCGGCGCTATTTCCGCGTGCGCACCGGCAACCCGGCGCACCCGACCGCCATCGTCATGGACGCGCCGCCGGCACACGAGGACTGCCGACCCTTCATCCACGTCTGCCAGCTGTTCGGCGAGGCCGGCGTGACCGTGCCGACCGTGCTGGCGCAGGATCTGGCGCAGGGTTTCCTGCTGCTTGCGGACCTGGGCAGCCAGACTTACCTGTCGCGCCTGGACGACTCCACGGCCCATGGCATGTATGCCGATGCCGCCGCGGCGCTGGTCCGTATCCAGGCCGCCACCCGCCCCGGCGAACTGCCCGCGTACGACCGCGCGCTGCTGCAGCGCGAGCTCGACCTGTTCCCGCAGTGGTACGTGGCCAGGCACCTTGGCGCCACACTGAGCGACGCCCAGCAGGCCGATCTGCGCGAAGTGATGGATACGCTGCTTGCCAACAACCTGGCGCAACCGCAGGTCTACGTGCACCGCGACTACCACTCGCGCAACCTGATGATGCTGGACGGCGGCGCCAATCCTGGCGTGCTGGATTTCCAGGACGCGGTGATCGGCCCGATCACCTATGACGCGGTCTCGCTGTGGCGCGACGCCTATATCGAATGGGAAGAGGAACAGCAGCTCGACTGGCTGATCCGCTACTGGGAGCGTGCGCGCAAGGCCGGCCTGCCGGTCAATGCCGATTTCGGCGAGTTCTACCGCGATTTCGAATGGATGGGCCTGCAGCGCCACCTGAAGGTGCTGGGCATCTTCGCGCGCCTTTACCACCGCGACGGCAAGGACGGCTACCTCGCCAACCTGCCGCTGGTGCTGAAGTACACCCGCAGCGTTGCCGGCCGCTATACCGAGCTGCGCAAGCTGATCCGCCTGCTGGATGCGCTGGAAGGCGTGGCCAGCCCGGCCGGCTATACCTTCTGACGAAGTGCCTGACGTCAACGATCCGGCCCGCCCCCCCGCCATCACCGCCTTCGGCGAGTGGCTGGCCGGCGCGCGCGCGCTCGCGCCGATGCTGCTTGGCGTGGTGCCGTTCGGCCTGATCTACGGCGTGCTGGCGGTCGGCGCCGGCATGCCGGCATGGCTGGCCTGTGCCATGAGCGCGATCGTGTTCGGCGGCGCCTCGCAGATGATCCTGACCCAGCTGTGGACCGCCGGCACGCCCGCGGTGGTGATCACGCTGACGGTGGCGATGGTCAACCTGCGCCACGCGCTGTATTCCGCCACCATCGCGCCAACGCTGGCCCACCTGCCGCGCCGCTGGAAGGCGCTGATCGCCTACCTGCTGACCGACGAGGCCTTCGCCGCGATGACGCACCGGCTGGGCGATACCGGCCCGCGCGCGCAATACCGCCACTGGTACTACTTCGGCGGCGGCTTCGCGCTGTGGGCCAGCTGGCAAGTGTCGACGCTGGCCGGCGTGCTGGTCGGCGCCCAGGTGCCGCGCGACTGGCCGCTCGATTTCTTCCTGCCGCTGACCTTCATCGGCATCATCGTGCCCGGTCTCAAGCACCGCTCGCACGTGGCCGCCGCAGTGTCCGCCAGCGTGCTGGCGGTGGCCTGCTTCGGCCTGCCGCACAAGCTCGGGCTGATGGTGGCGGCGCTGGGCGGCATCGCCGCCGGCATGCTGGTGCTGGGCCGTGGCAACCGCCCCGGCGCGCGCCGGGCCGGGGCGGCGGATCGTTCCGGCTCGGTCGGCAAGGAGGCCGCATGAATGCGCTGACCTTGCTATGGGTCTTCCTGGCTGCGGGCCTGGCGACCTTCCTGATCCACCTGTCATTCATCGCCGTGGAAGGCCGCGTGCGGCTGCCGGCGTGGTTCCGCACCGCGCTGCAGTTCGTCCCGGCCGCCATGCTGTCGGCGCTGATCGCCCCCGACCTGCTGATGCAGGGCGGCGAGCTCGCGCTTACCCCAACCAATGCGCGGCTGGTGGCCGGCGTGGTCGCCATCCTGATCGCCGCGCGTACCCGCAGCGTCGGCTGGACCATTGCCGGCGGCATGGCCGCGCTCCTTGCCCTGGAGGCCCTCTTCTGATGAAGGTCATGATCTTCGCCGCCGGCCGCGGCGACCGCATGCGCCCGCTGACCGATACCTGCCCCAAGCCGCTGCTGGCCGTGGGCGGCAAGCCGCTGATCGTCTGGAAGATCGAGGCGCTGGCGCGCGCCGGCCTGCGCGACATCGTCATCAACCACGCGTGGCTCGGCGAGCAGATCGAGGCCGCGCTCGGCGACGGCAGCCGCTTCGGCGTGCGCATCGCCTACTCGCCCGAAACCGAGGCGCTGGAAACCGCCGGCGGCATCGCCAAGGCCCTGCCGCTGCTGTCGCACGACCCGGCACGCGGCGAGATCTTCCTGGCCGTGTCTGGCGACATCTTCTGCGACTACGACTTCCGCACCCTGCTGCCCCGCGCCGCCGCGCTGGCAGGCGCGGCCGAGCCGCGCATGCACCTGGTGATGGTGCCCAACCCCGCATTCCACCCGCGCGGCGACTTTGCGATGGATGCCCAGGGCCGACTGTCGCTGGACGAGCATCCGACGCATGGCGAGCGCCTTACCTTCGGCAATATCGGCCTGTACGACACGCGCCTGTTCACTGGCATCGCCCCCGGCAGCCGTGTCGCCATGACGCCGCTCTACCGCGCCGCAATCACCGCGGGCACCGCTACGGGCGAACGTTTCGCAGGTCGCTGGGAGAACGTCGGCACGCCGGCGCAGCTGGACGAGCTGAACGCCAGTATTGCGCCTGTGGCGGCCGCCTTCGTGGGCCGCTGATCGAGGCGGACCCGAGCCGTGCCATGGCAGTGGCGCGGCGCGCCTTTTGCTGCACCGACGCTGCAACCTGCCCGGCGGCGTTAGAATCGGCCTGATCCTCCTCTTTCCCAGGCCACACCATGTCCGCACCCGACAACGCCCTTCTCGCCGCCTGCCGCGAACGCCGCGCCCGTGTGCTGCAGCACCTGCGCGCCGGCGGCGGTGGCGTGGCGATCCTGCCTACGGCGCCGGAAGCCATGCGCAACCGCGACAGCGACTATCCGTACCGGCACGACAGCTATTTCTATTACCTGACCGGCTTCACCGAGCCCGAGGCCGTGCTGGTGCTGGTGGCCGGCGCGCCCGGCGACCCGGACGATGCCGACCGCAGCATCCTGTTCTGCCGTCCCAAGCATGAGGAGCGCGAGATCTGGGACGGTTTCCGTTACGGCCCCGAAGGGGCACGCGCCGCGTTCGGCTTCGACGAGGCGCATTCGTTCGAAGAAATCGACGCGACGCTGCCGCCGCTGCTGGCCAATCGCGGACAGGTGGCCTACCCGCTGGCCGAGTCGACCCGCACCGACATGCAGATGCGCCGCTGGCTCGACGCCGTGCGCATGCAGGGCCGCGCGGGCGTGTCCGCGCCGTCGGCGGCGATCGATATCCGCACGGTGCTCGACGAGATGCGGCTGTTCAAGGACGCGGGCGAACTGGCGATCATGCGCCGCGCCGGCGAAATCTCCGCCGGGGCCCATGTGCGCGCGATGCAGGCCACGCGCCCGGGCCTGCGCGAATACCACCTCGAAGCCGAACTGCTCTATGAATTCCGCCGCCACGGCGCGCAGAGCGTGGCCTACAACTCGATCGTCGCCGCCGGCCCCAACGCCTGCGTGCTGCACTACCGCGCCGGCCCGGCCGAGCTGAAGGATGGCGACCTGTGCCTGATCGATGCCGGCTGCGAGCTTGACGGCTACGCTTCGGACATCACCCGCACCTTCCCGGTGTCGGGACGCTTTTCGCCCGCGCAGCGCGAGTTGTATGACCTGGTGGTAGCAGCGCAGGAAGCCGCGATCGCCGAAACCCGCGCCGGCGTGCCCTACAACGTGCCGCACGATGCCGCCGTGCGCGTGCTGGCGCAAGGCATGCTCGATACCGGCCTGCTCGACCGCAACAAGGAAGGCACGCTCGACGACGTGCTGGCCAGCGGCAGCTACCGCCGCTTCTACATGCACCGCACCGGGCACTGGCTTGGCATGGACGTGCACGACGTGGGCGAGTACCGCGTCGCCAGCCACAGCGGCGAAGGCGAGCGTCCGTGGCGGCCGCTGCAGCCGGGCATGGTGCTGACCATCGAGCCCGGCATCTACGTGCGCCCGGCGGAGGACGTGCCGGAGCGCTACTGGCATATCGGCATCCGCATCGAGGATGACGCCGTGGTGACCGATGGCGACTGCGAGCTGATCACCCGCGGCGTGCCGGTACATGCCGACGAGATCGAAACGCTGATGCGCGACGCCGGAGGCCGGCGATGATCGGCTGGCTGCGCAGAATCTTTCCCGGCCAGGGCCGCACCCAGGCTTCGGCCTCGCCAACGCGCGATCCGTCAGAACCGTTCATCATCAACCTGTTCGACGACCGCGTCGTGGTGCACCGCCCCGATGGCCAGCGCGAGGAAATCGCGTGGGACACGCTGGAACGCGTCGTGGTGCGCGTCTCCAACCGCGAGCCCTGGGCGGGCGCCGCCTGGCTGATCCTGGTCGGCGCGCCCGACAGCGGCCAGGGTTGCGTGGTCCCGGCCGATGCCGCCAACTATGCCGCGCTGCTCGAGCAACTGCGCGCGCTGCCCGGTTTCAACCAGCAGAAGCTCGACAATGCGCTGCGCGACGCCGCGGCCGGCAAGTCGCGCACTGACGCGATCTGCTGGAAGCGCGGTGCCGGCGAGACTGGCGGCGGCAGCGATGCCCCGGGCGGCAATACCGGAGGCAGTGACAATGCCGGTCGCACCAGCTGATCTCCACGACATCGCCATCGTCGGCGGCGGCCCGGTGGGACTGGCGCTGGCCTGCCAGCTGCTGCGCACCACCGACTGGCGCATCGCGCTGATCGATGCGGCCACGCCGGCGCGCGCCGCGCGCGATCCGCGCGCGATCGCGCTGTCGTACGGCAGCCGCCAGTTGCTCGAACAGATCGGCGCCTGGCCCGTGCCAGGCTGCCCGATCGAGCATATCCACGTGTCGCAGCGCGGCCGCTTCGGCCACGTCCGGTTGCACCATGATGACTACGGCGTGCCGGCATTGGGCTATGTAGTCCGCTATGGCGAGCTGTGCGACGTGCTCGAACGCGCCCTCGCGCGCGCCGCGCAGGCTTGCCCGGCCGACCGGCTGCAGCGCGTATTCGAGACCCGCATCGACCAGATCGAGCAGCCACCATCGGCCGGCACCGGCGACGATGCCGACGGCGGCACGGTGCAGCTGACCGGCACCGCCCATGACGGGCAGACAGCGGTCTTTGCCTCCCGGGTGGCGATCCAGGCCGAGGGCGGCTTGTTCCACGAGCAGGCCCGGCACCAGGGCCGCGGCGCGCGCACGCGCGACTACGGGCAGACCGCCCTGATCGCCCATGTGGCCTGCTCACGCCCGCAGCCGGGTTGGGCCTGGGAACGCTTTACCGAGGAAGGCCCGCTGGCGCTGCTGCCGCACGACCAGCATGGCGTGCCGGGCTACGCGCTGGTGTGGTGCTGCCCGCCGGAACAGGCCGCACGGCGGCTGGCGCTGCCCGACGCGGAGTTCGCACTGGAACTTGGCCGTGCCTTCGGCGACCGCATGGGCTATTTCACGCTGGCGGGCAAGCGCCATGCCTTTCCGCTGGGGCTGAACGCCGCGCCGGTCACGGTCAGCGGCCGCGTCGCTGCGGTCGGCAATGCGGCGCAGACGCTGCACCCGGTGGCGGGCCAGGGCCTCAACCTGGGCCTGCGCGACGCCTTCGCGCTGGCCGACTCGCTGCGTGCGGCCTGCACGCCGCAGGCGCTGCAGGCCTTTGCCAGCCGGCATCGGCTCGACCGCGCGGTCACCATCGGCGTCACCGACCTGCTGCCGCGGCTGTTCGGTGTGCCCTACCCGCTTGCCGCGCATGCCCGCGGGGCGTCGCTGGCGGCGCTGGCCTGCCTGCCGCCGTTGCGGCACGCGCTGGCGCGCCACATGATGTTCGGTATGCGCCGCTGAAGTCGGGCATCGGGGATCTGTGGCGCGTGCGCCACGTACCACAGATCCCGCTACAGATTGCGCCATCGATGCTCAATTCTTGGGCAGTCGCTCCCGTTTGGCGGTAGAATCTCGCCCTCGCACATGTCCCGATCCATCGCCGGCTGCAGTTTCGGCAGGGGCATGTTTTTCCGTTTCGTCTCTGTTTCGCCCGATCGTCACAAGAAGGTCCCCGAACCAGAGCAGGCCATCCCGATCCTTCCCGGCGCGCGCGCCGCCAGGGCGGCAGGGCCCCCAGCAGAACCGCCGCCCTATCGTGCAGATCGGACCTCACCAACTCCGCAACAACCTGTTTGTCGCCCCCATGGCGGGCGTGACGGACCGGCCGTTCCGCCAGCTGTGCAAGCAGCTCGGCGCGGGTTATGCGGTGTCGGAAATGGTGGCGTCCAACGCACAGCTGTGGAAAAGCGAAAAGACCATGCGCCGCGCCAACCACGCAGGCGAGGTCGAGCCCATCGCCGTGCAGATCGCCGGCGCCGAGCCTTCCATGATGGCCGAGGCGGCGCGATACAACGTCGACCGCGGCGCGCAGATCATCGACATCAACATGGGCTGCCCGGCCAAGAAGGTGTGCAACGTGGCCGCCGGCTCGGCGCTGCTGCAGAACGAGCCGCTGGTGGTGCGCATCGTCGAGGCGGTGGTCGCCGCCGTCGGTGATCGCGTGCCGGTCACGCTGAAGATCCGCACCGGCTGGAACCGCGAGAACCGCAATGCGCTGCGCGTCGCGCGCATGGTCGAGGACGCGGGCATCAGCATGCTCACCATCCACGGGCGCACCCGTGCCGACCTGTACCACGGCGACGCCGAGTACGAGACCATTGCCGCGGTCAAGGCAGCGGCCTCGATCCCGGTGGTTGCCAACGGCGACATCACCACGCCGCAGAAGGCCAGGCAAGTACTGGCGCTGACCGGCGCGGACGCGATCATGATCGGCCGCGCGGCGCAGGGCCGGCCGTGGCTGTTCCGTGAGATCGAGCACTTCCTGAAGACCGGCGAGATGCTGCCGTCGCCCGAGGTGGCCGAGATCCGCGCGATCATGAACGCGCACCTGGAAGACCACTACGCCTTCTACGGCGAGTTCACCGGCGTGCGCACCGCGCGCAAGCATATTGCCTGGTACACGCGCGGCCTGCGCGGCGCGAACCTGTTCCGGCACCGGATGAACACGCTGGAGTCCACCACCGAGCAACTGGCGGCGGTCAACGCCTTCTTCGACGAGCAGGCGCAGTTCTCGGACCGGCTGGTGTACGTGGACGACGATCAGGGCAGACAAGATAAAGACGAAGCGAACAACAACAAAAACGGGGAGTTGCTTGCCGCATGAGCCGCAACGCTATCGACCAGTGCATCCGGGATAGCCTGGACACGTATTTTCGCGACCTGGACGGTGAAGAGCCTTCCAATATGTACAACATGGTGCTCGAGGCCGTCGAACGGCCGCTGCTGGAAGCCGTGATGGTGCGCGCCGAGCGCAACCAGTCGCTGGCGGCCGCCTACCTGGGCATCAATCGCAACACGCTGCGCAAGAAGCTGCAGCAGCACGGTTTACTTTGAATTTGAAGCGTTTCCCACAGCCATGATCAAGCAAGCCCTCCTTTCCGTTTCCGACAAGACCGGCATCGTCGAATTCGCGCGCGAACTGAACGCGCTCGGCGTGACGCTGCTTTCCACCGGCGGCACCGCCAAGCTGCTGGCCGACAGCGGCCTGCCCGTGACGGAGGTGGCCGACTACACCGGCTTCCCGGAAATGCTCGACGGCCGCGTCAAGACGCTGCACCCGAAGGTCCACGGCGGCATCCTGGCGCGCCGCGACCTGCCCGAGCACATGGCCGCGCTGGCCGAGCACAATATCCCCACCATCGACCTGCTGGTGGTGAATTTGTACCCGTTCCAGCAGACCGTGGCCAAGGATGACTGCACGCTGCCGGACGCGATCGAGAACATCGATATCGGCGGCCCGACCATGCTGCGCTCGGCGGCCAAGAACCACCGTGACGTGACCGTCATCGTCGACCCGGCCGATTACGCCGTGGTGCTCGGTGAAATGCGCGCAAACGGCAACAGCGTCGGCTACGACACCAACTTCCGCCTCGCCACCAAGGTGTTCGCGCACACGGCGCAGTACGACGGCGCCATCACCAACTACCTGACCAGCCTCGGCGCCGACAAGTCGCACCAGGCCCGCAGCGCCTACCCGCAGACGCTGAACCTGGCGTTCGACAAGGTCCAGGAAATGCGCTACGGCGAGAACCCGCACCAGTCGGCGGCGTTCTACCGTGACCTGAAGGCGGTGGATGGCGCGCTGGCCAACTACGTGCAGCTGCAGGGCAAGGAGCTGTCGTACAACAACATCGCCGATGCCGACGCGGCTTGGGAATGCGTCAAGTCGTTCGACGCGGCCAATGGCGCGGCCTGCGTGATCATCAAGCACGCCAACCCTTGCGGCGTGGCGCTGGGCACCAACGCGCTGGAAGCGTATGAGAAGGCGTTCAAGACCGACTCCACCTCGGCCTTCGGCGGCATCATCGCTTTCAACGTGGAACTGGATGAAGCCGCTGCGCAGGCCGTGGCCAAGCAGTTCGTTGAAGTGCTGATTGCGCCGTCGTTCAGCGCCGCCGCGCGCGCCGTATTCGCGGCCAAGCAGAACGTGCGCCTGCTGGAGATTCCGCTGGGCAAGGGGATCAACCAGTATGACTTCAAGCGCGTCGGTGGCGGCCTGCTGGTGCAGAGCCCGGATGCCAAGAACGTGCAGCCGTCCGAGCTGCGGGTGGTGACACGCCGTCATCCGACGCCGAAGGAAATGGATGATCTGATGTTTGCCTGGCGTGTGGCGAAGTTCGTCAAGTCCAATGCCATCGTGTTCTGTGGCGGTGGCATGACGCTGGGTGTCGGTGCCGGGCAGATGAGCCGTGTGGATTCGGCTCGCATCGCCAGCATCAAGGCGCAGAATGCCGGGCTGACGCTGGCTGGCTCCGCCGTGGCGTCGGATGCGTTCTTCCCGTTCCGTGATGGGTTGGATGTTGTTGTGGATGCGGGTGCTATGTGCGTGATTCAGCCGGGTGGGTCGATGCGGGATGATGAGGTGATTGCTGCGGCGGATGAACGTGGGATTGCGATGGTGTTGACTGGGACGCGGCATTTCAGGCATTAAGCGTTTTGGTTGACGGCTGGGGTTGTTGCTGTTGGTGACATGCTGTCGGCTTTTGAAGCTGTGTTGTCGCCGTTGATGACATGCTGTCGGCCGTTGAAACGCCTGGTTCCGCCCTCCTGGGCGGGTCACTTTTTGTCCGAGCGACAAAAAGTAACCAAAAAGCGCGTCGCCTTAGCGGCTGGCTATCAAGTTGGCGGTGTGGGTGGTTCGGGCGGTGGTGATTTCCGTTCGATGTAGCCAGTGGTTCGAGCCTGCTACGCCAGGTGAGTCTGGGATAGTGGCTGCGTCGACCCACCATTGAACGATCCCCATGCCGGGCGTAGGCCGCCTGCTGCCGGCGTCAACGCGAGGACGCCTACGGCTGCGCTGCGCGCGCTCAGTATCGTAGGTCGGGGGCTC